>NZ_LDJJ01000099.1 GCF_001431465.1 Stenotrophomonas terrae | reverse complement strand
AGATGTGTGTTGGGGACAGGCAGGTCACCGTGGTATCGGCGATGAAGGGCGTGACCGATGCGCTGATTGATCTGGCTAGGGCGGCCGCTGCTGCCGATCCGGCCTGGGATGAACGCTGGCACGAACTGCGCGCGCGCCATCGCGGTGCCGCCGCTGCGCTGCTGGGCGAACATTCCGGGGCAACCATCGAATGGCTGGATGCGCGCTTCGAGCGCCTGCGTGAAATCCTTGCCGCACTGGCGGTGATCGGCGAATTGCCGCAGGAAGTGCTGGATCGCGTGCAGGGCCTGGGCGAGGTGTTTTCCGCCCATCTGCTGGGCCATCACCTGCAGGCACTGGGCGAAGATGCCGACGTGCTGGACGCCCGCGATGTGCTGGTGGTCAATCACGGCGAGCTGGGTGTGGACGTGGATTGGAAGTCCAGCGCTGCCAAACTGGCGCTGTGGCGCGAAACCCACCCGGCGCGGCGGTTGGTTGTGACCGGCTTTGTCGCCCGTGACCGCAAGGGCAACATCACCACCCTGGGCCGCAACGGCAGTGACTTCTCCGGCGCGATCTTTGCTGCCTTGTTCGCCGCCGACGAGCTGCATATCTGGACCGACGTTGATGGCGTGCTTTCGGCCGACCCGCGGGTGGTACCCGAGGCGGTGCAGTTGGATGCCCTCAGCTATGACGAAGCCTGTGAACTGGCGTATTTCGGCGCAAAGGTGGTGCATCCGCAGACGATGTCACCGGCGATCGAACGTGGCCTGCCGATCATCATCCGCAACACGTTCCAGCCTGATCATCCGGGCACCCGCATCACCGCCGAAAGCTCCAGCAGCGGCCCGATCAAGGGCCTGACGCTGAGTTCGGACCTGGCCGTGTTGAACCTGGAAGGTACCGGCCTGATGGGTGTACCTGGCACTGCCGAGCGTGTCTTCGCCGCCCTGCG
>NZ_LDJJ01000098.1 GCF_001431465.1 Stenotrophomonas terrae | reverse complement strand
CGCCTTGCAGGGAAGCTATGCATTGAAGGAATTCGTCGCGCAAAGCAGCAACCTGGCGCTGGTGCTGGCCGGTTGCCATGCCGGTGACGCCAGCTTGGTGCGGGCTGGTCTGGCCGACGTGCTGATCGAACCACGGCGTGCGCCTCTGATCATCGGTTTTGATGCCGCCAAAGCAGCAGCGCTGGCAGCCGGTGCGATGGGCGCCAGCATCTCCGGTGCCGGTCCCAGCGTATTTGCCTGGTTTGAGGGCCGCGACACCGCGCTTGCGGCCGCCCCCAAGGTGCAGGCGGCATTTGCTGCTGCAGGGTTCGACAGTCAAAGCTGGGTGAGTCCGGTCAACAGCCCCGGCGCGCGCCTGCTATGAGCCTGGGCCGGACTGAGAGCGGGGCTCATCATCACGCTTGCGTCGCATGCAGCACTTCAACCATTTCGCGGATTTTCGAATGAACTTCATCTCCACCCGCAACGCTTCCCCCGCCGTCACCTTGAGCCAAGCCATTGCTGCCGGGCTGGCACCGGACGGTGGCCTGTACGTGCCCCAGCAGATGCCTGCAGCGCGCAGCCTGCAACCCGGTGCCACGCTGGCGGCCAGTGCGGCCGAACTGCTGCAGCCGTTCTTCGCGGGCGATGCTTTGGCACCAGAACTGCCGGCGATCTGCGCCGAGGCCTTTGATTTCCCCGCGCCGCTGCAGGCCTTGGCTACGCCCAATGATCATGTGCTGGAACTGTTCCACGGGCCCACCGCAGCGTTCAAGGATTTCGGTGCGCGCTTCCTCGCTGCCAGC
>NZ_LDJJ01000097.1 GCF_001431465.1 Stenotrophomonas terrae | reverse complement strand
GCAGCGCGAACGCAAAATCCTGGCCGACCTCGGCATTTCCGACCCCGACGCCAACGAGTATGAGTGCCGAGCCATGGTCGGCAGAGGCCGTACCTATAGCCTGATGGTCCGCAAGGCTGCGGGGCTTCAGCCGCGAAGCAGATACATTTCCTGATCGCGGTCATACAGGCCACTGACGGATTGCCAGCTTCGCGGCTCATGCCGCTCCCACAACCCAGCGCCAAACCGCGATGCCGCGATCATCGGCATCAGGATTTCACCGAATGACCCCTGCGCCAACGAGCGCCAAGCCTCCTGTAGTGCCGAGCCATGCTCGGCAGAAGCCTTACCGGTAGCCTGATGGTCCGCAAGACTGTAGGAGCGGCATCAGCCGCGAAGCAGATACCCCTACTGATCGCAGTGATGCAGGCCACTGACGGATTGCCGGCTTCGCGGCTGACGCCGCTCCTACAACCCAGCGCGAAACCGCGATGCCGCTATCATCGGCATCAGGATTTCACCGAATGACCCCTAGGCCAACGAGGCCTGCTGTAGTGCCGAGCCATGCTCGGCAGAGGCCTTCCCGATAGCCTGATGACCCCGGCTGTAGGAGCTGCGTAAGCCGCGACGCTGGCATTCGATAAGGACCTGAAATCACTGCGATCGGAAGGCGCATCTGTTTCGCGGCTTACGCCGCTCCTACAAACCAGTGCCACGCCGCTATCATCGCCGTCAGGATTTCACCGAATGACTGCCGTGCGCCCAATCCGCCTGCTCCCGCTAGTACTCATCGCCGCCGGTTCGGCGCATGCCCAAACCGCCATCGATCTACCTGCCCTGATCGAATGCCGGCAGAGCGTCAGTGAATTCGCAGCGCTGGCACCGATCGCCAACGACCCGCTGAAAGCCGTGGCACTGGGCTGGCGGCCGCTGCCGCAGGGCAACCTGTTCATGGCCGAGTACATGCTCAACGCCCCGATCACCGTGTTCGGCCATAGCGCCGACCACATCGCCATGGCCGGCGGCACCGTCATCGCCATCCTCGACATGCCGGACCCCCGGCCGCTGGCCAAGCAACTGGACCTGGAAACCGGCTACGACGCCCCGGACAAGTTCATGGCCGGCCGCGAACTGGTCAGCCGCGATGTCAACGACGCCAAGACCGGCGAAGCCCTGATCGAATCGGTGATCCTGGGCGTGTCCACGGTCAAATCCCACCCCGGCAAGACCCTGGCCGGCTGCACCTACAGCCTGGACCTGCCGGCCGAGGAAGACCTCCCAGCCGCCCCCGACCAGCCCGCTGACAGCCCGGACAGTGTTCCGCCGATAGCCCCCAGCGTGCAGACCCCCAACCCAGCGGCCGCTTGAACAGGGCCTGGCAAACATCCTGCTAGACTTGTCGGCACCGCCCGGCGTGCCGGGTGCAGTCAAACCAAGAGATGTCTGAAGACGACAGTAGTACCTCGCCCGAGAACGGCGAGAAGAAACGCAGCTGGCTGGAGCGCCTGGGTTCGGCGTTCTCCAGCGAACCGCATACCCGCGACGAACTGGTCGCCATCCTGCAGACCGCACAGCAGGACGGCTTGATCGCCGCTGATACCCTGCGAATGATGGAAGGCGCCATTTCGGTGGCCGAGCTGACCGTCGGCGACGTGATGATCCCGCGCTCGCACATGGTGTCACTGCCGGTGGCCTGCCCCTTCATCGAATTGATGAAGCAGGTGGTCGAGTCCGGTCACTCACGCTTCCCGGTGCACGGCGAGAACAAGGACGACATCCTTGGCATCCTGCTGGCCAAGGACCTGTTGCGCGGCGTGGTCGCCGACAACACCCATGCCAGCGTGCGCGAGCTGCTGCGCCCGGCGGTGCTGATCCCCGAGTCGAAGAAGCTCAATGTGCTGCTCAAGGAGTTCCGGCTCTCGCGCAACCACATGGCGATCGTGGTGGATGAGTACGGCGGCGTCGCCGGCCTGGTCACCATCGAGGACGTGCTGGAACAGATCGTCGGCCAGATCGACGACGAGCACGACGAGACCGAGGACCACACCTCGCAGATCGCCATCCTCGCCGATGGCCGCTACGTGGTGGACGCCTTGACCACCATCGGTGATTTCAACGAGCGTTTTGGCGCCGAATTCTCCGACGATGACTACGACACCATCGGTGGCCTGATCACCGAGGCGGTGGGCCATCTGCCGGAAATCGGCGATGAACTGACCCTGGAGCGCTTCGTGTTCCGTGTGGCCAAGGCCGATGCACGCCGCGTGCAGGCTTTCCACGTCACCATCCTGCCGCCTGAAGACCAGGACGAAGATTGATCACCCTGCGCCTGCCGCGGCTGCTGTCCGCGTTTGCGATGTTGTTCCTGCTGCTGGCCACGATGGCCAGCAGCGCACAACCCGTCGCCAACCCACCCAGCCAAGCCACCGCCCATCCCGCACCGCGCATCGGCGTGGTGACCATGCTGCCGGGCGAGGTGTTCTTCGAACGCTTCGGCCATGACGCACTGGTGGTGATGGACCCCGCCAGCGGCCAGGCAACCTCGTACAACTTCGGCTTCTTCGACCCGTCCGAGCCGGACTTCATCAGCAACTTCGTGCGCGGCAGGATGATGTATTACCTGGTCGCATTGCCGTTGGAAGAAGACCTGGCCCAATACGAACATGTCGGACGCGGCGCCAGCATCCAGTGGCTGGACCTGCCGCCAGCGCAGGCACAGGCCCTGGCCGATGCGTTGGCCGAACGCGCCAAACCCGAAAACGCGCGCTACCGCTACGACTACTTCACCTCCAACTGCGCCACCATGGTGCGCGACAGTCTCGATCAGGCCATGGGCGGCGCCCTGCAATCGCAGTTGGCTGGCCGCTCGCGCGGCAACAGCTACCGCAGCGAATCGGTGCGTCTGGCCTCGCCTTCGCCATGGATGTGGCTGGGCTTCGACCTGGGCCTGGGGCCAAACGCCGACCAGCCGTTGTCGCGCTGGCAGGAAGCCTTCGTGCCGATGCGCCTGGCCGACAGCCTGCGCGAGGTGCGCAACAGCGAAGGCCGGCCGCTGGTACAGGACGAACAGCAACTGCTGCCGCAACGCCTTGCGCCCGAACCAAAAGAAAAGCAGCGCTCCTGGTGGCCATGGCTGCTGGTCGGGCTGGCAGTGGCCGCTGCCCTGCATGGCGCACGCCGCAAGCCGCGCCTGATCGGCGCATTCGCGCTGCCGTTCTGGCTGTTCTGCGGTGTTGCCGGCGCCCTGCTGACCTTCCTGTGGGGTTTCAGCGAACACCAGGCCGCCTGGGCCAACCGCAACCTGCTGCTGCTCAACCCGCTGGCGCTGCTGCTGGTTGCGGGTGCCTGCAGCCTGCTGCGCGGGCGCCAACCGCGTACCTGGTTCCGGATAGTGCTTTGGCTGGTGACCGGCATCGCGCTGCTGGCCCTGCCGCTGCATTGGCTGTCACTGCAAGCCCAGTTCAACATGCAATGGATCGTGCTGCTGCTGCCCATCCATCTTGCACTGGCGTTGATCCTTGGGCGCCGCAGCTTGGCGTCACCGGCCAGCTGAGGCACGATGCCGGGATGACAACCGGCATCACTCCCCAAAACGTACAGGCCAACCCGGCCTGCGTGATCAACTGCACCTGGTATGGCGCCGACGGCAGCCATCGTGCGCTGGACCTGGACAGCATCAGCGACGTGCTGGCCGACGATGCCAAGGGCTTTGTCTGGGTCGGCCTGTACGAACCCAGCGACAGCGTGCTGGACAAGGTGCAGGAAGAATTCAATCTGCACCCGCTGGCCATCGAAGACACCCGCAAGGCGCACCAGCGGCCGAAGATCGAAACCTACGGCAACTCGCTGTTCGTGGTGGTGCACACCGCGCAGGTGGTGGATGAGCGCATCCGCTACGGCGAAACCCACGCCTTCCTCGGCCCACGCTTCCTGGTGACGGTGCGCCACGGCGCCTCGCTGTCGTACGCACCGGTGCGCACGCGGCTGGAGCAGGAGCCCGAACTGCTGGCGATGGGGCCCTCGTTCTGCCTGTACTCGGTGCTGGATGCGGTGGTCGACCACTACCTGCCAATCACCGACAGCTTCCGTGACACCCTGGATCTGCTGGAGAAAAACATCTTCGCCGACACCTATGAGCGGCGCACGGTGATCCGTCTGTACGAGCTCAAGCGCGAGCTCAACAAGATGCGGCTGGCGGTGGCACCGCTGCAGGATGCCCTGGCCCAGCTGCAGCGCAACCAGGCGCAGTTGATCAACGAGGAAGTACGGCTGTATCTGCGCGATGTGCAGGACCATGCCGCACGGGTCAACGAGGCCATCGACACCCTGCGCGAAATGCTGGGCACCGCGCTGAGCGTGAACCTGTCGCTGGTCACGCTGGCGCAGGGCGAAACCGTCAAACAGCTGGGCGCATGGGCCGCCTTGCTGGCCGCGCCCACCCTGGTCACCAGCTGGTACGGCATGAACTTCGCGCATATGCCGGAACTGGCCGGGCGCTTCGCCTATCCACTGCTCATGCTCGGCGTGGGGGTGATCTGCGTGGTGCTGTATCGCCTGTTCAAACGTTCCGGTTGGCTTTGAGCCGGCGCACCGCCTTTCAAGAGGGAAACCATGCACAACGACCATTCCAATCCCGCACGCCGCCGCTTCCTGCGCACCACCCTGATTGCTGGCGCCGCGGCGCTGCCGGTGTCGCAGCTGGCCTCGGCACAGGCCGCAGGCAGGAGCGAGGATGCATTGCCGGCGTCGATGCGCGGGCTGAAGTCGGTCGCCGCGCAGGCAGTACCCATCGGCAATGACGAACGCATCGCGCGGGTAGCCAAGGCCCAGCGCCTGATGGCCGAGCATGGCATCGACGCGGTGTTCATTGGCGCCGGCAGCTCGCTGACCTATTTCACCGGCATGCACTGGTGGGACAGCGAGCGCCTGACCGGCGTGATCCTGCCGCGCAAGGGTGAACCGATCTACGTCACCCCGGAATTCGAGCGCGTGCGCACGCTGGAGCAGATCAAGCTCGGCAATGACGTGCGCGGCTGGCAGGAAGACGAAGATCCCTACGCGCTGGTGGCAAAGGTGCTGCGCGACATGGGCCACGCCACCGGCACGTTGGGCATGGAAGAAGCCGTGCCCTACTTCCGCGCCAAAGGCATTGCTGATGCGCTGCCGCAGGCCAAGGTAGTGCCGGCCTGGCCGGTGGTATCCGGCTGCCGCCGGGTCAAGAGCGCGGCCGAATTGGCACTGATGAAGCTGGCCAACGAAACCACGCTGGCCGTGTACGAAGCAGTCTGGAAGGCATTGCAGCCGGGCATGACCGAGCAGGACATCAGCGGCCTGCTGGCCATGGCCTACGCCCGCACCGGCCTGAAGGGCGACGCCAGCGTCAACGTCGGCAAGTACACCGCCTCGCCGCACGGCTCGGACAAACCGCAGCACCTGGTCGAAGGCACGCCAATCATTTTCGACGGTGGCTGCCGCGCCGGTGGTTACACCAGCGACATCACCCGCACCGTGGTGCTGGGCCAGCCGGACGACGAGATCCGCAAGGTGTTCAACATCGTATTGAAGGCGCAGACGGCGGCACTGCATGCCGCACGCCCGGGCGTGGCGATGGGCGACGTGGACGCCGCTGCGCGCAAGGTGATCAGCGATTCGGGCTACGGCCCGGACTACCGCTATTTCAGCCACCGCCTGGGTCACGGCATCGGCATCGACATGCACGAATGGGATTACCTGGTGCGTGGCAACACCCACCTGCTGGAGCCGGGCATGACCTTCAGTGACGAACCGGGCATCTACATCCCGGACCGCTTCGGCGTGCGCCTGGAGGACATCCTCTACGTCACAGAAGATGCTGCCGCGCTGATGACACCGCAGAGCAAGTCCATCGACCAGCCATTTGGCTGATGGGAGCGGCAACGCTTTTTGTGGGAGCGGCGTAAGCCGCGAAGCCGGCAGTCCATCAACCCCAAAGAGCTTACCCCTCCCCAACCC
>NZ_LDJJ01000096.1 GCF_001431465.1 Stenotrophomonas terrae | reverse complement strand
AGCTGCTGGCGCCGCTGGTGATGGTGGCCTCGGGCTGGATGATGGTGGCCAAGCTGTGGGCAGTCGGCCTGGCGGTCACCGCCATCCTGTTCTATCTGTTCAGCAAGGAAGATCCCTCGCTGGAAGACCGCCGCCGCAGTGGCGTCAAGCCGATGTCCTTTGCCGAGCAGATGGCACCGCTGAAGAACCTGCAGGTGTGGCGCTTCTCGCTGTACTACTTCTTCGTGTTCGGCGGCTTCGTCGCGCTGGCGCTGTGGCTGCCGCATTATCTGGTCGGCGCCTATGGCATGGATGTGGGCACCGCCGGCATGTTGGCGGCCTGCTATTCGATCCCGGCCAGCCTGTTCCGGGTGGTGGGTGGCTGGCTGTCCGACCGCATCGGTGCGCGGCGGGTGATGTACTGGACGCTGGGTGTATCGGTGATCTGTACCTTCATCCTGGCCTATCCGGACACCCGCTACATCGTGAAGGGCATACACGGCGAGATCAGCTTCCATCTGGCGATCAGCGTCACCCTGTTCACCGTGCTGGTGTTCGTGCTCGGCTTCTTCATGTCGCTGGGCAAGGCCGCGGTCTACAAGCACATCCCGGTCTATTACCCGCAGCATGTGGGCTCGGTCGGTGGCGT
>NZ_LDJJ01000095.1 GCF_001431465.1 Stenotrophomonas terrae | reverse complement strand
GCTGGTGCGCAGGCTGCGCAGCGCCTCCACCGCAAGATCCGCAGGCGCTGCACTGGCAAGCAGTTGCGGCCCTGCGTCCACGCCGCCCCGATTGCGCTTGCCGCGACCGGCTTTGCGCGTCTGCGCCAGGCTGGCGGAAGCGCTCAACGGGATGGCCGCATACACCGGCAAGCCCAACTCCTCGATATCGGCAGGGTCTTCGATCCCTGGGTTCAGCATGCGCAGCACAAATACGCAGGCAACGGACAACAGCGCGCCCAGCAGGGTCATTGCAAGGACGATCATCGCTTTCTTCGGCGCTACCGGATTGCTCATGTCTGCAACCGCTGAATCAACGATGCGCACATTGCCGACGGTGCCCGCGCGCGCTACATCCAACTGCTGCGCCTGATTCAGCAGCGCGGTGTAAAGCTCGTTGCTGACGGTCAGGTCGCGGGTAAAGCGCAGCAACTCCTGCTGGGTGTCAGGAAGGTTGCTGACGTCGTTGCGGAAGCCATCCTTGCGGGCCTGCAGCCC
>NZ_LDJJ01000094.1 GCF_001431465.1 Stenotrophomonas terrae | reverse complement strand
CGCGTGGACAATGTGTACGGCGACAAGAACATCATGTGCGCCTGCATTCCGGTGGATGCGTACAAGGAAGATGTCGAGGCGTGATCGGGGCTTGATTGCCTGATGGCGTGAATGAAAACAGCCGGCGAAAGCCGGCTGTTTTTTTGTGTTGATTGGGGAGCTGGAGCGCCGGATGTTTCTGGAGCGGCGAAAACCACAGATGACAAGGTTTTGGGCTTCGGCTTCGACTTCGGTTTCTGCTTTTGCTTCTGCTTCTGCTTTTGCTTCTGCTTTTGCTTCTGCTTTTGCTTCTGCTTTTGCTTCTGCTTTTGCTTCTGCTTCTGCTTGTGCTTGTGCTTTTGCTTCTGCTTGTGCTTGTGCCTCTGCTGTCCCTTCTCCCGTTTACGGGAGAAGGTGCCCGAAGGGCGGATGAGGGGGATTTTGCCTTTGCTTAGCTAGAAGCCTCCCCTCACCCCAACCCCTCTCCCGTAAACGGGAGAGGGGCTTCACAACTGCAGTTGCGTTCATGGCTTCACAGCTGCAGTTACATCCATGGCTTCATAGCCGCAGCGCTTCAATATCCCTTCTGCTTCAACCACGCATCCACCTGCGGCTTGCGCTCCTCGCGCAGTCGCAGCTTTGTCTGGATCCCGGCAATCACCGTCTCCGCATCCCGCCGCGAAGTCGGTGCAATATGCGCATCGGCGAATGCCTTGATCTTTTCCACCATCTGCAGGCTGTCGGCACTGCGACCCAGGCCCGGGTAATAGCGCGCACGCGAGGTGCTGTCGACCAGGGTGTCCACCTTCTCGCGATGGGCAACGGCGAAATCAAACGCCATCTCCGCATGCTTGCGCGACACGCCACCAATCATGCCTGCGCTGTTGGTCGCACCCGGCTCATCGGTCAGCGCCATGTCCAGCGCACGCTGTGCAAGCGCCTTGTCCTTGGCCACCGCCAGCAGACCGTAGTATTGGTCACGCACCATCGCCGAGGTTTCCTGCTTGGCCAGCCTGTGCAATTTGTCCCAGGTGGCTGCGTCGGCATTGCGGGCCACCACACCGAGTACGCTGCTGCGCAGCTCTGGCGACAGCGAATCAGGCTTGGCCAGGAAAGCATCGAAACGACGCTGCGCTTCGGCAATCACCTGTGCGTCGTCCAACGCCGCCAAGGTACTGATCAAACTGCTGCGCAGCTCCTTGGTCTGCGCCGAGTCACCCTCCTGCCCGTCCCAGCCCAATGACTGCAGCACCGGCGACAGCCGCGAGCGCGCATAGCCGCGGAATGCTGCCTGCCGTGCCGCATCGCCATCGAACATGCTGTCGATGCCATTCAAGGTGCCAGCGACCATGTCCCACAGATCGGTCGGTGCATCAGCAGCGACCTTTGCAGTCAGATCCAGCAGGTCCGCATCCGGCTGCAGACCTGCGGCAGCCAAGGCACTGGTATCCATCATCACGCCGAGCTGGTCGACCACCGGCAGTTTGTCGAAGCCGGCACTCAAGGCCTTGAACTGGGCCGGTGCATACAGCGTGCGGTAATAGCCCTTCTGCCCGGCATTGACCAGCAATGGCCCGCTGCAGCCCGGCAACTGATTCTGGGTATCACCGTCGACCAAGGTATGCACCGCCTCGCCACTGCCCACGCGCAGGCTCACCGGTACGCGCCAGTGCAGCGGCTGCTTGTCCTTGCGATCAATCGTGTACTCGCCCTGGCTAAGCTTCACCTGGGTATTGCCGCCCACGCAGCTGCTGCTGGCGCGGATCAAGGGCACGCCCGGCTGCAGGGTGAAGTCATGCGCCACTTCAATGAAACGCTTGCCCGGCGCCGCCTTGTCGATCTCGGCCCACAGGTCATCGGTGACCGCATTGCCATAGGCATGGGCCGCAACATAGCGACGCACTCCATCGCGCCAGGCATCGGCGCCCACATAGTCCTCGAACATCGAGATCACCGCCGAGCCCTTGCCGTAGGTGATGCCATCAAATGCCTGGCTGGCCTGCTCCACCGTCGCCACGTGCTGCACGATCGGATGCGTGGTCGCATAAGCATCGCGGCCCATCGCCGCACGGCTGGTCTGCGCGGCATCGACGTTGTTGATGTCCCATTCCGGATGCAGCTTGCGGGTGGTGCGGGCCTCCATCCATGAGGCGAAACCTTCGTTGAGCCACAAGTCGTCCCACCAGGCCATCGTCACCAGATTGCCGAACCACTGGTGCGCGATTTCATGCGCGGCGATCGAGAACACCCCCTTCTTGTCCGAGATGCTGGAAACCGCCGGGTCTAGCAGCAAGGCATATTCGAAGGTGAAGATCGCGCCCCAGTTCTCCATTGCACTGAAGAACTGGCTGCCACCCGGTGCTGCGACGTTGTCGAGCTTGGGCAGCGGATACTTCACGCCGAAATAGTCGTTGTACTCACGTAACACCTCGGCGCTGCCTTCCAGCGCGAATTGCGCCTGCTCGACCTTGCCGGTCTGGGCGATGACACCAATTTCCGTACCGCCTTCATTGACGGTGGCGCGTTCAAACTCGCCACTGGAGAAGAACAGCAGATAGGTCGACATCTTCGGTGTGGTCTGGAACACCACCTGCTTCAGCCCCTTGCCCAGCGGCTTGCTGCTCGCCACCGGCATGTTGCTGACCGCCATCTCGGCTTCCGGCACGGTGACGCTCAGATCGAAGGTAGCCTTGAAGCCTGGCTCGTCCCAGGACGGAATGAAGCGGCGCGCGTCGGAGTTCTCGAACTGGGTGAACAGCGCGCGCTTCTTGCTGCCATCGGCCACCGGGTAGTCCAGCGCAAACAGGCCATTGGCCTGGGTATTGATGCTGCCGCTGTACTCAATGTTCAACGTATAACGGCCTGGCGCCAGCCGCGCGGCAACGCGGAAGCTGGCGGTCTGGTTGGCCTCGTCCACGCTTACCGTGGCCGGCATCGCCTTGCCACCGCCGGCCGGCTGCAGCTGGCTTTTGCCAAAGCGCATGCCGGCGGCCTGCAACACGATGCTGTCGGTGGGCTGCAGCACTTCCAGATCAACGCTGACCTTGCCATCGAAGCGCATCTGCCCGGCATGCGGGGTGATCTGCACCCGGTAATGATCCGGACGCGCGGTGCGCGGCAGCTGGGTGGTGATTTCATTGCCGGCCGCAGCGGAAGCTGCCGGTTCAGCAGCAAACACTGCAGGCGAGGCAACACAGCAAAGGGCAAGACTGATCGCAACAACAAGGGAACGGCGCATCAAAGCTCCTGACGGAAGAACATGGGCTTGATGCCCACCACTTCGCATCATCTACCCCTCTACCGCCCCCCAACACTCCCGGAAGTCATAGCCCTGCGCGCGCCGCTTCCTGCTGTGCCCGCTCTGCGATCATCGCCCGGTACTGGCGCGGCGCCATGCCGACCTCGGCCTTGAACTTGCGGGTGAACGCGCTCTGGTCACTGAAGCCGCAGGCCTGGCCGATGCTGGCAACACTGTCCTCGCCATGCAGCAGGTGCAGGGCGATCTGGATGCGCAGGCGGGTAAGCACCTGTTGCGGGGTCATCTGGAATACCTTGCGGAACGAGCGCTCCAGCTTGGACAGCGAGAAGCCAGTGATGTCCAGCAAGGTCTGCATGCGCACGTTTTCGGCGTAATGGGTGTTGAGGTAATCCAACGCCAGCCGCAAGGGTTCGTACTGCGACTCCAGCCCGCCGCGCTGGCCCAGGTCGCGCGAAATACCGATCAGGCCGATCACCTTGCCGTTCTCGACGATGGGCCGCTTGCAGGTCAGGCACCAACCCGGCTGCTGGTTGGGGAACAGCTGCAGCTCCATCACGTTCTCGATCACCTCACCGGCCAGCACGCGTGCATCCTGCGCCACATAGGCTTCGCTCATGCCCACCGGGTACAGCTCATCGGCGCGTTTGCCGATCGCGTCGTTACGCGACTTCATGCCCAGCCGCTGCATCATCGTGATGTTGACGTGGGTGTAGCGTCCATCGATGTCCTTGGCAAAAAACAGCACGCTGGGAATGGCGTCGAACAGCGCTTCAATTTCGGCAGGGTCAATACGCATCGGGTCATTCAGGCTGGCAGCGGGGGGCGTGCCCAGCCATTCTAGCCAGCCCCGGGCCGCTACCGCGCTGGCCATAAGTACCTGCCCGGGCCAGCATCCGCCAGATGAAGACAAGTCCGCCGCCGGCATTGGCGGCATGATCGGGCCTACCTGCACCCGAAAGCCTGCCCATGTCCCAAGCCAGCCCCTCAAACCCCTACGTTGTCGGCCAACTGTGGGCCTGCCAAGGCCGCCATCAGGATGAGCAGCCCACGCTGTTGATCAACCGCATCGACCAGCATCCACTCGGCGGCGGCAACATCTACCACGTCACTCTGGATGGATTGAAGGTTCGTCACCCAGGCGTGCCCGGCGGCCTCATGACCGAACTCCCGCATGCCCCGGTCACTGACCAGACGTTGCAGCGCAGCCAGCTGCGCCTGCTGGGCCAGCAGGCGCCGGACCCGGCCTACCTGAAGGGCTATGGCCAATGGCGCGAGGCATTCGATGCCGGAAATGCCGGCTCGTTTGGTGTCAGCGTGGCGACCATCCTGGAAATCATCGAACGTCAGCTCAACGGTACGCCGCTGGATCAGCCCTGACGGTAAGCGCTGCTCGGCAGAAACCTGGCCGGTAATGCCCCTGCCGACCATGGGTCGGCACTACAACGCCAACGCCCCGCTTTCGCGGGGCGTTGGCTTTTACATCACGGTGCGGCTATCAGCCCCACGGATCCTGCAGGATCATGGTGTGGTCGCGGTCCGGGCCGGTCGAGACGATCGACACCGGGCAGCCCGCCAGCTCTTCCAGCGAACGCAGGTAGGCGCGTGCGGCCGGCGGCAGCTTGTCCCACTCAGTGATGCCGTGGGTGTTTTCGCTCCAGCCCGGGAACTCCAGGTACACGGGGGTGCACTCTTCCCAGCCCTGCGCGTCCAGCGGCGCGTATTCCGAACGCTTGCCACGGTATTCATAGGCAATGCAGACCTTGAGCTTTTCCATGCCGTCGAGCACGTCAAGCTTGGTGATGCACAGGCCGGAAATACCGTTGATGGCCACAGCGCGCTTGAGCGCGACGATGTCCATCCAGCCGCAGCGACGCGGACGACCGGTCGAAGCGCCGTACTCGGCACCGCGGTCGCGGATGCCCTGGCCGATTTCATCGTCCAGTTCGGTCGGGAACGGGCCACCGCCAACGCGGGTGGCATAAGCCTTGGCGATACCCAGCACGTAATCGATGGCATCGGCGCCAACGCCGGCACCGGCCAGTGCACCACCGACGGTGGTGTTGGAGCTGGTGACGTACGGGTAGGTGCCGTGGTCGATATCGAGCAACGCGCCCTGCGCGCCTTCGAACAGCACGCGCTTGCCCTGCTTGCGCAGGTCATGGCAGATACCGGCAACGTCGGACTTCATCGGCTCGACGTATTCGCCGAAGGCCAGGGCTTCCTGGTAGACGGTGTCGAAATCGACCGCTTCCACGCCCAGGTACTTGGTCAGCACGAAGTTGTGGTAATCCAGCGCCGCGCGCAGCTTTTCAGCCAGCTGCTCCGGGTAATGCAGGTCGGCGATGCGGATGCCGCGACGCGCCACCTTGTCTTCATAGGCCGGGCCGATGCCGCGACCGGTGGTGCCGATGGCCTTGCCGCCGGCGGCCTTCTCACGGGCCTGATCCAGGGCGATGTGGTACGGCATGATCAGCGGCGCTGCCGGGGAGATCTTCAGACGCGAACGGACTTCAACGCCAGCCGTTTCCAGCTCTTCGATTTCCTTGCGCAGGGCGGCCGGGGAAATCACCACGCCATTGCCGATCAGGCACAGCGCGTCATCGCGCAGGATGCCGGACGGAATCAGGTGCAGGACGGTCTTCTTGCCGTTGATGACCAGGGTATGGCCAGCATTGTGACCACCCTGGAAACGCACAACTGCGCCGATTTCTTCGGTCAGCAGATCGACGATCTTGCCCTTGCCTTCATCGCCCCACTGGGCGCCGAGAACAACAACTGATTGACCCATGACGGGTAACTCCTGAATTTGCTGCGGCCATCGGGGCCGCGGACGGGGCCGTGTACCGCCCTTGGTCCGCCATGGTGGAAGCCCCATCGGGGAGCTGCCGGCAAACGCCAGGGTCATACACGGAAAAAGCCGGACGGGATGCTCTTGAGGAGCGGCCCGACCGGCTTTTCTGGATTATCCGGGTTTTGCATGACAGCTACCACCCCCGCGAGTTCAGGATGGTATGGCCGTCAGGGTTTGGTTCAGTGCCGGGCCCACCACAGGCAGCCCAGGCCAATAACAACGGCCACCGCGCCCATCCCGCGCAGCGCAGAGGACGGCTGCTCCAGCAGCTGCGCGGCCATCCGCTTCCACGCCAGCGGTGCAATGAACAGGAACAGGCCTTCGATGACGGCGACGAGGCAGAGGGCGGAAAGGAGGTCTTGCATGCGCTATCGCCATTGCCTTCTCCCAGCGGGAGAAGGTGCCCGTAGGGCGGATGAGGGTGCGGGCGGAGCCCATCGAATCGGGACATCAGGGGCGTTCCGCCCCCCTGCCCTCAGCCCGGAAGCTGCCCTCACCCCAACCCCTCTCCCGCATGCGGGAGAG
>NZ_LDJJ01000093.1 GCF_001431465.1 Stenotrophomonas terrae | reverse complement strand
AGTGATCGAGCCAACGCCCAGGCAATGGTCGCCGCCGAGCATGATCGGCAGGCGGCCTTCGCTCAACTCGGCATAGGTGGCTTCCATCAACGCGTGGTTCCATGCCACCACTTCATCGAGATGACGATACCCCTGCACCGGACCAGTCCACGGATTGCGCGGGCCATCGAGGTTGCCGATATCGCGCACCTCCACACCGCGCCCGGCCAAGGCCTCGGGCAGGCCTGCAATACGCAGTGCTTCCGGGCCAAGCCGCGCGCCACGTGCGCCAGCGCCGACATCGGTGGGCACGCCAATCAGCGACACCGGACGAAAACCAGTCATACCACCTCCGTTGCAAATGAAAACAGTTTAGCGATCCACCGCAAAAAGGCCTTGCGGCAACGCAGCAGTACATATCGCCCAGCGCTGTATTCATGCAGGCCAGCGTGCGATTGGGCGGCAGCTTAGCGCCGCCAGATGTCAGCCCTGCACGCTTCCAATTCATCCCCACGCCGCGGCACCCAGAGCGGTGTGCCGGCGTCAGTCCGCAGGGGTTTTCGGGTCCCAGTTGTCGGGCGGCACGATCTTGGGCAGCTCCGGGTCGGCGATGTAATTGGGCGACATGATCTGTACCCCAGCCGCATTGAAGGCATCCTGGATGTTGGCATGCAGCTGACTATCGGCTCTCGCAGCTCATGGAAATCGAATTAGTGGCACCGCGAGTCCATA
>NZ_LDJJ01000092.1 GCF_001431465.1 Stenotrophomonas terrae | reverse complement strand
GCAGCAACTGCCGCAGACTGCGCCGAAAGATGGTGACCCCGACACGATTCGAACGTGCGACCTGTCCCTTAGGAGGGGACCGCTCTATCCAGCTGAGCTACGGGGCCAAAAGATGGACGCCAAGATTACAGGCAAGCGCCCCGCCCAGCCAGCTTTTCCCGCTGCCGCGGAAGCTGCCGCCAATTCGCGACAGTGCCGGAAGCGATCTCCGGCAAGCCTGGCCGCGCACGCCGACGCAATCCGCCCGCTCGCAAGTACGCCCGCGTTGCCAGCAACAAACTGTCTGCCGATGCGCGGCAGGAAATACCGACAAACCCAAGCGGTAAAACACCGGCATCTGCGAACCCGAATTTCAGACAAACCCTAATCCAAGTGCCTATGCCGCGTGCCTACAATCCTCGCGCCTCCTGCTAGCCAAGGACGACAGGCTTCAGTAGTGCTCCACTCACCGCGTTGGCCTTCGGCCTGCCGGGATTGCACAACCACACACGCAGCCGCTTCCAGCGGAAGATGAGAACCAGCAATGAAGAAATGTTTTTACGCTCTGACCCTCGCAGCGTTTTCGCTTCCGGTCGTCGCGCAGGACGCGCAGTTTACTGAGCAGCCTGTCGTCGCCCAGGAGCCGCAAGCAATCGAACAACCCGTAGCTGAGCATGCCGTGGCCGAGCAGGGCCACAGTGTCGCCGAGCAGCAGGAGCCGGCACCGCAGGATCCGCTGAGTTCGCCTTCCGCCGAAGAACCGATCGCCTCGTTCGAACAGCCTGCCGGCGACGAGTTGTTGTCTATCGAGCAGGAAGCCGGCACCGAACTGGCAATGGCAGAGGAAAGCGTCAGCACGGAACTGGCAGGTACCGAGGAAGCTGGCAAGGCCGCACGTGGCAGCTTGAGCCGTCTGACCATCGGTGCAAGCATTCACGCTGGCGAAGTGCAGCATTCGGTGCGCTCTAATGATGCCGGCAGCACGTGCAGCAA
>NZ_LDJJ01000091.1 GCF_001431465.1 Stenotrophomonas terrae | reverse complement strand
CCCTACAGGCGTTTCCGGTTCGCGTCGTCGCACAGGTCGCGAAGGTTACTGACCGGCCTACGGTGGCCCAGGAGCCGCAAGCAATCGAACAACCCGTAGCTGAGCATGCCGTGGCCGAGCAGGGCCACAGTGTCGCCGAGCAGCAGGAGCCGGCACCGCAGGATCCGCTGAGTTCGCCTTCCGCCGAAGAACCGATCGCCTCGTTCGAACAGCCTGCCGGCGACGAGTTGTTGTCTATCGAGCAGGAAGCCGGCACCGAACTGGCAATGGCAGAGGAAAGCGTCAGCACGGAACTGGCAGGTACCGAGGAAGCTGGCAAGGCCGCACGTGGCAGCTTGAGCCGTCTGACCATCGGTGCAGGCATTGCCGCTGGCGCAGTGCTGTATTCGGTGCTCTCCAATGATGACGGCGGCAATGGCAGCGCACCGGTTACTCCGGGCCCGACCGGCACCCACTGATTTCGAAGCACATCAAACGCCAGTATTCCCTCGCCGGCCTTCGCGCCGGTGAGGGTTGCGTATAGCCTGCAACGGCCAGGAAGAAAAAATGAACTGCAAGCGTCTTGTCGCCATATTGGCGCTCGCGTTGTTACTCACCGGCTGCGTATTGGCGCCGGGCCAACACCTGCGCCGCGATGCAATCGCGCAACCCGGTCACTCTATTGGCGACAGCCACATCGAGCTTCTGCCGATCACGCCCAAGTTGATCGCCATGGAGCGGGCTTCGCGCGATGCGAAATCGATGCCACTGGCGCTAAGCAGCTATTGGCCCGGCCCCTATCGGGTGGGCGCAGGCGACATGCTCTACATCACCGTATGGGACCACCCAGAGCTCACCGTGCCAGCAGGCCCGCAGCAGCAGCTCAATGCCGCCGGCCGCCTTGTGCAATCCGATGGCAGCCTGTTCTACCCCTATATCGGAAAATTGAATGCCGCCGGCAAGACCCCGACTGAGCTGCGCGAAGAACTCGGCAGCAAGCTGGCGCGTTACATCGAAGCGCCGCAGGTTGACGTGTCCATGCTCAGCTACGCCAGCCAGCGCGTCTGGGTAACCGGCGCATCGCGCCAACCGGCGAGCATTGCGCTTACGGTTACTCCGTTGACGCTG
>NZ_LDJJ01000090.1 GCF_001431465.1 Stenotrophomonas terrae | reverse complement strand
TCACCCCAACCCCTCTCCCGTTCACGGGAGAGGGGCTTCAAGCAGAGAAGCATCGCAAGCCCGGACCACCGGTTGTAGTGCCGAGCCATGCTCGGCAGAGGCCTTACAAGCGCGCCCTCACCCCAACCCCTCTCCCGTTCACGGGAGAGGGGCTTCAAGCAGAGAAGCGACCTCGATCGATGCTACTTCCCGTCCCGGTGCAGCCAGCGGTACAGCACCGGCAATACCAGCAACGTCAGCAGCGTCGAGGACACGATGCCGCCGATCACCACCGTTGCCAGTGGTCGCTGTACTTCCGAGCCGGCGCCCACGTTGAAGGCCATCGGTACGAAACCCAACGATGCCACCAATGCCGTCATCAGCACCGGCCGCAGGCGGCCCAGCGCACCTTCGCGCACGGCCACATCCAGACTGCGACCCTGTTCGCGCAGATGACGGATGAAGCTGATCATCACCAGGCCGTTGAGCACCGCCACGCCGGACAGGGCGATGAAACCGACGCCGGCCGAGATCGACAGCGGAATGCCACGAAGTGCCAGCGCCAACACGCCACCGGTCAGCGCCAAAGGCACGCCACTGAACACGATGCTTGCATCGCGGGCCGAACCGAATGCCCAGAACAGCAGCGCGAAGATCAGCAGCAAGGTCACCGGCACCACCACAGCCAGGCGCTGGCTGGCCGAGATCAGCTGCTCGAAGCTGCCGCCATATTCCACCCAGTACCCGGCCGGCACCTCGACCTGAGCGTCGATGGCCTGCTGCAGCTCGCTGACGAAGCCACCGAGGTCGCGATCACGCACGTTGGCGGTGATGACGATGCGGCGCTTGCCGTTGTCGCGGTTGATCTGGTTTGGGCCTTCGCTGCTTTCAATCCGCGCCAGCTCACGCAGCGGCACCGTCCGTGCATCACCACTGCGCCAACCACCGGCGCGACTGGATTCATCCGCACTGTCCTGCGCCAAGGCCGGCTCCAGCGATACCGGCAGATCCGCCAACGCCGCCGGGTCCTGGCGGATGGTTTCGGGCAGGCGCACGACGATGTCGAAACGTCGGTCACCTTCGAACAACTGCCCCGCCACACGCCCGCCCACTGCCGTTGAAACCGTGGACTGCAGTTGGCCCGGATTGAGCCCGTAACCGGCCAAGGCCGCGCGATCCGGCGTGACCGTCAGCAGAGGTAGACCACTGGTTTCCTCCAGCCGTACATCGGCCGCACCCGGCACTTTGCTGGCGACCGCGACGATGCGCTGGCCTACCTGCGCCAGCGTGTCCATGTCGTCACCAAACAGCATCACCGCCACGTCGGCACGCACACCCGAGATCAACTCGTTCATGCGCATCTGGATCGGCTGGGTGAACTCGTAGTTGTTGCCCGGCAGTTCCTCCACCGCCGCTTCCAGTTCGGCCAGCAGCTGGGTGCGCGATTTGCGCGGGTCCGGCCATTGCTTGCGTGGTTTCATCATGATGAAGGTGTCGGCCACCGACGGCGGCATCGGATCGGAGGCGACCTCCGGCGTGCCGATCTTGGAGAACACCTTGTCCACTTCCGGCAGCTGCTGCAGACGCGCTTCCACCTGTTTCTGCATGTTCACCGACTGGCTAAGGCTGGTGCCGGGGATGCGCATGGCATGCATGGCGACATCGCCTTCGTCCAGATTGGGCACGAACTCGCTGCCCAGCCGCATTGCCAATACACCGCAGCCGATCACCAACACCAAGGCACCGGCAACCACCCAACGTCCGCGCCGCATCACCCAGGCCAGCAGGGGCTCATAGCGTGCACGCAGCCATGCCATCAAGCGGTTTTCCTTCTCCTCGACGCGGCCACCCAGGAACATCGCAATCGCCGCCGGCACGAACGTCAACGACAGCAGCATCGCGCCGCTGAGCGCCAACACCACGGTGATCGCCATCGGGTGGAACATATTTCCTTCCACGCCGGTCAGAGCGAAGATCGGCAGGTACACCGCGGTGATGATGCCCAGGCCGAACAGGCTGGGGCGGATAACTTCGGCGGTGGCGCTGGCGGTTTCGGCAAAGCGCTCCTCGCGGGTCATGGCGCGGCCCAGCGCATGCGTGCGTTCGCCGAAGCGACGCAGACAGTTCTCAATGATGATCACCGCGCCATCGACGATCAGGCCGAAATCCAGCGCACCCAGACTCATCAGGTTGGCCGATACGCCGCCGCGTGCCATGCCGGTAAGGGTGAACAACATCGCCAACGGAATCACCGCGGCGGTGATCAGCGCCGCACGGAAATTGCCCAGCAGCAGGAACAACACCACGATCACCAGCAGCGCGCCTTCAAGCAGGTTCTTGGCCACGGTCTGGATGGTGCGATCTACCAGCGCGGTGCGGTCATAGCTGGCGGTGACGGTGACGCCTTCGGGCAGGCTGCGCTGCGCCTGTTCCAGCTTGGCCGCTGCGGCCTGCGCCACCTCGCGGCTGTTGGCACCGACCAGCATCACCACCGTGCCCATCACCACTTCGTGGCCATTCTGGGTGGCGGCACCGCTGCGCAGCTCCGGACCTTCGCCCACCTCGGCCACGTCGTGCACATGGATGGGCACGCCTTCGCGCCGCGCCAGCACGATATTGCCGATTTCCTCCAGCCCAGCCACCTGCCCCGGCACCCGCACCAGGAACTGCTGGCCGTTACGCTCGATATAGCCGGCACCGATGTTCTGGTTGTTTCCCTCAATAGCTTCGGCAACATCATCCAGGGTGAAGCCCAACGCACGCAGCTTGGCCGGATCCGGAGTGATATGGATCTGCCGCTGGTAGCCACCAATGGTATTGACCTCGGTCACACCGGGTACGTTGCGCAGCTGTGGCCGCACCACCCAGTCCTGCAGCGTGCGCAGATCGGTGGCGGTGTATGGCGAACCATCGGGCTTGCGCGCCTTGGGATCGGCGTCGATGGTGTACATGAAAATCTCGCCCAGGCCGGTGGCAATTGGCCCCAGCTGCGGGTCCAGACCTTCCGGCAACTGAGACTTCACCTGCTGCAGGCGCTCGGCTACCTGCTGGCGGGCGAAGTACAGATCGGTGCCGTCCTTGAACACCACGGTCACCTGCGACAGGCCGTAGCGCGACAGCGAGCGCACCTGTTCAAGCCTGGGCAGGCCGGCCATCGCCGTTTCCACCGGATAGGTGATGCGCTGCTCGCTCTCCAACGGCGAATAGCCATCGGCGGCGGTATTGATCTGCACCTGGACATTGGTGATGTCCGGCGTGGCATCGATGGACAGGCGGGTGAAACTCCAGCTGCCGATCGCGATCAGCGCCAGGGTAAGCACCATCATCATCCAGCGATGGGCGATGGCACTGCGGATGATGCGCTCAAGCATGGCGGCGCCCTCCGCGTTGGCTGCGGCAATCAATGTTCATGCGCGGCCCCCGCCTTGCCCAGATCGGCCTTGATCACATAGCTCTGCTCGACCACGACCTGCTCGCCCACACGCAGACCGTCCTTGATCTCGACCTTGCCCGCATCACGCGCGCCCAGCGTCACCGGCCGCGCGGTATAGGTATCGCCATCGCGCACGAACACGACATCGCGGCCTTCCATGGTCTGCAAGGCCGACAAGGGAACAACCACCGCTGCCGGCTGCATCGCCACCACGATGCGCGCTTTCACTGCGGCGCCGGGCCGCCACAGGCCATCGTCGTTGCGCACGCTGGCGCGTGCCACCGTGCTCTGACTCGCCGTGGCGGTGCCGGGCAGTACGCGTTCCAGCGTAGTGGTCTGGCTGACGCCATCGGTCATGCGGGTGACGGTGACCGGCACGCCGGCGGTGATGTGCTGGGTATCGTTGCCGAAGATATGCAGGTCCACCCACAGCTCGGACAGGTCGCCGATTTCAAACAGCGGCGTGCCCTCGCCCGCCACCGCGCCTACCTGCGCCTGCCGCGACAACACCACGCCGCTGATCGGTGCGCTGACGCTGTAGGTGGTCAGGCTGAGGTTGCTGTCGATGCTGGCCAGGGTCTGGCCCGCGCCGACGCGATCACCGACGTTTGCACGCAGCGAACGGATCGGCCCGGGGAAACGCGCCATCACCTGCGCCACGCGCCCATCCACCGGCGTCAGCAGGCCCTGCACTTCGTGCTCATCGGCGATGGTGCCAGCCTGCGCAGCTGCGCTGCGGATGCCGGATTGTTCGGCCATCGCTGCCTTGATGGTGGTGCTGTCGGCTTCTGCTTCTTCGCCTTCTCCATGGGCGTGGCCGTCTGCATCACCGCCCTTTTCTTCACCATGCTCATGGCCAGCGTCTTCTGCTGCACCGGCGCCGGCTTCAGCTGCCGGCTTTGCACCGCAGCCGACCAGCAATAAGCTCATTGCCAGCACGCCGGCAGCTACAACATTCATCGGACGGCTCATCGTGCGTTCTCCACGGCAACGGTTGCATCGGTGGCCAACATGCCCTGGCCGGTAAGACGCTGAATTTCGATCAGCGCGGTGTGTGCGGCGATGGCCGCATCCAGCTGGCGCTGACGCGCCTCGATACGCATGGCCTGCAGCTGCGCCCACTCCATGTAACTGGCGGCGCCGGCGCGCCATGCACGTTCGGCGGCGCGCTCGGCCTTCTGCAGCTGCGGCAATACATCGGCCTGCATGCGCTGCACTTCCAAGCGCGCGGTGACATAGCGGCCATGCGCCTCGGCCAGGGTGGCGTAGAGCTGCTGCTGGCGGGCCTGCCGCTGGTAGGGCAACAGCGCGAGGTCAGCCTCGGCCTCGCGGATTTCCGGCGCGGCACGGCGGGCGCTGCCCAACGGAATGCTGAAGCCGCCAACCAGCGAGGTGGCGTTGTCGGCGCGGCTGTTGCGTACCCCGGCCTGCCAGCTCCAATCCGGGCGGCTGCGCGTGCGCACCAGTTGCAGCTGGGCCTCGCGGATGCGCTGCTCGCCGAGCAGCTCGGCCAGTTCGGGAGCGCGCTGCAGATCGTCATTGAGCAAAGCGAAATCGCGCAGCGCCGGCAGTTGCAGCGCATCGCCGCTCACCGCGTTGAAATCAGGCGTACGTGCGCCCCACAACGCGGCCAGCGATAGCCGCGCGGCGCTGGCTTGTTCGATTGCACGATCGCGGTCCAGTTCGGCCTGCGCCAGCATCGCCTGCGCAGTGAACAGCACCGACTCCGGCGAGGCACCGGCCTGCAGCCGCAGGCGCGCGGCATCAATCGCGCGGCGGCGTTGTTCGATATCGGTATTGGCGATCTGCAGCGCAGATTGCGCGTGTGCTACTGCGAGGTAACGGCGGGCGGCTTCGGCCAGCAGATCGAGCCTAGCGGTGGCGCGTTGCGGCGCCAGCGCATCGATATTGGCCTGGGCCAGCATGCGGCGGGCGTCGAGCTTGTCGCCGCGTTCCAGTACGCCGGACAGGCTGACCGTGGCTTCGGCGCCCTGCACGCCGCGGGTATCACCGCTGCCGAGCAGGTTCTCGAGCTCGACACCCAGTTGCATGGGCGGGCGCAGCAGCGCGGCATCGCGGCGGGCTTCAAGTACGGGACGCTGCGCATCGATCAGGCGCAGCTCGGGGTGATCAAGTGCAACGCGGACGATGGCATCGTCCAGCGTCAACGGCACAGCAGACGCTGGCGCCTGCGCATACGCGCGCGGCACCAGCGCAAAGGCGACAACAGCCGCCAGGCGCATCCACATGGGTTTCTCCAGATAGCAGGTTCAGACGTAAGGGCCGGCCATGGGGCCGGGACGTCAGACGGCTATCGGGGGGCGGAACAGACTTTCGGTCGGGTGCGAGACCGCTTGCGTGCCAAGGCTGACCTGCGCCTGCTGCGCAGGTGGTGATGACAGGCTCCAAACGGGAGTGACGGTCGGCAGCACGCCGCCGTGGCCGTGGCAGTCCACGCAATGCACCAGGGCGTGGAGCAGCGCGTTGGCGCTGTCTTCGGCATCCGGTGCCATCGCGAGTTTGCTGTCGTCGTGCTCGTGCACGTCGGCACCTATATCGGTGTGGGCCAGCATGTGGATATCGGTGAGTGCTGCGGCCAGCGAGGTACCGAACACGCCAAGGCCGACCAGCACCAGCATCAGCAGGCGTAGCAGGTATAGGCGGCGGTGGCGCAGGGATTGCAGCATCGGGGCAGGTTAGCCGGTGGTGCTTGGGTTACACAATCGCAGAGCGGAGGCGGTGGTTCAGGTGGGGGTTGTTGCCCCTCCCCTTTGGCGCAGCCAAGGGGGAGGTTGGGAGGGGGTGGCTTTGCTTGTTGCTTTAGGTCACTGCGAAGTGCACCCCTCCCCAACCCTCCCCTTGGCTTCGCCAAAGGGAGGGAGCAGAGGACTTACTTCGCCGCTTTGCGCTCTGCGATATATGCGTTGATCTGCTGCTCCAGCACCGGCAGCGGTACCGAGCCCTGCTTGAGCACGGCGTCGTGGAAGCCCTTGATGTCGAACTTGTCGCCCAGTTCCTTCTCAGCCTGGGCGCGCAGCTTGACGATGGTGATCTCGCCCAGCTTGTAGCTCAGTGCCTGCGCCGGCCAGGAGATGTAGCGGTCCACCTCGGTGGTCACTTCATGCTCGCTCAGCGCGGTGTGGTCACGCAGGTAGGCAATCGCGCGGTCGCGGTCCCAACCGTAGTGGTGCACGCCGGTGTCGATCACCAGGCGGCAGGCACGCCACATCTCATAGGTCAGGCGGCCGAAATCCTCATACGGCGTCTGGTAGATGCCCATGTCGATGCCGAGCTTCTCGGTGTACAGGCCCCAACCCTCGCCGTAGGCCGAAATATAGGCGGTACGGCGGAACTCGGGCTGGCCGGTCTGTTCGGCGGCAAGTGCGCCCTGCAGGGCGTGGCCCGGGTCGGACTCGTGCAGGGTCAGTGCCGGCAGGTTGTACAGCGGCCGCGCCGGCAGGTTGTAGGTGTTGAGCCAATAGGTGCCCATGCCGCCGCGGCCGGCGGTCCAGAACGGGGCGATATCCGGCGGCACCGGCACGATGGTGAAGCGCGCACGCGGCAAGGTCATGAACTTGCCGATCACACCGTCCACGCGCTTGGAGATCCACGCCGCACGCCACAGCAGTTCATCCGGTGTCTTGGCATAGAACTGCGGGTCGGTGCGCAGGAATTCGAGGAAGTCGGCAAAGCGGGTCTGCTCGCTTTTTCCCTTGAAACCCAGCTTGTCGATGATGGTGTTCATTTCCTGCTGGATGCGATTCACCTCAGCCAGGCCCTGCGCATGGATCTGCTGCGGGCTCAGGTCCAGCGTGGTGTATTCGCGGATCTGCTGGCGGTAGAACTCCTTGCCGCCGGGCATTTTCTCGGCCGCCAGGGTGGTGCGCGACTGCGGCACGTACTCTTCACGGTAGAAGGTCAGCAGCTTGCCGAAGGCCGGCACCACGCTGCCGCTGATGGCCTGCTTGGCCTCGGCCTGCAGCTTGGCCTGTTCGGCAGCGGGAATGCTGTTGGGGAGCTTCTTCAGCGGCTCATACAACGGCGACTCGGTCGGGTCCTTCAGCTCGGCTACCGTCGAGATGGAGACATCACGGCCTTCCAGCACCGCACGCGGCACGCTGAAACCGCGCGCCAGGCCGGCGCGCATATTGACCATCTGCTGGTCGAAGTAACGCGGCACATCGTTCAAGCGTGCGATGTAGTTGCGGTAGTCGTCCGCGGTCTTCATCTCACGGCGGGCCATGAAACTGAGGTTGGACCAGAACGAGGAGTCCGAGTTGAACGGCATCTCGTAGCTGCCCAGCCGCACTTCTTCGGCCAGGCTTTCCACCTGGTACTTGTAGATGGCGTAGTTGACCTGGTTCTCGGCCGACAGCTTGGCCGGGTCGATGGCCTTGAGTTGGGCCAGCACCTCGTCCCATACCTTCAAGCGCGCCTGCTGTGCAGCGGCGCTCACATCCGGCAATTTGGTGCTGTTGGCCGGGGCGTCGCTGTCCTCGCTGGCTTCGCCGCCGCCGGTCTGGCGCCAGGCCCATTCCTTCTCGTAGATCGCCTTGAACTGATCATCGAGGCCTTGCGTGGCCAGTGTGGCCGGCGCCGACGGTGCGGCGGCAAAGGCAGGCGTGGCACTCAGGCCAAGGGTGAGCAGCAGCGCAACGGTCAACGGCGATTTCACGATCGGTATTCCCCAGGTGATTCATTCACCCCGATCATCGCATTGAAGCCACCACCCGACCTAGACGGATTCGGGCGGCAAACCGCCGGATTTGGGCACAGTTGCCCGCTCAGTGACCGGCTTTGTCGCGCCGCCAGCCGCGGTGCTTGATGTCCAGGCGCAGGCTGTACAAGGCGGTGAATGCCGGGAACAGGTTCTGCACCACGCCCACCGCATCCTGCTTGGACGAGAACACGAAGTAGCTCAACGTCATCAGGCTGCCGGCCACGCTCATGTACCAGAACAGGCGCGGAATCACCGGCTTGCCGGCGCGGCGCGAGGCCATGAACTGCACCAGCCAGCGGCCGCCGAACATCAACGCGCCGGTCAGGCCGATCAGCTTCCACGGCGACATGTGCACGCCGGTCCACTCCAGCCACACCAGCGGTTGGTTCATGAAATCCATGCTCAGACCTCTTCCACGGCGGTGCGCTTGGAACGGGTGATCAGCCAGGCCACGCCACGCAGGTCGCGGATGCCGACCAGGGCCCGGCCCAGGTTGTTGTACTTGGACACGCCGCTGGTGCGGTGGCGGTGGTTGACCGGCACGCTCACCGTCTTCCAACCGGCGCGCTGCATCAACGCCGGCAGGTAACGGTGCATGTGGTCGAAGTACGGCAGGTCGAGAAACGCGGCGCGCTCGAACAGCTTGATGCCGCAGCCGGTATCCGGGGTGTCATCGCGCAGCATGCGTGCGCGGATGGCGTTGGCCCACTTGCTGGCCCAACGCTTGCTGCCCGAGTCCTGGCGGTTGACGCGCCAGCCGGCAAACAGTTTGACCTGCTCCTCGGCGCTGCCACGTGCGGCCAGCAGTTTGGGGATGTCGGCCGGGTCGTTCTGGCCGTCGCCATCGAGCGTGGCGATCCACGGCGCGCGCGCGGCCTTGACGCCGGTGCGCACCGCCGTGCTCTGCCCGCTCTGGCTGACGTGGTGCAGTACCCGCAGTTCCGGGTTGGCGGTCTTCAGCGCCTGCAGTACCTGCAGGCTGTCGTCCTTGGAATTGTCGTCGACGTAGACGATCTCGAAATCGATCTGGCCGCGCAGCGCGGCGGTGATTTCATTGACCAGCGGGGTGACGTTGTCGCGTTCGTTGAAGACGGGAACAACCACTGAGAGGCTGGGCTGGGTCATTGCAGTTTCCGCAAGTTTTACGTTTCAAGAAAGATTACGCATTCCCAGAACCCAACTTGGCGGAAGCGGGTGTCAGGCGCGTAACCCGAAGTAACTGCGACACCACTCCACCACCGGCGGCAGGCCCAACTCAATCGGCGTGTTCGGCGCGTAACCGAAAGCTGCCTGCGCGCGCGAGGTATCGGCCATGGTTTCCACCATGTCGCCCGGCTGCATCGGCTTGTAGACCTTGTGCGCCGGTTGCCCCGCGGCGGAGGCGATCACGTCGATGAAATGTTCCAGCTCCACCGGGGTGTGGTTGCCCAGGTTGAACACCTGGTGGGGTGTGGCCTGGGCGGAGGGATGCGACAGCGCCCCGAGGATACCGGCGACGATGTCAGAAACATGTGTGAAGTCGCGCCGCATATGGCCGTCATTGAAGACATCGATGCTGCGCCCGGCAAGCACCGCGCGCGAGAACAGCAGCGGCGCCATGTCCGGCCGGCCCCAGGGGCCGTAGACGGTGAAGAAACGCAGGCCGGTGGCCTTCAGGCCGTACAGCTGGGCGTAGGTATAGGCCATCAACTCGTTGGCGGCCTTGGTGGCGGCGTACAGCGAGCGCGGCTGGTCCACGCGCTGGTCTTCGGAGAACGGCGGCGTGGCCGAGTTGCCATAGACCGAACTGCTGGAGGCATACACCAGGTGCTGCACGCCGCGGTGCCGGCACAGCTCCAGCATGTTGACGAAGCCGACCAGGTTGCTTTCGACGTAGGCGTGCGGGTTTTCCAGCGAATAGCGCACGCCGGCCTGGGCGGCCAGATGGATTACCTGGGTCGGCTGGATTTCGTCGAACAGCGCGGCCAGGCCGTCGCGGTCGGTGAGGTCCAGCGCGCGCAGGTCCAGCTGCGGGCACAGCGCCGCCACCCGGTCACGCTTGAGTTGCGGGTCGTAGTAGTCGTTGTAATTGTCCAGCCCGACCACACGCTGGCCGCGTGCGGCCAGTGCCTGGCAGGTGTAGGCGCCAATGAAGCCGGCGGCGCCGGTGACGAGGATGGTCATGCGGAAATTCCAGACAGGTGTTCACGGGCCGGATTGTGCCGGCCCGGTTCGATGACATCGCCGATGTCGTTGTCACTCATCAGATCGGTAAGGGCGTAGGTGCCCTGGCGCAGTTTCAGCGCCATTTCCTGCGGGCACAACGGCGCCAGGGACAGGAAGTCGATGCGGGTGTGCACGTCGACGGCCGCGTGCAGCACGTTCGACATTGGCCCGAGATGGCGCTTGCCATGCGCGCTGATCACATCGGCATGGACGTGCCCACGCGCGGGCGCGAAGTCGCAGCCCTGCGCATGGCTGAGGATGCGGCTGCCGCCCGGGCTGATCTGCTCGTTTAGCTTGCTCATGCGATGCTCCGGTACGTGACCACGACCCATCGCCCCTGCCTCACCACATGGTGAGCGGCGCTTCCTTGGCCAGGGTTTCCTTGCGTTCCTTGCTGTACGCCCACCATGGCTGCGGCGCTTCGCCGCCCATGAAACGCAGCACCGACAGGAACACGTCGATCACGCACGGATCATGCACCACGCCGGTCTTCAGACACAGCTGCGCGTACATATCGTAGGCATCACGCCCGCGCAGATGCGCGGGGACTCGGATTCCGATCAGACGGAGATCCTTTTCACAGGCCGGCCCGACATTCGGCAGGTCGGTCAGACGCAATAGATGATTGCGGTCGACCTTGGTGGGGTTCATTGCCTTGCGTTCACCTCGTTGGGGAAGAACTGCGTCAGCCGTTCTGGCGGACGCGCAGACGCTCCAGCACGCCGTCCAGCGTGTCCAGATCGGTGTAATGAATGACCAGCTTGCCCTTGCCGCCGCGGCCGTGGCTGATCGCCACCTTGGCGCCCAGCGATTCGGACAGCTCGGTTTCCAGCGATGCGATATCGGCCTGCGGCGCGCTCGGCGACGGCTTGGCCTTGCGCGCGCCCGGCACCTTGCCAGCGGCAAACTGCTGGGCGCGGTGTTCCACTTCACGCACCGACCAGCCCTGCTCGGCGGCCTCTTCGGCCAGCTTGGTGGCCAGTTCCGGCGCCAGCGTCAGCAGCGCGCGGGCATGACCCATTTCCAGGCGACGGGTTTCCAGCAGCACGCGCACGCCGATCGGCAGATCGATCAGGCGCAGCAGGTTGGACACCGAGGCACGCGAACGGCCCACGGCCTGCGCCGCTTCGGCATGGGTCAGCGAGAACTCGCTGACCAGCCGCGCCAGTGCTTCGGCTTCTTCCAGCGGGTTGAGGTCTTCACGCTGGATGTTCTCGATCAGCGCCATCGCGATGACGGTGCGGTCTTCCAGCTCGCGCACCACCGCCGGCACTTCGTCCAGCCCGGCCAGGCGCGAGGCGCGCCAACGGCGTTCACCGGCGATGATTTCGTAGCGGCCGCCTTCGATCTGGCGCACCAGGATGGGCTGGATGATGCCCTGTGCCTTGATCGAGTCGGCCAGTTCGGCCAGCTTGCCTTCGTCCATGTCGCGACGCGGCTGGTACTTGCCCGGCTGCAGCTGGTCGATGGGCAGCTTGCGCAGCACTTCGCCCGGTTGCGGCTCGGCAACAGCGGCGACGGTGACCGGGGTTACTGCGCCCTTGGGGCCCAGCAATGCATCAAGACCACGGCCAAGACCGCGCTTTTTCGCTGCACTCATCAGACAGCCTCCACGGCCCGGGAGGGCTGCTTGCTTTCATTGTTGCGGCGGATGATCTCGCCGGCCAGGCCCAGGTAGGCCACGCCACCGCGCGAGGCGCGGTCGTAGCCGACGATGCTCTGGCCATGGCTGGGCGCCTCGGCCAGGCGCACGTTGCGCGGCACGATGGTGCGGAACACGCGATCGCCAAAGTATTCGGTCAGCTGCGCCGACACGGCATTGGCCAGGTTGTTGCGCACGTCGAACATGGTGCGCAGCACGCCTTCGATTTCCAGCGCCGGGTTGAGGTTGATCTTCAGCGCATCGATGGTTTCGACCAGCGCGCTGAGGCCTTCCAGGGCGTAGTACTCGCACTGCATCGGCACGATCACCGAATCGGCGGCGGCCAGCGCGTTCAGCGTCAGCAGCGACAGCGCCGGCGGGCAGTCGATCAGGATGTAGTCGTATTGATCGCGGATCGGCGCCAGCGCGCGCTTGAGCCGCTGCTCGCGCTCGCTCTGGTCCATCAGCTGGATCTCGGCGGCGGTCAGGTCGATGTTGCCTGGCAGCAGGTCGAAGCCTTCGGGCGTGGTGACACGCACCTCGGCCGCAGTGATCTCGCCCAGCAGCAGGTCACAGGTGGACGCTGCCACTTCACGTTTGTCCACGCCACTGCCCATGGTCGCGTTGCCCTGCGAGTCCAGGTCGACCAGCAGCACACGTTTTGGTGCGGCGGCAAGGGAAGCAGCCAGATTGACAGCCGTCGTGGTCTTGCCGACGCCGCCTTTCTGGTTGGCGATGGCGATGATGCGAGCCATGCAGGAGAGCCTCGTTGGCGAAGTTGGACTGGTCATTATGGGGGTAGCGGCGCGCAGGCGGAAATCGGTTTCCGGGCAGGAGGCGGCTTTGGGCCGGGAAGTTGCCCTGATTTGCGTCGCTTTTGCGGTTGCCCCCTCCTTTTGGCCGCAGGCCAAGCAGAGGGTTGGGGAGGGGTGGCTTTTGGCTTTGGCTGGTAAAGCCCTGCCGAGCATGGCTCGGCACTACCCGCCCCGCTCTTGCTCAAAGCCCCTCTCCCGCTTGCGGGAGAGGGGTTGGGGTGAGGGCAGCTTTGGCCGGTAAAGCCCCCTGCCGAGCATGGCTCGGCACTACCGTTTTAGCCCCTCTCCCTTTGGGAGAGGGGTTGGGGTGAGGGCAGCTTTGGCTGGTAAGGCCCCTGCCGAGCATGGCTCGGCACTACCGTTTTAGCCCCTCTCCCTTTGGGAGAGGGGTTGGGGTGAGGGCAGCTTTGGCTGGTAAGGCCCCTGCCGAGCATGGCTCGGCACTAGCTCCCGCCTGCTTACTTGCGCTCCACAACCACCAGATGACGGTCGCCTACCAGGCCCGGCACCTGCAGCGGGCGCACTTCCAGTACCTGCCAGCCGGCCGGCAGCTGGGCGATCTCTTCGTGCGGGTAGACGCCCTTCATCGCCAGCAGCTGGCCGCCGGGGCGCAGCAGGTGGCCGCCGACCTCGATGATGCCAGCCAGAGTGTCCATGGCGCGGGCGGTGAGGTTGTCATAGGCGCCCGGCTCGTCCAGCGCCTCGGCGCGGGATTCGGCCACGCGGGCGTTGCTCAGGTCGAGCTGGCGCACGGCCTCACGCATGAAGCGGGCTTTCTTGCCGTTGCTTTCGACCAGGGTGACCTGCAACTGCGGGTGGGTAATGGCCAGCGGGATGCCCGGCAGCCCGGGGCCGGTGCCCAGATCGGCCAGGCTGCCGCTGCTGACATGCTCGGCCATGGCCAGCGAATCAAGCAGATGGCGGGTGACCATTTCACGCGGGTCGCGGATGGCGGTGAGATTGTAGGTGCGGTTCCAGCGCACCAGCAGCGTCAAATAGGCCAGCAGGGGCTTGGCCAGGGCGGCATCCAGGCCCATGGCTTTCAAACCGTGGTCGAGGTCACTGGCGACTTCGCGCGGGAGAGTGGTGTCGTTCATGGCGGGGATTATCGCAGGAGTGGCTGCCCAGGCTCCCTCCCTTGCCCCGCAGGCCAGCTTTGCCCCCTCCCTTGTGCGCAAGCACAGGGGAGGGTTGGGGCGGGGTGCTTTGGACTTGAGCTTTGGATCTTTCGCGCGGGGCAAGAGCAACGGCAACAGCTACCCCTCCCCGGCCCT
>NZ_LDJJ01000009.1 GCF_001431465.1 Stenotrophomonas terrae | reverse complement strand
CCCGTTCACGGGAGAGGGGTTGGGGTGAGGGCAAGCTTCTAGCTAGGCCAAGTCAAAAGCTCCCCTCATCCGCCCTATGGGCACCTTCTCCCGCAAGCGGGAGAAGGGAATGCTGGAAGCAAAGATCAAGGCGAGAGCCGAAGCAACAGCCGAAGCCGAAACAACAGCCAGAGCCAAAGCCAAAGCCGAAGCAACAGCCAGAGCCAGAGCGAAAGCGAAAGCGAAAGCGAAAGCGGAAGCGGAAGCGGAAGCGGAAGCGGAAGCCAAAGCCAAAGCCAAAGCAACAGCCAAAACCAGCGCAACAGCCAAAACAAGAGCAACAGCCAAAGCCAACAACCACAGCAGCTGCCTAAGCAACTACCGTGGCTCAGCTACAGAAAGCGTCGCTCAGATCTTGAAGTCATCAAACGCAACCCGCTCATCGGCAACACCCAACTTGCGCAGCAGCTGCCTGGTCGCCGCCAACATCGCCGGCGGGCCACACAGATAGAACTCGCAGCCGGCCAGGTCCGGATGCTGCTTCAACAGATCCTCATGCATCGCCTCGTGCACGCGGCGTGCATCACTGCCCTGCCCTGACCACACCGGATGCCAACTGAAGTTGGCATGCTCATGCGCTAGCTCCTGCATCTGCTCTACATATGGGCAGTCACGTTCGCCACGGGCGCCGTACCAATAGTGGATACGCTCGCCCCCGCCTTCATCCAAACGCTGCTGGATCAGCGCACGCAGTGGCGCCATGCCTGCACCTGCGCCAATGAAGATCTTCTCGCGTTCGCTGCCGCTGAGTGCAAAGTCACCGAACGGACCGCTGTAGCGAACGCGGTCACCCTCGCGCAGCGTATAGGCATAGCTTGAACCCTTGCCTGGCGGATGCTTGCGGTTCTCCTGCCAGCCAGGGCTGAAGCGCACCAGCAATACCAGGCCGCCGTCTGCGTTCGACACCGGCGTTGCCAGCGAATAGGAACGGCGCACCGCCGCCTTGTTCTGCAAGGTCGCAGGCAAGGACAGTGCCTTCCAATCCTCGTCATGCTCGGCCGGATGCCACACCGCGCTGCGCGGCAATTCGTACTCGGGCACATGCAGCTGCAGGTAGCAGCCCGGCTGGAACTGCGTGTCCGCTGCCTGCTCAGGGCGCAGATGAATCTCCCTCAGGAACGGCGTCACCGCGACGACTTTCTCGACGCGGGCCCAATGCTCGGTCCACAAACTGGCGCCGCCGGCCACTTCGATCTCGATATCGTCATCCACCTGCAGGTTGCAGGCCAGGCGGCATCCCACCTTGCGTTTGGCTTCAGGCACGTGCGCGCGATCGGCCGCCGTTGCCTTGCCGGCACCGGTACGCACGCGCACCTCGCATAGGCCGCAGCTCTGGCCACCACCACAGTTGGAGGGAAGCTGGATGCCTTCGCGCGCCAGCGCCACGTAGACACTGTCGCCATTGGCCACCTCGACCGTGCGCAGATGTGCACCGCCTGGGGCGTACACCATCAACTGCCGGCGCGAGCGCCAGCGACGCGGGATGAACTCCTGCAGGTGGAAACTTGCGATCAACAACCACACGCCCGTCAACGCCAGCCACAGGCCGCCAATGCCCATGCCCACCACCAATGGGTTGTTGAAGTTGACCCGGCTGCTGTAATCCATGATGTGCAGCATCCAGAAGATATCGAACAGCCGCCAGGTGGCGTTGCGATGTTCCATTACCTGGCCGCTGTGTGCGGACACGTAGATGCTGGTGTCCTGCCCATCACTGAAGTCCACGCGCCATACCGGGTCCGGGTTGGCCCGCGTCTCCAAGGTCTTCTGCAGGTATTGCGGTGCTGCGGCTTCACCATCGCCGGCATATGCGGCCTGTGCCACTTTTGCCGCAACCGCCGCGTCGATGGCGATACGCTTACCGTCGCGGGCATCGATCACTTCCGTGCCTTCCGGCGATTGCAGGCGATACACCGGCTGTTGCAGCAGCCAACCGCTGTCCAGCGTTGCTGCCTCGCCCTTTGCCGCAGCCAACGCCACGCTTGCGGACACCGTCGTAGAGGGCCAGGCGGGGTTGGCAACCGCTTCAGCGCGCTGGGCGCTGCCTTCAATCTTTTCCGGGTCGAGCAGGCTCATCATCAAGCCACTGCCCAGCCACACCATGAACTGCAGGCCGACAATCAGGCCCACCCACTTGTGCAGGGTACGCATCCAGGGCGTCATGCGTTCCTCCGCTTGCCGAAGCTGTAGAACAGCAGCCAGATGCCGCTGAGGGCGAAGCCCAGGCCGATGACCGATGCCACCCGCAACAAGGTGTTGTTGACGTCGGTGCGGTTGTCGTAATCCATGATGTGCAGCATCCACACGAAGTCAAACACACGCCACAGGTCGTGCCGCCGCGCCAGCAGCTCACCGCTGTCCGGTGACAGGTACAGCGTGGTGTCGCCGCGTCCACTGAAATGCACGGCCCACATCGGCACCGGGCGGGTCTTCACTTCCGACGGTGCGCGGGTGATCCATTCCACCCGTTCCACTTCGCCGTCCCCCTGATACAGGGACTGCGCCAGTGCGATGGCCTGCTCACGGTCCATCGGCGCCAGGCGTTCGCCGCTGGCAGCATCGACCAGGTATTTCTGTTTCCCTTGGCGGATCTCATAGACCTCGCGTTCCAGCACGTGCTTGAGCCGGAACGACTCCATCTGTGGATAGCGCGCTGACAGCACGTCGGCGCCTACACGGGCCGCCTGTGCCGGCAGCGGCGTGCCATGCACGTGGGCAAGGTGGTCGCCATGGATCACGCCTAGCGGCACGACGGTCATGTAGACGCCGCTGAGCATCCACAGCAGCGCCTGCACACCGATCACCAGGCCGATCCATTTGTGGGCACGGCGTGCCCAGAATGCGGGTTTCATCAACATCGTCCTCGTTCAATGACGCGTCCCGCCGCGGCTGCGACGGGGCGCATCCAGTCACCAGCGGTAGCCGATGCGTGCGTACCAGCGGCGACCCAGCAGGTCATAGGTCATCGTATCGGTGTTGGCATCGGTATAGCTCTGGATGAACGGCGGCTTCTTGTCGAAGACATTGTCCAGGCCCAGCGATACATCCAGCGCCTTGCTCACCGCGTACTTGAGCTGCAGGTTGTGATAGAACACCGACGGTGCGTGATCGCCGATATCACCGCGCGCCGCGTTGATGTCATCAGCACGCCCGATGTACTGCGTGCTCCAGGTACCCGACCACTTGTCGCGCGATGCATTCATCGAGACCAGGCCGCGCCACTTGGCATAGCTGCCACGGCCGCCGGTGATCTTGCCGGCGTACTCGATCAGGTCCGCGCCGTCATACGGCCGCACGTCGTAACGCTGCAGGTAGGACACATCTGCACTGACGCTGGCATCAAAGCCTGCCGCCTTGAATTCGTACAAGGCACCGAAGTCATAGCCGGTGACGTGTTCGTTGGCGGCATTGACCGGCTGCGAGGACAGGAAATCCACTTCGCCGGTGCGCGGGTTGCGGGTGAAGTTGCTGGCGTCGCAGAACGGATGCGCCAGCCCCGGCGTGTTGTAGCAGATGGCCAGCTTGGTGGAGCCATCGATGCGCTGGATCGCGTGCTTGATGCGGATGTTGTAGTAGTCCAGCGTCAATGTCAGGCCGGACAGGAACTCCGGTGTCCACACCACGCCCGCGGTGAACGAGGTGGCGTCTTCCGGCTTCAGATCGGCATTGCCACCGGAGGTGGTGAGGATGGTATTGCCCGGCTGCACATAGCCGGCCGGCACGCCGTAGGCCTGGCAGTTGTCACGCACCGTGGAGCCCGCCGGCAACGCCGACCAGTTGCTGCACGGGTCGGTGGTGGTCAGGTTGCCTTCGGCGACGCCGCCAAACAGCTCCGGGATGTTCGGGATGCGGAACGCGGTGGCATAGGTGCTGCGCACCTTCAACGCCGGATTGACCTGCCAGTCCAGGCCGACCTTGTAGTTGTAGTCGCGGCCGAACAGATCGTAGTCCGAGGCGCGGCCAGCCAGATTCAGGTACAGCGAATCGGCGATGACATTGTCCTGCAGCAGCGGAATCGCCAGCTCGGCGAAGACTTCCTTGGCGGTGTACTCACCGGCAATCGGGTCCTGCTGGTTGGTGTTGCCGATGCCCAGCACGGTCAGTGGATCGGGATTGCGCCAGCCACGCTCTTTGCGCACTTCCACGCCGGCGGCGAAGCCTACCCAACCGGCTGGCAGTTCGAAAATCTGCCCGCTCAGGTTGGCGGTGAAACTCTTCTGCTCGTTGCCGCCGGTATCGCGCGAGGTGTAGAGGATGTAATCGAGCACTTCGCGGCTCAGATCGCCATGACCCAGGTAGTCGCCGCAGGGAATGGCCGCACCCGGCACCGGGCTGCAGATGCGCCGGTCCAGGGTCTGCTCGACACGATCGAGATTGGCCACATTGTCCGAGCCATCGACGCCGGTGTTACGCCCCCAGTTCAAGGCCGCTGACCAATCCCAGCCCGTGCCGAAATGCCCCTTCACGCCTACAAGGCCACGAAAGGTATTCACTTCCTGCGAGAAATGGCGCGGGCCGGCTTCTTCCAGGCGCCGACGCTGCAGCAGCAGATCCTGTCCGGTGGGATTGGTCGGGTGATCGGCGGCGATGTTGATCGGCCGGTACACGCCCAATCCGCCCGGTGCGGCCAGCTGATCGGACTGCCGGTTGGTATACATCAGCTCGGTGAACACGCTGGTGTTCTCGCTGAGCTGGCTGTCGCCGAACACGCTCATGCTGATCCGCTTGATGGGATTGACCGCGTTGAGCGTGGGGTTGCCGTTGTAGTTGTGCTTGGCGGCCGAATACGGCTCGTAGAAATCGCCATTGCCGCCCAGCACCTGGTTGAAATTGACCCGGCTGCCATCGGCCAGCAACGCGCGGCCACCGACCGTGGTGGAGCTGCCCGAGCACACCAGCTTGCCATCCACTTCGGCCAGGCCGCAGGGTGCGCGCGAGCCCATGTTGACCGTGCCGCCTTCGGCATAGTTGATGCCGGCCATCAGCGAACCGCGCTCGCTGGTGACGCCCCAGGCCAGGTCGACCGCGGTTTCGTCGCCATCGCCACGTGTGGTCTGGCCGTAACGCACGGCAGCCTCGGCACCGTCAAAACCCTGCTTGGTGATGATGTTGACCACGCCGGCGACCGCATCGGCGCCGTAGATGGCCGAAGCGCCGTCCTTGAGCACTTCCACGCGCTCGATCAGCGATACCGGAATCATATTCAGATCGACCGAGCTGTTGGCGCCGGTGCCGCCATTGACGATGCGGCGGCCATTGAGCAGCACCAGGGTGCGGTTGATGCCCAGCCCGCGCAGGTTGACCTGGGTGGTGCCGTAGCCGTTCTCGGCCCAGTAGGCATTGCTCTGGCTGCCGGCAAAACCGGCCGAGGCCGGCAGGCGCTGCAACAAGGTGTCAACCGAAGTGGCACCGGAGCGTTCAATGGCCTGTGCATCGATCACGCTGACCGGGCCAACCCCGGACAACTGTGCGCGCTTGATATGGCTGCCGGTGACCTGCACGGCGTCCAGCGTGCGGGCGGCTTCATTCGGGGACTGCGCGTCCTGCGCATTGGCGGTGTGGACGGCGGTGGCACACAACAGTGTGCCGATGGCCGCAGCCAAGGCTTGGGGCTTCAAATACATGTTCTCTCTCGCTGGGATTTTTCTCGGGGCGTAGCCGCAGTCGCGGGCGCGAGCACGGTTCACTGCAACGTCGTGGTGACGCGAGAACAACCGCTCAGACGATGGGAGGTCGGAAGACGCGGGAAAGCCTGCCAGCCGGCAGAACCAGCGCCGGCAGTGGCGTATCGGCCGCTACCGGCGGATGCGCACCGGCGAACAACAGCGCCGTCGCGGGGGGATAGATGGTGAACACGCACAGGCATTCGCAGCCGACGCTGTCGGCGCAGCTGCACTCGTCTGCGTGGGCGGGTGAAGCCGATTTCCCTGCATGCTTTTCATGGCCGTCAGTGGCCGTTGAGCCGCGCTGGGCCAGCGCAAGCGCGCGCGGCGCCGGGTCACAGCTGGCACTGGCGGCACGGGTGATACCGGCAACGCTCGGAACGCCTTCCGCGTGCAGCACCATGCGCGTGCTCGCCCATGCCCCGAGCACGCCTTCAACGGCGAGCACCAGCATCAGCAGCAACGGCAGCCACACACGATAGGACATGGAAATCAGAACCGTCTCGTTATTTGTATATACATACAATGAATAGCGCGACCAGAGAAAGCTTGTCAACCGCCGCTGCTCACGCCGTGCTCCCCTTCGCGCTGGCATCCCCGCCAACAAACCGCGCAAGCCTTGCGCCAGCGTCGCTCCCGCCGCACATCAGGCAATGCATGTGCGCTTCATCAAAACGTGGGGAACAACGACTATCCTGCGACGCAGCATAGCCAGCGCGCGCGCAGCCGCCTAGCCATTGAAGGTATGCCGGTGATGATTTTTTGTATCGACGCATGCAAGCTGTGCTAGCGATTTCACATGCAACTTTTTGCATCGGCATTGCGCTGCGGCGGCAGCACATCGCACCTACCCCATTCATCGCAACAGGATTGTCCCCATGAGTCTTCAAACCCTTGCTCAACAGCCCGGCGTCGCTGCACAGGTGCCGGCCGAAACCAACGGCTTCGTGTTCAACCACACCATGCTGCGAGTCAAGGACATCCGCGCCTCGCTGGATTTCTACACCCGCGTGCTGGGCTTCCAGCTGATCGACCAGCGTGATTTCGCCGAGGCGCAATTCAGCCTGTACTTCCTGGCCTACGTGCCGGCTGGCGTGCAGGTGCCGCAGGATGATGCCGAACGTCGCCTGTGGATGGCCGGCATCCCCGGCGTGCTGGAACTCACCCACAACCACGGCACCGAGAACCAGGACGGCCCGGTCTACCACGACGGCAACAGCGACCCGCGCGGCTTCGGCCACATCTGCGTGTCGGTGCCGGACATCGAGAGTGCCTGCGCTCGCTTCGAGGCATTGAACGTGCCGTTCCAGAAGCGCCTGAGCGATGGCCGGATGAAAAGCCTGGCCTTCATCAAGGACCCGGACGGCTATTGGGTGGAGATCATCTCCAATAGCGTGCGTGCTTGATTAAGAACGCGGCGCCTTGAAGATCAGCTATTGCCCATGTAGACAGGGCGCGGCCGGGCGCCAATCGGCGATCTTCTACCCCGGGTGCGCTTTGCTTACCCGGGCTACGTAACTACGGATTGCATCAATTGCTGCTGACAAACAACAAACGCCGGCTTACGCCGGCGTTTGTTGGTGTCGTACCACTTGGCAGAGGCTGCGACTTACTTCTTGAAGGTGCCGGCCTTCACCAGCACCATCTTCTGCGGGTCCACATACCGGCGGATTGCACCGTTGACCTGCTCCAGGGTCACCGACTGGATCGCCTGCGGGTAGTTGTCCAGCCATGCCAGGCCAACCCCGCGTTCAACCGTACCGATGATCGCCGTCGACATGCCGTCGGTATTGCCCAGGCCGACCTGGTAGCTGCCCACCATCGCCTGCTTGCGTGCATCCAGCTCTTCGGCGGTGATGCCATCCTTCCACCAGCGCTGCAGCTCGCGGCGGGTGCTGGCAATGCCCTTGTCCATCAGTTCCGGTGCGAAGGTGGTGTTGATGCCCAGGCCGCCGTCCATGTAATCGCTGCCCAGCAGGTTGCCGCCGATGCCATAGGTCAGGCCTTCCTTGGCACGCACCGCCGCCATCAGGCGACCGGTGAAGCCCGAACCCAACACATCCACGCCCACCGTCATCGGCAGATAGTCCGCATCCGTATAACGCAGGCCGGTGGACTGGCCGAGGAATACGCTGACGCTGCTCTTGTCCTTCATCGCGATGTTGTGCTCGGCGGCCTTGGCCGGCAACCGAGCCGGCGCGGTACGCAGATAGTCCACGCCGCCGCTCCAACCGTTGAAGCCGTGCGCCACTGCGGTTTCAATCGCCTTGGCATCGACGTCACCGGCAAACACCAGGGTCATGTGCGCCGGGCCGTAATACGTTGCGTGGAAGGCCCTGATCTGCTCCAGCGTCACCTGCGGCACCGCCTTGAGCATGGCTTCGCGCGGCACTGGTGCATTGACGCTGCCGGCCGGGAAGATGCCCAGCATCATGGTCTCGCGCGCCATCGTGCCAGGGTTGTCGCTGGCCTGGCGCAGCGCAGCTTCCAGCTGTACCTTGGCCTTGGACAGTTCCTCGGCGGTGAACGCCGGCTCGCGCAGCTGCTCGGCAAGCAGGTCAAGCACGATCGGCAGGTCCTGCTTCAGGCTCTTGCCGTAGATGCCGATGCGCGCCGCGCTGGGGCTCAGCGACAACTGGGCGCCGATGCCATCCAGCGTGTCCGAGATGGCGAACTTGTCGCGCCGGGTAGTACCGGCTTCCAGCAGCATCGCGGTCAGCGTCGGCACCGCCGGGTCATCGGCCTTGGCAACAAGGAAGGCATCACCCAACGGCATCGAGCCGGTGAAGGTGACCACGTCCTTGACCCCCATCGGGTAGACGATCAGGTCGATGCCGGCCGCCTTGGCGTGCACGGCAGTGTCGGCGACGCCAGCCTGGGCGGCGAACGCGGCAAGGCTGGACAGTGCGGCCAGCGCCAGCGGAATCAGTCGAATGCGTTTTGCGTTGCTCACTTGCTGCTCTCCGGCACGAACCAGCCAACCGTGCTCTGCTCTGCGGTGAAATACGTGCCGGCGACGCGCTGCACGTCGGCCGGGGTGACCTTCTCAAGGTCCTTCAAGGCGCTGGAATACAGGGTCCAATCGCCCATCGCGATGAACTCGTTGAGCGCATCAGCGGCCTGGTCGGTACCGTCACGTCGGTAGGCTTCCTCGGCTCGGTACGGGCCAAGTACACGCTTGATTTCTTCCGCGGTAACGCCGTCGCGGGCAAGCTTGGCGATCTCGTCGCGGACAATCTTTTCAATTTCTTCGTGCTTGCTGTCCGGTGCCAGTGCCACGCTCAGCATGAACAGGCTCGGGTCGCGCTGCTGGTACATGCCACCGGAAACCGCCACCGCTTTACTGGTGTCCACCAGCGCCCGCTGCAGGCGCGCACTGCGACCGCCCTGCAATACCAGTTCCAGCACGTTCAACGCCGGAATGTCCTTGTCCAGGCCCGCCGGTGCCTTGTACGCCATCATCACCGTGCCGGTCTCGCCGGCCCGGCGCAGCGTCACCCGACGCTCGCCCTGCTGGTCCGGCTCGGTGGTGTAGACCTCGGGGATGGCATGCGGCGAGCGTGGCACCTTGCCGAACTTGTCACCGATGCTGGCCAGCACCTGGGCGCTGTCGATATCGCCGACCACGGTGACGGTGGCGTTGTTCGGCCAGTAGAAGGTGTCGTAGAACTCGCGCAGTTTCTCGATGGAAACCTTTTCGATATCGCTGCGCCAGCCGATCACCGGATGGTGGTAGGGATGGGCATTGAAGGCGGTGGCCCACATCAGCTTCATCAACGCGCCATTGGGGTTGTTCTCGTTGCGCTCGTACTCGTTGCGCACCACGGTCATTTCGCTCTGGCGGTCCTTCTCGCGCAGCAGCAGGCCGCGCATGCGATCGGCTTCGATGGCGATGTAACCGTCCAGCGCGGCCGGCGGCAACGTGGCATAGTAGTTGGTGCGGTCCAGCGAGGTGGTGGCATTGAAGCCGGCACCGACGCGATCCAGGTAGGTATCGACGTTGTTCTCGCCGTCGAAGTGGGTGCTGCCCATGAACATCAGGTGCTCGAGCAGGTGGGTACCACCGGTCGAGCCGGTCACCTCGTTGCGCGAACCGACCCGGTAGGTCATCTGGAAGGTCACCACCGGCGCAGCATGGTTGGGCAGCAACAGCACGCTCAGGCCATTGGCGTCGAGACGGTACTCATCGATACCGTCGAGGGATTTGACATGGGTGAAGCCATTGACCTTGACCGGCTCGGCCGAGGCAGCGGAAGCTGCCATCAGGCCCAGCGCAAGGCCGGCGCACAACAGGCGTTGCGAAATCATGCGTTGCGTTCTCTTGGAATGCGCCCGAGGGCGCGGGGAAGTCGGGACGGGGTTCAATCCTGTCCGTGTGGGGTAGCGTTTTCTAAAGCGGCGAGCACGATGTCCGCCGTCAACACTTCCGGCAGTTCGCGCGGTGCAGCAGCACCTGCGGGATAGGCCAGGTTGAACGGCACGGCGCTGCGGTTCCAACGTTCCAGCTCGGCGGTGATCAGCGGATCGGCATTGGTCCAGTCGGCCTTCAGCGTGGCCACCTTGTTGTCGCGGAAGTAATCACGCACGCGCGAGGAAGCAAACACCACCTTCTTGTTGACCTGGCAGGTCGCGCACCAGCGTGCGGTGAAATCAACGTAGACCGGTCGCCCTTCAGCCTGCAGCTGCTGGATACGCTCGCTGCTCCACGGCTCCCATTGCATCTGCTCCGGCGTCGCGGCGCGTGGCCAGCCAAATGCCCCTGCCACCAGCACTACCAATACGCCCGCCAGCGTGGATGCCAACGCGCGGCCACCGCGCGCTCCTGGACGGGTGCCACGGCCATATAGCCACAGGCCGAAGCCGAGCAGGGACAATGCCAGCAAAGCGTTGAGCAGCGCTGCTTCCTGCAACTGGCCGGCCAGCACCCACAGCAGATAGGCGACGGTGGCGTACAACGGGAATGCCATCAGCTGCTTGAAGGTTTCCATCCATGCCCCCGGGCGCGGCAGCAGCAGCACCAGCGACGGGAACACCGACAGCAGCAGATAGGGCAAGGCCAGGCCCAAGGCGATGAAAGTGAACACGATGAAGGCCTGCGCCGTCGGCAGCGCCAGTGCTGCGCCCAGCGCAGGCGCCAGGAACGGTGCACTGCACGGTGTGGCCACCACGGTGGCAAGCATGCCACTGAAGAAGCTACCGGCCACGCCACCGCGGGTCTGCAGGCTGGAGCCAACGCCGGTGGCACGCATGCCAACTTCGAACACGCCGCTGAGGTTCATCGCGAACGCCAGCATCACCAGCGCCAGCACGAACACGAATGGTGCCGACTGCAGCTGGAAGCCCCAGCCCAGCTGTTGCCCGCCTTCGCGCAATACCGCCAACAACGCCGCCAGCGCCCAGAACGAAAGCAGTACCCCGGCAGTAAACGACAACGCATGCAGGCTTACCTTGCGGCGGTCATTGCCCGCCTGCTCGATGAAGCCCACCACTTTCAATCCAAGCACCGGGAACACGCAGGGCATCAGATTAAGGATGAGCCCACCCAGCAATGCAAACAGCAATACCAGGGCAGAGAGCTGCTGCGTGCTGCCATCACCGCTGGCCGAGGCGGGCACCGCACCCAGGTCGGCGGTGCTGACCAACGCCGTCGCCTCGGCTTCGGCCACGAACGGCAGCTCGATGCTGACACCGCGATAAACACCCTGGGCATCGTTGTAGGCCAACACACCGCGCAGCATCGCGTCGGCGGGCATGGTCTCGGCCGGGTCCAGCGGCAGCTTCAGCAGCGCACGCGCGCCACGGTTGCCGATGGTCTGCGGCACCTTGTACGAAACGAAGGCATCGGCGGGGAAGAAATGCAGATCGGCAATATCAGCCGGTGCCGCCACTCGCAGCGTCAGCCCAGCCGGCGCATGGGTAGCCGCCAGCTGCCAGCCTTCACTGGCCGCGGGCATCGGCAGCGCGGCCAATGCAGCCTGCACTCCTTCATCGGACTGCGCGGGCTCGGCGCTGACCGGCATCCGCAAGCTCAATGCCGCCTTGCCCGGAATGCACACCGTCTCGCACATCAACCAGCGTGCCTGCGCTTTCAGTTCCACCACGCTGCCGGCTGGCAAGTCTGCCGGGGCAATCAGCCGCACCGGCAGATATGACAAGCCCTCATAGCCATGCCCGGTGATATTGCCTTCGCGGTCGCGCACCAGGATGGGCGTCGGCCACTGGATGGCCTCGGCGGTCCATCCCGGCGGCAGTTCCCACATCAGCTTGGTCGGCAGGCCGGTGCCGGCGTTCTTCCAGAAGCTGTGCCAATGCGGGTCATGCTGCATGCGCAGGGCCAGCTGCAACGGCTGCCCAGGCTGCACCGAGCGCTGTGCGGCAACCAGCTCGGCCTGCACCTGCGCCAGTACCGTGCCCGGCAGCAGTACCGCAAGCAACAGCAGCGTGCTCATCGCCACACGGCGGAGTGCATCAACGTGCAGACGCATCTTCAACCTTCTTGATCTGCGCGCGCACCGCACGCTCCACATCCCACTCGCGCATGCCGACACCGACAATGGTGCCGTCACCGGCAATCAGATAGTTCTGCGGCAGCTGCACCACACCATAGGTCTGCGCCGCACTGTCCTCGAAACCCGGTGCCTGCAGGTTGATCCACGGCAAGTCATTGCTGCCGCCCTCTTCCTGCATGGCCTTGGTCCAATCGGCCTTGTCCTCATCCAGCGACACCGCGTAGATCTCGAAACCGTGGGCTTGGAACTCGCGATAGACCTTCAGCAGGTGCGGAAATTCACCACGGCAGGGGCCACACCACGACGCCCAGAAGTCCAGCAGCACCAGTTTGTTGCGCGCCAGTACTTCGGACAGCTTGACCACCTTGCCATCCACGCCAACCGCCTCGATGTCGGCGTAGGGCTTGCCGGGCCCGAACTTCTCGGCCAGCTGCTGGGTCTTGGCATGCTCGGCCGCCGCCTGCTCCATCTGCACGATCAACGGATGCTCGCCCAGTTCCTGCTTGTAGCTGGCAAGCATCTGCGTGCGCCGGGCCATGTCGTAGCGCTTCCAGTCATAGTTTTCGCTCAGTACCAGCAGCTTCAGCAGCGCCGGCGCGCTGCCGTCGAGGATGGCCGCGTCGTAGTCGTTCTTGACCTTGGCCAAGGCCATGAACGGCGCACCGACGGCATCGCGCGCCGCCTTCATCGCGGCTTCGTCATTCTCGTCGACACCTGCAAACGCCTTGCGGTTGGCCTCGCGGTTGGCGGTGAATGCGCTTACATAGGCCGGATCTTCCAGATAGCCGTAGACACGCTCGGTCAGGCTGCCGCCCTTGGCCAACGGACCAAGCGGGCCCATCTCGATGCGCAGTTCACCCGGCTCCAGCACCAGCTTTACCGAGCCCTGGTTGCCCACCATCAATACCGCCGGCACCGCCTGCGGCACCTGCCCGGTCAACACGAACGCGCCGTCCTTCGCGACGGCAGTAGCCGCCGGCTTGATATGCAGCGGGTCGCCAGCCGACGACGGCACCAGCAGCTTGAGCTCGGTGCCATCGACCAGCGCCGGCAGCGTGCCGCGAATACTGTACGTCTCACTGCCTGCCGGCGTTGCGGTGCCGTCCTGGGCAGGCGCCGCAGCCGGTGCCACTGATGGGCTGCAGGCAGACAGACCTACCATGGCGGTGACCGCGGCAGCCAGCAGGCAGGCGCGCGTGGTGTTGGCAATCGACTTCATGGATTTCCTTGCGTTGAGTGCGGCGCGCCACCGACGAGGGACTGGCGCGCCGCGTTGTTACAGGAAGACGCTGCAGCGTCAGAACTCTTTCTTGATATCCAGGTACAGCACGCGGCCGCGGATGTTCACCCGGTTGGAGACGAAGCCGGACAGGTTGTCGACGAATGGGTACTGCCGATCGAACATGTTCTGCACGCCCACGCGCGCGGTCACGCCGCCCAACCAGCCATCACGCTGATGCCTGCGATAGCCGAACTGGGCGTCGAAGGTGGTGTAGGACGCCGAGCGGGTACGCGGATTTTCGTTGGGGATGAAATCGTTGTAGTCGTTGGCGGTGGCCGACAGCGGATACAACACACGATGTGCCGCGCTGTAGTGGCTGCCAAGCGATGCAAACCACGCATTTCCTTCCCAGCCGACAAACAGGTCACCGGCCCACTTGCTCGGCCCCAGCTCACTGTCCGCATAGCTCAGCGTCGGCATTGATGCCAGGGAGCGCGAGGTCAGCTCCAACGTGCGCACCGCATTGAGCTCGATGCGCCAATCACCCCACTCGTTGCCGAAGTAATAGCTGGCGGTGGTATCGACACTGCGCGAGCGACGGCCGAGGAAGTTGATGGCTCGGTTGTCCCACAGCATCACCCCGTTCTCGCCCAGCGTGAAGGTCCCTTCGGGCATCTTGCTGATGTCCTTGAAGATCTCCGAGTAGGTCAGGCCGGATAGCGGATCGCCGATGTAGTTGTCGAAGGTGGTGCGGTTGTAGGTAGCCGACAGCTGCAGGCCGGTGGCAAACGTGGGTGACCAGTCGAAGCCGTAGGTCACCACACTGGCCACCTGCGGCTTCAGGTTCACATTGGGCCCACTGAGCGCGACGATCTGGGTGACGCCCTCCGGCAGCTGGCCGCCGTTGAACAGCACGCGTGAGGTGTAGTCGTCCATGATCAGCTGACCGAACTGCTGCTGGGCCTGTGGCACCAGGAAGGATTCGCCCCAGGTGGCACGCAGGCGCAACGCGTCGCTCGGCTTCCATGCCAGCCGCGCCAGCGGGCTGGTGCGGCTGAAGCTGCGTGACACGCTGCTGTCGCTGCCGGTGATGCCGGTACTGCCGTCATTGTTGAGGCCGGTCAGCTGTTGGACGTCGAAGCCGCCCAGTTCGCCCAGCCCGGCCGACCAATCGCGCAGGGCGCTGTCGCCACGCTGATCGAAGCGCTCGTAGCGTGCCGCCACGGTCAAGCTCAGCAGCTTGGCCAGCGGCTGATCCTTCAGCAACGGGATGCCGATCTCGGTGAACAGCGCCTCGGACTTGCCCTTGCTCTCCGAGCTCAGCCGCTCACCGAGGTTGCTCTCGTAGTTGTAGCGCTGCTCACGGTGCTGGGCACCAAACGCTGCCTCGATCTTCCCTGCCGGCAGTTGCAACAGCTCGCCACGGGTCAGCAGATCCAGCGTATTGGCGCGCGACTGGAAGCGGTAGACATGCCGTTCCACCAGACTCTGCAGCAGCTCGCGGTTGCGCGCGACGATGGCATCGTTGCTGCCGTCGCCAAACACATTCAGACCATTGAGCACTTCCAGCGTGCGCGCATAGCCATCCGCGCCCATCGAGCCGGTCAGGTCCATCAAGGCGGTGGTTGTGCCCTTCTCGCGGCCGGTGCTGAAGGTCGCCTCGTAATCCCAACCCTTGGCGAACGGCAGCTTGCCATTGATGCCGACATGCGCGTCGCTGTTGGTCTGCTTCTGGTCTTCGCTCAGGTTCATGCCTTCGAACTCGCGCTCGAAGGAATAGCCCACCAACACGTCGCTACCGAATGTGTTGTACGGATTGCTCTGCGGAACGTAGGTGTTGTAGCCGTGCTCGAAGAGGCTGAAGTCGAACAGCGTAGGCCGCCAGTTCTCCTTGTTGACCTGGCGCACATGGCTGATGCCATAGTTCAACTGGGTGGTTTCGCCCAGATCGTGCATACCGCTGATGCGCGCATAGGTATTGTCGACCTTGGGGCCGATGCGGCTGCGTTCGTAGGTGGACGGGGCGGTGGCCGGGTCGTAGGCAAGCAGGCTGTCCGGATCCAGCGCGGTGCCATCCTGTCCACCGGGAATCACACCGATGGCCTCGCCCATGAAGTGGTAATCAATGCCGAAATCCAAGGACTCATAGACCACCCCGGGCTGGCCCTTGTTGCGGGTACGGCCATTGACGCCGCCACGATCGCTGAAGTCGCCGCGGCCATTCGGGCCAACGTGGATCAGGCTGGTGACGTCGGCCGGCAAGCTGCGCTCACGCCCCACCGCTGCGGTGACGTGGCCACTGCCATAGCCGAAGGTACGTGCCAGATCCAAGCGCGATACATCGGCGCCGGTATTGGAATTCTCATGCCGCAGCTGTGCGGTGGTTCCATCGTAGGATTTCTTCAGCACGATGTTGATCACACCGGCCACCGCATCGGAGCCATAGATGGCGCTGGCGCCATCGCTGAGCACTTCGATGCGCTCGATCTGCGAAACCGGAATCGAGGAAATATCGGTGTATGCGCCCTGCGCCTGCGCCGAGCCACTGCGGCGGCGGCCATCGACCAGGATCAGCGTGGAGCGGCTACCCAGGCCGCGCAGGTTGGCGCCGGAGGAACCCAGCCCGGACACGCCATCGCCATACGAACTGCCGAACTCCTTTTCACCCAGCGCGCGCGAAGCGCTGGTGCGGTTGGAGAAGTTCTGCGGCAGGTTACGCAACACGTCTTCGATCGAGGCATAGCCACGGCTTTCGATCAACTGCGAATCGATCACGATCAGCGGCGAGGCCGGATCGATGTTCTTCAGGTAGGTGCCGGTGACATTGATGGTCTCCAGCGTTTCGGCATTGCCGCCGGCCTGCTCAACCAGGTCACCGGCACTGCTACGCGGGCGGATGGCGACGGTCTTGGCGTTGATGAACTCATGCGTGTAGGCCGTGGATGAGAGCAGCTGCTGCAGCGCCGCCGCCGCGTCCATCCGGCCATTGACGGCGCTGCTGTGCACCCCACTTCCAGCGCCACCGGCATAAACCACCTGCAGCCCCGTCTGCTCGGCAAACGCCTCCAATGCGGAAGCCAGCGGCTGCGCCGCGAGATCGAACTGGAACACCGCCGCGCCGGCAACCGTATCGATCGCTGCCGACTGTGCCACCGCCACATTGCCGGTGCCGACCAGCAGCGCAACCGCCACCGCCTTCACCAACATGTGTTTACGAAGAATAATGCTGGACCCCATGGATAATTCGCCCCCGAAAGACATCGAATGGTTACCGAGCAACCGGAGCCGCCTTGCGCGGAACCAGCCTCTTGTTACATCCGTGTGTCCAAGTGCGCGAAAAGGGTACTCACGATGAAAAATATTTCTTTGAGCTGATGCGTGGCTACTGGCGGCCGCCCACCACGTTGCGATCGGCCTGACGGCTGACCTGCAGCTGCGAGCAGCATTCCAGGAACTGCAGGAAGGAATCAGCATCATCGGCATAGAACACACCGCTGTAGCGCTGCTCGCGGATCAGCGGGTCGGTGACAACGATCGGCCGTGGGTTGTAACGGTTGAACTCGCTGATGATGTCGGCCAGGGTGTCGTTGCGGAAGCTCAAGCGGCGCTTGCCATCGACCGGCTCGTTCGGTGCTTCCAGCGGCATCCGCAACATGGCCTGCTGGCCCTGCGGGATCCGCGCCTGCTCGCCGGCCGACAATGCGGCTGGGCGCCCCAGCGATTCAACCGTGGCCTTGCCTGCCTCCAGGGTGGAGGCATCATCGCGCCACAGTGATTCCAGCCAGCTGCCATTGGCAGTCACCTTGACCTTGCCTTCGCTGACCGCGACCAGCGTGCCCGAAGGCAGCCGGTTGACCGTGAAGCGCGTGCCCACCGCCTGCACCGTGTTGTCGCCGGCATGCACGCGGAACGGGCGACTGGCGTCGTGCGCCACATCAAACGTGGCCTCGCCATCGCGCAGTTCAATGTCACGCACGCCGGCACTGAAACGCACGGCGATATAGGAGGCCGGCGCCAGACTGACCATCGAGCCATCGGCAAGGGCGATGCTGCGCTGTTCGCCTACCGCGCTGGCGTATTGGTAAACCGGCACTTCCGGCTGCAACAGGGTCCAGCTGCCGGCCAGCAGCGCGCAGGCAGCAATGCCCGCCGCCAGCGCACAGCCACGTCGACGGCGATTCCATCGCACTGCGGGCGCGCCGGCCTGCGATTTAGGGACCGTCATCGCAGCTAGCGCATCGTGCAGCGGCACCACATTGTCGGTCGCCGTCGCCTGCGCCAGCACCGCCTCCAGGTCGAAGCGCTGCAGCGCTGCACTGCTGGCCAGCTCACGCTCCACCAGTTGTGCCATCAGCAACTCTTCAAGATGCAATGGCGAGTGCGCCACCCAGGCCGCAAAGCCTGCGCGGTCCACCTCGCTGGGCGTGCCAGCCATGACCTGCAGCCACTCTGCGGCCTCACGTGCGGCGCGCTCCCGGCTCTGCTGCGGCGATGTGCGATAGATATTCATGGGTTCACCCGCCCTGCCCGTAGCAAGGTCCACATCCTGTTCATCGTTCCAAACTCGCGCGTACATGCGCCAGCGCTTCAACACTGTATTTCTTCACCGTATGCACGCTCAGCCCCAGCCGCTGCGCGATCTGCGCATGGCTCAGGCCTTCGCGGCGCTCCAGCAGCAATACCGCCAGGCGGTTGGCCGGCAACTGCGCCAACGCATCGCCAACCTGGCGTTCGAAGAAGCCACCACCCTCGCTGAAAGCCGCCTGGCCGGGGTTCTCCGATACTGCCTCCACCACGGTCGAGTCGTACAACAGCCGACCTTGGCGTTGGCGCATGTTGAACTCGCTGGCCACGTGCGCGGCGATGCCATAGATGTAGGCCAGCGGATTGCGTACGGTCTCGATGCTCTGTACCCGCAGCAGGCGCAGGTAGACCTCCTGCACCAGGTCGCCCAGGTCCTGGGCCTCGGCCACCCGCCGCCGCAGGAAGCGGTGCAGCTCGGCGCTGTAGTCGTGCACCGCCCGTGCGGCGAACTCCCGCCCGGGCGGCTCCTGTCCGGCCGGCTCGATCATCGTGTCCGGCGCCCGCCGTGGCAGACCCGCTTGTCCCGCTTCGTCATCGCCCGCTCCCAATGGCCGGAGCGACCGACACGACGCCCCCTTGACCATGCAGTGCGGGACAAGGGGCGATTAGGGTACTTCTGCAAAGCAACACGTTCAGCCAGCGATCACATTGGCGCGAAGCTTAGCCTGTCGCGGGCGTTTTCCGCAGACCGGACTCGCCATCGGCAGGAGCGCCTACCCCGGTGACGATCGAAGTGCCACACAAAGCAAAAGCCCGGCACTGGGCCGGGCTTCGAGCAACGTCGGGGGAGAGAGGACCGGGCTGCTGGAAGTGATTATCCGTAAGCCCGGTTGTGTACGGGGAATAAAGTTCTATCCTGAAATCCACGCAACCCATTGATTGCTCGTTCTTGTGATAGGACAGGAATTTTTAAAGTTTTATCCTGGCCACCAGCCACAATGGCAAGCTCCGGAAATAAAGTCCTGTCCCGACCACGCCATCCGTGATCCTGCGATTCGTCCTTCCTGTTCAAACTGCCATGGCTTCACGCACAGCATCAGGGCGGATGGCGGCAACCTTCAGCAGCGTCTTGGCTGCGCCGGATGGTTCGAGCCGTTCTTGCTCCCAGTCCTGATAGGTTCGTACCGATCCTCCCAGAAGACTGGCACACGCAATCCTGCACATATCGATCACTTCGCAGTCCTTCCACCCGCTGCAAAAAAGCAAAATCGCATACACAAGGCAGCCTTTAGCCCCATGACTACAAGGCCACCCTTGGACACGCGCTGCCATGTGTCGATGAATCATCGTGATCACTGTGAGGTTTCGCGATGGACCGCCGTCTCCTTGCTTACCGGAGGCGCCTGACTATCTGCGGGCGCCATCTGCGAAGCCCTCGCGGTCGGCTTTACCGAACCAGAAACATTTCCGATGCCCTTACTCCGAACGCGCCCCGGCTCCTCACGCGATGAGGCGGGCGCTTGGATTGTAGAAGCGGCTCCACTATCAGCTTTCGGACTACTGAATCTAGGCAGCTGATAGCTCACTACGTAGCCAATGGCGAACGTGGCCACCAGCGTCACCGACACCAAATACCACAGACGGCGGTATCTTCTGACCTGCTCAATTAAATGGCCTCTGTTGTTGGCGAACGTCTTGGCCGTATGTTGATCGACCTCGTCCTCGATCAGCACGTTTCGGTAACTGTCCCGGAGAAGCTGCGTTGTGGATCTAGTCGCACTGTCGAACCTAGTCACGACATCTTTGCACGCACTATGTATCCAGATGCTGCAAAGTACTGCGATGATAATGACGATCCAAACGTACTCTCCCGAGAAAACTACCCTCGCATTGGTGTCCTTTAAGCCGTTGACCACCACCACGGTCAGCACGAACGTAAACACCACCAGCATGCCGTTGCGCACAGAGTCCAATAGGCTTTCTACGAGCGCATGGGTTTTGGCCGTGGATTCCAGCAGAAGCTCGGCCATTCGATTTCTCACTTCGAGATACGCCGATACGTTGTCCTTCAGATAGATCTGGTAGTTGGACAAGATGGCATTCAGAACATGGGGCTGGTGGGCTAGGTCGCACAAAGACGCCACATGGAGGGAAAGTACATTACGCGCCAGGCCCACCTTGTCTGTGCTTCCACCGGCATCGTATGCCCAACTGGCGATCTTGTTCAGCACCTCATGCGCACCGGAGAGTTCGGCCACGGAAATCCGCTTCTCTTCCAGAACCTTGTAACCGGCCATGCGGTAGGTCAAGGTGTTGTCGGATTCAAGCTCTGCGTTGTTACATAGGTACACAGCACTAAGAACCGCGCTAGCGCGTGCAAAGAATCCATCGACCGCGGGCTGTCCCAACGGTGTGTCGAGCTGAAAGTCTTGAGGAATAAGCTTCCCGGGAAGAGACGCGCTAAATGAATTTTCCTTGAACAGCGCAATGATGCGCTCACGCGCCGCGCTCGGCAGCGTAGCCGTCGCTGGCTCTTCGTGGTCCTCCGGCACGAACTGCAGGGTGGCGCTACCTCCCTGCTTACGTAAGCCAATGCAAATTAGGCGGAGGTGCCCGTCCAGCCGAGCCGCAAGCGCCTCGAGCACTTGCGTGAGGGGCTCCTGGGCGAGGTACCGACCAAATGCCTCCATGTCATAGACAGAGATGGCATTGTGCTGCACCTGCTTGCCTATGATGACGCGAAAGCCTACCTCGGCACGGGTATTACTTCCGAGATCAAACAGACCTCCAATCCTGACGCGGCTGTCCTCTTCATCGTCGCAAGCACTGGCGGCCTCACCGTCGACAGTGATCGTGATTTCAAATCGATCACGATTGGGCAAAGAGGGACCGATCCCAAGGAGTGCAAGCGCGACCACATGCGCCTGGGCCTGAGTCAATTCATCTTCAACGAAAAGCTCGAACTCGTCGAGGCGCTCCACCCGCGTCGCATTGGCGAGGTCTACAGCAGCGAATATGGCACCAAAGTCGACGCCCATGTCACGTCCAAGGTTTGAACTTGAATCGATCAGCTGCTTCAGTGGCGCGAATGACAACGACATCCCGGCCGTCCCGCGTCTTTGAAGACCAGATCTTGTCATCTAGGTTAGCCACATCCTCGTTGTAACTCAGCGATATCTCTTCGCTAACAGCAACATTCATGCGCCTGAAAGGCACCGCCTCCGGGACGAGCGTGAACTGCACGTCGAACTTGCTGGTGGTCGGCAACTGCCTAATCTTCTCCACGACCTTAGGGAGGGATTGCGCCAACGACTGCTCTACGGGTTGGTAATTAGTGAAAATGCCATCGACAAATACTGTAAAGTCGAGCGCGCCGGCTTGCTTGAATGCGGTGATTGCTGCATTTCTTAGATGGGTATAGTCGGTTGGGGCTGTCTTCTTGATCGCATTGAGACATTTGATAACACCCCGAATGGCAGTCTCGGTATTGTGGCGATCGCTCCTAAGTTCCTTGAGCTCCCAGAAATCACGCCACCAATAGACCGATGGGCGCGTGTTCGTATCGAATACGAGCGTCTCCTCCGGCGCGCCGTTGACATCGAACGTCACACGGCATGCCTTGAACAGTTTTTGTGTCTGTCCAAGGCCAATTCGTTTACGGAGGTCCTGCTCATCGATAAAGGCGTGGTGATCGACTTTCACGCCAAGATAGTGGTACCGGGAGTTCTCCTGGTACATGTATTGCAGGAAGCTTCCCTTGCGAATATGTGTGCCGGTTGGATTCAAATGTCCGTACTTGGCATCGGTCTGCAGCTCGATGCGGAGCAAACGCTCAGCAAGTGCTTCGGTCCCCGTCGTGGCCAGGTCCTGCGCCTGATAGAACCCGCCTAGCGAGGTAGCGAACTCAGTCGTGCCACTGGACAGCTGATAAGCGCGGTGCTGGGGCTTGGCGCTGATCTCATACAGCAGCTCATCCAAATACGTACCGAGGTCAGAATTGCCAGCTGGAATGGTGGCAGCGGTACACGTGCTGCTGTTCAGGTCCAAATGGTGCAGCGTGGTGCTCAGAACCCTACGGCTAGACGACGGCGCAACGATTGCGTTCATTGAGTTCCCTTTCCTCAGAATCACAAGTACCGCACGCACGCATGATCCTTCCCATGCGTCTCAGGGGCTGAGAGGCCCGAGGTGAGTCGACCGGCATGTGGCATTCCCCCTGCTTAACAGTATACGCGAGCCCCCCCTGTCGGCCTGTATGCCGCACCGCAGCAGGCGTACGCGCATACATTTCTCCGTTCCGTACGCCCCGATGATCTCAGGATTACAAATCGACCCAAGCATTACGGTATCTGATCCGTCATTCATCGGCGTCCTTGCGAAACGCATGGTAATCCTCCCATTTTTAGCGTTCGCCAAAAATGGACCTAAGCGGCGATTGCCCCCCCCCCGATACCAGATTCGACAGGCAATGGTGTTCCCGTCCGGTCTTGAAGCCGAAAATTCTCGAGGCGAAGGGATGCCACCAAGCGACATGTTGGGGCAGTCTTTTGGACGCCTGGAGAGATGGTGAGAGCGCAACTGACTCTCCGGCACCAACGCCGACGTCAGAGGCGCCTACAGCTGACCATCGACGATCCGGGTAGGAGGCCATCCGGCGCGGCCGGCCGAACAAGCGCTTCATAGAGCGATTGAATAGTGACTAGAGCCCTGTGTGGCAGAAACCACACATACAAAAGAGCCATACAGGGAATAATTACGTTAATCTTTTGATCCTTGAAAGGAACCCCCTGATGGCTCCCAACGCGACTTCCCAGATGCGTCGCTTAGCCAGATCGAAGCTCGATCAAACCGGCAATTGGCTGCGTCAGATACTGCCCAGGCTTCGTCCTGTACCACGCGGCGGTTGGATCGCTGCCACCCGCGACGCCTTAGGGATGTCGCGAACCGAGCTCGCACGACGACTGGGGGTGCAACCTAGTTCGGTGCTCAAGTTGGAGAACAGCGAGCGCGCCGGCACGGTGCAGATTGACACATTGCGCCGCGCAGCCGCGGCCATGGATTGTGAAGTGGTTTTACTCGTGGTGCCGAGACAGCCGCTGCAGACCAGCGTCGATCAACAGCGCCTGAAGCTCTTCAACGCCACATTCAATCGGACCGCGATCCACATGAAGTTGGAAGATCAGGCAGTCTCCGAAAAGCTTCGCCCCCATCTCCTGAAACAGGCTGAAACCGAGATCCCGGATACCGCACTGTGGCGGATACGGGAGGAGGATCTTGGCTGATCTTCAGCGATTCAAATTCACACTCGACGATAGGCAAACCCTGGCAATGAACTGCGTCCTGACACGGTATTCGCAGGTCATCTGGCACGAGCAGCGCCAGGTTCTTGTCCAGATTGTCTGATTGCGACTGAAAGCTCCCGCTTTAGGGTCAGCGCCAGCAATTACCGAAGACGATCTAGATCGTGGTGAAGGGTTGCTGCTTGAGAAGCTGGATGTTCTGATTGAATTACACAGCAGGAAGAATGGGCGACGACGCCCCCATTTCAGGGATATGCCGGAGCGTGCGCAACCGAATTAAGGCCTTCCGCGAGGCTCGAGGGCTGTCGCTGGACAAGCTCGCCTCGCTCACCAACACAACAAACCAGCAAATCAGCAATCTTGAGGCAGGTAGGCGTCGGCTAACCGTCGATTGGCTTCAAAGCCTGGGACAGGCCTTGGGCTGCCACCCTTGGGCGCTCATTGCAGACGATGTGCCCCGGCCACTTGAATCACGCGAAATTCGGCTGCTCGACAGGTTTCGAGGACTTACTGCGGCGCAACAAAAAGCGGTACTCCAGCTACTTATCGCGATACCCTCCGAACCGGTTGAAACCACACGCAACGAGTCCCTTCAGCTTGAGTAGGGAAATTTGCAAAGTATTGGAATAGCTTGACATTTTCCAACATTTTGGTAGAGGATTGACTCTTCATCTAGCTGGCAGGGTTACGCCCAAGCACGGCAATGGCTGATCGACGCATAGGTCCGCTTCGGATCGGCGGGGAACCTCTCATCCCCGCCGCGCAGTATGTGCGCATGTCGACTGACCATCAGCGCTACTCAACGGAGAATCAGCGCGAAGCCATCGAGAAGTATGCCGCTCAGCATGGTTTTGACATCGTTTGCACCTATGCGGACGAAGGCAAAAGCGGCTTAAGTTTGGATGGCCGTGACGCCCTCAAACAGCTGATTCAGGACGTTCAGACCTCCAACTTGGAATTCAAGGCCATCCTGGTCTACGACATCAGTCGCTGGGGACGATTCCAGGACGCTGATGAGAGCGCCTACTACGAGTACGTTTGCCGACGGGCCGGACTTCAGGTCGTGTACTGCGCGGAGCCCTTTGAGAATGACGGCAGCCCCATGTCCGTCATCATGAAGAGCGTCAAGCGCGCAATGGCAGGCGAATACAGTCGCGAACTCTCCAACAAAGTCTTCAAAGGGCAATGCCGGCTTATCGAACTCGGCTTTCGACAAGGAGGATCACCCGGCTTCGGCCTACGCCGCATGCTGCTGGACGAAAGCCGGGTTCCGAAGGCGCAACTTCAGCCTGGTGAACGAAAGAGCCTACAGACCGATCGAGTGATTCTGGCACCGGGCCCGGCCGACGAGGTGGCCGTGGTCCAAGAAATCTACGAGCAATTTGTTCATCGCCGCACCACGGAACGAGAGATCGCCGACAACCTCAATGCAATGGGCATACGTACCGATCTGGGGCGTCGATGGACGCGTGGAACGGTCCACCAACTTCTGACCAACGAAAAATACGTCGGCAACAACGTCTACAACAGGACCTCGTTCAAGCTAAAGCAGCGACACGTAAAAAACAGTCCCGACACCTGGGTCCGGAGCAACGGCGCTTTTGAAGGAATTGTCCCTACCGATTTATTTGGCGCGGCCCAACAACTGATCGAGGCCAGATCACGTCGCTTCGACGAAGCCACCATGCTTGATCTCCTCAAGCGACTGTACGACCGCACAGGAACCCTGTCCGGCCTACTGATAGATGAACAGGAGGGGATGCCCTCTAGCAGCGTCTACCGTTCGCACTTCGGCAGCCTCGTACGCGCCTACTCCCTGATTGGCTTCCGACCGGACCGTGACTTCCGCTACCTCGAAGTCAATCAGAGGCTGAGATCGATCCTACCGAGCATCCTGACGGAGATCATCGAGGGCCTGATGGCCGCGGGTGGTCAGAGCAACATCGCAACTTCGGGCCTTGTCACCGTCAATGATGAGTTCACTGTCTCCATCGTGCTGGCCAGATGTCGACAACTCCCAAGTGGATCCTTCCGCTGGCATCTTCGCTTTGACACCAGTCTAAAGCCGGATGTCACCGTGGTCGCCCGCATGGCAGCCACGAACACCACTATCTTCGACTACTACATATTCCCTCGTATCGACATGCCACTGCGTGGCCACCGACTCTCCGAAGACAACAACGAAGTAAGCCTCGATTCGTATCGTTTCGACTCTCTCGCGCCACTGTATGAGCTTGCGGAACGATTCCATATGAGCATCGCCGCCTAGAGGAGGCACGTATGCGCCCGATCCAGATGATCCCCGTTGATGACATCCGCGTGATCAATCCCAGAAACAGGAGTGCGCGCACACACAAGGACATCATCGACAACATCAGCGCCATCGGACTGAAACGCCCGATCACGGTGAGCTTGCGGAAGGGCGGAGACAGTGCGCCGCACTACGACCTTGTCTGCGGCCAAGGCCGCCTGGAGGCTTTCCAGCGACTTGGACACGCTGACATCCCCGCTTTCGTCGTTGAGGAAGGCGAAGAACGGTGCCTTGTCATGAGTCTGGTCGAGAACATCGCCCGGCGCCAGCATTCCCCCATCGAGCTGATGCAGGAGATATGCACGCTCGACAAGCGCGGCTACGACGAGAACCAGATCGCACAGAAACTCGGCGTCACCCAATCGTGGGTTGGCATGGTACTTCGCCTATTCGAACACGGCGAAGAACGTCTCATATCAGCAGTCGAAACGGGGCTTATCCCTGTGAGTTTGGCAGTCGTTATATCCAGAAGCGACGATGCAGGAATCCAAGCCGCCCTCGCAGATGCGTATACCCAAGGAAAACTGAAGGGGAAGAAGCTCGCGATCATCCGGCGAATTCTTGAGCAAAGAGCCGCTCGAGGGAAATCCCAGAGGAAGCCTTTTGACGGGAAGAAGGCTAGCAAAAAGTTGTCCGCGGATGACCTCCGCCGCGTCTACGAAAAAGAGGTAAAGAAGCAACAACTTCTAGCCAAGAAGGCTGAATTCACTCAGGGCCGACTACTGTTTGTGGTTGAGGCATTCCGAGAATTACTCACCGTACCGAAATTTGTCGAGCTCCTCCACGCAGAAGGGATTGACTCCCTTCCAAAGGCGATTGATGACCGAATGAACAGGAGGATGGCTCAATGAACAACGGCCATCAAGATGCCCATCTAGGATTCCGGCTAGATACCAAGCTAATCCCGATATGCAACATCGTCCCCCTCAAGCCCCTGCGGAAGGTAACCAGGCAGAGTCAGAAATTCCAGCAGATTACGGCATCCATTCGCACCATCGGCTTGGTCGAACTTCCCGTCGTCGCCCCCAACCCATTGGACGACGGAACCTACCTGCTACTGGATGGATTAATGCGCGTTGAAATCCTCCGGGATTTAGGCGCCGAAGACGTCGAGTGCCTGATCTCAACGGATGACGAATCCTACACCTACAACAAGCGCATCAGCAGGCTATCAGCAGTCCAAGAGCACATGATGATTGTGCGCGCCGTCGAACACGGTGTATCTGAGGATCGCATCGCCGAGGCACTTAACCTTGAGGCCACATCGATTCGTCGGCGCTTCCGATTGCTTGATGGAATATGTCCCGAAGTTGCCACGCTTCTATCAGACAAGACCTGTCCGATGGTCGTGTTCGAGATTCTCAAACGTATGAAGCCGCTTAGGCAGATTGAAGCAGCCGAGTTGATGTCAGGACATCGCACTTTTACAACCCAGTTCGCACGCGCATTGCTCCATGCCACTCCTGATGATCAACTCGTCAAACCTATGGTGACTGGTCGAAAGCCGGACATCACGCGCGAGCAAATTTCCAAGCTAGAGCGTGAGCTTTCCTTGGTACAGAGTCGAACCATGTTCGCCGAGGAGACCTATGGCATCGACAACCTGCACCTGACGATCGCACGAGGCTTCCTGAACAAAATTCTTAGCCGACCAAAGATTGTCCGTTGGCTCAACATCCAACAACCCGAATACCTGGCGGAGTTCCAGCGAATCGGAGATATCGACCGCATCGATTTCGGTCCTGCCACGGTTACTGGACAAACACACGAAAGCGCACCAGCACCTGATCGCCGGTAGGAGAAGTAAAAATTACCTATGCAGCAACCAAAACAGGTACAGGGCAGGCTTAGAAGCGTGCAACGCGAAGCCGGCGAGAAATTAACAGGATTCAAGAACGCCTATGTCGACAAAGGAAGCTCCACGACAGGAGAAGCTGAGGAAATGATCAGTGAGGATCCTGCACGCGACAACGCCACGTAGAACAGCTTTGCGCGAGCCTCCATTTCACTTTATCGATTGAAGTGAACTGCATCTGGAATCGCCACGCGACCAAACTCAATCCCCTTGAGAAGCAGCGGCGTTGATACGGTCCGCTTTGGAAGATGCCCGCCCATGTGACCCAGATGCTACCCCGTTGACCGGTGGCGTACTGCGGTAATCCTCGCACCCAACGCCTGCTATCGGCCAATTCAATCTGCGACGCCCCGAGTCCAATCCCCCCTTGTCTGAATCCGACACTTCACAGTCCCAACCTATCAATCAGCCGAAGCGCCCATCCCTCTGCCTGCTTTTCAAATCCTTCTCTCGGCACCATGGCTTTCGGAATCCGTTCGCTTCGACACATGGGCTCCATCTCGGCTTCGACGTCAGTAGACCAATGCCCACCAACATCGGCCCAGCCGTTCAATGTTTTCTGTATCGCCCTCTCGATCCAATCCTCTTTCTCCCCACCCTTGAAGTGCAACACCATCAGCGAAAGCGCCACGATCCCGGTGCGATCGATATCTATCAAAACTATGGGAGGCTCTTTGAGTCTGTTGATCCTCACCACCATCGCCGCCCGTGGCGCGGAACCCACGCTCGCAGCAGCCTTGCCCTGTTTGAGTAGCACCAGCCCTGCAGCAAACTGCACATCTGGCAATCTGTCGCGCATGTGACGGATGGTTTCATCAAATGCCACCAGATCCCCAATTCTGTGCAAGGGGGCCCGGCAAAGGATCCCGAAGTCTATGGGGCGGAGCCCTTTACCACCTGCCCTTTCACTGGTCGTCACTTGTATCTTTTTCTTATGTCGGGGCTTCTTCTTAGGTTCCTTGCCAGTCGGCTCGCGTGGTGCCTGTTCCACCTCGATCTCTTTTTTGATTACCTTGATCTGGCTCTCAAAAGCGCTCTGGCGTCGGCCCATGTTAGCGACCAACGGGTTGCGGTAACCACTACTTCCCTGATCTGTTCCGGCCACATCAATGTCGTCACCCGGCTCTCCGGTATCCGGCTTATCACCTCCCTTCGGATTGCCCGGCTTGGCACCGGACACTCCTGCTCGAATCGCCTTCTTCAAGTCCGGATGCGTGTATTCAAGTATTTTCACCGGCACTGCGCGCCCACTCAAATTATTCAATTCAAGTACTAACATTTGGTTCTCGTGCCGGATGCCCCGGAACTGCCACGACGAACCCCGGATAGGGGGTGGCTCAAAAAAAATACAATCTTGGCCAGCCGAGAGACACCTGACGCTCTCCCATGAACGCCGAGCTTCCACATCCAGCACCAGCCACGCGAACTCCATGGCCAATTCCCGACTCAGCACACTCTTGGCAATTTCCTTCGTAAAACAGAGCGTCGCCAGCTCCCGAGGCCCAGGTGCCATCGGTATGTACAACTGCTCCAATCCCGCTGGGCGCATCAAAGCCAATGCCAACGCACGGTTGTGAATGAACAGGGCTCGGATCAGCTCCACCGCCGGGATATGAACGACACCGTGTCGTGTGCGGTATCGAAACAATCGTTGGTGTCCAGCGCGGCTTGTCGGAAGCCGATATAGCGAACTCGGCATGTCCGCCGAGGTGATCACCTCTGGTTGCCCCACATCAGGAATGACAACCTCCATGAGGTCACCCGGCAGACCTTCCGTTTGCAATAAACCGTAGTCGAACCAAGTTCCCAAACTCAGGATCGGCAACATCCCAATGGGCTCACACATTGGAATCAGTTCCCCGGTGCGCTTGTTCCGGTAGACCACTCGCACTTGCCACTCGTTACGCTCGTTGCACACGAATCCAGCCAACCAGAAAACCTCAACCGGATCCTCGGTCAGGTTCGCGACCGACTTGAACACCATCCGCGTCATACAGCGCTCCTGTACACGCCACCAAGAAATTCTGCCAACACGGACGCGACCACATCTTCATGTCGGGAGGTAAGGCCAGCCCTGCGCAAAATCCGCCAAACCTGCAGCGGCTCACCGACCTTGTCCATCTGTTGAATAACCCAGCCGGCTCGCCGCCGCTGGAACTGCTCGACCGACTCGACAACGCCACTCAGACATGCCATTGCCGTTGGAAGCTTGCTGGCGCGCTTACTTAGCCATCCACGGCTCCATATCTGTCGCTCTAAGCGCGTCACAGTGATACGCACTGGCGGCTCGAACGTTCGCAGACGCTGAACAGCGCTTTGGATGTTATGACGGGTTTCCCGATCCACCGAAGGCCAATCCAGAAGTGGAGTGCTCGCCTTCCGCGCCTTACGATTTTTCATCGTCGGTATAATCACCCGCTCGAATGCGATGGTGCTGCTTCCAGGTTGCTTTCGATCCAATCCACCCTTCCGGACAACCGGAACACCAAGATCGATTGCAAGTTTCACTACCGTCTTGGGATCAAGTTGCAGGCGATGCCCGATCCCACGCAGTGACACGCCATCAGAGGTCATCTTTCTCAGGGCTGGCAACAGCATCGGTCCATATGAATGAAACCTTGGAAACCCTACATCACCTCTACCTGGAAAGTAGCTGCGCGTGTACATGTAACCGCACCGACAGGTGAAGACGCCGACCTGATGACTATGGTTACGATGCATCTCAAAGGTAGAAATCAGCTCCCGCCCTCGATGCCGAGCCAACGGATTTAGACATGGCCAAGGCCCGGCCCCGAATGGCTTGGCGGTCGGTGACTGGTGATCAATGAAGTCTTGCAAGAGAATGTGCTGAAGAGGATGGAACGCTTTGCGATGCTTCCGCACCATGGCCGGCAACCAATCGCCACGGAAGACCAGACCTGCCATCAGCTCTGGCCAGCGAGCAAGAACGTCACGATGATGCTCTCGAAACTTTTCCTGCAGCCGCTGCTGGTCGAAACGTTTTACCGAGTACGCCAGTCCAGCAAGATGGACCCCTTGTCGGTAGTGCCGGGTCCATTCTGATGGTGATCGCGATTGTCCAGGATTCTCCAGCAAGGTTCGGCTAGCCCGCGCCAGCCGCTGGAGATCGGATAGCACCAGAGAAGCACTGCTTAGCATGAGAGCTGGAGCATTCCATGGGCAGCTTTTATCGTCAGCCGCGACGGGGATATGCCGACTCAGTGATGTCATTGAAACAGCACTAGCTTGTAAGGGACAGCCATGTTCTGGACAGACCAGTGCGCTTGGCAGTTGATGGTCCCGGCGCCAGTAGTATTCCCCGCACTGCTCCCACATCTGTTTCAGGCATAACGAGCAGAACCGGAGCCGAGTGACTCGTCCGACGGGGAAAGCCGCTATACCCAGCCGGATCAGTAGACCGTCCGTTTTCCCTTGGAGCATCGTCTGCCGCGCCCGCCGCCTGACAGAAGCTGGCTGGAAGGCGGTGTAGTACGGCAGCAGCGTCAGTTCGTCGATGAACCGTTCGGCTGTCCACCCGAATCCGACTGGCAGCCGATCAGCCAGAACCTGTAGATAACCGGGGAAAGCGACACTCATCGTCACCAGCCGCCGCCCAAACAGCGCCTCCATAGATTGGATTGGCGATGGCGCCCCCACGTGCCGGTGGTAGCGCGCCAGCACGCTGTAAAACAGCTCGCCCTGATAGATGCGTGGGAAGTAGGCCAGCATAGTCAGGCCGCAAAATCCAACATCGGGGGGCGTACTACGCCAGCTGTCAGCAAGGACTCGTAGGCCGACGTATGGTTCTGCTTGCCTTTCGCCACAAGACGACGCAAATCGTCGTCCGGAAGTTCGTCCGGCGGCGGCGCGTCGGGTTTGGGTGAATTTCTCTTGGGTTTGCTGGCCGTCAGCGTTGAAACGATCTTCTGCAGCAGTAACAGTGGATCGCCAGAAGGATTTTTCGCGACAGCTTCATCGACCAGTGCCATGGCTACATCTTGGGCCACGCCCATGTTCCGCAGAGACGCAAGCAGCGCTAATTCAACCGTCTTGTTCTCGAGCGTTCCAGCTTCTGCCGCGACCGGAAACATGGTCCCCTCAGCCGGTCCCGGTGCGCCCGCGATAGTCCGGCTCAGTACCACTCCGATATGGTCGTTCAGCGAGCGCAGGTCGTCGAACTTACCGAGTTTGACCGCATCGTTCTGACGAAGCGCCTCAATCATCGGTGCCACAAGGACGAACTCCTCCTTGGCGACCCTCCGGATCAACTCTGGCGTCAGGGTTTCCGGTCTTCCTTTTCTGACCTCACTAATCCCGACCAGCCGAAGTTGCGCAAGCATGAATAACTTGACCGCGAGATCGGCCACGCCTTGGCACTCGTCATACAGGGCCGCATTCAACTCGTCGGACAACTCTGTCCGAGGCGTAGTCCACTGGTACTTCCAGAGCTGTTCGATGAATCTATTCCAGACGGCATCCGGCGCCATCCGTTCCCATACCAGGGATCCGAGTCCCGTCGATCGACGGGCCTGGCTGAAGGTGCCTCGCAGGATCTCCAACGCTCCCAGAGTTCCAATCGGAATGACCGGCAGGCCGATGGTGTTGACTAATTTCACAAGGAATTTCATCAACGCATCCGCCCCCACCTTCACTCCGCGCAGATGCTGGATTTCGTCGATCACCAGTACACCCAACGCATGCAACTGGGAGACATAGGCCATCTGTAGGAGCATCTGCTCCACCGTGGCGCCGGTCGCATAGCGCTTGACGTAGTCGGTGCCGATCAACTGATCGATCGCCTGGAAAAAGTCTATGCAAAGCTGCTTCAACGACCCTAGGGCAGGAGCTTCCAGTCGCAACCAGACAATCTGGACAAGGACCTGGGGCTGTTCGTGCCAGATGACTTGCGGATACTGTGCCAGCACGCAGTTCATCGCCAAGGTTTTGCCCACACCCGGGCAGCCAAGTAGCGCGAAGCTATTTGCAGTGTTCTGCACCGGCCTTGAAACCGCAGCCTCGAGCGACTTTCGCTCGATCCGTTCGAAACCGTTCTGCAGGTGGCTCAGATAATCATGCGTCAGCGGGTTGCGGCCCACGTAGCCTTGCAGGAGCAGCAAGGAGAACCGATCGGCCAGATCTACCTGGCGAGCTTGCGGCAGGAAGCACTTGGCCAAACGTACGATGCAGTGCTTGCGCACATGTGCGGGATAAGCAACCTCCTTCTCGTCGAAATACGGCACTCGCAGCATCTTCGCGTACAGCGACCTCTGCGACTGAAGGGGAGGCAGTCTCGCGATGAAGGGGTTGCCGGCATACTCCGGCAACTCCGGCAACTCCGGCAACTCCGGCAACTCCGGAGTTTCAGGCTCGATGGCCATCGTCATCCCCTAAAATTTCGTCGATCGACGGCGCGCTGTAGTCGATGTCATCCGCAGGCATGATTCTTCCGCTGATCGGCACCACCTCCGCACTCGGCCTCATCGCCCCGGACGCATGCTCGCCAAACCTGAAGGTATCCGTGGCACGACTAGCCTTCTTTTCTTCGGCGCGGTTGCGACTGATATTGGCGGTCCTGCTGGCCGCACTAGCTTTGCTTGGCGGTCCGCGTCGTTCCTGAGCCTCCTTGATGACTCGCTCGTTCGCGGCATCGGTGTTTGCCGACGCCAATAGGGCGTCCGTGCGTTCGTCCGCACGACGATGCTTGTCACGCTGATCGACCTGATCGATCTCCCATGAGGACAGATGCCTGTCCGCGCGGCTTCGGTCGGTCAACGTGCATACCTCGAACGCCATATTGGCCCCGGAAGAATGTAGGTAGACCTGATCCAAGTCCCGCGGATCGTAGGACACGCTCACCTGCCAGCGACCGTCCTGGCGGGCCTTGTCGAACCAACGCTCCTCGATTGCACGCTGGCAGGTGTAGAAACATCCGCGGAAGGCGATTCCGGTTTCGGAGACTGATGCCCGATCCTTCGGCATCAGGCTGAACTTAACCAAGTCTTCGGGAAATGCCCTCAGGGTGCCTGAGCGGTGGCGAATCCCCCATTCCCACAGGTGGCTGGGGATGGCAGGCACGCCGTCCGCCCGGACACCTCTGTCGCAATCGTAGGTCGTGATCTCGTGCGAATTGTTGTAGTGCAGAACGCAGTTGATGATGATCTTGGTGAAATCATCCAGGTTCAGTACCGCGTCGAGGCGGTAGTCGGTACCGCCACGTTGCCGGTAGTCGACATCGATGTAGCCCGGCGTATACGCCTTGAACTTCGCAGGCAGCAGACGGAAGCGGCTCTCCACGATACCTTTCCAGTCTGCGCGATAGGAACTCGCATTCTCGACGGAAACATTGAAGCTGTTGATCAGGGTGTCGATCTTCTCGCTTTCGATCTCGCCGCGGTCTCCCAACAATGTGCCCGGCAGATGGTGCGCCGGCCAATCCTCCTGCTGGATGGTGATGCCGAACTGCGCGCAGTACGCGACCTTGTCCATCGCGGTATTCGCCAGCGCCATCATCGCTGACACCCAGGAAGGCCCTTCCAGGCCGATGTATATCCCGACGATCAGGCGACTGAATACATCGATCACGACGTACACAACCGGGCGGCCAATGATCAGGTTCGGATCCAGCCGCGAGACAAGGTAGACATCCCCGATCGTGGCGTCGATCTGGTAGCGGCTTCCGGGCCCGATCACCTCAGCATTGGAAGTGCCCAGCAAGCCACGCATGTCTTTGTCGTAAAGCTTCTCGCCCATCCGCTTGCGCTTGATCTCCAGCCGAAGGTGATCCTTGCTGGACCAATACTGAAATTGCTCGAAGGTCGGGATGCCACCTTGCGCCTCGATCACCTCGTGCTGGTAATGCATGATCTGACCCGTCTCCGGGTCGATGTCCTTCACCGAATAAAAATCCGAGACCATCTTCCGGTAGGCACCGATCAGCGTGTATTTCCCTTTAACTTGGCTGACGTAGTAGCGGGAATAGGCCACGGAAAAAACTTTCCGCATGTCGGGGGTTACGTTGACACCCATCTGATTTCCGAACTTCCGCGGCCGACCACGCTTCCTCTCACCAGCTTTCCGTGTCTTGCCCCGGCCGCCAGATTTTTCGTAGTCCGGAAGCAATGCGTTGGCCGTCATTCCCCGTTGCCAGAAGCGCCGGAGATATAGGTAGACCAGCGCCTTGGTGACCCGCTGAAGATCCGGATCGCTACCGCTCCTGGCCCTCTCGACTGTATCTGACACCAAGGCACCCCGCCGATCCGCGGCGAAGATGTATGGCACCTCGGCCACGAGGGGCCGTATCAACCTCCAAGCACGATCGCGCCGGTCCTTATGCACCTGTTTCAGCTGGTCTTCCATGACGGCGATCATGAATGGATCCGGCATCAGCCTCGTCTGACGCGCAAGGATTCCAGCCTCCAGCGCCGCGGCTGGAACCAGCTCAGGAAAGGCCCTGTCTGCGTCCAAGGGATAGAGCGCTACCGACGCCCGATCGGGCGTCATCCACACGACCCTAGCCCGCTTATTCGAGTCGGGATCAAGAACGAGTACATCACCTATCTTCAGAATCATGTACCCACCAGCTGCAGCCGAGGCTGCTCTCGCTCAGGAAGGCGCAGTACGTCGAACCGGTCACGGTGTGAAAACTCCCTGTCCAAGTCGATGACAATTTGCTTGTTGGCAGCCAGATGGCGCAGCACTTTCAAGGGTTCGCCCGGGGCAAACTGGCGCCGGCCCTCCAAGTGCATGAAAAAATCGTCAATGGAGCCACTGCGAACGCGTTGAAACTCGCCAAGAAACTGGTCACACCGGTCCTGCCAATAGCAAGGATGCGGGGCCAACTCATGCTCGAACGACCGCATTTCATGCAGCCATGCAAGATTCATGATCCGGAGTTTTGGAAGGTCACGGTCCGTCACCAGATGCCATGAAATCTGGTCACGACTCCAATAGCGGCGCTCCAGCTCCAGCTTGTCGATCGTCCTTCGACCCGTCTTCAGGTCTTCGAGGTCCTGGGCGGGTTTTATCGCGTACGCAACCGTCTTCGACCGGCCATCGGTCCGGACATCGACCATAAAGTCCGTCGTCATGACCACATCGACCCGCGTACGAGGATCACGTGGATGCTCAATGCCCATCTTCCCGGCCAGCATGCGCGTGACCTCCCGGTCCAACGGAAATTGCTCCCGGATATCAAGCACCAGTTCCGACCACTCGAGAATGCGAAGGAATCCCGCCTCAAGATTGGACAAGCAGTGATGCTCCCTCCTTGTTTTGAAGCCGAAGATTCGCGAGGCTAGTCCCAGCGATGGAACGTCGTGAATAGTCAGCCAGGGCTTGTAGTCCTGACCTTGACCTGTGCCACGTCCTTCTTTCAGGAATCGGGAGATTCTGGCTTCATCGAAATCGTATCTGCGCTTTGCCATGCGTCACCTCGTGACGTGACGGGCGGCTCGTTGGGCTGTGCCCATGACTGCCTCCACTTGGGGAACACGGGTTGTCCCGGGAGGCTTGACACGTTTTTCGGAGTCGAGCAGACTCCTGACCAAGCGCCACGCTTGATTCACATGTTTTGCCCAAGAAAACCGCCCTAGCCGGCGGTTTTTTTATGCCCGAGTTTTTGTTGCCGTATCGGTGCTAGCTCATGGCACATCGTCCTCTTCGTCAGCGGAAGGCCGTGATGTGATGCCCGCCGCACTCAGCGCATCAATGTCTGCCACGGTGCCGATAACGCCCGTCTTCAATCCGAGCCGCACCGCTATTTCGTGGCACTGACCACGAACACACCGCTTTCGCCCCGCAAGCACTTGGTAAACGAGTTGTTTCGAATAGCCATGGGTACGCGCCCATGCGCTGATCGATACGCCCCGACGAGCGAATTCCTGCCGTATCGCATCGGCCTTGGCTCCGGTTATGCTTGCATCCATGATGGCACTCAAAAGTTCACAATCGTAAACATAGAGTATCTTTTAGTGTATTTTTTTGGCTTTTACAAGCCCGGGAGGCTGGAATTTGAGCTTTGGTAGGCGACTCAGGGACGCTAGGGATCAACTACGCCTGACTCAAGAGCAGTTCGCGGAACTGGGGGGCGTCAAGCGCGTTTCCCAGCACCTTTACGAGCAGGACGCCCGGGTACCCGACCTCAACTACCTCCTGCGCCTCAAAGAGCACGGTGTCGATGTGGGCCACCTCGTCCTGGGCGACAGCATCGGTCATGCGCAGGCAGCTTCAAGCTCACCAGACCTCTACGTAGCTGCGTTCCGTACCGTCGACGAATTCGCTAGAGACGACGCTGGCACCCCCCTCCCATACGTGGAACGCGAGCGATTTTTCTCCTTCCTCTGCACGACACTCGCGCAAACCAGCACGCCGAAATCAAGCAGTGAACTGAAGGAACGGCTAGTGAGGTTCATGCGTTCATGAAGAGACTCCTTCCACGTGCAGCCCAGCGAACGCTTCAACGGATAGGGCAGACGTTGGATCCGTTCTTTGCCGGACGTTGGTATTGGTCCCTGAAACGCTGGCTTGCAGAACGTCAGCTCGACTACGTCCTGGAACGGCATGGCGATCGATCCATGCAGGCTCGGCAGGCAACCGAGCAATACCGCCGAGCCGACTTCGCGGTCCGCTACTGGCGCTCAGCACCCGGACCAGTGATGCAGGTAGCGGCAAAAGCGCTTGATGCCGGTATACCTGTGGATGCTGTCCGCCTTGTTGTCCTCAACACCGACCTTAGAGTCAGGGATGGGCAGGTTCATCTGCGCCGCCCCTTCATCATGACCATCCTCAACACTATCTTCGCGACCATCGTCTGTGTGCACATGTTTCTGATGTGCGCGATGACGGTCGCATTAACTGGACCGATTTGGTTGAAGGTAGTAGTCATCCTGGCTGTAGCCTTCGTCTACTGCTTCCTCTACTACGGCTGGTCGCTGTACACATCACGTCCACAGCATGTCCTTTCAAGGTACGGTCAGACGTTCGACGCACTTTGTACCGCAAGTACAACGCGATCCCACAACAAGGTGCGCAACCTTGCCTGGCATTGAATTCTTACCTCTCGTCATAGAACGAGAAGGAACAAGAAAAGCCTGCGTGGGCTAAGTGAACAGATAGCCAATCCCATGCGATTTCCTCTTTTTGTCGCCTGCGCTCAACGCTCAGGCTGCACATCACTTTCGACTTTGAAACAGGCACCATGACCAAGAACGGCAAGACCACCAGCACCCCGACCGCAGAAGCCCCCAACGCTTCCGACACCGTCCTGGCCAGCTTTATCTGGAAGAATGCCGAAGACCTGTGGGGCGACTTCAGGCACACCGACTTCGGCAAGATCATCCTGCCGTTCACCCTGCTGCGTCGTCTGGAATGCGTGCTGGAACCCACCCGCGAGAAGGTCCGCGAGGCCCATGCAAAGTTCAAAAACAAGGGGCTGGATACGGCACTGATCCTGCGCCAGACCGCGAGCCTGCCCTTCTACAACACCTCCCAGTACTCGCTGGCCACCCTGGGCGCGACCAAGACCAAGTCCAACCTGGAGGCCTACATCGCCGGTTTCTCGGACAACGCGCGCGTTATCTTCGATCAGTTCAATTTCATCGACACGATCGCACGCCTGGCCCGCGCCGACATCCTGTTCAAGATCTGCCAGAACTTCGCCAACACCGACCTACACCCGGATGTCGTGCCCGACCGGGTGATGTCCAACATCTACGAGCACCTGATCCGCCGGTTCGGCTCGGAGGTCAACGAGGCGGCTGAGGACTTCATGACGCCGCGCGACGTGGTCCACCTGGCCACGACCCTGCTGCTCGATCCCGACGATGCCCTGTTCCGCGACAACCCGGGCCTGATCCGCACGCTCTACGATCCCACCTGCGGCACCGGCGGCTTCCTCACCGACGCCATGAATCACGTCGATGGCCTCGCTGCCCAAGGCAAGGCCCCGCCCGTACTGATCCCGTTCGGCCAGGAGCTGGAACCAGAAACCCACGCCGTCGCCCTGGCCAACATGTTGCTGCGTCGCCTGGAAACCGAGCCCGCGCGTGACCTGTCGGCCAACATCGCTGGCCCCAAGTCCACGCTCTCCCAGGACGCATTCGCCGGCCAGCGCTTCCATTACTGCTTGTCCAACCCTCCCTTCGGCAAGAAGTGGGAGAAGGACCAGGCCTTCGTCGAGCGAGAGGCCAAAGAGAGGGGCTTTGAGGGCCGCTTCGGCGCAGGAACGCCGCGCATTTCCGACGGCTCCATGCTCTTCATCCAGCATCTCGTTTCCAAGCTGGAGCGCCCTGAGAATGGCGGCGGCCGTGCGGCCATCATCCTGTCGGGCTCGCCGCTGTTCACCGGCAACGCCGGCCAGGGTGAAACCGAGATCCGTCGTTGGCTATTGGAAAACGACCTGATCGACGCCATCGTAGCCCTGCCCACCGACATCTTCTTCCGCACGGGCATTGGCACTTACATCTGGCTGCTGGACAACAACAAGCCCAAGGAGCGCGCGGGCAAGGTCCAGCTGATCGACGCCACGGGCATGCACAGCCCCATGCGCAAGTCCGAGGGTAACAAGCGCCGTTATGTCAGCGACGAGCAGGCACAGGACATCGCTCGCCTATATGCCGATTTCGCACCCAGCGAGAACGTGCGGATCGTGGACTACCGCGACTTCGGTTACCGCCGGATCAAGGTGCTGCGCCCCTTGCGCCTGGTTGCCAAGATCACTGATGAGGCCATCGAAGCCCTCCAGACCAACAAGCCCTTCGCCAAACTGGATGAGGAAACGCAAGACGGCTGGGCGAAGCTGCTGCGCAAGTACTTGGGCCAGACCTATCCCTACGAGTGGTTCGTCGACTTGCCCGCGCTGACCAAGAAGGCTGGCCTGCCCAAGATCGCCAAGCCACTGGCCAACGCGCTGGAAAGCGCGCTGGGCGTGCGCACCCCTGATGCCCCGGAAGTCCTCGATGACGAAGGCAACCCCGTGCCAGACAAGGAACTGGAGGATTTCGAGAGCGTTCCGCTCGACCAGAACATCGGCGACTACATGAAAGCCGAAGTTCTGCCTCACGTTTCCGATGCCTGGGTGGACACCAACTACATCGATGATCGCGACGGTCAGATCGGCAAGGTGGGCTACGAGATCAACTTCAATCGCTACTTCTACAAGTATGTGCCACCGCGTGATCTGCACGAGATCGACGCGGAGTTGAAGGCGGTGGAAGCGGAAATTGCGGCACTGCTGGATGAGGTGGCGGAATGACGCCTACTCGTCGCCATACGTCATTCAAACCATCCGGCGCGCGCTGGCTAGGCGATGTTCCTGTCCACTGGGACGTGAAGCCGCTGTGGTCAATGTACAAGCCTAAGAAGATCACAGGTCACCCCATCGAGACCCTCCTCTCGGTCTACCGCGACTACGGCGTCATCGAAAAGAGCTCCAGAGATGACAACAAGAACCGTGAGTCGGAAGACCTAAGCGGCTACCAGCTCGTCGTGAGAGGCGATTTGGTGACCAACAAAATGAAGACCTGGCAGGGATCGATTGCTGTATCCGGGCTGCAAGGCATCGTCAGTCCGGCTTACTACGTTTACGACAAGCTACACGCAGGTAACGACTCCTTCTTCCACCACCTATTCCGAAGTTCTCCCTTTGTGACCGGGTATCAGTCGATTTCGAAGGGCATTCGTGTCGGGCAGTGGGATCTTGAAGCAGACAAGTTCCGTCTGTTCCCCGTACTCATTCCACCTCGCCCAGAACAAGATGCCATCGTCGCCTACCTGGACGGTGCCACCTCTCGTATCGACACTCTTGTAGTCAAGAAGACTCGTTTCATTGAACTGTTGCGTGAGAAGCGCCAGGCCCTGATCACGCATGCCGTGACCAAGGGGCTCGATCCGAATATGCAGATGAAGGACAGCGGGATCGAGTGGTTGGGGAAGGTGCCGACGCATTGGACAATCCCCAAACTGCGACATATTGCTTCTGTCCAGACAGGCTTGGCGCTCGGCAAGAGCCTATCCGGCCCCGACGTAATCAGCGTCCCCTACCTGCGGGTGGCCAATGTCCAGGATGGCTACCTAAAACTAGATGATGTGGCGACAGTGAACATCCTGCGAAGTGATCTGGATCGCTATCGTTTGCAAGCAAACGACGTGCTAATGAATGAGGGTGGGGATAACGACAAGCTAGGCCGTGGCCATATTTGGCGCGACGAAATCGCCAACTGCGTACACCAGAACCATGTCTTTGCGATCCGTCCCCATGGTGTTTCCAGCGAGTGGTTGAATGCATACAAGGGTTCGACCTCCGCCCAGTCCTTCTTTACATTCCGATCCAAGCAAACCACCAACCTGGCCTCGATCTCATCTAGCAATCTGCGCGATCTTCCAGTTCCGCGTCCTCCGGAAGAAGAGCAAGTCAAGATCCTAGCCCACATTTCTAGCGCCACCTCCCGCATCGACACCCTAATCGCCAAGACTGAGCGCTCCGTCGAGCTGTTGCGCGAGCACCGCACAGCACTGATCACCGCTGCTGTTACCGGCAAGATCGCCCTGAGCAACTAACCAATTCCACAACTCCGCCCTCATCACGACAATGACTTCATCCAATCGCAGCGGCCCATCTGGCGGCAACAACAAGCCCTCTTCTCCTAATACTGGTGGTTCGGGTAACAAGGGAACTGGCCCGGGAGCCAGTACGCCTACCGGTGGCGGGAACAGGAGCAGCAATACAAACAGCGGAGGCCCGCGTAATCCCTCAGGCGGCCAGAAGTCCAAATGAAGCTCTCTGAGGCGAGGGAGAACTATTACCGCCAATCTGGCTTGGCAAGCGCCGCGGCCAGGCAGCTGGCGTTTGCCGGCATTGCGGCAATCTGGGTGTTCAACCAGCCTCAGGATCAACCAGGGATCGCGCTTCCATCGATCCTGACCTGGGCCATGATTCTCCTCTGCCTTTCTTTGGCCTGCGACCTCCTCCAGTACGCCACGTCGTCAGCGATTTGGGGGTATTTCCACCGGGCCAAGGAGAAGGAACTGGCAGCCAAGTCGGTCACAACCGACGCCAACGTTGCTGCTTCCCGTTGGTTCAACTGGCCTGCGATCTTCTTCTACTGGTCAAAGCTCGCTCTGATCATTGCAGCTTACGCCTGTATAGCGATCTTCCTGTTCACTCACCTGAGCGCCAATTCGTAAGGACACGTCCCGCCATGCACCCCGCCTTCACCGACACCGCCCACCGCGAGAAGTACTTCGAGGAGTACATCGTCAAGCAATTGGCCGCCCGCGGCTGGAAGGTTGGCACCACGCCCGGCTACGACCAGAACCATGCGCTGTACCCCCAGGATTTGGTTGAGTGGGTGAAGACGACCCAGCCCAAGAAGTGGGAGAGGCTAAAGGCCGGCAACGGAGACAAGGCCACAGCCACCCTCATGGATCGTCTTGCCCAGGCCCTGGAACGCGAGGGCACGGTCAGCGTGCTGCGCAAGGGCATCAAGGTGGCTGGCGCGGGCGAGATTTCGCTCAGCGAGGGCTTGCCAGAGGACGAACGTGATCTGTCTGCCTGGGAGCGCTACAACTCGAACATCCTGCGCGTGGTGCCGCAGCTCATGTACCGCCCCGGCAGCAAGCTGGCGATCGACTTGGTGTTCTTCATCAACGGCCTGGCCGTGGCCACCGTGGAGCTCAAGACCGACTTCACCCAGTCTGCGGAAGCCGCTGTCGAGCAGTACAAGAACGACCGTCTGCCGATGGACCAGACCACCAGGCGCGTGGAGCCGTTGCTGACATTCCAGCGTGGCGCGGTTGTCCACTTCGCCATGTCCGACAGTGACATCCAGATGTGCACGAAGCTGGCCGGCAAGAACAGCTACTTCCTGCCCTTCAACCAGGGCCGTGACGGCAGTAATGGCGTCTGGACGGGCAATCCTATCCGGGAAAACGGCGAGTACCCAGTGGCGTTCTTCTGGGAGCAGGTCTGCCAGCGCGACAACTGGCTGCGGATCTTCCACAGCTTCGTTTACACCGAGAAGAAGGACGTGGTCGACTTGGCCGGCAACCACTCCCGCAAGGAAACGCAGATCTTCCCCCGCTTCCACCAGTGGGATGCCGTGACCAAGATGATCGCCGATGCCAAGGCCAACGGCCCGGGTATGACCTACCTGTGCGAACACTCGGCAGGCTCGGGCAAGACCAGCACAATTGCTTGGACTGCGCACGACCTGATCCGCCTGCGCACTCCTGACAAAGGCGAGCCCTACTTCCATTCGGTCATCGTGGTCACCGATCGCACCGTGCTTGACAAGCAACTCCAGGACGCCGTCCAGCAGATCGACCACCAGAAGGATCTGATTGCCGCCATCGGTGATAAGGACACTGGCGAAAGCAAGTCTAAGGAGCTGGCCAGGGCTATGGAGCGCGGCACACCCATCATCGTGGTGACGCTCCAGACCTTCCCCTACGCCATGGAGCAGGTGCTGACCAACGGCAAGCTGAAAGACCGCAGCTTCGCCGTCATCATCGACGAAGCCCACACCAGCCAGACCGGCTCAGCCGCCTCCAAGCTGCAGGCCACGCTCGCGCTGCGCGATGCCAAGGAAATGGAAGGGCTGACCGTCGAGGAGCTGCTGGAGAAGATCCAGTCCTCGCGTGTGCGCCCGAAGAACGTCTCTTACTTTGCCTTCACGGCTACGCCCAAGCACGCCACGCTGACCCTGTTCGGCCGGCTTGCCGACCCCACCCTGCCGCCCAGCAAAGAAAACAAGCCGCAATCCTTCCACAAGTACCCGATGCGCCAGGCGATTGAGGAAGGTTTCATCCTCGACGTGATGGCCGGCTATCTGCCGTACAAAACCGCATTCAACCTGGCCGAGCCGACCAAGGACGGCAAGCGCCTCTCGCAGAAGGCAGCCAAACGCGCCCTGGCCAAATGGCTCAACCTGCACGCGACCAATGTCACGCAGAAGGTGGAGTTCATCGTTGAGCACTTTGCGGCCAATGTAGCGCCACTGCTGGGCGGCACCGCCAAGGCGATGATTGTCACCTCATCGCGTGCGTCAGCCGTGCGCTACAAGCGTGCGTTCGATGCGTACATTGCTGCCCGCCCACAGCACAAAGCGTTTCAGGCGCTGGTGGCGTTCTCCGGCGCACTGACCGGCAAGGAAGTGAGCCACAGCTCAGACGAGCAACTGCGGGACGACCCGTTCACCGCGCAGGACGACGAGCAGTTCACCGAAAGCAGCATGAACCTGCGCCAGTACGGCAGCGACCTACGCAAGGTGTTCGACCGTCCCGAGTTCCGCGTGATGATCGTGGCCAACAAATTCCAGACCGGCTTCGACCAGCCCAAGCTGTGCGCAATGTACCTGGACAAGAAGATTGCCAACGAAGTGGAAATTGTGCAGACGCTGTCGCGGCTCAACCGCACTGCGCCGGGCAAGGACACCACCTTCGTGGTCGATTTCGTCAACGAGCCGCAGGCCATCGTGGATGCGTTTGCAAAGTACGACACCGGCGCGCGCATCGTGGACGTGCAGAACCCCAACATCATCTACGACCTGCAGGCCGACCTGGATAAGGCACGCATCTACGCACGCGAAGACGTGGCTGCCTACACCGCCGTGCGCTACAAATCGGCCGCGGCGTTTGCGGCGGGAGAACAGGCGCAGCACAAGGCGTTGTACGCCGCCACCAGCCAGCCGACACAGCGCTTCAATGACGCCATCAAAGCCGGGCTGGCCGCCATGCAGTCGGCTGAGCAAGCGTTCGAGCTGGCCAAAATACAGGGCAACGAAGCCGGCATGAAACAGGCTGATGCCGCCCGCACCGCGCATGCCGATACGTTGCAGGAGTTGCTGGATTTCAAATCCGGGCTGAGCCGCTTTGGCTCGCTGTACACCTATATCGCCCAGACCATCGACCTCGGCGATGCCGAGCTGGAAGGCTTCGCCAGCTTCGCCCGGTTGCTGGCCAAACGCCTACACGGCGTGCCGCCCGAGCAGGTAGACGTGTCCGCCCTGGTCCTGACCGGCTTCGACATCAAGCTTGAAGACATGCCAGATGGTGGCGAACCACCCAAGGATGATGCTGTCATCCTCAAGCCCATCGGTGCGGGTGGCGGTGGTCAGGCATCGCTCCCTGTTTATCTGCGACAAGTGATTGCACGCCTCAATTCGATCTTCGGTGAAGCTACACCGCTGACCGACAAGGTGGCGTTCGTAAATCACGTCGCCGACATAGTGCGCGAAGACGCCAACACTATGGCCCAGGTCAAGAGCAACCCGCGCGACGTAGCCATGAACGGCAACATCAATGGCTCAGTACAATCAGCGGTGGTGCGTGCGCTGCAATCGCATGGCGACTTGGCTGCGCACGTCATGAAGCATGACCATCAGGCGATGGCCCCACTGATCGGGTTGGTCTACGAACTGATCAAGGCGGGACAAAACATCGACCAGGCTGGTCTTGGCGCATGACGCACTACGAAGGCATAACAACCGCCATTGCCTTACTTGCTGTGGCAATCAGCGCAGTGGCGCTTCACCGCGCGGGTATTGCCAACAAGACTGCCCGGGAAGCCAACGATCTGGCCCGCGCTCAGGACGAACTAGCGCAGCTCCAATTGCAGCAGGAGCAGGATCGCCGTAGAAAGACAACGCTATCGCTTAGCTTGGTAAAGCGTCAGATCATCAGTAGCAATGGCCGCCCGCTAATCAGTGAGCGTTTTCGCCTCACGAACGATGGCGAAGTCACTGCAAGCAATGCTGGATTCGAAATCCGCCTGGTGACAGCCCCTTGGTCTCGCAAGACTATGCCGCCAAGCTCCCGGCAACGCTGGCCCCCAAACAATCCATTGAAGTACTAGCAGCCATCTATCTGAATACATCATCCCGGCTGGACGTAGTGATCTTCTGGACCCATCCGGATGGAAGTCTGAAAAGACAGGAACGGATGGTGACAACCTGATTTTCCCACCGGCGAAAAATTGATGCACCGAAAAGACTGCCGCCCATGATGGCGGCAGCTTCTTATCACCTTGGTTCACAGCTCATCGGTCTGAAGAGCGGACTCTCAGGATCAAGCTTTATTTCCCATAATAAAACTTTGTTCACTGGGATAGATCTCTATTGCCTGAGATAGAGCTTTTTTACTTCTCCACACCGGTTACGCCTCTGTGACAGGCATCACTCCACGGTGACGCTCTTGGCCAGGTTGCGCGGCTTGTCCACGTCGGTGCCACGCGCCAGGGCAGTGTGATACGCCAGCATCTGCACCGGGATGGTGTGCACGATGGGGCTGAGCACGCCGGCATGGCGCGGGGTGCGGATCACGTGTACGCCGTCGGAGGCAGTGAAGTTGCTGTCCTGGTCGGTGAACACGAACAGCTCGCCGCCGCGCGCACGCACTTCCTGCATGTTGGACTTCACCTTCTCCAACAGGCTGTCGTTGGGGGCGATTACCACCACCGGCATCTCCGCATCCACCAGCGCCAGCGGACCGTGCTTGAGCTCACCGGCCGGATAGGCCTCGGCGTGGATATAGGAAATTTCCTTGAGCTTGAGCGCGCCTTCCAGGGCAATCGGGTAATGCAGGCCACGGCCCAGGAACAACGCGTTGGACTTGCCGGCGAAGCGCTCGGCCCAGGCGATGATCTGCGGCTCCAGGTTCAGTGCATGCTGCACGCTGCCCGGCAGATGCCGCAGCTGTTCCAGGTAGCCACTCTCCTGCTCGGCATCGACCTTGCCATGCAGCTTGCCCAGCACCACGGTCAGCTGGAACAGCGCGGCCAGTTGGGTGGTGAACGCCTTGGTCGAGGCGACACCGATCTCGGCGCCGGCACGGGTGTAGCAGACCAGTTCGCTGGCGCGCGGAATGGCGCTCTCGGGCACGTTGCAGATCGACAGCGTGTGCTTGTGGCCCAGCGACTTGGCGTACTTGAGCGCCTCCATCGTGTCCAGGGTTTCGCCGGACTGGGAGATGGTGACGATCAGGTGCTTGGGATTGGCATAGGCGGCGCGATAGCGGTACTCGCTGGCGATCTCCACGCTGCACGGCAGGCCGGAGATGGCTTCGATCCAATAGCGCGCGGTCAGGCCAGCGTAGTAGCTGGTGCCGCAGGCCAGGATCTGCACGCCCTCGATGTCCTTGAACACCGCTTCGGCATTCTTGCCGAACAAGGTTGCCGGGAAACCACCGGCATCAATCGCGGCCTCGACGGTGTCGGCCAGCGCGCGCGGCTGTTCGTGGATTTCCTTCTGCATGAAGTGACGGTACGGGCCCAGTTCCAGCGAGGCCAACGATACGTCCGACATGCGCTGCTCGCGCTGCGCCGGGGCGTTGTCGGCATCAAATACACGCACGCCGTGACGGGTCAGCTCGGCGGTATCGCCTTCTTCCAGGAACATCACCCGGCGGGTGGCCTGCAGGATCGCCGACACATCCGAGGCGACGAAGTTCTCGCCCTCACCCAGCCCAACCAGCAGCGGGCAGCCCATGCGTGCCACCACCATGCGCTCGGGCTCGTTCTGGCTGATCACCGCCAGTGCGTAAGCACCGGTCAACTCCTTGACCGTGCGTTGCAGGGCACCGAGCAGGTCGTCGTGATCGGCCTTGAGGTGATGGTGGATCAGGTGCGCGATCACCTCGGTATCGGTCTGCGACTCGAACACATAGCCCAGCGCGAGCAGCTTCTCGCGCTGCTCTTCGTGGTTCTCGATGATGCCGTTGTGCACCAGCGCCACACCCTGGCTGATGTGCGGATGGGCATTGGATTCGGTGACGCCACCATGGGTGGCCCAGCGGGTGTGGCCGATGCCCAGCACTGAATGGAACTGTTCGGCAGTGGCCGCGCCTTCCATTTCCGCGACCCGGCCGGTGCGGCGCACGCGCCGGATGTGCTCACCATCCAGCACCGCAATGCCGGAGGAATCGTAGCCGCGGTATTCCAGCCGCTTGAGCCCTTCAATCAGTACCGGAACCACATCGCGATCCGCGATCGCTCCCACAATCCCGCACATAGCCTATCCATTCGTGTTTACGAACGGACATTCTAAGTCAGCTGGATCAGACAACCAGTGGACATGCCGGGACATCGGCGCCCGGACACTGTCCGCGCAAGCGTCCGCGGACACCCGGACACTCACAACACTGAATATTTTCCAAATAGATTCAAACAGTTGGAGTTGGCACGCGACCTGCTTAATAGATACCAACCCCAGCAGCGAAGCCGACGATGATCCGCGACACCTCCGCCCAGGACCAGGTAAGCACCCAGCGCCCACAACCCGTCTGGCGCCGTTGGCTGTGGCCGGCCGTCGCCACCGCAGCGGTGGTGATCGGCATCGGCTATGTGATCAGCAACTGGCTAGGCGCCAGCCGTTCGTTCGATGGCGACCGCCTGCGCGTGGCCGAGGTCAGCCGCGGCGACCTGGTCCGTGACATCGCCGCCGATGGCCGCGTCATCGCCGCCAACAGCCCTGTGCTGTACGCCATCTCCTCCGGCACGGTGACCCTGAAGGTCGTCGCCGGTGACGTGGTCAAGCAGGGCCAGGAGCTGGCAGTGATCGACAGCCCGGAACTGCGCAGCAAGCTGGCCCAGGAGCAGGCCACCCTGGCCGGCCTGGAGGCCGAAGCCAGCCGCGCCGCGCTGGATGCCGTCCTCGCCCGCGCCACCGGCGCCAAACTGTCCGACCAGGCCGGCCTGCTGCGTACCGCCGCCCAGCGCGATCTGGACCGTTACCAGCGCGGTTACGACGGCGGCGCGGTGCCACAGGTGGATCTGGCCAAGGCCCAGGACGAACTGAAGAAGGCCGATATCGAACTGCAGCACGCCCATCAGGACGCCAGCCTGCAGAGCCAGGGCGCGACCCTGGATGCCCGCAACAAGCGCCTGCTCGCCGACCGCCAGGAAGCCGTGGTCGCCGAGGTAAAGCGCCAGGTCGACGCACTGACCCTGCGCGCACCGTTCGATGGCCAGGTTGGCCAGGTACAGGCCACCCAGCACACCCAGGTCGCCACCAACGCACCGATCCTGGGCGTGGTTGACCTGTCGCGCTTCGAGATTGAAATCAAGGTACCGGAAAGCTTCGCGCGTGATCTGGCGATCGGCATGCCGGCCCAGCTCACCAGCGGTTCGGGCCAACCGTTCCCGGGCGAAATCGCCGCGGTGTCGCCGGAAGTGGTGAACGGTGAAGTCGTCGCCCGCCTGCGCTTCTCCGACAAGCAGCCGCCCGGCCTGCGCCAGAGCCAGCGCATGAGCGCTCGCATCCTGCTGGATACCCGCAACAACGTGCTCAAGGTCGAGCGCGGCCCGTTCATCGAACAATCCGGCGGCCGCTACGCCTATGTGGTCAGCGGTGGCACCGCGGTGCGTCGCCCGATCCAGACCGGCGTCAGCAGCCTGGGCGAAGTGGAAATCGTCTCCGGCCTGCAGCCGGGCGAAAAGATCGTTGTCTCCGGTGCCGACCTGTTCGGCGACAACGAACGCGTCTCCATCAACTGAAGGCGGGGGTCGGGCGTCGGGATTGAACGCAGCTGCAGGTGCCCGGGTTGTCGTGAGCCCTGACCTGCACGCTGTACGCAACGACGCCCGCCCGCTGTTTTCCGCATCACCGCTCCAGCACTCCCATCCACCCCGTCCCACGCTATTGCCCGCTCCACATTCCCCGTCGCTGAAAGGAAAACCCATGCTCCAGATGCAATCCGTCTCCAAGGTCTTCCGTACCGAACAGGTTGAAACCCATGCGCTGCGTTCGCTGGACCTGCATGTGCGCGAAGGCGAGTTCGTCGCGGTCACCGGCCCCTCCGGCTCGGGCAAGACCACCTTCCTCAACATCGCCGGCCTGCTGGAAACCTTCACCAGCGGCCAATACCTGCTCGATGGGCAGGACGTCAGCCATCTCGGCGACGACGCCCGCTCGCGCCTGCGCAACCAGAAGATCGGCTTCATCTTCCAGGGCTTCAACCTGATCCCCGACCTCAACCTGTTCGACAACGTCGATGTGCCGCTGCGTTACCGCGGCATGCCCTCGGCCGAGCGCAAGCAGCGCATTGAAAAAGCCCTGAGCGATGTCGGCCTGGGCTCGCGCATGAAGCACTACCCGGCCGAACTGTCCGGCGGTCAGCAGCAGCGCGCCGCCATCGCCCGCGCCCTGGCTGGCAGCCCGCGCCTGCTGCTGGCCGACGAACCTACCGGCAACCTGGATACGCAGATGGCACGCGGCGTGATGGAGCTGCTGGAAGAGATCAACAGCCAGGGCACCACCATCGTCATGGTGACCCATGATCCGGAACTGGCTGCACGCGCCCAGCGCAACGTGCACATCGTCGATGGCCAGGCCACCGACCTGATCCGCGAGCCGGTGCTGGCCCACGCCGCCCGTATCGCCGCTGTTGCCGACAACCAGGGCTGAGCCACCCATGTCGCTGTTCGCCTATCACCTCCGCCAAGGCCTGCGCAGTCTGCGCCGCACCCCCGTGCTGACCGCACTGATGGTGCTGTCCATTGCAATGGGCATTGGTGCGTCGATGACCACGCTGACAGTGAAGCACCTGCTCTCGGGCGATCCCCTGCCCGGGCGCAGCGCGCAGATCTACTACCCGCAGGTGGATGCATCGCCGCGTGGCGAACGCGCCAGCCGTGAACCGCTGGACATGCTCGACTACACCTCGGCGACGGACCTGTGGCGTGATGGTCCGGCCGACCGCAAGGCTTTGGTGGTGGACAGCCCCGTCAAGTTATCCGCGCCGGCTAGCCAAGGGCCGGCGATGATGACCACGATGCTGTCCACCACCGCCGATTTTTTCCCGATGTTTCAGGTGCCGATGGCCTACGGTGCCGGCTGGTCGGCCGAGGATGATCAACGCCGTGCCCGCGTGGCGGTGATCTCCTCGGAATTGAACCAGCGCCTGTTCGGCGGCAAGGACAGCACCGGCCAGATGCTGCGCATCCGCGACAGCGAAGTCCGCATCATCGGCGTGCTCAAGCCGTGGCGCCCATCGCCGCTGTTCTACACCGTGGCCGGTGGCCGCTTTGCACAGGGCGACACCGCCGACTATTACCGTCCGGTCGAAGAGGTGATGGTGCCGTTCTTCACCGGCCTGCAGATCAACGCCGGCAACTTCCAGCAGTTCACCTGCAACACCCTGCCCGAGCAGCCGGGCCACCTGGAGAACACCGACTGCGTGTGGCTGCAGTTGTGGGTGCAGTTGGACAGCCCCGCCAAGGTCGCCGCCTACCAGCAGCACCTGCAGGCCTATGTACAGCAGCAACAGCAGCTCGGCCGTATCAGCCAGCCGGAGCTGGCGCGGCTGCGCAGCCTGATGGAATGGATGGATTACAACGGTGTGGTGCCGCGTGATGTGAAGCTGCAGGCCTGGGTGGCCATCGCCTTCCTGGTGATCTGCCTGTTCAACACCGTCGGCCTGTTGCTGGCCAAGTTCCTGCGCCGTACCGGCGAGATCGGTGTGCTGCGTGCGCTGGGTGCGACCCGCGCGATGGTGTTCCAGCAATGCCTGATCGAGGCGGCGCTGATCGGCGTTGGCGGTGCCGTGCTCGGCCTGCTGTTCACCCTGGTCGGGTTGTGGAGCATCCGCCAGCAGCCGCTGGCCTACGCCGACATGGTGCAGCTGGACATGACCATGCTGCTGCTCACCTTCGCCACCGCCGTGGCGACCACCGTCATCGCTGGACTGCTGCCGGCGCTGCGCGCCGCCCGCATCGATCCGGCCCTGCAGATCAAGGCCCTGTAAGCCATGACCCTGGACATCAAACCCATCATCGCCACCCTGTCGCGGCATCGCATCGCCGCCAGCCTGATCGTGCTGGAAATCGCGCTGGCCTGTGCGGTGCTGTGCAATGCGCTGTTCCTGGCCGCCTCGCGGATGGAGCTGATCGGCATGATCAGCGGCGTCGATGAGGCCTCCATCGCAACACTCAGCTTACTCGACTGTGAATCCTGCAGCGAGGTGGATATCAACAGCCGCTGGTTGCAGCAGCTGCGCAGCCAAGCCGGCGTGCAGGCCGTGGGCGTCCTCAATGCCGTGCCGTTCGGTCAACGCGCCGGCACCGCCGGCGTCTCACTGGATCCGGAGGGCAAGCACCACGGCGGTGTGCCGCATTTCTACACGATGGATGCAGGCGCAATCGATACGTTGCAGTTGAAGCCGGTGCAGGGCCGCATGTTCAGTGACGCCGACTACCAGCGGGTGGAGAACTTCCTGCCCGCGCACGCCCAGGTCTGGATCACCCAGGCATTTGCCAAGCATCTTTGGCCGGGCCAGGACCCGCTGGGCAAGCAGCTGTGGATGGGCGACTACCAGCTCACCGTTGCTGGCGTACTGGCACATTTCTCACGCCCCGACCCGGGCCGCAGCGAAAACGGCCTGGCCGGCATGGAGTGGTCGGTGATCGTGCCGGTGACCACAGATTCGCAGGCCGGCACCTATGTTGTGCGTGCCAATCCACGTGATCTGCAACGTATCGTCAGCGACGCCGTCGCCGCCGCCCCCAAGGTCACGCCGGAAGCGATCATCTCCGCTGACTACAGCAAGCCGCTGCAGCAGTTGCGCGAAATCTACTTCCAGCAGGACCGCAGCATGACCCGCCTGCTGCTGGGCATCTGCCTGGTCATGTTGCTGGTCACCGCGCTGGGCATCATTGGCCTGGCCAGTTTCTGGGTGCAGCAACGCACCAAGCAAATCGGTGTACGCCGCGCACTGGGTGCAACCCGCCGCCAGATCATCAGCTACTTCCAGACCGAAAACCTGCTGCTGACCACCGCCGGCATCGCGCTGGGCATGCTGCTGGCCTACGCCGGCAACCAGTTGTTGATGCATTACTTCGAAATCCCCCGGCTGCCGCTGTATTACCTGCCGCTGGGCGCCGTACTGCTGTGGTTGCTGGGCCAGGCTGCCGTCATCGGCCCGGCCCTGCGCGCTGCCTCCATTCCACCCATCGTCGCCACCCGCAGCGTCTGAGCTGCCAAGGATCGTCCATGTTCAGTTACTACTTCAAACTTGCGCTGCGCAGCTTCGGCCGCAACAAGATCCTGACCGCCCTGATGGTGCTGGCCATCGCGCTCGGCATCGGTGCGGCGATGACCACCTTGACGGTGTTCAAGGTGCTGTCCGGCGACCCGATTCCGCAAAAGAGTGACCGCCTGTTCTATGTGCAGCTGGACCCGGGCATGCGCGAAGGCTACAAGCCCGGCGAAGAGCCGGAGATGCAGCTGACCCGCTTCGATGCGGAAACCCTGCTGAGCCAGAAGAAAGCGCCGCGCCAGGCATTGATGACCGGCGGCGGTGGCATCGTCGATCCGCGGGTGGATGCACTCAAGCCCTTCAGCATCAGCATGCGCTACACCTCGGCTGACTTCTTCCCGATGTTCGATACGCCGTTTGCGTTCGGCCAGGGCTGGAGCAGCGATGAAGACCAGGGCCGCAGCCGCGTAGCGGTGATCAGCAAGACCCTGAATGACAAATTGTTCAAGGGAGCAAACAGCGTCGGCAAGGAAGTACTGGTGGAAGGCCATGCAATGCGCATTGTCGGCGTGCTCAAAGCATGGAAGCCAGCACCAAAGTTCTACGACCTGTACTCGGGCAAGTTCGATTCCGAAGAAGACGTGTTCCTGCCGTTCAGCACCTCGTTGGAACTCAAGCTGGACCGCAACGGCAGCATGAACTGCTTCGGCCGCGAGATCGTCAACGACGCAATGGCCTTGAACGTGCCCTGCGCCTGGGTCCAGTACTGGGTGGAGTTGAATTCGCCGGGCGATGCCAAAAACTTCAAGGGCTACCTGGACAACTACTCCGAGAACCAGCGTGCTGCCGGTCGTTTCGAGCGTCCGGCCAATACCCGCGTGCGCGATGTCATGGACCTGATGGAATACCGCAACGCGGTGCCGGGCGACGTGCGCCTGCAGATGTGGCTGGCCTTCGGCTTCCTGCTGGTGTGCCTGGTCAATACCGTCGGCCTGCTGCTGGCCAAGTTCCTGCGCCGCAGCGGTGAGATCGGTGTGCGCCGCGCCTTGGGTGCCAGCCGTGCGGAAATCTTCAAGCAGTGCCTGATCGAGGCCGGCACGATTGGTCTGGCCGGTGGTCTGCTTGGCTTGGTGTTTGCCCTGTTCGGATTGTGGGCAGTGCGCCAGCGCCCGGCCGAATACGCATCGCTTGCGCACCTGGACGGCTCGATGCTGTTGATCACCTTCGCCCTGGCGGTGTTCGCCAGCATGCTCGCCGGCATCCTGCCCGCCTGGCGCGCCATGCAGGTCGCCCCGGCACTGCAGCTCAAGAGCCAGTAACGCGATTACCCCCTCCCTTGCGCAAAGCGCAGGGGAGGGCTGGGGAGGGGTGCTTTGGCAGTCGCCCTCGCCTCTCCCAACCAAACCCTATTCCCAGCTCCACGCTTCCCCGGAGAAACCTCATGGAAATCCGCCCCATCCTCTCCACGCTGTCGCGGCACAAGACCGCCGCCGCACTGATCGTGCTGGAGATCGCGCTGAGCTGCGCCATCATCTGCAACGCGCTGTTCATCGTTTCCCAGCGCATCGACAACATGCAGCAGACCAGCGGCATCGACGAAAACAAGCTGATCGAAATCGGCCTCAGCGGCATTGGCAAGCAGGTGGACGGTGACGCCCGCACGGCTGAGGACATCGCTACCCTGCGCGCCATCCCCGGCGTGGAGAACGTCGCCATCATCAACCAGCTGCCGTTCCAGGGCGGCTCCTGGAACACCTCGTTGGCTGCCAGCCCGGAACCCGAAGCACAGTCGGTCAATGGCGCCCAGTACACAATCGGCGAGAACACCCTCAAGACCCTGGGCTTGAAGTTGATCGCTGGGCGTGACTTCAATGCCGACGAGTACATGAGCAACGACAAACTCGAGAAAGAACAGAATCTCGAATCTGTCCGTTTGTCGGTGATCCTCAGCGAGCCGATGGCTAAGCAACTGTTCCCGGACGGCGCTGCGGTCGGCAAGACCCTGTACATGGCCAACATTCCGGTCACTGTCGTTGGTGTGGTGCAGACCCTGCTGCGGCCAAACAATCAGAATAACAATCGCACGTACTCGCTACTGTTCCCTGTCCGCATGAACTACGCCAATGGCGGCCGTTTCGTCATCCGCGTAACCGACCCGGCACGCCGCGATGAAGTGCTGAAACAGGCACTGGCAACGCTGGACAAGAACGACCCGAATCGTCTGGTGTGGAGCAAGCAGACCGTCGATGAGAAGCGCGCCAAGTACTTCGCCGATGACCGCGACATGATCGGCCTGCTGTTGATCGTCAGCGGCCTGCTGTTGCTGGTGACCGCACTGGGCATCATCGGCCTGGCCAGCTTCTGGGTGCAGCAGCGCACCAAGCAGATCGGCATCCGTCGCGCCCTGGGTGCTACCCGCGCACAGATCCTGCGCTACTTCCAGACCGAGAACTTCCTGCTGGCCGGCATCGGCATCGTGGTCGGCATGTTGCTGGCTTACATGCTCAACCAGTGGCTGATGGGACGCTACGAGCTGCCGCGGCTGCCGCTGATGTACCTGCCGGTAGGCGCGGTACTGCTGTGGCTGCTCGGCCAGATCGCGGTGTTCGGCCCGGCCCGCAAGGCCGCCTCGATCCCGCCGGCGGTAGCAACGCGCAGCACCTGATCCGGCGCCTCAAGGAGGAGATGGAATGTTTGGCTACTACCTGCAACTGGCGTTGCGCAGCTTTGCCCGCAACAAGGTATTGACCACCTTGATGGTGCTCACCATTGCCGTGGGCATCGGTGCGACGATGACCACGCTGGGGCTGTACTTCGTGCTGTCCGGCGACCCCATCCCCGGCAAGAGCGCACGCCTGTTCTATCCGCAGCTGGAGCCACGCAGTCTTGGCAAGGATGCCACCCTGGACAAGGATCCCCTGCTGCAGATGAGCCGCTACGATGCCGAAGAACTGCTGCGGCAGAAGCACGGCGATCGGCAGGCGGCGATGAGCGCCGGCTCGGTGACGGTGATGCCTGCCGGCAATGCCGCGCAGCCATTCCGGATCAGGGCACGCTACACCTCGGCCGACTTCTTCCCGATGTTCGACGTACCACTGGCCGCCGGCAACGCCTGGCATGCGGCCGATGACGAAGCACGCGCCCTGGTTGCAGTCATCGACCGCAAGCTGGCCGGCCGGCTGTTTGGCAGCGCCGAACCGATCGGCAAGGAGCTGCATCTGCCACAAGGCACATTCCGCATCATCGGCTTGCTTGGCGACTTCGCGCCAACGCCGCGTTTCTATGACCTGACCAGTCAACGCTACGGCGGTGACGAACAGGTGCTGCTGCCCTTCTCCACCTCCCGCGCGTTGAAGCTGGATACCCAGGGCAACGTGCAATGCTGGGGTGCCGGCAGTGGTGACGAAGGCAACTATGGGCTCACCGCCCCCTGTGCATGGCTGCAGTATTGGGTGGAGTTGGACTCGCCTGAAAAAGCACGCGACTACCTGAAGTACCTGGCCGATTACTCGGACACCCAGCGCGCCAACGGCCGCTTCGAGCGCCCGACCAATGTGCGGCTGCACGATGTCATGGGTTGGCTGGACTTCAACCGCATCGTGCCCAACGACGTGCGCCTGCAGATGTGGCTGGCCTTCGGCTTCCTGCTGGTATGCATGATCAATACGGTCAGCCTGCTGCTGGCCAAGTTTCTGCGCCGCAGTGGCGAAATAGGCGTGCGCCGCTCCCTGGGTGCCTCGCGGCTGGACATATTCAAGCAATGCCTGACCGAAGCCGGGGTCATCGGTCTGGTCGGTGGCGGACTGGGGCTGGGCTTCGCTGCGTTCGGCCTGTGGCTGATCCGCCAGCAACCCGATGAGTACGCCAAGCTGGCACACATGGACATCACCACGCTGTGGTTGACCTTTGTGCTGGCCGTGGCGGTCAGCGTGGTCGCCGGCCTGTTGCCCGCGTGGCGGGCCATGCAGGTACCGCCAGCCCTGCAACTGAAGAGCCAATAGCCTGGCCGCCCACCTGATCGCGTCTTTGCATTCCCCTCTGCTGCTCACGGTCTTGACCATGGATCTGCTACCCATCTTCAACCAACTGATGCGACACAAGACCGCCAGCCTGTTGCTGGTGCTGGAGATCGCGCTGAGCTGCGCCATCATCTGCAATGCGGTGTTCATCATCAGCAACCGCGTCAACGAACTGCGCACCCAAAGCGGGGTTGTCGACGACGAACTGGTCTACCTGGCCACCAGCAGCCTGCTGCCGGACGTCAACTCCGATGCGCTGCGCCAGCAGGATGTGCAGGCGCTGACTGTGCTGCCGGGGGTAAAGGCGGCCAGCAGCGTCAATCAGATTCCATACGGCGGCAATGTCTGGGGTTCGGACATCCGCCTGCAGGCTGGCCAGACCCGCCCAACCGCGCACGCCTCGATCTACATGGATGACGGCCATCTGCTGCAGACCTATGGCCTGCAAGTGGTGGAAGGACGCAGCTTCCTGCCCGATGAGTACATCGAGAACAGCGCCTTCGACCCCAACAAGATCGGCCCCACCGTGCCATCCATCCTGCTCGGCAAAACACTGGCGCAGCGCTTGTTCCCCGGTGACAGCCCCATCGGCAAACGCGTCTACATCTGGGGCGAGGAGCAGCCGCCGTCCACCGTCGTCGGCGTGGTCAAGGATCTGATGGCGCCTGGTGAAGGCGGCACCTTTGCCAATCGCTACGATTCGGTGATCTTTCCCATCCGCGTCTCCAATGGCGCCTATGCGCTGCGCACCACACCCGAACAACGCCAGAGCGTGCTCAAGGCGGCCACCACCGCACTCAACCAGCAAGACCCCAACCGGATCATCGAGCAGCAGGATACGCTGGAACAGATGCGCAGCGACTTCCATCAACGTGACCGTGCGGTGATCTGGCTGCTGGTCAGCGTCTGCGCCGCACTACTGGCGGTAACCGCCTTCGGCATCATCGGCCAGGCCAGTTTCTGGGTCCAGCAGCGCACCCGTCAGATCGGCATACGCCGCGCCCTGGGCGCAACCCGCCGCCACATCCTGCGCTACTTCCAGCTGGAGAACTTCCTGTTGAGCAGCGCCGGCATCGTGCTCGGCCTGCTGCTCGCCTATGCGCTGAACATGCTGCTCATGAACCGCTATGAGCTGCCACGGCTGCCGCTTTATTACCTGCCAGCAAGCGCGATCGTGTTGTGGCTGCTGGGCCAATTGGCCGTGCTCGGCCCTGCCCGTCGCGCGGCCAGCATTCCGCCGGCGGTAGCCACCCGTAGCCTTTGATCCCGCTGTTCGCACCCATCAGGACTCCACGCAAATGAAAACGCTGGCAACACTGTTCGCGCTTACCCTCTCCATCAGTCCGTTGGCACAGGCTGCCGATACTGCCAGCGGCAGCCTGCACGACACCATTGCCGCGCTCGACCACGGCATGTTCGACAGCTTCAACCATTGCAGCGATCCGGCCCAGTTTGAAAAGCACGCCAGCTACTTCGACCCGGCGGTGGAGTTCTATCACGACAGCGGTGGTGTCACCTGGACGCGTGAGACGATGCTGGCCAATACCCGCAAGAATGCCTGTGGCAATTACACCCGGCAGCTGCTGCCGGGCACGCTGGAGGTATTCCCGATCAAGGATTTTGGTGCGATTGCCCGTGGCCAGCACCGTTTCTGCGACCTCAAGGGTGAGCACTGCGATGGACTGGCCGACTTCGTCATCGTCTGGCGCCTGCGCGATGGCCAATGGCAGGCCACCCGCGTACTGAGTTACGCGCACCGCGCGGCAACCGAGCCTGCTGCATGAACTACACATTGGAAACCGGCCTGCGTGGTTGCATCCGCCACCCACGGACGATGGCCCTGGTAGTCCTCACCCTCGCCTTGGGCCTGGCCTCGGTGATGACCATGCTGACCCTGCTGTCGGTGCTGGCCGCCGATCCCCTGCCCGGCATCAGCCAGAACCTGCACCTGGCCTGGGCGGATTCACGCCAGGCCCCCAAAAGCGGCGAGAGCGATAGCTACGGCGATGGCTCGCCAGTGCCGCCGCTATGGAAACTGGCCGACGTGCAGGCGATGCGTCAGCTGCGTCCGGATATTCAGCAGGTGGCATTACTGAGTTCCCCGCTCACCGTCAGCAGCACCGACGGCACGCTCAACAAGAACGTCTCGGCAACGTTGGCTATCGGGCCGATGCTGCCTGTGTTCAGCGTGCCATTGCGGCATGGGCGCTTCTGGACCGCAGAGGAAGAAGCAGCGCGAACCCCCGTGGTGGTGATCAGCCGCGCGCTCAGCCAACACCTGCTGGGGCGCGAAGACGGTACCGGCGCGGAGATTCGGCTGGGAAAACACAACTTCCGCGTCATCGGCATCAGCGAGCGCTGGGCACCTCGGCCGCGCCCGCACTTCCTGCCCTCCAATAACGCGGGCTGGGAAGGCGATGGTGACGAGGTGTTCGCTCCGGCCGAAGCAGTACTGGGGTCCGGTGCCGAGATCACCAGCACCCGCATCTGCGATGACAATGGCTTTGGCGGCTTCCGCTTCGATCAGATCGATACCCAGCAGTGCCGCTGGCTGGTGCTGTGGGCCGAGCTGAAGGACGATGAGCAACGCGACAGCTACGCGCAAAGCCTGCAAGGCTTTGCTGCCGAGCGCCATTCCTCCGGCATCTTCGCGCGTGCACCCAGCACCCGCCTGCAATCGATGGCGCAGTGGTTACACTTCAACCGCGTGGTACCGGACAGCGTGCGATTGAATCTGTGGCTGGCGGTGGGCCTGCTGGTGTTGTGCCTGGTCAACGTCGCCGGGCTGCTGGCAGCGCGCTTCCTGCGCCGCGCCGGCGAGCACGGCGTGCGCCGTGTACTGGGCGCGCCACGCCGCGCAATCATCGCCACCTGTCTGGTCGAATCCACCCTGGCTGGTCTGCTGGGGGGATTATTGGCGCTGCCGTTGACGCTGACCGGCCTGTGGCTGATGCGCCAACAAGGCGAGGCCTACTCATCGCTGGCACGGCTGAGCCCAGGCCTGTTCATCGGCTTGCTGCTGATGGCACTGGCGACCGGCGTAGTGGTTGGGCTGTTGCCGGCGATACGCGCCGCACGCCAGGAACCGGCACTGCAGGTCAAAACCCTTTGAACAAGGCTACCGCATGAATCCGCTGCTCTCCTCGATGCGTCGCCAGCCACTGATGCCATGGTTGATCGTGCTGCAGATCACCGTGGCCTGCGCGATCCTGTGCAATACCCTGTTCCTGCTTGCCCAGCAGGCCGGGCCGCTGTTGATCGACGATGGCATCGCCGACCAGGAAGTCATCATCATCGACCAGGTGGTGCGCCCGGATGGCAACTGGACGGCGGTACAAGGCAGCACCGGTGCCGATGCACTGGCGCGCATCCCCGGCGTACAACGCGCAACCGCCGTGGTCGGAGCGCCCATGCGCGAGACCTTGACCATGGTCTACGACCTCAAATCAGCCGCTGGCCCCACCGTGCAAGCCAGCGGCTTCATCGGCAACCGGCTGATCGACACCCTCGGCCTACAGCTCAGCCGCGGCCGCGACTTCCTCGACAACGAGTACCGCGACCTGCAGCTGGGCGATGGCGGCAACGCCACCACCACGCCCATCATCATCACCGAAGCGCTGGGCAGGACGCTGTTCGAGGGCAACCCGGTCGGCCAGGCGTTGACTTCCGGCGACGGCGACAGCCACTACGTGGTGGTCGGTGTAGTGGCGCACCTACTGCGTTACCAACTCAGCGAGCTGGACGATGGCAAGGCCGAGTACGCCATTCTGCTGCCACAACGTCCCGCCGGCCTGCCCCTGCTCAGTTTCGTGGTGCGCGCCGATGCCGCTCAGCGCGAGGCGGTGATCAAGGCCGTGCCTGCCGTATTGCAGACCACCTACGCCGGGCAGATGGCCAAGAGCTTCAACCCGGTCGTATCCAGCTACGAGCAGCTGCGCAGCAACGGCCTGCGCAACCGCCGTGCCGCCGTGTGGTTGCTGCTTACGGTGAACCTGGTGGTGGCGACCATCACCTTGATCGGCATCGCCAGCCTCAGCGGCTACTGGATACAGCAGCGCACCCGCCAGATCGGCATCCGCCGCGCACTGGGCGCAACCCGCATGCAGGTGATGCGCCACTTCCTCGCGGAAAACCTGCTACTGACCACCGCCGGCCTGGCGATAGGACTGCTGCTGGCACTGGTGATCAACCAATGGCTGATGCAGCATTACGAACTTCCGCGGCTGCCGTGGGCCTACCTGCTGGTCGCCGGTGGCCTGATGCTGCTGCTCGGCCAGCTGGCGGTGGCCGCGCCTGCGCGGCGTGCCGCGCAGCTGCCGCCTGCCAGCGCGACGCGCAGCGTGTAAGGTGCTGACTGCAGCACACTGCCGCCGCCCCTTCATCTTCCTCTGCGACAACTCATGCCACAGATCCTGATCATCGACGACAACGCTGCCGTGGCCACTGCACTGGACGTGCTGTTTTCCCTGCACGACATCGACACCCGCCACGCCAGTTCGCCGGAGCAAGGGCTGGCGATGCTGGCCGAGCACGAGTTTGATCTGGTCCTGCAGGACATGAACTTCACTGCCGACACCACCTCCGGCGAAGAAGGCCAGGATCTGTTCCGGCGCATCCGCCAGGCCCACCCTGACCTGCCGGTGATCCTGCTAACCGCCTGGACGCACCTGGACAGTGCCGTGGAGCTGGTCAAGGCCGGTGCCGCCGACTACCTGGCCAAGCCCTGGGATGACGGCCGCCTGCTGACCACCGTCAACAACCTGTTGGAACTGGCCGAAGCGCGCCGCGAGCTGGCCCGCCGCCGCGCCCGCGAGCAGCGCCAGCAAAAAGCGCTGCATGATCGCTACGATCTGCGCGGGCTGGTGTTCGCCGACCCTTCCAGCGAGCGCATCATCGCCCTGGCCTGCCAGGTCGCGCGCTCGGAATTGCCGGTACTGATCACCGGCCCGAACGGCGCCGGCAAGGAGAAGATCGCCGAAATCATCCAGGCCAACTCGGCGCACAGCAAAGGGCCGTTCGTCGCACTCAACTGCGGTGCCATTCCGTCCGAGCTGATCGAAGCCGAACTGTTCGGCACCGAGGCCGGCGCCTATACCGGCGCCAACAAGGCACGCGAAGGCAAGTTCGAGGCAGCCGACGGCGGCACCTTGTTCCTTGATGAAATAGGCAACCTGTCGCTGACCGGGCAGATGAAACTGCTGCGGGTGCTGGAAACCGGTCGCTTTGAACGGCTGGGCTCCAATCGCGAGCGACAGGTGAAAGTGCGCGTGGTCAGCGCCACCAATGCCGACCTGCCGGCGATGATCCGCGCCGGCAGCTTCCGCGAAGATCTGTATTACCGGCTCAACACCGTCGAACTGAGCCTGCCGGCGCTGGCCGAGCGCCGCGAGGACATCCTGCCGCTGGCACAGTACTTCCTCGCCGACGGCAAGCCGCTGTCCGCGCCCGCCCTGCAGGCCCTGCAACGCCACAACTGGCCAGGCAATGTGCGCGAACTGCGCAACGTGATCCAACGCGCCGCCCTGCTCGCACAAGGCCCGCGCATCGAAGTTGCCGACCTGAACCTGCCACGTGCACCGGCGCGTTCCACCGCGCCCGCGGATGAACCCGATCGCGCGCACATCGTCACTGCACTGGAACGGGCCGGCGGCGTCATCGCCCAGGCAGCCGCCGAGCTGGGGCTGAGCCGGCAGGCACTGTACCGGCGCATGGATCGCCACGGCATCCCGCGCGAGTGAGTACATCCAAGTGAAAACGCGCTCCTTCACCTTCACCCTGTTTCTGCGGCTGCTGCCGGTGCTGGCCCTGGCAGCGGCCTTGCCGTGGTTCCTGGCGTATTGGATGGACCGTGGCTGGGTGGTGGCGGGTGTGTCCACGGTCGTCCTGCTTGCGCTGATGTGGTGGGCGTTGCGGCGCGCCACCGCACCGATCCGCTCGCTGCTGCGGGCGCTGGCGGGCACCACCAGCAGCTATCGCGATGGCGAGTTCAACTTTGGCGTGCACTGGCGCGGCAACGATGAGTTCGCACAGCTGGTGCAGGCCCATGCCGAGCTGGGCGATGTGCTGCGCGAACAGCGGCAATCACTGGTGCAGCGCGAACTTCTGCTGGACACCATGGTGCAGAACACGCCGGTGGCGATGCTGCTGCTCACCGACGGCGGCGATGGTGTGCAACGCGTGACCTTCTCCAACACCGCCGCGCGCAAGCTGCTGCATGGTGGTTGGAAGCTGGAAGGCCAGCGCATGCATGAGCTGTTGGAAAACATGCCGATCGAACTGCGCAACGCCATCGCCCGCGGCGGCGACAGCCTGTTTGCGGTGCGTGACCCGGATGCGGCCGAAGACGACGATGATGACGAGCAGATCTATCACCTGTCGCGGCGCGCCTTCCATTTGAATGGGCGTCCGCACGAACTGCTGTTGCTGCGCCTACTGACCGCCGAGCTGCGCCGTCAGGAAGTGCAGACCTGGAAGAAGGTGATCCGGGTGATCAGCCATGAGCTGAACAACTCGCTGGCACCGATTGCCTCGCTGGCGCATTCCGGTGCGGAGCTGGTGCGGCGTGGTCGCCATGAGCGGCTCGAGGACATCTTCGGCACCGTCGAGGAACGCGCGCGCCACCTGGAAGGATTCATCCGTGGCTATGCGCGCTTTGCCAAACTACCGCAGCCGCAGTTGCAGACCGTTGCCTGGAGCCAGTTCCTGCAGGGACTGCAGCAGCAGATCAGCTTCCGCATGGCACCGTTGGTGGATGAGCAATACAGCCGCCTGGATCAATCGCAGTTCTCGCAGGCAATGTTGAACCTGCTGAAGAACGCCCACGAAGCCGGCGCCGACAACGGCGCGGCAGATGAATCGGTGGAAGTACGTATCGCGCGGCTGCCGAACTGGCTGCGCATCGAAGTACTGGATCGCGGCAGCGGCATGAACGAAGCCGTGCTGCAGAACGCTTTGATGCCGTTCTATTCGACCAAGCGCAACGGCACCGGCCTGGGCCTGGCCTTGACCCGCGAGATCATCGAAGCACACGGCGGCCGCATCTCGCTGCAGAACCGCAAGGACGGCGGCCTATGCGTGGCGATACTGCTGCCGCACGACTAACAAATGCAGTTGTAGGAGCGGCGTAAGCCGCGAAGCTGGCGCCATATCCGCGACCGCAATACCGGGTGATCTGGAAATCTCCTGGCTTCGCGGCTTGCGCCGCTCCTACAGCGCGGCGGCGCCATCGGGAACGCCCTGCCGAGCATGGCTCGGCACTACGCCCCTGCGCCTATTCCAGCGCTCGCTGCATAGCCAAACGCAGCTCCATCGGGAAACCCGCCGCTGTCTCGGCCGCCATCACCTCGCGCATTTCCGCGCTCCAATCCTGCGCAGGCCACTCGCGGAAACCCTCGCTGGCATAGAAGGGAGCATTCCACGCAACATCGCTCAGGGTGCTCAGCACCGCACGCTGATGTCCACGTGCCCTGCCCTGCTCCAACGCATGCCGCAGCAAGGCCCGGCCCAAACCTTTGCGCCCATGTTCCGGCGCAACGTCCATCTGCTGGATATGGAAATCAGCCCCAAGAACACCGGCCATCAGGTAACCCGCCAGTTCGTGCCCGCTGGCAATCACCCACAGCATTCCTTGCTGCCACGCCTGCTCAAACAACTGCCGGTCGGTCAGGCTGGCTGCAAATATCCGCGCAGCCGGATGTCCGTGCAGGCGCTCAGCGGCGCGTGCTTCAATCCGCGGCAGCAGCGCGAGTTCCTCGCGCTGTGCCAGCCGTGGCTCAGGACTTTTTGACAGGACGCACCCAACCTTCAATCGTCTGCTGGCGCGTGCGCGCCACCGTCAGCTTGCCTTCCGGCGCATCGCGGGTGATCACCGAGCCGGCACCAATCGTGGCGCCATCCTCGATGGTCAGCGGCGCTACCAGCGAACTATTGGAACCGACGAAAACCTTGTCGCCTATCGTGGTCTGGAATTTGTTCACGCCGTCGTAGTTGCAGGTGATGGTGCCAGCACCGATGTTGGTGCCGCTGCCGATAACCACATCCCCCAGATAGGTCAGGTGGTTGGCCTTGCTGCCCTTGCCCAGCGTGGCCTTCTTGGTCTCCACGAAGTTGCCCACGTGCACGCCATCAGCCAACACAGTGCCCGGACGCAGCCGCGCAAACGGCCCGATCTGTGCCGCGCCTTCGCTGACCACACCTTCAAGATCGCAATGCGGTCGCACTTCGGTGCCGGCAGCGAGCTTGACGTCCTTCAGCCGCACGAAGGCGCCGATGCTGACGCCATCGCCCAGCTCAACCTCGCCTTCCAGAATCACGTTGGCATCGATCTGTACGTCGCGGCCGACCGTGACCGAGCCGCGCTGATCGAACCGCGATGGATCCAGCAGACGCGCGCCCTGCTCGCACAGCGCCTTGGCCGCACGCAGCTGCCACGCCCGTTCCAGCTGCGACAGCTGCCACGGGTCATTCGCACCTTCGGCTTCCTGCGCATCAGCTACCGCCACCAGTTCGGCCGCAGCGTACTCATCAGCTGCGGAGGCGAAGATATCGGTCAGGTAGTACTCGCCCTGCGCGTTGCGGTTGGACAGACCGGACAGCCAGCGTCGCAATGCCGTCGATTCGGCGGTGATGATGCCGGTGTTCACGGTGCGGATGCGCTTCTGTTCATCGCTGGCATCTTTCTGCTCGACGATGGCCGCAACCCTGCCCTCGGCATCACGGACGATGCGGCCGTAGCCATTGGGGTCATCCAGCTCGGCCACCAATACCGCCAGGCGCGGGCCGTCCTTCAACAAGGCGCTCAAGGTAGATGCACGCATCAATGGCACGTCGCCATACAGCACCAGCACCTGCGCGGTATCCGGCACCTGCGGCATGGCCTGCTGCACGGCATGGCCAGTACCCAGCTGCTGGCTCTGCTCGGCCCACAGCAGATCCGTTTGATCTGCGAAGGCGGCACGCACGGCTTCACCACCGTGCCCATAGACCACGTGGATACCCGCCGGCTGCAGCTGCCGCGCCGTCTCGATCACGTGGGCCAACATCGGCCGCCCGGCGATCGGCTGCAGCACCTTGGGCAGCAGGGATTTCATGCGCTTGCCGGCACCGGCAGCGAGGATGATGACGTGCAGCGGCTGGGTCATGCCTACAACTTCCTTCGAGAGTCTCTGGATTCTAAGCGCAAGGGGTTAGCATTGCAGACCCTCACTCAATCTCGCGCAACCATGAGTCTGTTCCGCCAAGGCAGTCAATACATCTTCATTGGCCTATTGCAGCTTGCATTGGACTGGGGAGTGTTCGTATTGGCCACTGCACTGGGTCTGCCGGTGACACCAGGCAACCTGCTTGGACGCGTGAGCGGCGCACTGCTCGGTTTCTGGCTCAACGGGCGTTACACCTTCGCTGCACAGGGTGAGCAGCGCCATGGCTGGAAGCGCTTCGCCCGCTTCCTGGCGCTATGGCTGCTGATGACCGTGATCAGCACCTGGCTGATCGACTGGGTGGCCCATTCCCTGGGGCTGCAGTACGCATGGCTGGCCAAACCGCTGGTCGAGGCCGGCCTGGCCGGAGTGAGCTTCCTGCTGCTGCGGCACGTGGTCTACCGCTGAGAAGGACGCGGTAGTGCCGAGCCATGCTCGGCAGGAGCTTTACCGACAAAGCCCCAACGCCATCACTGCGCCCAGCAGCAAGTTCAACCCTTCTCCCACAAGCGCGGCACATGTAGTGCCGAGCCATGCTCGGCATGGGTTTCACCGGGAAAGCCCCTGCCGAGCATGGCTCGGCACTACCGAAGGCGCAAAAAAAAAAGCCGGCTGTTGGCCGGCGTTTTTCGTGCGTGTTGCTGCAGACCTCAGTGCTTGAGGTTGCGGCGCAGACGCTCCAGCGCTTGCAGCTGGGCAGTGACTTCGGCCAGCTTCTGCTGTGCCTCGGCCAGCTCCATGGCTTCGCCACGGTGGGCCAGCACGCGCTCTGCTTCTTCCTTGGCCTTGCGCACCGATGCTTCATCGATGTCGCTGGCGCGGATGGCGGTGTCGGCCAGTACGGTCACAACCTGCGGCTGCACTTCCAGGATGCCGCCGGAGATGGCGAAATCCAGGTGTTCCCCTGCAGCGGTGGTGACCACGACCTTACCCGGCTTCAGACGGGTGATCAGCGGTGCGTGCTTGGGCGCGATGCCCAGCTCGCCCAGCTCACCGGTGGCCACGACCAGGGTCGCTTCGCCGCTGAAGATCTGCTGCTCGGCACTGACGATGTCGCAACGGATGGTGCTCATGGAACTCTCTTCGCCTGGTTGGGTGGGCCTGCGCCCACCGCAGGATGCCGCGTGGGCGGAGCGAACTCCGCCACGTGGGAATTAGGCCTTTTCGGCCATCTTCTTGGCCTTCTCGACCGCTTCTTCGATGCTGCCGACCATGTAGAACGCCTGCTCCGGCAGGTGGTCGTACTCACCATCGACGATGGCCTTGAAGCCACGGATGGTGTCCTTCAGCGGCACGTACTTGCCCGGCGAACCGGTGAACACTTCGGCCACGTGGAACGGCTGGCTGAAGAAGCGTTCGATCTTACGGGCGCGCGACACCGACTCCTTGTCTTCCTGGGACAGTTCGTCCATACCCAGGATGGCAATGATGTCCTTCAGTTCCTTGTACTTCTGCAAGGTCTGCTGGACGCGCTGTGCGGTGTCGTAATGCTCGGTGCCGATGACCTGCGGGTCCATCTGGCGCGAGGTCGAATCCAGCGGATCCACGGCCGGGTAGATACCCAGCGAGGCGATCGAACGCGACAGGGTCACGGTCGAATCCAAGTGGGCGAACGTGGTGGCCGGCGACGGATCGGTCAAGTCATCGGCGGGCACGTAGACGGCCTGGATCGAGGTGATCGAGCCGGACTTGGTCGAGGTGATGCGCTCCTGCAGGACGCCCATTTCCTCAGCCAGGGTCGGCTGGTAACCCACGGCCGACGGCATACGGCCCAGCAGTGCCGACACTTCGGTACCGGCCAGGGTGTAGCGGTAGATGTTGTCGACGAACAGCAGCACGTCCTTGCCCTTGCCGCTGGCGTCCTTCTCATCACGGAAGTACTCCGCCATGGTCAGGCCGGTCAGTGCAACGCGCAGACGGTTGCCCGGCGGCTCATTCATCTGGCCGTACACCATCGCCACCTTGTCCAGGACGTTGGAGTCCTTCATCTCGTGGTAGAAGTCGTTGCCCTCACGGGTACGCTCACCCACGCCGGCGAACACGGACAGGCCGCTGTGCGCCTTGGCGATGTTGTTGATCAGTTCCATCATGTTGACGGTCTTGCCGACGCCGGCGCCGCCGAACAGGCCGACCTTGCCGCCCTTGGCGAACGGGCACATCAGGTCGATCACCTTGATGCCGGTTTCCAGCAGCTCGGTCGAGGAAGACTGGTCTTCGTACGACGGTGCAGCGCGGTGGATTTCCCAGCTGTCCGAAGCCTGCACCGGGCCGGCTTCGTCGATCGGGCGACCCAGCACGTCCATGATGCGGCCCAGGGTGCCAGCGCCGACCGGCACCGAGATGGCGCGGTTGGTGTTGGTGGCAACCAGGCCACGCTTCAGGCCGTCGGTCGAGCCCAGCGCAATCGCGCGGACGATACCGTCACCCAGCTGCTGCTGGACTTCCAGCGTGATTTCGGTGTTGTCGACCTTCAGCGCGTCGTACACCTTCGGCACGTCGCTGCGCGGGAATTCGACGTCGACGACCGCGCCGATGATCTGAACGATCTTGCCCTGACTCATTGCTGCATCCTCTAAATGTGTGCTGTTGACTGCGCGCGTTAGACCGCTGCCGCGCCGCTGACGATTTCGGAGATTTCCTGGGTGATCGCTGCCTGGCGGGCCTTGTTGTAGACCAGCTGCAGGGTTCCGATCATCTTGTTCGCGTTGTCGCTTGCCGCCTTCATCGCCACCATGCGAGCTGCGTGCTCGGAGGCAACATTCTCCAGCACCGCCTGATACACCAACGATTCGATGTAGCGGGTGATCACGTGCTCAAGCACGGTTGCTGCGTCGGGCTCGTACAGGTAATCCCAGTCGTGCGAGGCCACCTGCTTTTCAGCGGCCGGCAACGGCAGCAGCTGATCGAAGCTGGCCTTCTGCGTCATCGTGTTGATGAAGCGGTTGTAGACCAGGTACACGCGGTCAACCTTGCCTTCGGTGAAGGCATCGAGCATGACCTTGATCACGCCGATCAGCGTTTCCAGCTTGGGCTGGTCGCCGATGTTGGCCACCGAGGCGGCCATGTTGACGTTGACGCGGCGGAAGAACGCGCCGGCCTTCTGGCCAACGGTCACCACGTCGATCTCGGCGCCCTTGTCCTGCCAGTCGCGCATTTCAGCGACCGTCTTGCGGAACAGGTTGTTGTTCAGGCCGCCGGCCAGACCGCGATCGGAAGAGATCACGATGTAACCCACGCGCTTGACCTGCTCACGCTCAACCAGGAACGGATGCTGGAAATCGGTGCTGGCCTGGGCCAGGTGACCGATCACCTGCTTCATCGCCTGCGCGTACGGACGCGAGGTCTTCATCCGATCCTGCGCCTTGCGGATCTTGGAGGCCGAGACCATTTCGAGCGCGCGCGTCACCTTGCGGGTGTTCTGCACGCTCTTGATCTTGGTTTTGATTTCGCGTCCGCTTGCCATCTCTTATTCCCGTGGCGCGAGGTCGAACCCCGCGTTTGCCGTACAGCGGAGCCAGGCTCCGCTGCTTTCAGTCGTGCCGGGCAGGGCCCGGCACTACAGGACTGGTATTACCAGGTACCGGTGCTCTTGAAATCGGCGATGCCCTTCTTGAAGGCAGCTTCGATCTCGTCGTTCCAGGCGCCGGTGCTGTTGATCTTGGAGGTCAACTCACCTGCGGTGTTGGCGAAGTGCGCGTGCAGGCCAGCTTCGAACGACAGCAGCTTGTTGACCGGCACGTCGTCGAGGAAGCCCTCGTTGACGGCGTAGATCGACAGTGCCTGGTCGGCGATGGACATCGGCGCGTACTGCTTCTGCTTCATCAGCTCGGTGACGCGCTGACCGCGCTCCAGCTGCTTGCGGGTAGCTTCGTCCAGGTCCGAGGCGAACTGCGCGAACGCAGCCAGCTCACGGTACTGGGCCAGCGAGATACGGATGCCGCCGGACAGCTTCTTGATGATCTTGGTCTGGGCTGCACCACCGACGCGCGACACCGAGATACCGGCGTTGACGGCCGGACGGATACCAGCGTTGAACAGGTCGGTTTCCAGGAAGATCTGGCCGTCGGTGATCGAGATCACGTTGGTCGGAACGAAGGCGGACACGTCGCCGGCCTGGGTTTCGATGATCGGCAGTGCGGTCAGCGAGCCGGTCTTGCCGGTCACTTCGCCGTTGGTGAACTTCTCCACGTACTCTTCCGACACGCGAGCTGCGCGCTCGAGCAGGCGGGAGTGCAGGTAGAACACGTCACCCGGGTAGGCTTCGCGGCCCGGCGGGCGCTTCAGCAGCAGCGAGATCTGGCGGTAGGCAACAGCCTGCTTGGACAGATCGTCGTACACGATCAGGGCGTCCTGGCCGCGGTCCATGAAGTACTCACCCATGGTGCAGCCGGAGTAGGCGCTGATGTACTGCATCGCAGCCGATTCGGAAGCGGTAGCGGCCACGACCACGGTGTGGGCCAGGGCGCCGTTTTCTTCCAGCTTGCGCACGATGTTGGCAACGGTCGAAGCCTTCTGGCCGATCGCTACGTACACGCACTTGATGCCGGTGCCCTTCTGGTTGATCACCGCATCGATCGCCATTGCCGTCTTGCCGGTCTGGCGGTCACCGATGATCAGCTCGCGCTGGCCACGGCCGATCGGGATCATCGCATCGACCGACTTGTAACCGGTCTGCACCGGCTGGTCGACCGACTTACGCCAGATCACGCCCGGCGCAACGCGCTCGACCGGCGCGGTCAGCGAGGTGCCCAGCGGGCCCTTGCCGTCGATCGGCTCACCCAGCGCGTTGACAACGCGGCCGAGCATTTCCGGACCAACCGGCACTTCCAGGATGCGGCCGGTGGTCTTGGCCACGTCGCCTTCGCGCAGGTTCTGGTAGTCGCCCAGGACCACGGCGCCGACCGAGTCGCGCTCCAGGTTCAGTGCCAGGGCGTAAGTGTTGTTCGGCAGTTCGATCATTTCGCCCTGCATCACGTCGGCCAGACCGAAGATGCGCACGATACCGTCGGACACGCCAGTCACGGTGCCTTCGTTGCGCGATTCCGCGGACAGGGCGACCTTCTCGATGCGGGTCTTGATCAGTTCGCTGATTTCAGAGGGGTTGAGCGTGGTAGCCATCGTCAAGTCCTAGTGCCGGCTTGTGGCCGGACGGTAATGTGAATTCAGTGTGCGAGCGCGGTCTGCAGGCGCGACAGCTTGCCCTTGAGCGAGCCATCGATAACCACGTCGCCGGCATCGATCACGGCGCCGCCGATCAGCGAAGCGTCCACCGCGGTCGATACCTCGACGTCGCAGCCGAAACGCTTGCGCAGCGCAGCCTTGATCTTTTCCAGCTCATCGCCCGACAGTTCGGCCGCCGAGGTCACGGTGGCCTTGACCACGTGTTCGGCTTCGGCGCGCAGCTGCTCGTACAGGCCGGAGATTTCCGGCAGCTGCTGCAGGCGACGGGCATCGGCCAGCAGGTTCAGGAAGCGACCGTAGGTCTCGCTGGTCGCTTCCGGGCTCAGCAGGGCAACGGCATCGCCGCGGCTCAGCTGCGGATTCGACAGCAAGGCCGACACGCGCGGATCGGCGGCAACGCGGGCGGAGAACGCAAGCGCGTCCGACCACGGCGCGAACTTGCCTTCGTCACGCGCAATCGCAAACGCGGCGCGGGCGTACGGGCGGGCAAGCGTGAGGGCCTGGCTCATCGATCAGATCTCCGCAGCCAGCTCGTCGAGCAGCGCCTTGTGGGCGTTGGCATCGATTTCGCGCTTGAGCAGCTTTTCGGCGCCGGTCACGGCCAGAGCGGATACCTGCTTGCGCAGATCTTCACGGGCACGGTTTGCGGCAGCGTCGATTTCAGCCTGGGCCAGGTCTTTCTGGCGGTTGGCTTCGGCGATGGCTTCGTTCTTGGCAGCTTCAACGATCTGGTTCGCACGGGCGTGAGCCTGGTCGATGATCTCGTTGGCCTTGCCACGGGCTTCTTTCAGTGCCTCGTTGACCTTGACTTCCGCCTGGGCCAGATCTTTCTGGCTGCGGTCGGCAGCGGCCAAGCCCTCAGCGATCTTCTGCTGGCGCTCTTCAATGGCCTTCAACAACGGCGGCCAGATCTTGGTCGCGATGATCCAGATCAGCAAAGCAAAGGCCAGGGCCTGTGCAAAGAGGGTGAGATTGATATTCATGATTAGCTCGATCGCTGGTGTCGGGGGTGGTTACGCCGCCGTGGCGGCGCAACCGAACCTTCATCCGAAGTCGGGTGCCAACAGGCACCCGACCGTCTCACTGCAGCTGGATCAGCCTGCCAGCTTGGCGGCTTCGGCCAGCAGGGCAGCAGCCAGCGGGTTGGCGAAGGCCAGCAGCAGGCCAACGGCGACCGAGATGATGAACGCGGCATCGATCAGGCCGGCGGTGATGAACATGCGGACCTGCAGGACCGGGATCAGTTCCGGCTGGCGAGCGGCCGACTCCAGGAACTTACCAGCCATGATGGCCAGACCGAGGCCAGCGCCCAGCGCGGCCAGGCCGATCATGATGCCGACGGCAAGGGCGGTGGAGCTCTGAACTTGGGCGAGGTTGGTCAGGACGGCGAAGTACATGGTTATCTCCAGGAACTTAAGTAGCTAAGGGTGATGAAACGGATGAAGGTTGAAACTGGGTGAAGCTTGTAACTTTAGTGACTGTCTTCCGACAGGCTCAAGTACACGATGGTCAACATCATGAAGATGAAGGCCTGCAGCGGGATCACCAGCAGGTGGAACAGCATCCAGCCAAAGCCGAATACGCCACCGGCAACGGCACCGAATACGCCGGCACCGCCCAGCACCCAGATCAGCAGGAAAACGATTTCGCCGCCGAACATGTTGCCGAACAGTCGCATCGCCAGAGAGATCGGCTTGCTCAGCCACTCGACGATGTTGAGGATCAGGTTGAACGGCATCATCCACTTGCCGAACGGGGCCGTCAGGAATTCCTTGATGAAACCGCCGATGCCCTTGGACTTCAGCGCGAAGAAGATCATCAGGATGAACACGCTGATCGACATGCCCAGGGTGGCATTGACGTCGGCGGTCGGCACCGGCTTCCAGTAATGGATGCCTGCCAGCTCCAGCGGCTTGGCGATGAAATCGGCCGGGATCATCTTGATGAGGTTCATCAACAGGATCCAGAAGAAGATGGTGATCGCGATGGGCGTGATCAGCTTGCTCTTGCCGTGGTAGGTGTCCTTGGCCTGGCGGTCAACGAACTCCAGGCAGATTTCAACGAACGCCTGCCACTTGCCCGGCACACCGGCGGTGGCCTTGCGGGTTGCCATCCAGAAGGCGAACACCATCAGCAGGCCCATCAGGACCGCGGTGACGATGGTATCGACGTGGATCATCCAGAAGCTGCCACCGCTGTCACCGACCGGAGCGGTCAGATTCTGCAGGTGATGCTGGATGTACGTGGTAGGAGTTAGAGCCTCGCCCGCCATGTGTCCGGAACCTTTATGAGTGAATCAACGTCTGGCCAGAGCCAGAACCTGGAACATCAGCGCCACTGGAATTGCCGCCAGCAGAGCCAAAGGAGGAAGTCGCCACCAGAAAAAAGCCATTCCCAGTACGGCAACAATCAGCACAATCTTCAGCACGAACCCCAGGAACAGGCGGACCATGGCTGAACCAGCGGCCTGAACGCCGCCACCGAGCCCTACCCACGCGGCCAGCGCCGTCCCTGCTACCACCGCCAGGCCCGATACAAGGGCGCCCAGCGCATGCTTTGGCCCCACGAAGAGGAAGGCCAGAGCCAGGACCACCACTGCGACCAGCGGGTAGACCGCGGCGCGCAACATCAGTCGCCGACCCGCGTCAACGGAGTTCAGCACGTCAAAGTGTCCTGCATCAGGTAAAGGAAAGAGCCGAACCGCGCAAAGGCGTCTCGTCGAGCCGCGAAAGTATAACAGTGGGACAATTTGCGAGACAACCGGCATTTGTCCCCTTTTGACTATGCAAGTGGCCGCAATATCACGTTTTTTCCCGACAAGGCGGGCCTGCGGGTGCCCGCAAGGGACAATAAATATTGCATCGCAGCACGGGAACTTCCCCCAAGCCTGCCGGTCAGAGCTTGGCAGTCCGCCACCCGCTACCTCGTCGGGCGCGTGCGCAGGCTCGGGTGAGGTGGTGTCGCACGCCCTCGGCGGCACCACCTCGCCGCAATTGATCTGCGCCTACACATTGCCTGCACGCTGCGCTCACCGTTCTCTACATCGGATCGGCGAAGGTCAGCAGCCCCATCGCAACAGCTAGGCATAGGCATGCGCAATTCCCGCTTTATTCTCGCACTTGCTCCGTGCGCACTCACACTCGCTCTGACCCATGCGCTGCCTGCGCACGCCGCCGAAGACGATCCGCGCTTCACGCTGCGCCTGGGCGCGATGAACATCGATACCGACAACACCATCCGCGGCAGCACCACCGTTGCCGGCCAGGACATCAACCTGTCCGAGGATTTCGATCTGGGCGGCAAGGAGTGGGAGCCGCGCATCGATGGTCTGTTCCGTATCAGTGATCGCCAGCGCCTGATCTTCGACTACTTCAAGTACGACAAGGATCGCCGCGAGACGCTGGACGAAGGCATCAGCTGGGGCGACACCACCGTGCCGGCCGGCAGTTTTGTAAAAGGCGAGCTGAAATACCAGGTGGCAACACTGGTGTACGACTACTCGGTGGTCGACGGTGATCGCTTCGATTTCGGCCTGCAGCTGGGCGCCGAGTACGCCAAGATCAGCGCCGATGGCTACGCCGACGTGGGCGACGTCTACCAGGGCCGCTTCCTCAACGAGAAGGCCGACGGCATCGCACCGGTGGTGGGCGCGCGACTGACCTTCACGCCCTCCGAGCACTGGCTGATCAACTTCCAGGGCCAGTACCTCAACACCAGCTGGGGTAACTTCGACGACTACAAGGGCGACCTGAGCCGCGCCAACGCCATCGTGCAGTACAACTTCAACAAGAACTTCGGCATCTTCGCCGGCTACGACTGGTTCAAGCTGGACGTGGACCAGAAAGGCAGCGACGGCGTCATCGGCCTGAAGCAGGAGTTCAAGGGCCCACTGGCCGGCGTAAGCCTGTCGTTCTGAGGAGCACCCTCACCCGCAAGCGGGGCCTGTAGTGCCGAGCCATGCTCGGCAAGAGGCGTCACAGCTCCTGTAGTGCCGAGCCTTGCTCGGCAGAGGCCTTCCCGGCAAAGCCCCAAGCGCAGCATCGCTGCGCCCTAAAAGCTGCCCTCACCCCAACCCCTCTCCCGTGAACGGGAGAGGGGCTATTAGTGCCGAGCCATGCTCGGCAGAGGCTTCATCGCACCTGTAGTGCCGAGCCATGCTCGGCAGAGGCCTCATCGCACCTGTAGTGCCGAGCCATGCTCGGCAAGAGGCCTTCCCAGCAACGCCCCAAGCGCAGCATCGCTGCGCCCTAAAAGCTGCCCTCACCCCAACCCCTCTCCCGTAAACGGGAGAGGGGCTATTAGTGCAGAGCCATGCTCGGCAGAGGCCTCATTGCACCTGTAGTGCCGAGCCATGCTCGGCAGAGGCCTTCCCGGTAACGCCCCAGCCGAGCATGGCTCGGCTCTACAAATGAAGCTCCTGCCGAGCATTGCTCGGCACTACCAATGAAGCATTGCTGCGCACTACACGACGCAAATGAAAAGGGCCGCTAAGCGGCCCTTTTCAATCTTCGATTACGTCTTCTTCGAGATTCGATTACTTCTTCTTCGGGATATACAGATCGGTGATGGTGCCGTCGTAGATCTCCGAGGCCATCGCCACCGACTCACTCAGGGTCGGATGCGCGTGGATGGTGTGGCCGATGTCTTCGGCCTCCGCACCCATTTCGATGGCCAGGCCAATTTCTGCGAGCAACTCACCGGCATGCACGCCGACGATGGCGCCACCGATCACGCGGTGGGTTTCTTCGTCGAAGATCAACTTGGTGAAGCCTTCGGTACGACCAATACCAATCGCGCGACCGCTGGCCGCCCACGGGAACTTGGCCACGCCCACCTTCAAGCCCTTGGCCTTGGCCTCGGTCTCGGTGACGCCGACCCAGGCGATTTCCGGATTGGTATAGGCCACCGACGGAATCACCCGCGCCACCCACTCTTTCTTCTCGCCGAAAGCGACTTCAGCCGCCAGCTTGCCTTCGTGCGTAGCCTTGTGGGCCAGCATCGGGTTACCGACGATGTCGCCGATGGCGAAGATGTGCGGCACGTTGGTACGCATCTGCCGATCAACCGGAATGAAGCCACGGTCGGTCACTTCGACGCCGGCCTTGTCGGCATCGATCTTCTTGCCATTGGCAGAACGGCCCACAGCCACCAGCACGCGATCAAACGTGCCGCTTTCCATTGCCGGCTTCTCGCCTTCGGTGGCGGCTTCGAAGGTCACGGTGATGCCCTTCTTGTCAGCGGACACGCCCGAAGCCTTGGTCTTCAGGTGCACCTCGATGCCCTGCTTCTTCAGGCGGTCGGCCAGCGGCTTGACCAGGTCCTTGTCGGCACCCGGCATCAGCTGGTCCATGAACTCGACCACGGTCACCTTGGAACCCAGGGCGCTGTACACGGTGGCCATTTCCAGGCCGATGATGCCACCACCAACAACCAGCAGCGAAGCCGGCACTTCGGCCAGTTCCAGTGCGTCGGTGGAGTCCATCACGCGCTTGTCGTCCCACGGGAAGTTGGGCAGCTTCACCGCCTGCGAACCAGCGGCGATGATGCACTGCTCGAAGCGCAGCAGCTGGGTCTTGCCGTCGTCACCGACGATCTCCAGCTCGTTGGCCGAGATGAACTTGGCCAGGCCGTGCACGGTGCGGATCTTGCGCTGCTTGGCCATGCCGGCCAGGCCCTTGGTCAGCTGGCCGACGACCTTTTCCTTGTACTCGCGCAGCTTGTCCAGGCTGATCTTCGGCGCGCCGTACTCGATGCCCAGTTCATTGGCATGCGCGGCGTGGTCGATGATTTCGGCCGCATGCAGCAGCGCCTTGGACGGAATGCAGCCGACATTGAGGCAAACGCCGCCGAGGCTGGCGTAACGCTCGATCAGCACCGTGTCCATGCCCAGGTCGGCGGCACGGAAGGCAGCGGTATAGCCGCCCGGGCCTGCGCCCAGCACCACGATGCGGCATTCGATGTCGGCGGTACGGCCGCTGGACGGCAGTGCCTTGGCGGCAACTGCCGGGTCCGGCGCGCGGTGCGACGGGGTCACCGGCGGCTTGCTGCCCGGTGCGGCCTTGGCCGCTGCCGGCGCGGCAGCAGCGGCGCCTTCCAGCACCACCACCACATCACCGACCGAGAGCTTGTCGTCGAGCTTGACCTTGATTTCCTTGACCACGCCATCGGCCGAAGACGGCACTTCCAGCGTGGCCTTGTCCGATTCCAGCGTGACCAGGCCCTGGTCCTTCTTCACCGTGTCGCCCACGGCCACCAGGATCTCGATCACCGGCACATTTTGGTAGTCACCGATATCCGGCACCTTGACCTCGATCGGGCCAGTGGCGGCCGGCGCGGCGGCAACCGGCGCGCTGACCGCGGCCGGGGCTGCAGCAGCGGCGGGCTGTGCAGCCGGCGCAGGCGCGGCGGCCGGTGCGGGTGCCGCGGCCGGGGCAGCGCCCTCGCCTTCGGCTTCCAGGATCACCACCACGTCGCCCTCGGACAGCTTGTCGTCGAGCTTGACCTTGATTTCCTTGACCACACCCGCAGCCGAGGACGGCACTTCCAGCGTGGCCTTGTCCGACTCCAGCGTGACCAGACCCTGGTCCTTCTTCACCGTGTCGCCCACGGCCACCAGAATCTCGATCACCGGCACGTCGTTGTAGTCGCCAATGTCCGGAACCTTGATTTCAATCGTCGCCATTGTTTTCTCCTGTGGGCTCAGCCGGCGTCGCCGACGAACCGGTCATGCATCTTGTCGAGCGCGCGTTCGATGTTGGCGTAACGCTTCTCGTACTTTTTGTCTTTGCTATGGGCCAGCTCGATCAGCAGCGCCGCCTGTTCCTGCAGCGCCTCCAGCTGCCCGCAAGCAGGCCGCTGACCGCTGTAACGCTCGCCATTGACGGTGAAGGACAGCACCTCGCCGTCGGTGACCGGCGCACGCGCAGCCACTTCGGACGACGCCAGGGCCTTGCCCCAGACCTCGACCAGGCGCTGCGCCAGTGCATCGGGCAATGGCGCCTGGGCGAACTCGGGCTCCTGGTCCAGCAACAGGCTGACACCGCCACGGCTGGCACCGCTGCTCCAGTTGTAGATGCGCTTGTCGGCCAATCCGGCCAACACCATCCACTGGCCATTGCCGCCATCGCGGCGCAGCACCACCTGTGACTCCACCCCGCGTGCCGGCAGCACCAGCAGCGACAGGCCATCTTCGGCCTGGCCACCGAGCAGGCTGGTCGCCGCCTGGCCGTAGTTGCCCACCGCCGGCGGCCAGCCTTCACCAACCACCGGCAGACACTGGCTGGCCGCCAGTGCCGGGCCCGTCAGGGCAGCCAGCACCAACGCCAACAGCGTGCGTCGTGACGCCACTGGCATCACAGCAGCACGCGCCGCATGTCGGCCAGCACCTGCGACAGGTAGGTGGTGAAACGGGCCGCCAGCGCGCCGTCGATGACGCGATGGTCATAGCTCAGCGACAACGGCAGCATCAGCTTCGGCGCGAATTCCTTGCCGTTCCAGACCGGCTGGATGGCCGACTTGGAGACACCCAGGATGGCCACTTCCGGCGCATTCACAATCGGCGTGAAGGCGGTGCCGCCAATGCCACCCAGCGAGCTGATCGAGAAGCAGCCGCCGCTCATGTCAGCCGGGCCGAGCTTGCCGTCACGTGCCTTCTTGGCCAGTTCGCCGGTTTCCTGGGCAATCTGCACCACGCCCTTCTTGTCGACGTCACGGATCACCGGCACGACCAGGCCGTTCGGCGTATCGGCGGCAAAGCCGATGTTGAAGTACTTCTTCAGGGTCAGGTTCTCGCCACTGGCGTCCAGCGAGGCGTTGAACTCGGGGAACTTCTTCAGCGCCGCAGCACTGGCCTTGATCAGGAAGGCGAGCATGGTCAGCTTGATGCCTGCCTTCTCGTTTTCCTTGTTCAGGGCAACCCGCAGACCTTCCAGATCGGTGATGTCAGCCTGCTCGAACTGGGTGACATGCGGGATCATCGCCCAGTTGCGGGCCAGGTTGGCGCCGGAGATCTTCTTGATGCGCGACAGCTGCACCACTTCGGTCTCGCCGAACTTGCTGAAATCGACCTTCGGCCACGGCAGCAGGTTCAGGCCACCGCCGGCAGCCGCCGGGGCACCAGCGCTGGCAGCAACGCCACCGGACAGCGCGCCCTTGACGAACTTCTGTACGTCGGTCTTGGTGATGCGGCCACCCTTCTCCGAACCCTTGACCTGCTGCAGATCCACGCCCAGCTCGCGGGCAAACACGCGCACCGCAGGGCTGGCATACGGCACATTGGCCGGCAGCACGCCTTCGGCATTGAACTGCACCGGCGGGCTGGCCGGCTTGCTGGTGGTGACCGAGTCTTCCTGGGCGATTTCGCGCTGGGCCAGCTTGTCGGCGACCGGGGCAACCGCCACCGGCTCGACCTTGGTGCCGGTCTCGGCAGCGGCTTCGACCTTGGCCGGAGCAGCCGGCGTAGCGGCAGCAGCGGGGGCGGCAGGCTTGGCGGCCTCTTCGCTGACTTCAATCAGGGCCACGACCTTGCCTTCGGACAGGCCGTCGCCAACCTTGACCTTCAGTTCCTTGACCACACCGGCGTAGGCCGACGGTACTTCCATCGTCGCCTTATCCGATTCCAGCGTGACCAGGCCCTGGTCCTTCTTGACGGTATCGCCAACGGCGACCAGCACTTCGATCACCGGAATGTCGCTGTAGTCACCGATATCGGGGACAAGTGCTTCCTTGATTTCGGCCATGAACTACTCCAGCAACTAATGAGGGGAATCCCCTATTGTGGCGTTAGCGGGCCGCAGCGCCAACCGCTACAACTGAATTCGCAGCCGTATGTCCCCGGACAAGGGCACGCCACACACGCCATGACGGCCGCCCTGTCCGCCTCCAGCCACTGTTTGTGACTTGCTGGCTGTCTTGCCTGTCCTAGCCAGCCAAGCCGTTTGTTGCAGGCGATATCACCGGACCGGGCGCATTCAACCATTGTTGCAGCGGCTGCCAGCGCTCGATCAGGCGCGGCAACGACCACGCCGCGTTGGCCGGACTGGTCGAGGGCAGCGCCAGCACCGGCAGCGCAGCCGCCAAAGGCGGCAAAGCCGGAGCAATCCATTGCTGGAACGCTCTGTGCGCTGCAGCGCCATTACAGGCGATGGCGCGCAACTGTGGCAGATCGGCAAACAGCTCGGGCAGACGGTTGGGTACTTCACTGCCGCGCACGATGGATGCATCCAGGCTGCCGCTGCGCTCGCACTGCCCGATCACATCCCACAACCCGGCGCCGGACTGCTGCAGACACTGCAGCCGCTGCGCATACGCCAACTGCGCGTCGAAACCGCACAAGGCCGCCATCAGCGGCCAGAAGCGATTGCGCGGATGTGCGTAGTAACGCGCTTCCTGCAGCGACAGCGCGCCCGGCATCGACCCCAACACCAGTACACGGCACTGCGCAGTCACCTGCGCGGGCAAGCCTTGCAATAGTTCAGTGCTCATCACACGCAGCACAACATCGTGAACGAAAATTTTGGGCAGAACATCGTGTCCATGGGATTCCTCTGTTTTTCACTGAACGCAACAACACTGAAATACAGCTGCGTTTAGAGCGATTCATCTTGCCATCGTTAGGGTGACCACGCCCCGTAACGAGGGCCTTGATAACAACGTAATCCTGATCGCAATAGTTCTGTTCGCAACATGAGGAGTTAGTCATGCGTTCCATCAAAATTCTCAGCCTTGCCACGCTCGGCGCACTGGCGCTGTCTTCCACCGCATTCGCGCAGGATGGCAATGGCGATACCGCTTCGGGCAAGCATTTTGCCGTGGTTGGCGGAATCAGCCTGGTGCAGCCGAAGAATGATCCGATCAACGGCGTGGGCAAGGTCGATGGTGGCCCGGCACCGACGCTGAGCGCCAGCTATTACTTCAACGACAACTTCGCCGTTGAGCTGTGGGGTGCCGCTGACAAGTTCGACCACCGCGTGCGCACCGATGGTGGCGCCAAGGCGGGTACCGTCGAGCAGCAGCCGATCGCCCTGAGCGCGCAGTACCACTTCGGCCAGGCCGACAACACCTTCCGTCCGTTCGTGGGCCTGGGTTACTACGAATCGAACTTCAGCAACGAGAAGATCGACGGCCTGAGCGATACCGGCAACCACGTTGGTGTTGAAACCGCCAAGGGCGCCATCGGTACGCTCGGTGTTGACATGAACATCAACTCGACCTGGTTTGCCCGTGCTGACGCGCGTTACATGCACGCCCGCCCGGACCTGCGGATTGCTGGCCAGAACGCCGGCGAGCTGAAGCTGGATCCGTGGACCGTTGGTTTTGGTATCGGCGCCCGCTTCTAAGCGACGCTGAGCCGGATACAACTTGGCAATGAAGACACGGGCCGCTTGCGGCCCGTGTTTTTTTCGTGCGCGGTAAAGCCCCACCCTACGGACTGCCGTCATCACTCCACTGCAGCGCCAGGTAATCAAACTTCTGTTGCAATCGCGGCTTGACCACGTCGAAGAACGGCGACACGTCAAAGTCACGCGGGGTGTAAAGGCTGTAGTTGCGGATATGCAGGATTTCCCGCGTCTGCTCGGCACCACCGGCCTGTGCCGACACCGTTTCGATCTCCGGCAGGATCGGGTAGCGGATCGACTCGAACGCCTGTGCCAGCAGGGTCGAACAAATCGCCTTGGTCGGCTCCCCGCTGCCCAGGGCAATCAGTCGCCGCCGCAGATGTCCGGGCACCGGTGGTTGCCGTATCAGGTAGCGCGCCAGGTCGAACACGTTCTTCAGGTCATAGCTGTAGCCCAGGCGGGCACGCAGGAAACCAACCAGTTGATCCACCACCGCCGGTGACAGGCCCTGCGGGCGGCAGATGCGGGTGTGTTGATCGGTGAACGCGCTCAATGGAATGCGGCGCACGCCCTGCTCCACATCCACGTCGATCAGCATCGGCTGCGGCTTGCCGCCCTCCAGCAGTGGCTCTTCGCCGATGTAAAGCGCCGCATGCGACCAGGTGGACTGGGTCAGGTATTTGATGGCGGTGGAGAAACGGCTATTGCCCTCCACCAGCAACACGTCCCCGCGCCGCAAGGTGCGCGACAACAGCGCCGGCGCGCTGGTCGAAGGCCGCATCTGATGGCGACGCGGCTGCGCCAGGAAATGCGCCAGCCTGCGCCCGAAAAACCGCAGCAAACCCATCAATGCTCTCCGTCTGTGCCTGCATCAGACTAGCCGGGACCGGCCCTGCCCGCCATCGGCTCAGCGCGGGCTGCGGTCGAACCCGCGATAGCGTTGATGGTGGCGGACCCTGCGCCGCAGCAGCCATGCATACATGCCCGCGTAACCGAGCAGCAACGCCGCCATTGCCAGCAGGCCGGCATGGCTGAGCCAGCCCGCCTCCGGCCAGGGCACACCATTCACCGAGGCTTGCCAGCCCTGCACCATGCCGGCAACCACCCGCACCACGATCATCGCGGTCAGTGCCAGTACCAGCCAGGTATTGGGTTTGTAATGCAGCGCTTCCGGGCCAGGCTCGAAGCGCGTCAAGAAATGGCCAAGCACCCCGACCAACAGGCCCGCCAACCAGCCCAGCGCCGCATAGGCCCAGGCACCGGTCCACCAGAAGCCGGCAATGGCAACAAACACCGCGAACAGGCCGGTGGACACCAGCGTCGCCCAGAAGTTGAAGCTGATCAGCCAAGGCCGCGCCTGCCGCCGTGCACCGCCACTGCGTACACGCTGCCACAGCGACAACGGCATCAGCAGCAAGATGATGGCAACAAATACCAGTAGCGCCAGTGGCAGTGCGAACAGCAGCGGCATGGAGGCCTGATCCCGGGATGCAGAACCAAAGAGTACGCCACGAACCAACTGTAGTGCCGAGCCATGCTCGGCAGAGGCCTTACAAGGTTTGCTGGTTGTAGTGCCGAGCCATGCTCGGCAAGGGCCTTACAAGGTTTGCTGGTTGTAGTGCCGAGCCATGCTCGGCAAGGGCCTTACAAGGTTTGCTGGTTGTAGTGCCGAGCCATGCTCGGCAAGGGGCCTTACAAGAATTCCAACCCTGTAGGAGCGGCGTAAGCCGCGAAGCACGGGCATCATCGGATTGCGATACTGCTGGCGCCTGTGCTTGTATCTGCTTCGCGGCTTACGCCGCTCCTACATGGGGCTGTTGGGAAAGCCCCTTGCCGAGCATGGCTCGGCACTACCGCGGGGCTGCTTGGAAAGCCCCTTGCCGAGCATGGCTCGGCACTACCGTGGGGCTGCTTGGAAAGCCCCTGCCGAGCATGGCTCGGCACTACCTTGGCATTGCTGGGAAAGCCCCTGCCGAGCATGGCTCGGCACTACCGTGGGACTGCTTGGAAAGCCCCTGCCGAGCGTGGCTCGGCACTACATTGGGGATTAGAAGGCCGGCAGCACTGCGCCTTTGTACTTCTGCTCGATGAAAGCCTTCACTTCCGGGCTGTTCAAGGCCTTGGCCAGCTTCTGTACGCGGGCGTCGTCCTTGTTGTCCGGGCGCGCCACCAGGAAGTTCACATACGGCGAATCACTGCTCTCGATCGCCAGCGCGTCCTTGGTCGGGTTGAGGCCGGCGTCCAATGCATAGTTGGTGTTGATCAGGGCCAGATCGACCTGGTCCAGAACGCGCGGCAGCATCGCCGAATCCAGCTCGCGGAACTTGAGCTGCTTCGGGTTCTCGGTGATGTCACGCTGGGTGGACAGCGCGTTGCTCGGGTCCTTGAGCTTGATCACGCCGGCCTTGTCCAACAGGATCAGCGCGCGACTGTTGTTGCTGGGGTCGTTCGGGATCACCACGTCGGCGCCATTGGGCAGCTCGGCCAGCGACTTGAAGCGGCGCGAATAGGCACCGAATGGTTCGATATGCACGCCGGTGACGGTGACCAGATCGGTCTTGCGGTCCGCGTTGTAGGCCTTCAGGTAAGGCTCGGTCTGGAAGTAGTTGGCGTCCACCTGCTTCTGCACCAACTGGTCGTTGGGCTGCACGTAGTCATTGAATACGCGCACGTCGAGCTTGACGCCTTCCTTCTCCAGCAGCGGCTTGACCACCTGCAGAATCTCAGCATGCGGCACGGCGGTGGCGGCAACCACCAGCTTGGATTCATCGGCAGCAGGCTTGGCGCAGGCCGACAGGGCCAGCACGGCGGCAACCAGGGGGAAGGCGAATAGCTTGTTCATCGGTACGTGATCCCGTGGGGAAGGATGGTGGACATACGCTAACAGGCCGGCACGCTGTGTGCCGGCCTGCCGTCATTCCATTACTTGCGGCTGTAATGCGTGACCAGACGGTCGCCCAGCATCTGCAGCAGTTGCACCAGCACCAGCAACAGCACCACCGTGACCAGGGCTACATCGGTATGCGAACGCTGGTAGCCATCGCGGAAGGCCAGGTCGCCGAGGCCGCCGGAACCGATCGCACCGCCCATCGCGGTGAAGCCGATCAGGGCAATGGTGGTGACGGTGGCGCCGGCAATCAGGCCCGGCCGCGCTTCCGGCAACAGCACTTTGAAGACCAGCTGTCTGGTGGTCGCGCCCATCGCCTGGCTGGCCTCGATCACGCCGCGATCAACTTCACGCAGGGCGGTTTCAACCAGTCGCGCATAGAACGGTGCGGCACCCACCACCAGTGGCAGGATCGCGCCACGCACGCCCAGCGAGGTGCCCATCAGGCCCAGCGTCACCGGGATCAGCACGATCATCAGGATGATGAAGGGCACCGAGCGCAGCAGGTTCACCAGCAGTGCGGTAATGCCGTAGACCACTGGCTTGCGATGCAGCTGCGGCGAACCGGTCAGGAACAGCAGCACGCCCAGCGGCAGGCCGATTGCCAGGGTCAGCGGCAACGAGCCGGCCAGCATCAGCAGGGTATCGATGGTGGCCTGGCCGATATCGGCCCACTTGCCGGCATCGAGATGACGGAAGAAGCCTTCCGCAGCAGTTGCAATGATCATCGGCGCAGTTCCTCGACGTGCACACCGGCAGCAACGAAGGCCGCCTGTGCGGCATTCTGGTCGCCGCCCACCAGGGCCACGGTCAGCTGGCCGTAGGGCGTGTCCTTGATGCGATCGATGCGACCGGTAAGGATGTTGTAGTCCACCCCGGTGTCGCGGGCGATGCGCCCCAACAGCGGATCGTAGGTACCGTCGCCGAGGAAGGTCAGGCGCACGATGCGGCCACCGACTGCGGCGTAGTCACGCAGCTGCTCGCCTTCGTCCACATGTTCGGATTCGCTGACAAATCGGCGCGTGGTCGGGTGCTGCGGATGCAGGAACACCTCGGTCACCGGCCCCATCTCGACCATATGGCCGGCATCAAGCACGGCGACACGGTCGCAGACGCGGCGGATCACATCCATTTCGTGGGTGATCAGCACGATGGTCAGGCCCAGGTCGCGGTTGATCTTGCCCAGCAGGGCCAGCACCGAGGCGGTGGTCTGCGGGTCCAGCGCACTGGTGGCTTCGTCGCACAGCAGGATCTGCGGGCGCGTGGCCAGCGCGCGGGCAATGCCGACGCGCTGCTTCTGCCCACCGGACAGCTGCGAGGGGTATTTGCCCGCATGCGCTTCCAGCCCGACCATGCGCAGCAGTTCGGCCACGCGTGCATCGATCTCGGCCTTGGGTGTGCCCGCCAATTCCAATGGGAACGCGACATTGGCGGCCACGGTACGCGCCGACAACAGATTGAAGTGCTGGAAGATCATGCCGATGCGCCGGCGCAGCGTGCGCAGACCGTCGGCCGGCAGCGCGGTGGCATCCTGGCCGTCGATCAGCACGTGGCCGCCGCTGGGTTCTTCGAGCCGGTTGATCAGGCGAATCAGGGTCGACTTGCCGGCACCGGAGTGGCCGATGATGCCGAACACTTCGCCGGCCTGGATCTTCAGGTCGAGCGGATGCAGCGCGGTGATCGCGCGACCGTCGACGGCATAAGACTTCTGCAGGTGCTGGAACTCGATCACTGCCAGGGCAACCGGGGGGCATAAGGAGGGGGCGTGCAGCCTAGCAGCGCCGAGCCGCCGGCGCGCGTGCCGCAAACCGGAATCTTATTCCTTTTGGTTCTAAGTGGGCTGGATCGGGGCAGTGCCGGGGCGCTGCCTGCGCTGCGGGGAAAGCCCCTGCCGAGCATGGCTCGGCACTACACCCCCTCCCTTTGGCGCAGCCAAGGGGGTGAAGAAGGCCAGTTTGCGCGCCACTGGCGCGCGGCCTGATGAACGACCGAAGGCTGTGCCTTCGGGCCGGACGGGTTGGGGAGAGGTTGGCTTTGAGGCATTCCCGGCAGTGTCAGCTTCGCGGCTGACGCCGCTCCCACAAGCGTTCTGCCCCCTCCCTTGCGCCGAAGGCGGAGGGGAGGGTTGGGGCGGGGTCGGCTCTAAGGCCTTTCCGGCAGTGTCAGCTTCGCGGCTGACGCCGCTCCCACAAGCGCCCTGCCCCCTCCCTTGCGCCCAAGGCGGAGGGGAGGGTTGGGGAGGGGTTGGCTTTGAGGCCTTTCCGGCAGTGTCAGCTTCGCGGCTGACGCCGCTCCTACAACAACCCGGCCCCCCTGCCCCGGCCGCTGGCTCAGGGGTGATCGATCTGGTCCGGTCGCTGTGCCCGCTGCACCCGCTCGCGGTGCAGCAGGTACAGGCCGCTGGCGACGATGATGCTGGCGCCTATCCAGGTCCAGCGGTCAGGCAGCTTCTGCCACAGCAGCACGTCCCAGCCGATCACCCAGACCAGGCCGGTGTACTCCAGCGGCGCGATCATCGAAGCCTGTCCCAATTGGAAGGCACGGGTCAGCGCGATCTGGCCCAGGGCCCCAGCCAGGCCCATGCCGGCGATCAGCGCCGCGTGCTTCCACTGCAGCGGCTGCCATTGCGGCCAGGCCAACAACCCCGCCCCCACCGCCATGATCAGCAGGAACCAGACCACCATTGATTGCGGGGTATCCGTACGGGTCAGCAGGCTGACCGTTACCGCGGCAATCGCGTATGCGGTCGCCGCCAGCAGCACCATCAGGCCCGGGAAGGAGATGAACCCATCCACGCCCGGGCGCAGCACCACCAGCACGCCGATCAGGCCGATGCCGATCGCCACCCAGCGCCGCAGGCCCACGTATTCGCCGAGCAAGGGCACCGACAGCGCGGCCACCAACAAGGGCGCGACAAAGTAAATGGTGTAGGCGGTGGACAGCGACAGCGTCCGCAAGGCGTAGACAAAGCAACCGATCATCACCATGCCGAGCACGCCGCGCAGCAGGTGCAGGCCCCAGCGCACCGGGATGATCGAGCGTGGCCCGGCCGTGGCCAGCACCCACACCAGCACGAACGGCAGCGAGGCCGCGCCACGCAGCATGGTGACCTGCAAGGTCGGATAGCTGCTGGACAGCATTTTCATGCCAGCGTCCATGCACGAGAAGAAAGCGACGGCGGCCAGCATCCAGACGATGGCACGCACGGGGGATTGAGTAGGTGACATGCGCCCATTATCCGCTGCCGGAGCCCGGCTTGCAGACTGCCGCCAGTAATGGTCGATGCTATGTTCTGGCCACCTCCGGTCTGGCACGAACATGCACAAGCCACTGAAAACCCCAGCTGCCACGCCTCGCCTGCTGCGCCTTGCCCCGCTGCTGCTTGCAGTATTGCCTTGGGCTGTCACTGCCGCGCAGGCACCCAGCGCTGAAGCGCTGGCACAGTTGGATGGCTTTGCGCTGGGCCTGCAGGCCGCCGGGCAGTTCTCGGGCACGGTATTGATCGCCAGTGGCGATGACGTAGTGTTCGAGAAAGCCTATGGCGCGCGCGATGAGCAGCAGGAAGCACCCCTGCAGGTGAACGACCGCTTCAACCTGGCCTCGGCCGGCAAGATGTTCACCAGCGTGGCGATCCTGCAGCAGATCGCCGCCGGCCGCCTCAGCCTGGACAGCAAGGTCGGCGAGGTGCTCAAGGACTACCCCAACCGCCAGTTCGCCAATGAGGTGAGCGTGCGCCAATTGCTGACACACAGCGCCGGTGCGGGTGATATCGATGAGCTGTTTGGCGCCGAGCACAGCGCGGATCGCGCGCGGCTGCGCAGCCTGGACGAGATGGTCGCGCTGCACGCCGGACGCGCACCGGAGTTCGCCCCTGGCAGCGCGCAGAAGTACGGCAACTTTGGCTATCTGGTACTGGGACGGATGCTGGAAGTCCTCTCCGGGCAGGACTTCGAGAGCTACATCCGCCAACACGTGCTGCAGCCGGCAGGCATGCAACATACCGGTTTCGTCGATTGCGACGACCCCGCAGCCGATCTCGCCCGGGGCTATGTGGACGTGGACGGCAAGCGCGTGCGCAACTGCGCCACCCAACCCGGTCGCGGCCTGCCCGCTGGCGGCGAAGTGGGCAGCGCGCGTGACATGTTCCGCTTCGTGCAGGCTTTGAATGCCGGCAAGCTGCTGCCGGCTGCACTGTTCGAACAGGCCAACCGCACCCAGCGTGAGTTCATGGGCCTGGGCTTTTTTGCCACCGGCTATGGCAAGGACGTGCCGGCCCGTGATTTCCGCTGGGGCCATGGCGGCAGCACCGACGGCGTCTGCACCGACGTGCGCCATTACCCGGCAACCGGCGAAACCGTGATCGTGCTGTCCAACAAGGATGCACCGGCCTGTTTCGCGGTATCCGGCCTGCTGCATGCGCAATGGAAGCAGCCTTGACCGAATCCAGGCAACGGCAGCCAGCCACCTTGTCGCACCGGTGCCGCCCCCTAACGAATATTTCCCAATCACCATGCAAGGATGCGCGCCGATGAAACCTCGCACGACACTATTGCTGGCAGCCTCGCTGAGCCTTGCCACCCTCACCGCCCCGGTATTCGCGCAGCAGGCCTGCAGCCCGCGTTACCCGCCACCGACCACCATTGCCGCCATGTTCGACATGGCCGCGGTCACCGCTGACACCCTCGATGCCCTGCCTGGCGTGGATGTGGCTATCGCCGCGCGCGGTGGCCAGGACCTGAGCAAGTACGGCCTGCGTCACAGCCATCTGGCCTTTCTGGTTCGTAACGACAGTGGCAGTTGGGACGTGGTGCACCTGCTGAACCGCTGCAAGAGCGACAACTCGGACCTGTACCGAGAAGGCCTGGTGAACCTGGTTGGCGAAAGCTCGATCACCACCGACCTGCGCGTGGGCATTCCCGCCCCGGAAGTACGCACCGCATTGAAGACGCTGCTCAGCGGCGAGGCGCGCAACGCACGCGCCCTGCATGAGCCGCGCTACAGCATGCTGGCCTACCCCGGCAGCACCGACTACCAAAACTCCAACCAATGGATTCTGGAAGTCACCGCTGCGGCAATGGCACAGGCCGCCGGTGAGCCTGCCCTGGCTGACCGCAGCAGCGCGCTGGCCTGGCTGAAGCAGAAAAGCTATACGCCCACACGCATGCACATCGGCATAGGCAAGCGCCTGGGCGCGCGCTTCTTTGCCGACAACGTGGCAGTCACCGATCACCCGGCCAGTGAGCGCATTTCCGGCAACTACTCGGTGGTGACGGTGGAGTCGGTCTTCGACTTCCTGCACCGCAGCGGCGCACTGGAACGCGAACTTGCCGTTGCCCACCAAACCCCGGTGCCTGCCATGACCGGCACGCCGTCCCCCGTACAACGACAGGAGTCCACCCCATGAAGCATCTGCTCAAGAGCAGCGCCCTCGCCTTTGCCCTCGCCGCCAGCCTCGCCCTGGCGCCCAGCCAGGCAGGTGCTGAAGGCTTCAACCTCAATGGCTCGCAGGCCTCGGTGCTGGTGACCGGCTCCAGCGTGGTGATGGTGGTGTCCGGGCCGATCTTCCTGTCCGCCGCCGGTGTGCGCGGCGCCGCCGACATGTCCAAGGAATCCACGGAACGGCGCGAAGAAAAACGCCGCGTCAGCGCCGGCCCGTTGCCGGACCTGGAGGTCAAGTCGGTAGAGACCGCAGCGGACGGCGGCCGCCGTGTCGCCCTGGAAGACCCGGCCAACCCGGAGAACCACGCCACCCTGCAGTGGCCCAAGCGCGAAGACGATCCGGCCGCGGGCTTCACCGTCGGCGCCAAGATCGCCTTCCAGCCGAGTCCGCAGGGCGCGGGCTGGATGCTGCGCAATCCCGAAGGCGCGGCGCTGGCCTTCGTGCCCACCATCGAGGCGGTGGATGAAAGCCGCACCCGCACACTTTGATCATTGACCTGATGTCGCTGAGGAGCTCCCCCATGAAACCCCTGTTTTCCCTGCTTGCATGCGCCGCCCTCAGCGGCCTGTTGGTGATTGCGCCGGCGCGTGCCGGTGACGGCCTGAACCGATCGGAAGTCAGCACCCTGGTGACCTCTGCAGGCGCGTCGATGCTGGTCTCGGCACCGTTGCTGCTGGTGGCATCGGCGGCGGACAAGTCGTCCACGGCGTCATCGCAATCCGGCCAGGGCCAGGCCCGCCGTGTCAGTGCCGGCCCCTTGCCAGACATGAAGGTTGAAGCGATCACCCAGGACGCCGATGGCGGCCGCAGCGTTGCACTGGCAGACCCACTGGACGCGGCCAACACCGCCACGCTGCATTGGCCACAGCGCGAGGACAACCCGGCATCAAACTTCGTGCTGGGCCAGACCGTCGCGTTCACACCCAGCCCGCAGGGCGCGGGCTGGATGCTGCGGGCCGAGGATGGCGCAGTACTGAGCTTCGTGCCGGCGATTGAAGCGGCGCAGGTGAGCCATAGCGGGAAGCTCTGAAGAGCTCGCCATGCAGGCTGGAGCAATCCGCATGAATGCTTGATTGCTTCCTTCTGTTGCTTGCGGGAGAAGGTGCTTCAGATCGCAAGCTATCTGCAGCGCACTCAATGCTTGTCAGTTTCAGATTGTAGAAATGCTTGGAGCCTCCCTTCTCCCGCTGCGGGAGAAGGTGCTTCAGATCGCAAACATGCCTGATTACTTCCTTCTCCCGCCTGCGGGAGAAGGTGCCCGAAGGGCGGATGAGGGGGTTTTGGGCTTCTCGAAACTGAAACGCGAGCAACGCCAACGGCACAGGCAAAAGCTGCCCTCACCCCAACCCCTCTCCCGTGAACGGGAGAGGGGCTACGTTCTCCTGATCGCAGGCAGCATGCACTCCTGTGGCCGTTGACATCTCCCCAGACCCACACCAGTTACAATGCGGACCTACCTGCCCTATCGGGCACGGCCCTCCCTTCTTTATTGATGCAGTGCCTAGCGGCGCTGCCTGTGCCCGTTCATGTCCTCACATCCGTCCATCCGCTTTGCTCCACTGACTCCCACCTCGCTGCTGCTGGCCGTGCTGGCAATGGGTGCCGTGGTGCTGGGTTCGAATGTGCTGGTGCAATACCCGATCAATGACTGGCTTACCTGGGGTGCGTTCAGCTATCCGATCGCGTTCCTGGTCAGCAACCTGATCAATCGCCGCTTTGGCCCGCAGGCGGCACGCCGCGTGGCCTGGGCCGGTTTCGCGGTGGCGGTGGTGCTGTCGGTATGGATCGCCACCCCGCGTATTGCGGTGGCTTCCTGTTCGGCCTTCATCGTGGCGCAGTTGCTGGACATCACCGTGTTCGATCGCCTGCGTGCCGGCAACTGGTGGCGTGCACCGATGGTTGCCACCACCTGCAGCGCCACGGTGGATACGGCCATCTTCTGGTCGATCGCCTTCGCCGGCTCGCAGCTGCCGTGGATCAGCTGGGCAGCTGGCGATCTGGCAGTAAAGCTGGCCATCGGCGTCTGCCTGCTGGCGCCGTTCCGTGCGCTGCTGTGGAAGATGTCGCCGTTGAAGCCAGGAACCGGTAAAGCCGGTTCCTGATCTCCAGCTCCTGGCAATCAGCTCCTGGGCTCTACCTGGCCCTTGGACGCGGGAAAAGGCAGTCCCTGGGCAATCGCCGCCGCCGTGATCGCGGCACAGGCGGCCTCGATCTCAGCGGTGGGCACAACGATGCGTGGGCGCCGGTCCAAGGTGCAGCTCAGGCCGGCATCGAGCAGCGTGGCGTGGGCCTCGTGCAGGGCCGTTGCAGTTTCCGCCGGCAGCCACCCCAGCTTGGCCAGCGCGGTAATCAGGAACGGGGTTTCCCTCGGCTCGCATAGCGCCGGGCTGTGTTGCGCCTGCGACAGCACGCCGGTCTGCAGCACGAACTCCAGGTCCACCAGCCCGCCCGGCCCCTGCTTCAGATCCAGCCGGCCTGCGTCGCTGCGATCCAGTTCGCTGCGCATGCGCCCGCGCATCTTCAATACATCACCAAACAGGGTGTCGTGATCGCGCACGCGGCTCAAGGTGTCCGTGCGCACCTGTTCGAAATCCGCCAACAACGACGCATCACCGGCAACGCCGCGCGCACGCACCAGGGCCTGGTGCTCCCAGGTCCAGGCGCGCTCGCGCTGGTATTCGGTATAGCTGGCCAGTGATGACACCAGCGCGCCCTTGCCACCGTCCGGGCGCAGCCGCACGTCGATGTCGTACAGGCGGCCAGCCGCGGTCACCGCGCCAAGCAGGGCCATCACCTTCTGCGCCAGGCGTGCGAACCAGCGGCCGCTGTCCAAGGGACGCGGACCATCACTGCCCTCCACACCCGCCGGGCTGTCGTACAGGAACACCAGGTCCAGGTCCGAACCAAACCCCAGCTCGACGCCGCCCAGGCTGCCATAGCCGATGATCGCGAAGCGCCCGCCCGGCACTTCACCATGTGCCTGCAGCATGTCGGCATGCGCCATCTGCAGCACCGTCACCACCACCGCGTCGGCCAGCAGCGCCAGCTGATGGGTGCAGTCCACCGCCCGTTGGCGGCCATCGTGGAAGGCCAGTGCCATGCGGAAGCTCAGCGCAAGCCGCACTTCATTGAGCTCGCGCAGGGCTGCTTCCGGGTCGTCGATGGCCAGTGCACTGGCGCAGGCGGCGCGCATTTCCTGCGCGTCCGGCATCGGCCCAGCAACGCGGGTGTCGAGCAATTCGTCCAGCAGCAGCGGGAAGGCCACCAGCCGTTCTGACAACAGCGCGCTGCGTGCCAGCACATTGACCAGCCGGTTCAGCGCGCTGGGTTGTTCGTCCAGCAGCGCCAGGTAGCTGGTACGGCGCAGGATCGCCTGCAGCAGGCCGAGCACACGACGCAACGCGGCATCCGGCTGCGGCGAGCGGGTGGCGGCATGCAGCAGCGCCGGCAGCACGCGATCCAGCCGCGCGCGGGCCGTGTCCGAGAGTGATTTCACTCCCAGCGACTGGGCGAACTCACGCAGCGATTGATCGGCACCATGGGCATCGCTGAAGCCGGCCTCGGCCAACACATCGGCGCTGCCGCCGCCGGGCAATACACGCCAGTAACTGGACAGCACGTCGGGCGCGGCCTGGCCCCGCCGCGGTGCCAGCAAGGCGCCGAATTCGACGCCGACGCGTTCGCGCTGTTCGTCCAGTGCTGCCAGCAAAGCCTCCCAGTCGGCATAGCCCAGGCCCAGCGCGATGCGCGTGCGGTCCAGCGGGTCGTTGGGCAGGCAATGGGTCTGCGCATCGCGCAGCATCTGCAGGCGGTTCTCCAGCCGGCGCAGGAAGCGGTAGGCATGGATCAGGTCATCGCCATCAGATGCCGCCATCTGCCCGCCTTCAACCAGAGCGCGCAGCGCCGGCAGCAGGCGCCGTTCACGCAGTGACGGCTCGCGGCCGCCACGGATCAGCTGCAGCGCCTGGGCAAGGAATTCGATCTCGCGGATGCCGCCGGGGCCACGCTTGATGTCGTCCAGGCGGTCCTTGCGTGCAACCTCGGCGGTGATCGCCGCCTTCATCTCGCGCAGGCCATCGAGCGCGGTGTAATCCAGGTAGCGACGGTAGACGAAGGGCCGCAGCGTCTCCAGCCAGGCTTCGCCGGCAGCGATGTCGCCGGCTACCGCGCGTGCCTTGATCCAGGCATAGCGCTCCCAGTCGCGACCTTCGCGCTGGAAGTACTGGTCCATGCCGGCGAATGAGAGGGCAATCCGCCCGGCCGTGCCGAACGGGCGCAGGCGCAGGTCAACGCGATGGCTGAAGCCTTCGGCGGTGGTTTCATCCAGCAGCCGCGCCAGGCGCTGGCCAAGTCGGGCGAAATATTCCTCGGCCGCCAGCGGACGGGCGCCATCGGACTCGCCGTTTTGCGGGTAGGCGTAGACCAGATCGATGTCGGAAGAAAAATTGAGCTCACCGCCGCCCAGCTTGCCCAGCCCGAACACCACCAGCTGCTGCGCACTGCCATCGGCCGCCCGCACCACCCCGTGACGGTTGGCAAATTCCTGCTCCAGAGCCGACAGCCCCAGCGCCAGGCACTCCTCGGCCAGCCGCGTGGCGCCGGCCAGGGTGGCATCCACATCGTCCAGTTCCAGCAGGTCGCGCCAGATCAGCCGGGTCGAGGTGGCGGCGCGATAGCGGCGCAGCTGGGTCGGCCAGGCACTGGCCTGCAACGGGTCCAATGCAGGCAAGGGCAGCGGCGCCGGGTCTGCCTGGCCCAGCAGCTGCAGCAGCTCCGGCTGCCGGCACAAGGTGTCGATGGCGAAATCGCTGGTGATCGCCAATTGCCGCAAGCCGGTGTCGAAGGCCGTCGATTGCGGCCACTGCGCCGGATCCGGGGCGGCCAGCTTGAGCCGGGCCAAGGCGCGTTCGATTACGGGCTGAACAAATTCAGGAATTGCAGGGGGGATTTGGTCCATCCGCCGATTCTGGCATCTGCGGGCGAGCGGTCGCCATCTCCGCCGATCAGGCAATAAAAAAGCCCGCTGACAGCGAACTGTCAGCGGGCTTTGCTCCCTCCCCCACGTCGGGATGCAAGGCGATCCTGCGGGCTGCGCGAACAACTTGCACGCTGCAGTGCAAAACAATACTGGGCAGTACAAGAGCACCGGATCCGCAAAGACCATCCCACCAAGGTAGAACCCCCGTGTTCACGCCGATCCGCGATAATCAGCAATCCCCCCAACAAACCGTAGTCGTCATGTCTGTCGAACGTATTTTGGACCCGCGCCTGCGCGACCGCGTCGTTTCCGCCGAGCAAGCGGCCGCTTTCATCCAGCCGGGCGAAACCGTGGCCATGAGCGGCTTCACCGGCTCTGGCTATCCCAAGGCGGTGCCGCTGGCGCTGGCGCAGCGCATTGAAGACGTGCACGCCGCCGGCCAGCCGTTCCAGATCAAGCTGATGACCGGTGCCTCGACCGCACCGGAACTCGATGGCGCGTTGGCCAAGGTCGACGCCATTGCGATGCGCATGCCGTTCCAGACCGACCCGGATGCGCGCAAGCGCATCAACGAAGGCAAGTTGGACTACATCGACATCCACCTTTCCCACGTCGCCCAGCACGTGTGGTTCGGCTTCTACGGCGATATCGATACGGCGGTGATCGAAGTCTCGGCCATCCGCGAAGACGGCTCGCTAGTGCCTTCCACCTCGGTCGGCAACAACAAGACCTGGCTGGACCTGGCCAAGAAAGTGATCATCGAAGTCAACGAGTGGCAGCCCGCGGATATCGAGGGCATGCACGACATCTACTACGGCACCGCACTGCCGCCGCACCGCAAGCCGATCCCGCTGATCCATGCCAATGACCGCATCGGCCAGACCACGCTCAACGTGGACCCGGACAAGATCGTGGCAGTGGTGCGCACCAATGGGCCGGACCGCAACAGCCCGTTCAAGCCGATCGACGAGGACAGCCGCCAGATTGCCGGCTACCTGATCGAGTTCCTCAAGCATGAAGTGGCCAAGGGCCGGCTGCCGGCCAACCTGCTGCCACTGCAGTCGGGCGTGGGCAATATCCCCAATGCAGTGCTGGCCGGCCTGGCCGAGAGCGGCCTGCGCGGCCTGACCTCGTTCACCGAGGTGATCCAGGACGGCATGCTGGATCTGCTCAAGTCCGGCGTGCTCGACTACGCCTCGTGCACCGGCTTTGCACTGAGCCCGGAAGCCAACGAAGAGTTCAAGCGCAACATCAAGTTCTACCGCGAGCGCATCATCATGCGCACGCAGGAGATCTCCAACCATCCGGAACTGGTGCGCCGTCTTGGCTGCATCGGCATGAACGGCATGATCGAGGTGGACCTGTACGGCAACGTCAATTCCACCCACGTGATGGGCAGCCGCATCATGAACGGTATCGGCGGCTCGGGTGACTTCACCCGCAATGGTTTCCTGTCGACCTTCCTCAGCCCATCGACGGCCAAGGGTGGTTCGATCTCGGCAATCGTGCCGATGGTCAGCCACGTCGATCACACCGAGCACGATGTCTCCATCATCGTCACCGAGCAGGGCCTGGCCGATCTGCGCGGCCTGCCGCCGCGTGCGCGTGCGCGCCAAGTGATCGACAACTGTGCGCACCCGGACTACCGCGACCAGCTCAACGACTACTTCGACCGCGCCTGCCGCGACAGCTACGGCAAGCACACCCCGCACCTGCTGCCGGAAGCCTTGTCCTGGCACCAGCGCTATATCGATACCGGCACGATGAAGGCCTGAAAGCCCCATCTGTAGAGCCGAGCCATGCTCGGCTGGGCGTTACCGGAAAGACCCTATTTGTAGTGCCGAGCCATGCTCGGCAGGGGCTTTACCGGGAAGGCCCTTGCCGAGCATGGCTCGGCACTACAGGTCGGTTCTATTGGGAAGGCCTCTTGCCGAGCATGGCTCGGCACTACAATTGAAAAACCCCGGGTTTTACCCGGGGTTTGTTTTTTTGGGCATAACAGCAACAACGCTACCCCGCCGTCTTGTCCTTGATCGTGGTGCTCGGGCCATTGCCCTTGACGCTGGTGATGCCGGCTTCACGCGCGGCCTGCGATGAGTACATCTGGCTGCTGCCGATCACCTGGTGGTTGGCTGCCTTCAGATTGAAATGGTAGCGCCCGTCGCTGGCGGTCTTGCGCTCGTAGTTCGCTTCATCCGGGCTGTTCTTCTGTACCGAGGCGATGCCGTTCTCCGCCCCGGATCGCGCGGTGTAACGCTCGCTGGTCAGGATGACCTCGGCGTTGCCTGCCTTGAGCACGAAATAGAACTGGCCGTCGCTGCTCTTGTCCAACTCATACCAACCTGCCATTGCAATACCCCGCTTGAGGATGATGCCGGCACGCTGCCGCCCTGCTACCGCCGCCGCATGCGTGGCTGTTGCCCGGGTGACCGGACGTTGGAAGCCGCAAGCTGCCGCGGCTACAGGTGCGACTCTACCTCAATCTTCTGTCCGTTCCAGCCAGGCCAATTTGCGCTCGCGCGGCAGCTGCTTGATCTGCCATTCCGCGCGGGAGGCTGCCGAGCGGTCCGCATAGGGGCGGCTGGCCAACACCCGCAGCGGCGGGTGCGCGCGGGTATAACGCGCACCCTTGCCGGCAGCATGGGCCAGGAAACGGGCATCCACATCAGTGGTGATACCTGCGTAGTAGCTGCCATCGCGGCATTCCAGCAGATACAGAAACCACAGACCCTTCACCTGGCCCTGCTCCGCACCGACTTACAGGCTGGCTGCGTCAGCAATCTTGCACAGGCCTTCACCGACGGCCTTGTTCGAGGTCAACTGGCCGCCCTTGATGCTGAAACGCACTTCCACGCGGACGCTGCCATCAGGCTGACGACGCACGGTGGTGCGCAGCGGCACGGTCGAACCGCCGCCACCGCGGACCGGATTCTCGGCAGCGATATAACCGGTGGTCTCGTTCGGATAGACCCCCACCATGCCTTCGGCCTCGATCGCGGCCACGGTCTTGGCAAACGCAACCGGGTAGCTGACGCCTTCATGGTCGGTCGATGCCAGGAACTGCTTGCCGCTGGTGAAACCACCGGCCACCGACAGGTTCTGCAGGCAACCGCTGCCCGAATCCACAACTTCCTTCTTGGCCAGCGCCAGCGACGGGACCAGCATCAAAGCCAGCGCCATGGTGCACATACGGAAACGCATCAGTTCCTTCTCCTTGGAGCGGTGATTCATAGGCTTTCCTGCAGGAGAAGGTGCTCCCCCTGTCCCCACGGCAGGCGGGAGGCCTACCACCTCCCGCCGCGTAAACTACTTGGACTGCCTGCTGTGCGCCAGTGAAACTGTCACGGAATCCTCAGGCTGCCGCCTCCAGCTGGGCGCGACGGCGGGCACGCACCGCGTCGGCCAGGCGCTCCAGCACCTGCACGGTGCTGTCCCAATCGATGCAACCGTCGGTGATGCTCTGGCCGTAGACCAGCGGCTGGCCTTCGACCAGGTCCTGGCGGCCGGCCACCAGGTGGCTTTCGACCATCACCCCGACAATGCGCTGCTCACCGGCTTCCAGCTGGGTAGCGATGTCGTCGATCACCTTGGGTTGGTTTTCCGGCTTCTTGCTGCTGTTGGCGTGGCTGGCGTCGATCATCAACCGCGCCGGCAGCTGCGATTTGGCCAGCACCTCGCTGGCGGCCTGCACGCTGGCGGCGTCGTAGTTCGGGGTCTTGCCGCCACGCAGGATCACATGGCAATCCGGGTTGCCCTGGGTGGCCACGATGGCGGTGCCGCCCTCCTTGGTCACCGACAGGAAGTGGTGCGGATGCGAGGCCGCGCCAACCGCATCGGTGGCGATCTTCACATCACCGGTGGTGCCGTTCTTGAAGCCAACCGGGCAGGACAGCCCCGAGGCCAGCTCACGGTGCACCTGGCTTTCGGTGGTGCGCGCGCCAATCGCGCCCCAGGCCACCAGGTCGGCAATGTACTGCGGCGAGATCACATCGAGGAATTCCACGCCGGCCGGCAGGCCAAGGCGGTTGATGTCACGCAGCAGGCCGCGGGCAACGCGCAGGCCCTTGTTGATGTTGAAGCTGCCGTCCAGGTCCGGATCGTTGATCAGCCCCTTCCAGCCCACCGTTGTGCGGGGCTTTTCGAAGTACACACGCATCACGATTTCGAGTTCACCACTGAGCGCATCGCGCAGCGGACGCAGGCGCTGCGCGTATTCCATCGCCGCCACCGGATCGTGGATGGAACAGGGGCCCACCACGACCGCGAGCCGGTCATCCTGGCCGTGCAGGATGCGGTGCAGCGAGGCGCGGGCATCGGCCACGGTCTGCGAGGCCTGTTCATCACAGGGCAACAGCGACAGCAGCTGTGCCGGCGAGGTCAACGGTTCAAGTTTGCGGATGCGAAGATCGTCGGTGTGGGGGGGCATGGGGGTCTCCAGTTCAAAACAGTGAATGGTTCGGCCCCAGCGTGGCGGCATGAAAAAAGCCGCCAGGTTCGCTGGCGGCTTTTCGGGAATGCATCTGAAAGTTTCTTCAGGGTAAGCGCAGTCCTTCCTCCGCCAGCGGCTTGGGAAAGTAATACCAAAAATAAAAGCTGGCGCGGGCTGCGTTCATGGGAAGCATTGATAACACGGTTTTTTGTGCGATGCGACAGTTTCAGCGGCAACAGACACTACCGCTGTCATGTTCAGCTTGCTGGCCCAACCAGCATCACCTCGCCATTCCAGCTGCCGTCGGGCTGCTGCACCAGGCTCAATTCGGCCAGGCCCACGCCCTTGCCCTGCAATGCCTGCAACCATGGCAATAGCGCGGCGGGCGCGCCCTCCACGCTTACCGCAACACGCTGATCCGGCTGTTGCTGTACCTGCCGCAGCGTCAGCCCCTGCTCGGCGGCCGTCGCTGACAGCATTGCGGGTAATTGCTCGGCCTTCAACGCGCCACGCAGATGGGCACCGGCCAGCAGACGGGGCGCATTGGCACGCAGATGCGCCTGCAATTGTTGTTCGGCAGCAGCATTGGCGCGCGCCTGCTGCAAGGCGTGGCGGGTCGGCGACCAGGCGCCGAACCAGAACGCCAGCAGCACAGCGAAGGCCAGCAATACCTGCAAGGCGATACGCTCACGTGGCGCAAGCGCGGCCCAGCGCGTGCGGATCAGCTGTTGCACGCCGTTGCCGGTACCGTTGCGTGTAGTTGTCATGTTCATTGCGCCTGCCCCAGATTCAATTGCATTCCACCGTCATCAAGCAGGCTCGCCTTCAGCGCGATGGGTTTGGCCCGCAGACGCTGCTGCAGTGATTCGAACGCAGCGGCATCGCCGCCCTGCAATTGCAGCGTCAGTTCACCGCTGCCGGCATCAAACCGCAGCTGCTGCACCTGCAGGCCCGACTCGGCCGGCATCGCCTCGGCGACGCTGGCCAGCAGCGCATCCAGGCGTGTAGTCGATGCGCCCTGCTGCAGGTGCTGGTCAAACTGCGCCTTCAAATTGACGATGCGGCGCTCCTGCGGAAACAAGCCCTTGTAGATGGATTCATTGACCTGCCGGTAACCCGCGGTCTGTTGCTGCAACAACCAGATATGCAGGCCATCAAATGCCAGCTGCGCCACCAGTACCGCCGCCAATGCCCAGGCCACCGGCTTCCAGTTGCGCAGCTGCAGGCGCGATGCGGGCGCAAAGCTGCCTTGGGCAAGATCCAGCGCGTGCGCGGTGCGTGCCACCATCCATGCAGGCAACGCCACATCCAGGGCCTGCAGGCTGACGTCGGCGGCAGGCGCCAGCTGCGGGGTGACATCGCTGGCATGGAGTACCCGGCAGGGTCCGGGCAGCCGCTGCAACAGCGCCGGCAGCTGCGCCGGTGCCAATGCCAGCCGCAGCTCATCGGTACCGGCCAGCAGGCAGCGGTTGTTGCCCCAGCACAGCGTGGTGACCTCATTCGGCAGCAGGTCGGCATCAACATGGATGGCACTGACCTGCGCGCCCTTGCCGCGCAGATACTGCAGCCAACCCTCCAGCAGGCTGCGGTTGATCGCAACCACACGCTGGCGGCCGTCGCTCAAGGTTTCACCCAGCGCCAGATGCAGGTCTTCCACATCCTCGGCCAACAAGGGCTCCACCGCATACGGCAATGCCTTGCGCTGCCAGTGCGCATTACCTGCCGGCAGGTTCACCGCGCAGCTGGCCACATGTTCAACCGGCACGATCAAGGCAATGGCACGGCCCTTGAGTCTTGCCAGGGCATCGAGCAAGGGCAGCCGTGCGGTCTGCTCACCGTCGCTCCAGGTCACCCGCAGGTCATCATCCAGGTGCGCGTTGCACCAGGCGGTCAGGAACAGGCATGGCAATGCCGGCGGCGACTTCATCGATCTTTCTCCGGAAAAACAGGGGGAACCAACTGGCGGGCGACCACCCGGGCGGCGCCAGCATCACGCTGCAGGACACTGAGCAGGCGCAGGCGTCGTTCACCGATGGCGACCTCGCTGCTGGCCTGGAACCAGTTGCTGCTGACCGCCAAGCCATTCCTGGCGACCTGCCGGCGCTGCAGCAGCGGCTGCGCGAGCAGGCCATCGACACTGGCAAAGCCCGAACCCCCGCGTGCATCGGCCAGCCGCCGGCCGTCGCCGAGTGCAAGCCCATCGGCAAGACTGGCCAGAACCCAGGGATCGGCGGTATTGAGATTGAGCGTGGCGCTGGCCGGTAATGCACTGACGTGCGGCAACAGCCGTTGATACGCCGCCTCATCGAATCCTGCGAGCAGGCGCAGCTCGCTGACATCGCGCAGCGCGCGCCGCGCCGGCTGGTAGGCGGGCGTGCGGTGCTGGTAACTGCGCTCGGCCTGCAGCCGGATTGCATCCGGCGCCAGCGCCGGTGCGATCCATGCCACCAGCTGCCAGGCCAGCTGCGGGTCCAATTGCAGCAACGCCAGCAGCCGCTGCAGGCGGGCGAAGGCATCGGCATCCACCTGCCCGCCCTGCACCACGCTGTTGAGATTGAAGCGCCCGCTCAGGTCTTCAATGGACAGGCTCAGGCCGCCGCCTTCCAACGGGTACAACGGCAAAGTCTGTGCCCAGGCCTCGCCGCGATGATCGGTGGTGCCGGCTTGTCGCAGATCCGCTGCCAACAGCGCGATCGCCAACTGCTCACCACCGCGTGCGTACTGCCAGGCCTGTCGCGCATGCAGCTGGTTGGCGATGCTGCGGATCGACAATTGCTGGCGGGTGACCAGTGCCGCGCAGACGGTGGCGGCCAACGCCACCACCAGTAGCACGGTAATCAGGGCAACCCCGTATTGGCTGCGCTTCACGATGGTCGTCCGCCTGCCGCGCCATCGGGCAGCACCAGCACGCGCCGCAGCGCGCCAAAGCGCGGGTGCTGCAGGCGCAGCTCCAGCGCGCGCGGCAGTGGCTGGGCATCGTTGCCATGCCATTGCGTGCGCCACACCCCTTGCCGGTCCAGGTAACGCCATTGCACGCCGCTGACGTCCGGCAAGGCCACCTGCCGTTGCACGGTTGTGTCGTCGGCACGGTCCAGCACCGGCCAGTATTCGCGCGCCAGCATCGTGCCGTCCTGGCGCCAGCGCACGCGTTGCAGCTGGGCACGCGGTGCCGCCAGCGGATTGCCCCAGCCGGCACGCGTCCATTGCAGGCCCTGCCCGTCCGGATCGCTCCAGAACGCGGGTTCCTCGTTGCCGTCGGCATCCAGTACCGGGCGCTCCAGCGCCTGTTCGACATCCCGTTCAAGGCTGCTCATGGCGCGTACAAGCTGGCGCAGCTGCAGCTCCTGTTGACGGGTCTGCGCATCCACGCGCACTGCGCTGAGCAGCAGGCGATGGCTGGCAATACCAACCAGGGCGAAGATGGCCACGGCGACCAGCACTTCCAGCAAGGTGAAACCGGCAATGGCGCTCCGCTTCACCGGCTGACTCCAACGAAACCGCTCAGGCTGACCCCGCCATCCTCGCCGGCGGCATCGCTTACCCGTATCCGCACCAGCCGCAACTGCGGCTCGGCAGTAGCCTGGATGTCGCGCACCACGCGCCAACGGCGGCCGCCCTGCTCGACGATGTCATCGTTGATGCCCGGGGCTGCAACGCCCTGCAACTGCAGCTCGGCCAGCGTGTTATCGGCCAGCCAACCCGCCAGTGCGCGGTTCTCCAGCACGCGTGTATTGCGCACATGCCGTTGCAGGGTGGCATGCACCATCGCCGCGACCACCGCCAGTACCGCCAGTGCCACCATCACCTCGAGCAGGGTGAATCCACGCGCCGGCCTCATGGCGGTGATACCTGCTGCACCAGCGGCTCGCTCATGCCATCGCTGTCGATCCGGTAGACCAGGCCATGCCGGCTCGTATCCTTGATGCGGGCGCTGAACGGCGTCCACTGTGCCGAAGACGACAGCACGATCTGCGGCGCTGCGTCGGCACCGGGGCTGGCCGGCAGCGCTACCACTGCGCCTTCCAGCAACAGCTGCAGGTTGTCCGGCAGTTGCCGCGGCGCCCAGCCGGGTTGCGCATGCCAGCGTCCATCGCGGTTGTCATAGGCGCGCATTTCATAGCCCTGCGCGCTGACACGGATGCCGTACTCACGGTTGTCCAGCACCGCCTCATCGGCAAGCAGGCGCACTACCGCCGCCAGGCGCTCGGCCTCTTCGCGCAATGCATAGCCGTCGCCACGCGCAGTTGCGACCAGCCCCACCGCCGCCGCCAGCACGCCGACAATCACCACGACCACCAGTACTTCAACCAGGGTGAAGCCGCGCGCCCGCACCACCGTCAAAGGTCCCGGCTGTCCAGGTCCGCGTCCAGTCCCTGCCCGCCTTCGCGGCCATCGGCGCCATGGCTCCACAAGTCGTAGCCCCCCTTGCTGCCCGGTGCCAGGTAGAGATAGGGGTTGCCCCAGGGATCAACCGGCATGCGCGCCAGATAGCCTTCCGGGTTCCAGTTGTCGGCACCGGTTGGCGGCCGCTGCACCAAGGCTTCCAGGCCCTGTTGGGTGTCCGGATAGCTGCGGTTGTCGAGCCGGTACATCTCCAATGCCGAACCAATCGCCTTCAGGTCGCCACGCGCGACGGTGACCTTGGCCTGGTCCGGCCGCCCCATCACCTTGGGCACCACCAGCGCGGCGAGGATGCCGATGATCACCACCACCACCATGATCTCGATCAGGGTGAAGCCGGCCTGGCGTCTTGCAATTGCACTCATCACTGTTTCAACCCACTAGTTGGTTCAAGGACATGATCGGCAGCAGGATGGCCAGCACGATCAACAACACCACCACGCCCATCAGCACCAGCATGAAGGGCTCAAACAAGCCGACCAGCAGGGCGATCCGCGCGGCCAGATCGGTTTCCTGGTTGCGCGCGGCACGGGCCAGCATCGCGTCCAGCTCACCGGATTTCTCGCCTGCCGCGACCATATGCAGCAGCATCGGCGGCAGCGGCGTGTGCTGCTCCAGCGCACGGGTCAGGCTGCCGCCTTCGCGCACCACCAGCTCGGACTGCAGCAGGCCGGCCTTGATGCATTGGTTGCCCACTACCTGGGCGGCGATGCGCAGCGCTTCCACCAAGGGCACGCCACTGCGCGCCAGGATGGCCAGGGTGGATGCAAAGCGGGCCGTGTCCAGATCCCGCAACAACAGGCCGAACAGGGGCAGCTTCAGCAACGCGGTATCCCAGCGCAGACGGTTCGCGGCTTGCTGCAGCGCGCGCCAAAGCAGCACGCCGGAGATGACCAGCAGCGGCAGCAGCCAGGGGCCCCAGTGGCTGACCGCGTTGCTGGTAGCCACCAGCGCGCGGGTAAGCCAGGGCAGCGCCTGGCCGGAGTCGACGAAGACGTCGATCACATCCGGCACCACATAGCCGAGCAGGAAGCCCACGATCAGGCTTGCCACCACCAGCAGGATCAGCGGATACAGCAAGGCCAGCTGGATCCGCTGGCGTGATTGCTGGCGCTGTTCGGTGTAGTCGGCCAGCTGCTCCAGCACCACGCCCAGATGGCCGCGTTCACCGGCGGCAACCATGCTGCGGTAGATCGTGGGAAACGCACGCGGATACGCGGCGAGCGCTGCGGCCAGGCCATGTCCTTCCAGGATCCTGCCGCGCACCGCCAACAGGGTCGCGCGTATGCGCGATTTGCTGGTCTGTGCGGCCACCGCGCGCAGCGCCTCCTCCACCGGCAAGGCAGCCTGCACCAGCGTTGCCAGCTGCCGGGTCAGCAGGGCCAGGTCGCTGCTGCCGATACGGCCGCCGCCGCTGGCCGTGGTGCCGGCATCACGCGCAGCTGCCGCTTCCACCTGCACCGGCGCAAGATTGCGCTCACGCAGCTGTTGCCGCGCCTGGCGGGCGCTGTCCGCCTCCAGCACGCCTTTGTGCCTGCGGCCGTCAGCCGACAGTGCCAGGTATTCGAACGCCGCCATCAGCGCGCCCCCTGCTGCGTATCAGGATTCACAGGTCGCGCCCGACCCGCAGTACTTCTTCCAGCGTGGTCACGCCGTCCAGCACCTTGACGCGGCCGTCGTCCAGCATCGATGGGCCCTGCAGCCGCGCCTGCGCCAGCAGTTCGGCCTCACCGGCGCCGGCATGCACCAGCGCACGCAGCTCGGGACCGAACTCGACCAGCTCGTAGATGCCGGTACGGCCGCGATAGCCCTGGCCGTTGCAGTGCTCGCAGCCCACCGGGCGGAACAACAACGGTCGCTGCCAGGGCTCCATGTCCAACTGCGCACATTCGGCGGTGGAGGCCGGCGTCACCACCCGGCACTTCGGGCACAGGCGGCGTACCAGCCGCTGTGCCAGCACACCGAGCAGCGAGGAGGACAGCAGGAACGATTCCACGCCCATGTCCAGCAGGCGGGTGACCGCACCCACCGCGCTGTTGGTATGCAGCGTGGACAGCAGCAGATGGCCGGTAAGCGAGGCCTGCACGGCGATGCGTGCGGTTTCGTTGTCGCGGATCTCGCCGACCATCAATACATCCGGGTCCTGCCGCAGGATGGCGCGCAGGCCACGCGCGAAGGTCATCTCGATGCGGCTGTTGACCTGGGTCTGGCCGACGCCATCAAGGTGGTACTCGATGGGATCTTCAACGGTGAGGATGTTGCGCTGGCGGTTGTTGATCGCACGCAGGCCGGCATACAGGGTGGTGCTCTTGCCGGCGCCGGTGGGGCCGGTGACCAGCACGATGCCGTGCGGGCGGCACAGCATGGCCTGCATCACCCCGACATCGCGCACGCGCATGCCCAGGTGCTGCAGCGACAACCTGCCGGACTGCTTGTCCAGCAGTCGCAGCACCACCCGTTCGCCATTGGCCGCGGGCAAGGTGGAAACACGGATATCCACCTCGCGCCCGCCCACCCGCACCGAGATGCGACCGTCCTGCGGCAATCTTTTTTCGGCGATATCCAGCCGCGCCATCACCTTGATGCGCGATACCAGCAAGGCCGCCAGCTCGCGCCGTGGCTCCACCACGTCGCGCAGGATGCCGTCCACACGGAAGCGCACCACCAGCCGCCGCTCGAAGGTTTCGATATGGATGTCGGAGGCGTGTTCGGCCAGCGCTTCGCCAAGCAGGGCGTTGATCAGGCGGATGATGGGCGCATCATCCTGCTGCTCGAGCAGGTCCTCGACCTGTTCCAGGCCCTCCACCAGGCTGGCCAGATCCATGCTGTCGCCAAGCTCGTCGGCCATGCTCATGGCACTGCCGGAGTCCTGCTGATAGGCCTGTTGCAGCAGCTGTTCGAAGGCTTCATCGGCCACCGTGTGCTGCGCCAGCGGCCGCCCACCGATGCGCTGCGCCTCGGCCAGCGCACTCAGCGGGGCATCGGCGCGGCAGACCATGCGTGCATCGCCATCGTCCAGCAACAGCACGCCATGCCGGCGCGCAAACGCGAATGGCAAGCGCGCCACGGGCACGCCGCCAGCCGCCGCCGGCGTTGCCGTGAGCTCGGTTTCAACCATCGATAACTGCAAGGTGACATCACTGCGCGGAGCGATGTCACACTTTCCCCCTGAAGATTTGTGCCGGAAAAATGCCACGTTCTCGGCAAAAAGGCGTGATTTCAGCGCCGCTTTCCGGATGCGTGTCACAAATATGCAGCTGTTTGCATCGCCTCTCTTACGTACACCGCTAGAGTACCGGCTTCGCAAAATCTGTCACTGCGAATACAGGGGAAAACCAGAGACCTTGGCGCTACGTTGCCTGAAAAGTGCAGCGAGCTTCCCCTTGTGCGCGCTGTTTTTGCCAAGGCGGCTTTTGCCAGGGGAGATGCCGTAACACCGATGTTCCAGTCAGATACTTCCAAACTGCTGCCCAGGATCGTCGCGATCCTCATCACGCTTTCCGGAGCGGCTGCCTTGTCATGGCAGGCGCGCCAGATCTATCTGCAGATGCGCCAGCTGCCAGCCAGCGCCGATGTGGCGCCGCCGCACGCGCCTGCGCTGTCGCCGCAGATGCTGCAGCGGCTGTTCGGCAGCGCCACGGCAACCTCCAGCGCTGCCGATCTACAGGGCACGCAGCTGCAGGGCTGCATCGTCGCCGCCGACCCGCGGCAATCGCAGGCGTTGATCCGCATCGAAGGCCAGGGTGCGGTCAACGTGTTTGCCGGCGAGGAGTTCCTGCCCGGCGTGGTGCTGCAGCAGGTTGCCCATGACCATGTGCTGTTCAGCCGCAATGGCAGCACCGGCAGACTGGACTTCCCCAGCGCGCCCAGCAGCACCGCTGCGTTGGCTGCAGGCGCCGCCGAATGATCACCTTCCCTGTGCGCATTGCGCTGCATCGCTTCATGTTGCTGGCCACACTGCTGCTTGCGCCACTGGCCATCAGCGCAGCGCCGGCCAGCGATTCCCCCCAGCAATGGAGCATCAACATGAAGGACACGGATATCCGTGACTTCATTGGTGCGGTGGCCAATATCACCGGCGACACCTTGATCATCGACCCACGCGTGGTCGGCGAAGTCAGTGTCAGCACCCAGGAGCCGATGAGCCTGCCGGAAGTGCGACGCCTGTTCCTGTCGGTGATGACGATCCACGGCTTTGCGGTGATCGAGGAAGACACCCAGACGCGGGTGGTGCCCAACGATGAGGCGCATGTGTTCGCCGATGGCCGTGGCCGTGGCCCGGACGCGATCGAGACCCGCGTGCTCACGGTGCAGCACAGCGTTGCCACCGAGCTGCTGCCAATGCTGCGGCCGCTGGTTCCGGCCAACGCGCACCTGGCCGCGGTGCCCACCTCCAATTCGCTGATCATCAGCGACCGGCGCGGCAATATCGCCCGCATCGAGGCACTGCTGCGGCAGCTGGATGCGCCCAAGCTGCATGGCCATGCCGACTACGAGGTGCAGTTCGCCAGCGTGGAGAACCTGCAGAAGCTGCTGCAGGCCAGCCTTGGTGCGACCAGCGCAGGCTCGGCCACCAAGGTGCTGGCCGACACGCGCACCAACCGCCTGCTGATCTTCGGCCCGGAACAGGCCCGCCAGCGGCTGCTGGAACTGGCGCGCTCGCTGGACGTGGATGCACCCCGTTCCACCACCACCCAGGTGATCCGCCTGCAGCACGGTGATGCCAAGCAGATGGCGCAGACCCTGGGCGCCATCGGCGATTCGATCAAGCAGGAAGGCGATGACAAGCAGACCCAGACCGGCACCCTGATCCGCGCCGATGAAAGCCTCAACGCGGTGGTCATCCACGCCAAGCCCGAAATGCTGCAGGTACTGACCGACATCGTCCGGCAGCTGGACATCCCGCGCTCGCAGGTATTGGTGGAAGCGGCCATCGTCGAGATCTCCGGCGATATCGAAGACGCACTCGGCGTGCAATGGGCGCTGGATGGCGGCTCGCGCAGCAACGGTGTTGGCGGAGTCAACTACAACAATACCGGGCTGTCGATCGGCACCCTGCTCAGTTCGCTGGCCGCCGGTACCACGCCGACATCGCTGCCCTCCGGCGCCATTCTCGGCATCGGCAACAGCAACTTCGGTGCACTGGTGACGGCGCTGTCGACCAATTCCAAGAACAACCTGCTGTCGACGCCGACCCTGCTCACCCTGGACCACGAACCGGCGGAAATCCTGGTTGGCCAGAACGTGCCATTCCAGACCGGTTCGTATACCACCACCGGCGATGGCACCAGCAATCCGTTCACCACCATCCAGCGCCAGGACATCGGCGTGACGCTGAAGGTGACGCCGCATATCAACCAGGGCGGCACCCTGCGGCTGGAAATCGAACAGGAGATCTCCTCGCTGGCGGCAACGCCCAGCGGCATCACCCTGTCCGATGTGATCACCAACAAGCGCTCGATCAAAAGCACCATCCTGGCCAACGATGGGCAGGTGATCGTGCTCGGCGGCCTGATCCAGGATGACGTCACCCATACCCGCGCCAGCGTGCCCTTGCTGGGCAGCATTCCCGGCCTGGGCCGGTTGTTCAGCTCGACCAGCGACACCCGCGTCAAACGCAACCTGATGGTGTTCCTGCGCCCGACCGTGATCCTCGGCCAGAGTGCGGCCAGCGACATGAGCGAGCGCAAGTACCTGGATCTGCGGCAGACGCCCAGCGCGCGCGGCAAGTACGCCAATCCTTTACCTCCCTCGCCCGAACAACTGTTCGATCGCAGCCAGGGAGCTTCTGAACGTGACGGCGCGCGGACACCCGATCGCTGACACGTTCATCCACGGGCAGCCCAGCCACCGGTTTGGGGCCGGAGTGCGCTGCTCGGTTTCACCGCAATAGTTCAAAACAAGGGGAGAACTACTTGAACAACGCAATCAACCTGCGCGCGCTTGCGCTGGCAATGAGCATGGTGCTGCTCGCATCGTGTGACAAAAGCGAAGCACCCACCGACAAAGACAATGGCAGCAGCAACGGCGGCGACACCTCGGTGCCGGTTGTACCCGACCCGCCCGCCGATGAAGGCAACGGTGACAACGGCTTCGGCAACGATATCGATGTAGGTGGCTCCGGTGGCGATGGCAACGGCGCCGGCAGTGGCGGTGAGAACGGCAGCGGTGGCAGTGAAGGCGGCAATGGCGGCGAAACAACCCCACCGACACCCGAGCCTGAGCCCGAACCCACTCCTACGCCGGCTGATCCCTACCCGGAACCCACTTCGGCCCGCTATGACGAAGTGGACCTGAAGGGTTTCTACGACATTGATGCCAGCGGCGGCGTGCGCGCGGTACGCAATGATCTGGCCGGCTCGCTGCCGGCGATGATCCAGTTCGGCCAGAGCCACACGGTCGACCCCAGCGGCAATGAAGCCAAGAACATGCCGCGCCTGACCACCGAGCGCGAAGCCCTGCTGCTGGTCACCCCGGATCCGTCGCTGAAGGATATCGACGCGCTCAACGTGACGGTCTCGGTGGATGGCACGGTGATGGGCACCGCACAGCTGCTGCACCCCAATTCCATGTACCGCTCGGACTACAACAACACCGACGGCCGACCCGACTACAACTATTCCCGCCGTGCCTGGACCACCCGCCTGCCGTGGGATTGGGTCAAGCCCGGCATGAGCCTGGACATCACCGACGACAAGGCCCGCAGTGGCAACCTTGCCGCCGACAAGATTGATTTCGGTGCGCCGGCCGAGCTGGTGGTGCACAACATCCGCCTCGGCATGCTCACCGACCCACCGGCTGAAAGCGATGCCTTCTGGCTGCTGAAAAACCCCGAACAGGGCGCAGCCGACTACTTCCAGACCATCCCTGCCGCCCGCATGACGGTGGCCTATTACGAGCCGATGAAGCTGGACAAGGTGATGATCTCCAACGGCACCATCTACGACACCGCCAGCGCGGGCGAAGGTGGCGTCTATGCCGGTGACATGCGCGAGAACACCGGCAAATCCACGGTCAGCGTCGGCATCAACCTGGCCAACTTCGGTGCCACCGCCTCCGGCATGGCCGGGCAGTCGCAGCCGCAGTGGTTCCAGAACGTGGTGGCGCACCACGCCGTCGGCATGTACAGCAACGGCAAGCAGAGCCATGGCCTGAGCGGCGGCAACGGCATGCTGACGCTGTACTCCACCAGCGGCAATGAATTCAGCCACGAGATCGGCCACCACTACGGGCTGGGCCACTACCCGGGCCAATCCGGCGACAACTACTTCCTGTCCGGCCACCACCATGACAGCGGCTGGGGCTACATCGCCTACCGCAAGCGCATGCGTGCCAATTTCCATTGGCGGCAGTCCAAGACCGGCGCCCTGAACGGCATGCCGATCTATGACGACACCTACAGCTTTGCCACCGACGCCATGGCCGGTGGTGGGTTCTCCAGTGCGCTGTCGCGCTATACCCACTACACCGGCTACAGCACCAAGATCGCGATCCAGCAGCGCTTGAACAAGCCGGTACCCACGCAGAGTTCGGCGACCGGCTACCTCGGCTGGAATGCCGACACCCGCCGCATGGAACCGGTGACCGGCAAGGTGCCTACCAACAAGGAGTTGTTCTTCAACTCGCCAGACGGCAACTACCTCAAGCCACGCCTGGTCGGTACGCCGGTGTTCACCGTGCTTGGCGGCTACGATCCCAGCACCGGCAAGGCACTGCTGTACCCGGCGTTCCGTGGCAACTGGGGCAATGTGTTCGACCTGCCGACGCCGATCGACAACGCCAGCACCCGCCAATGCTGGCTGCAGGTGAGCTTTGCCGGTGGCAGCAGCAAGCGTATTGCAGTAGCCCCCACCGTGCTGCAGAACAACTCGGTCAACAAGCTGCACGTCAATCTGGCCCAGGCCGACAACCCGCAGCAGGCCAGCCTGCAATGCCAGGAACCCGGAGCGGCCGCCAGCACCCTGGCAACGATGAGCTTCCCGCAGAACCTGGCGCCGATGAAGGCACCGGTCGTGGTCGGCAAGGAAGCCGGGTACAGCGCTTTGCGCGCGGTGGAAATGCCCGAGCTCGATCAGCTGTTGGTCGCCGCCGGTGGCAAGCCGCTGGTCAACCTCGGTAGCCGCGGCAACCTGCTGTACGCCAGCTGGGGCAACAACCCCACCGGGCTGTCCGCCGAGGCCAAACAGGTGCGCGATGCCTACATCGCCCAGGAGAACAAGGCCACCCGCCTCAATCGCTGGATGAACCGCTACCGCGCCGATCTGCAGGGCAGCAACAACACCGCCGCAGTGGATGCACTCAAGGCCTTGCTGGACACGCTGGGCCTGCGCCAGACGCCATTGCTGCCGGCCGCGCAGCCGATGCTGGTCACCAATAGCAAGCATTGCCTGAAGACCGAGCAGGTCGACGGCAAGCCAACGGTCTACATCGCCGACGCCAGCACCTGCACCGGTGCCGACAACGAGTTGTGGATGGCCGACCTGCGCGGTGCCATCCACAGTGCGGCCAACCCGGCGCTGTGCCTGGCCGGCAACGGTGGCAACAACGGCGCGGTGACCTTGAACACCTGTGATCGCACCTTGGATGCGCAGATGTTCGACCTGAGCGCGCTGCCGAAGATCGGCCGCAACAACAGCTGCCTCGATCTGTCCGGTGGCTTCCTCACCAACGGCCGCGGCAAGCTGATCACCTACTCGTGCACCAACGGCGTCAACCAGCGCTGGAACGGGCTCAGCGCCAACGACAACGCACTGCTGACCCTGCTCAGCCCCAACAATCTGGTTGTGCTGCGCGGCTTGAACATCCAGTAATCCGCAACTGCCCGGGGCCGCGTGCCCCGGGCTATTCCATCCGCCAATGAAGCCACCCATTCCTTCCCTGCCGCTGATCACCTGGATTGGCATCGCTGCCTGCGCCGCCTTCGGCAACGCGGTCCTGGCGCAGCCGGCTGCAGCGACGCAGCGGCCGCCGCTGTACGCAACCAGCAACACCCAGTCACTTCGCTTGCTGGCCACCTTCGTACACCCGCAGGCCGAACGCTCGCTGGCGGTACTGCAGCAAGCCGGCGCGGCATCACAGACCTTGCATATCGGCCAGGACATCGGCAATGGCCTGCGCGTGCACAGCATTGCCCGCGATCACATCGTGCTCGCCCGTGGTTCACAGCTTTCAAGCCTGCGCCTGCTCGGCCAGGGTGCCGCACGCAAGCAACCGGCGCGTGCAGCCGCGACCGCGACACCGGCAATACGTGCCGGCAACGCCAACACCTCTGCCACCTCCAGCGGCGGCGCACTGCTGCGCGCCGACAATATCGATGCGGTGCGCGCGGCCTGCGGCGACAGTGCCACGATGGCCGCCCTGCCCGATGCGCAGAAGGCCGAACTGGCCGCGCTGGGACTGTGCAATACGCCTTGAGTGATGCGATGGCCGGACATGCGATGGACGGTTCAGCACCGCAGCGCATACTGTTGGCTGGTCCCACGCCCCATGGTCATGCCGATGAACGACACCGCCGCCGAACCGCTGCAGATTGCCTGCCCGCATTGCAATGCGATCAACCGCGTTCCCGCTGATCGTCTGTCACAGGCACCGTCCTGCGGGCGTTGCCATCAGGCCTTGTTTGCTGCCGCGCCGATTGCCTTGAACGCGGCCAGTTTCGAAGCCCATGCCAGCCGCTCACAGATTCCACTGCTGGTGGATTTCTGGGCCAGCTGGTGCGGGCCGTGCCGGCAGATGGCACCGGAGTTCGCCAAGGCCGCCGCACAACTGGAACCACGCATGCGCCTGGGCAAACTGGACACCGAGGCAGAACCGGCCATCGCCACCCGCTACAACATCCGCAGCATTCCGACTATGGTGCTGATCCGCAGCGGCCGCGAGATAGCCCGGCAGTTGGGCGCGATGCCGGCCAGCAGCATCGTGCAATGGGCAAGCAGCCACCGGTAATGCCGAGCCATGCTCGGCAAAGGCCTTCCCAGCAATGCATCCGCCTGTGTGGGAGCGGCGTAAGCCGCGAAGCCAACACCGCTTGGAAGGCCCCAAAAGCACCCCTCCCCTTCGCTGCGCGAAAGGGAGGGAGCAGGCAGTGCCGAGTCATGCTCGGCGGAAGCCTTCCCAGCAACGCATCCGCCTGTGTGGGAGCGGCGTAAGCCGCGAAGCCAACACCGCTTGGAAGGCCCCAAAAGCACCCCTCCCCAACCCTCCCCTTCGCTGCGCGAAAGGGAGGGGGCCCGGCAAAACAAAACCCCGCCTTGCGGCGGGGTTTTGTTTACTACAAGCAGCGGTGAGGCTGCGGCGGACTTAGAAGTCCATGCCGCCCATGCCACCCATACCGCCCATTCCGCCGCCGCCCATGGCCGGCTCGTCCTTCTTCGGAGCTTCGGCAACCATGGCTTCGGTGGTGATCATCAGGCCAGCGATCGAAGCTGCATTCTGCAGCGCCGAACGGGTCACCTTGGTCGGATCCAGGATGCCGAACTCCAGCATGTCGCCGAACTCGCCGGAGGCGGCGTTGTAGCCGAAGCTGCCCGTGCCTTCCTTGACGCGGTTGACGATGACCGACGGCTCTTCACCGGCGTTGGCAACGATTTCGCGCAGCGGCGCTTCCATCGCGCGCAGGGCGATCTGGATGCCGTGGTTCTGGTCTTCGTTGTTGCCCTTCAGGCCAGCCAGTGCGGTGACAGCGCGCACCAGGGCGACGCCGCCGCCCGGGACCACGCCTTCTTCGACGGCTGCGCGGGTAGCGTGCAGGGCGTCGTCAACGCGGTCCTTCTTTTCCTTCATTTCGATTTCGGTCGAGGCACCGACCTTGATCACGGCAACGCCGCCGGCCAGCTTGGCAACGCGTTCCTGCAGCTTCTCGCGATCGTAGTCCGAAGAGGTCTCTTCGATCTGCGCCTTGATCTGCTTGACGCGCGACTCGATGGCAGCGGTATCGCCGGCGCCGTCGATGACGGTGGTGTTTTCCTTGGAAACCTGCACCTTCTTGGCGCGGCCCAGGTCCTTGATGGTGGCCTTTTCCAGCGACAGGCCAACTTCTTCGGAGATCACGGTGCCGCCGGTCAGCACGGCCATGTCTTCCAGCATCGCCTTGCGACGGTCGCCGAAGCCCGGTGCCTTGACGGCCACGACCTTGACGATGCCACGGATGGTGTTGACCACCAGGGTAGCCAGCGCTTCGCCTTCGATGTCTTCGGCGATGATCAGCAGCGGCTTGCCTGCCTTGGCGACGCCTTCCAGCACCGGCAGCAGGTCACGCACGTTGGAGATCTTCTTGTCGTGCAGCAGGATGTACGGGTCATCCAGGTCAGCGGTCTGCGACTGCTGGTTGTTGATGAAGTACGGGGACAGGTAGCCGCGGTCGAACTGCATGCCTTCGACGACGTCCAGCTCGTTTTCCAGGCCAGAGCCTTCTTCAACGGTGATCACGCCTTCCTTGCCGACCTTCTTCATCGCTTCGGCAATGATGTTGCCGATCGATTCGTCCGAGTTGGCCGAGATGGTGCCGACCTGGGCAATGGCCTTGTCGTCAGCGGTGGGCTTGGAGATGTTCTTCAGCTCGGCGACGGCGGCGATCACGGCCTTGTCGATACCGCGCTTGAGGTCCATCGGGTTCATGCCGGCGGCAACAGCCTTGGCGCCTTCGCGGATCAGGGCCTGGGCCAGCACGGTGGCGGTGGTGGTGCCGTCGCCAGCGTCGTCATTGGTGCGCGAAGCAACTTCCTTCACCATCTGCGCGCCCATGTTCTCGAACTTGTCAGCCAGTTCGATTTCCTTGGCGACGGACACGCCGTCCTTGGTGATGGTCGGGGCGCCGAAGCTCTTCTCGAGCACGACATTGCGGCCCTTCGGGCCCAGGGTTGCCTTGACGGCATTGGCGAGAACGTTTACGCCGCGCACCATGCGCGAACGGGCGTCTTCACCGAAACGAATATCCTTGGCAGCCATTGCGATTACCTCTGAGTAGAGCCGAGCCGAGCTCGGCTGCTTTTATCGGGAAAGGGGTATTACAGGAACAGGCAGCGCGGCAGCTCAGCCGATGACGGCAAGCACGTCGTCTTCGCGCAGCACCTTGTACTCGACGCCTTCGGCCTTGTAGGACGAACCGGCGTACTGGCCGTAAATGACCTTGTCGCCAACCTTCAGCGACGGGGCGCGCACCGAACCGTTGTCCAGCGGCTTGCCCGGGCCCACGGCCACGACTTCACCCTTGGTGGACTTTTCCTTGGCCGAATCCGGGATCAGGATGCCGCCGGCGGAGATTTCGTCGGCTTCGATCGGCTTGACCACAACGCGGTCGTGAAGCGGCTTGATGCTCATGAAAGACCTCTTAAGTAATTGATTGGCCTGAAATTCCGGCGACACCAGCGGTAGAACCAAGGGGATGCCGGCATCACGCGTAAAAAGACCCGTCGAACGGGCTTGTCTGGGAGATGGGGCTGGCTGGGGGCCTTTCAAGGGCCGGCCGGCAAATTGATTGGGGGGTACCGCCGGGCGGGCGCCGGAGCCCATCGCCGCGCCAAGTCAGCTGCCCCAGAACATGCATCATGTGATCCCTTGCCATCCGGTGATTCCCAAGGTACGGCCGTGCGATGGGGCCCACCAACTGCAATTCCGACACGCCGCCGTGGACAACCCCCTCCTGCACAGGCACCTCCCTGCCCTCCCCCATGCCGGAATGGATGTCGGCCCTTGGGCAACCCTGCACTCTGAAAGCGTCACTGCCAGGCCCGCACAAGTCCGCGGCTACAGAAGCCGCTGTTCAAGGCGCTGCCGGGGATCCGTCGCGCATGGACGGTGGCCGGGAAGTCGCCCCACGTCGCCAGCGGCACCCAGATCTTCTTCGGCTCTTCCTTTGCCTGACCAAATAGATGCCAGGGTCCTCACACACGCTCAAGCCCGGACGGTCTACAGCACCCGCGGCGGCCACCACGCTATGATCGGCAGCTTGCGTAAGGAAGCCCATTTCAATGTCAAAGGAGAAACCAATGAAAGTGCTGTCACGATTTGCCCCGCTGTTGCTCGTTCTGCTCGCCGCCTGCAGCCAGTTGACCGGCCCGTCCGCAAGCGAATACATGGACAGCAACATCAGTACCTGGAACGGCCTGATCGACAAGGTCAACCAATGGAGCGGCGGCAACGACGCCGAACGCCTGACCCAGGCCATGGCTGACCGCAAAGGCCTGTCCAACTTCAAATCCCGCCTGGGCAATGCGCGCCAGGAAGCGGTGGACATGCGCGATCAGATGAAGGCGCTGAAAATTCCTGAAGATGCTACGGAGCTGCACGCCAAGCTGGTGACGTCACTCGAAGAGGCGGTGACCTGGTATGACTCCATGCTCAAGCTCACCGACCTGCCGGATGGTTTCAGCGACGAGCAGGCAGCACCCTTGCTTGAAGCAATGGATGCGACCGCGACCAAGTTCGACGAGCTCACCGATGAGCTGGACCAGATGCAGGACGCCTACGCCAGAAAGCACCGCATCAACCTGACCCACACCGAATCCCCGGCAGCAAGCGAAAGCTGATTCCTTCAGCAGCTGCCAGCGGCGCGCAGGACGTTGCTCACGCTGATGCAGCGCCTGCGCCACCATAAAGCTGCCGCGACTGCTTTATGTGTTTGGCAGCGGTTTCACCATCGATGGATTGCAGTGCGGCATCGGCTGCCTTCAAGTCGTTGGCAGGAGTCAGCCATCTCCCCCGCCTACCCGGGGAATGTTTGTTTCACCAATCAAACCAGCGAAGTCAACGCCCCAAAAAAGATGGCGTGCCCCGGGGGATTACGGGACACGCCATGCCAAGAGAGAGCCGCCCAGACTGCGGGCTGAACTACTTTTTTTGGAATATCACAGGTACCGCGACCACTGCACCGAGGCACTGGCAGGACTGGCAGGCAAGCCGCCGCTGCCACCACTGCACACCGGGATCAGATTCAAACCACCACCACTGGGAAAATCGACCGAGATGCCGCCGGCGGAAATGGTGGTATCGGCGGTTTGGTTGCTGCCTACGGTCAGGCTGCCGTGGATGGTGACGGTAGCGCCGCTGGTGGCCAGCTGCTTGCCCAGCATCACGCTGCCACGCAGTTCCCAGCCCGCAATGTCGGCGCCGCCTTCGGCGATGACGGCGGTGTTGGCAATCGGCAGGCCCTGGTAGGTCTGCGGCTTGCCATCGGCGCCCGGCCCTTCCCACTCGACAAATTTCGACGGGCTGGCGCACAGGTTGCTCGGGTAGAAGGCTGCACCGCAGACCCGGGCAGCACCGGCAAAGTTCGGCGCAATGAAATCGCGGTGACCGGACGAGGTGAAGGTGACATTGCCACCGCAGCTTGCCTGGCTGGGGTCATCACAGCCGCGCACCACCACGCTGTTGAGCATGTCGGTGCTGGCACCGTCGATCTTCACCGACTGATCGAACCACAGCACACCGGCCGGCATCTTGCCGACGCCGTGCAGCAGCCAGCTGCCGTCACGCTGCAGCACGTTCAGACAACCCTTGTCATTGCTGTTGTTGCAGGTCATCAGCTCCTGCAGGATCGCCAGCTGCGCGGCACTGGGATTCTTCAACGGATAGACACCGTCGATGGACTCACCGTTGGCGCGTTTGACGTTGCGGATGGTCAGCTGCGCTACGCCGCCGGCGCTGCTGTAGGCGTAGTTGGCCATGCCCAGGAAATTATCGGCATCCACCGGCTTGACCCGTGCTTCGCAGTACGGGATGCCCGGCAGGCCCGGGCTGGTGCCCATCTGGTTGGCCTGCACGTTGTTCAAGATCTTGTTGAGGTTGCCGGCAATACGGCCCGAACCACTGACCGCAACATCGTTGACGGTCATGTTGCCGCCGCCCAGCAGATTCTTGACCGTACCCGAGGTCATTGCGATGGCGCCGCTGGCCCATAGCGTGTCGTACTTGCCGTTCCAACCGGTGACGTTGACGTTGTAGCCCCACAGCTGGCCGACGGTGAGCGTTGCCAGCCCTACCGTTCCGCCGGCGATACGGGTGGAACGGAAGCTCAATCCATCCGGCAAGGCCGCATCGTCCGCGCCTTTGAGCCGCTCGGCGCTTGCCGTGCCGGTTACCAGGCCGGTGGCCGGATCAACCTGGAATATCGCCGCGCCAGCACTGTCCTGCTTGCTGAAGTCCAGCAGGAACTGGCTCTGGTCGGTCAGCGTGATCAGTACGTGGCCGGTGGCCAACGGCGCAACGGTACCGGTCACCCACGGCGTGCCGCCGGTCACGGTGGAAGGAATCAAGCGGCCACCAACCTCGGCCGTGCCGATCATCTGGGTGCCGGCGTAAACGGCAACCGCATAGGCGCCGGCCTTGATCGCGTTGTAGTTGCCGCCGCTGACGCCATTGCCAATCTCGACATTGCGCGCCCACAGCGTGGTGCCGCTGGGGTTGCCCATGCCGTTGATGCGGATATTACCTTCCGAATACAGATGACCGTTGTCGGTGATGCCACCACCGGTCAAGGAAACATCGCCCTTTACGCAGCCGGAGATGCGCGCGGTGGAGCCGCCGCCGATGGTCAGGTTGCCGGCTACCACGATGTTCTCGTAGTTGACCGCATTGGTGACATCGAGCTTGCCGCCGCTGTAATCCAGGTTGCCATTGAAGACCATCGGCGCCTTGGGCATGGATGCGCATACCGGCGGCAGACCCGGCGTGCCGCTGCCCGGCACCACGTCATAGACCACTTCCACCGTTGCCGTGGTCAAGGCATTGCCAACGCCGGCGGTGCCGGTGACCTGTGCACTTACCCGGTAGTGATCGCTGCCAGTTGCCTCCACCGAGGTCACCGTAGCGGCGCGTATTCCCAGCGCCTCCAGACCAGTGACCGGCTTGGCGTCGTTGCCCACCCAGCCCGGCCAGACGCTTGTTTCCACCTGCAGCAGGTACAGGCGCAGGGCTTCCACGCCGCGCCATGCCGCCGCCTGCGCAGCCGTTGCCGAGTGCGTGGTGAGTTGCTGCGACTGGGCGCCGCGCAGTGAATAGATTGTTGCAGCGACGGTGACCGACACCGCCAGGCCCACCATCAACACGATCAGCAACGTGGCAACACCGCGTTGTCGCTTCCAAGCGGAATAACGATTCCTGTCCATGCGCGCGTGCTCCTTGGTCATCAGCTGGTGGTTACGGCCAGGTTGGGCAGGCAGGCCATGAACAGGTGGCTGCTGGCGTCATCGCGTTCCAATGCCAGCTGCTGGCCCACGGCAGCGGTGGGCGTGGCACTGAAGTCCTGCTGCATGTAAGGCAGGCATTGGCTTTGGCCTTTGAGCGAGAACACATAGCCGGGCGCAAGCGTCATCGCGGCCAGTTCCTGCTCGTCCGCTGCAAACGCGCTGCCGTCCTTCTGCAGCGGGGTGAAGAACGCGGCACTGCCGGCCAGCAGTTGCTGCTCGCTGCTGCTCCAGGTTGCCGCTGCGGCATCGCTGCAGACCTTGGGCGTGAAGCGGTACAGGCCTTCGCCATCGACCAGGCGCAATCCCGAGCAGACATAGTCGCTGGCAGCAAGCGAGGTCTTGTAGCGCCAGACCAGCTCCTTGCCTGCTGCGCGTACGAACAACTTGCTGTTCAAGCTGTCGGCCGCAGGCACGCCGAATCCCGCGCTCTGCAGTTCCATCTGTGCCGACAGCAACGCCGCCGATACCTGGCCATCGCGCAATGCCGAACGCGAGGCGTTGCTGGAAACCTCCACCATGGTTTTGTACAGCGTCATCATCGCGGCGATGGTGATCATGGAAATCACCAGCCCCACCATCATGCTGATCAGGCTCTGCCCACGCTGCCGCGCGCGGCCAATCCCGGATGCGGAATGCAGGTGCATGCTCATTGCCTTGTGGACAGCAGCAGATCGGGATCGTCTTCGCCAGCGCCCTTGTTGCCCAGGTCGGTGGCCGCTACTTTCAGATCCACCCGCTGCGGGGCTTCCACCGTGCGCTCCACACCCGCCATGGCCAGCGTTGCCGTGGCCGGCTCGCAGCTGACTACCGCGTTCTTGGCCTCGCCATTGGGCAGGCTGATTTCCAGCGTGCCACTGCCGCACAGGCTTACGCCCTGGCCGTGCAGGCTGTCACGCAGGCGCTCGACCACCAGGTTTTCCACCTTGGCATCGCGCTGGCTGTTCATCACCTGGGCCATCACGTGGGCCAGACCGGCGCCGATGATGCTGGTGATCAGCACCCCGACCAGCGCCTCCAGCATCATGTCGCCGCGTTGCCGGCGGCGGGAATCAAAGCAGATCGACATAGAGCGGATCCTGGCTGTTCATGCCGATGGCAATACGCGAATGGGTGGCGCCACTGCTGCAGCTGGCAGCGGCGGGCAGGCGTTGGCCGCGGTTGTCGAAGGCCACGCAGGCAAGCAGATCAGCCGAGGCTTGCAGCGCATCGGCATCGGCGTAGTCATCCGCGCCGGCCAGGCGGTAGTCGCCACCGCGTGGCAGTTCGCCCTGCCACAGCACGTCCTCACCGGCGCCGCGCAATACCTGCAGGCTGCGGCCCTGTTGCTGCAGCCGGGCCGCGATGGCGCTGCCGGTGACATGCTCGGGGTTGCGCAATGCGAGCGCGCGGGTCTGCGAGACCGTTTCCCACAGCAGGTTGCGGGCCTGCATCTGGCGGTTACTGTCGATCCACTGCCGCGCGAACGGCATGCTCGCCAGCGCCAATACCGCCATCACTGCCAGGGTCACCATCAATTCGATCAGTGAAAAACCCATGGCGCGGCGACTCATGGCCAGTCACTCACGCCAGCACAGTTGCCGGAGACCGTACGGCCATTGCCCTGATCCAGCTTCAGCGTGCAGCCGCTGGCCTTGCCCAGCGCATCGCCGGCAACCGCCTTGAGCTCATAGCCGGCACTGGTGGCGGTATAGGTGTAGCTGAACTGGCCGGCCTTGGTGGCCGCGTTCCAACCCTTCTTGGCCGCCGCATCGCTGCCCGGATAACCCAGCGTGCGTTGGCGGAAGTTCTCGACCGTGCTGGCCAGCGCCATCAAATCGCTTTGCGCCGTGCGGATCTTGCTACGCAGCACGTAGTCCGAGTACAGCGGCATGGCGATGGCCGCCAAAACGGCAATGATGACCACGACGATCATCAGCTCGATCAGCGTGAAACCCTGACTATTGCGTTGTGGCATGCGCCCCCCCTGTTGAGCTTTGCGAACACGTCGTCGAACGGCACCTTGTAAGAATTGGCCGTCACCGTTGATCGGGTGACGAACAGGTGAAACTGTGACCGGCCGCAATATACAATCGATGACAACGATGTCAATACTTCCAACTGAAAGTGCTACAAGCGCTTCTGCGACAATGGCCGGATGGACGTAAGACTGGTCTTTTGCACTTGCCCCGACGCTCAAACCGCGCAGGCGCTGGCTCATCAGCTGGTGGAGCAGCGTTTGGCTGCCTGTGTGAACTTGTTGCCCCCCATGCGGTCTGTGTACCGCTGGCAGGGGCAGATTGAACAAGCTGAAGAGATTCAGCTGGTTATCAAAACCTGCGTTGATCGACTGGATGCCTTGAGCGCCGCGATCAGGCTGCACCACCCCTATGAATTGCCGGAGATCGTGGCGATCTCCCCCAGCGCCGGCCTGCCGGCGTATCTGGACTGGATCCGGGCGCAGACCCGGGAGGAAACGTAATTAATGATGCTGTTGCGACAAATTGCCGCCTTCTGCCTGCTTACGCTCAGCGCCCTGCCGGCGCTGGCCATCAGTGAAAAAGACCTGCTTCCGGTTGACCAGGCCTTCGCCCTGCGGGTCGACGCCCCCAGCCGCGATCGCATCGAGCTGCGTTGGGACATCGCCCCGGGCTATTACCTTTACCACCACCGCACCAGCGTCAAGGCAGGCCCCGGCTTCACCGCCGGCGCCCTGCAGATGCCACAGGGCGAGAAAAAGCACGACGAATTCTTCGGCGATGTGGAGACTTACCACCGCCAGCTGCGTTCGGTGCTGCCGGGCACCGCCGATGCCGGCGCCACCAGCGTCACCCTCGAAGTCCGCTACCAGGGCTGTGCCGATGCCGGCGTGTGCTATCCGCCGCAGAAACGCACCGTTGAAGTAAAACTGCCGGCCGCCGGCGCCAACGCGGCCCCGGCTGCAGCGGCCGCCCCTGCCGCCGCGCCGATGTTCAACCCGCTGGCCGGCAATGCCGGTGGCGGCCTCAACCTGCCCGGTACCGCCGCCGTGCAGGGCCTGCCGCTGCCGTCGGAAAAGGCATTCGGCTTCGAGGCCATAGTCGACAACGGCAACCGCCTGCTGCTGCGGTTCTCGCCGGCACCGGGCTATTACCTGTACCGCGACCGCACCTCGCTGGCGCTGGAAGGCGCCGACGGCGTGCGCGCCGGCCGCCCGCAATGGCCGGCAGGCAAACCCTACCGCGACGAACACTTCGGCAACGTGGTGGTCTACTTCGACCAGGTCGACGTGCCGCTGCCGCTGCGCCGCGACAAGCCCGAAGCCACCCCGGCCACCCTGGTGGTCACCTTCCAGGGCTGCCAGACCGACGGTATCTGCTATCCGCCAATGACTCGCCGGGTACGCCTGTCGCTGCCCGTCGGCAAGATCTCGCAGAAGGAAAAGGAAGAACTGGCGGTCGCTCCGCTGGTAATCCCGCCGCTGCCGGCAGGCAAGAAGGGCGAAGTCACGCCGATGCCGCTGATCGATCCGGCCAACCCGCCGGCACCGCAGCCGTTGGTGGTGCGCCCTGCGGCCGAGGCCGCCAGCCTGGCTGAAGCCGCACCGGATGCCTCGGCTGACAATACCCGCCGCAGCCAGCCGCCGGCAGAGACTGCGGGCAATGGCTCGCTGCTGTGGATCCTGCTGCTGGCGCTGGCCGGCGGCCTGATCCTGAACCTGATGCCCTGCGTCCTGCCGGTGCTGTCACTGAAGGTGCTGGGCGTGGCGCAAAGCGGCGAAAGCCGCCAGCACGCGCGCAACCACGCACTCTGGTACACGGCCGGCGTGCTGGTCGCGTTCGCCGTGATCGGTGGCCTGGTGCTGGCGCTGCGCGCCGCCGGCCAGGCAGCCGGCTGGGGTTTCCAGCTGCAGCACCCGTGGTTCATCGCCGCCCTGGTGTACCTGATGTTCGTGGTGGGCCTGAGCCTGTCCGGGGTGTTCACCCTGGGTGCCAATGGCGGCCAGCTTGGCCAGAAACTCGCTAGCCGCAGTGGCCCCAGCGGTGATTTCTTCACCGGCGTGCTGGCCTGTGTGGTTGCCAGCCCCTGCATCGCACCGTTCATGGGCCCGGCCCTGGCCTATGCCTTCACCGCGCCGCCGGCGCTGGCGATGCTGGTCTTCCTGGCGCTGGGCCTGGGCCTGGCACTGCCGTTCCTGCTCATCGGCTTTGTGCCAGCGCTGGCCAAGCGCCTGCCCAAGCCGGGTGCATGGATGGAAACCTTCAAGCACGTGATGGCCTTCCCGATGTACCTCACCGCCATCTGGCTGTTGTGGGTGCTGGGCAAGCAGCGTGGCATCGATGCGATGGGCTTGATGCTGGTCGGCATGGCAATGCTTGCACTGGGCCTGTGGTGGTTCGAGCGCAGCCGCTGGCACAGCCGCACGCTCGGCATGGTGCTGGGCGCAGTGATCGCCCTGTTGGCGCTGGTGCCGGTGTGGGGCGTGACCCGCCTGCCGCCGCCCGCTGCCGCTGTCGCCAGCGAAGGCACCGTGGCCTACTCGCCGCAGATGCTGGACCGCCTGCGTGCCGACAACCGCGTGGTATTCGTCAACATGACCGCCGACTGGTGCGTCACCTGCAAGGCCAACGAGCGCAATGTGCTGGACCGTGACAAGTTCCGCGACACGCTCAAGCGGGTCAACGCGGTGTACATGCGCGGTGACTGGACCAATGTCGATCCGCAGATCAGCGCTTTCCTGGACCAACACAAAGCCGTGGGCGTGCCGTTGTACGTGGTCTACGGCCCGGGTGCACCGCCGCGCGTGCTGCCCACCGTGCTGACCCAGTCCATCGCCGAAGAAGCGCTGCTGCGCGCGGCACGCTGATGCGGCGTGCCGTGTGGTGGGTGGCAGGCATTGCGGCAGCGGCCGGGCTGTCGGCCGGTGCATGGCTGACCCGCCCAACCTCGCCACCACTGCCATCGATGAGTGGACCTGCTGCGCCGCTGAAATCAGCGACGCCGGTGCAGGGTGTGAGGGTCGGTGAACTGTTGCCGGCCTTCACCCTGCCAGATCTGGATGGGATGCCGGTGCAGTTTCCGGATCGCTTCAAGGGCAAGCCGCTGCTGATCAATGTGTGGGCCAGCTGGTGTGCGCCCTGCATCGAGGAAATGCCGGAGCTGGCGCGCTTTGCCGCGCGTCATGCCGATGATGGCCCGCAGGTGGTTGGCCTGGCCTTGGATACGCCCGAGGCGGTGCTGGATTTTCTCGGCAATGTGCCGGTGTATTACCCGATCGTGATCGAGACACCGGGGCCGAATGACGCCAGCGTCAAGTTGGGCAATTCGCAGGGGCTGCTGCCTTACAGCGTGTTGGTTGATGCGCAGGGTCGCGTGCTCAAGCAGAAGCTGGGGCCGTTCAAGGCAGGCGAGATTGATGCCTGGGTGGCGGATGTGGGTTCACCTGCGGGGGAGTGAATCCCTGCATTGTGGATGGACCGCAAAGCTAGGGCGCCTCACCCTCACCCCAACCCCTCTCCCGGCGGGAGAGGGGCTAGCACCACTCAACTCACCAGAACACTGCGTACAAGGCGATCAGGATTGCGCTGACCGCTACCGCGCCCAGGTTGAATACGGTGCCCGTGCTGTAGTCCACATCACTCGTAGTGATGACGTCTTTCTGCGGCGCCGCCGGGGTTAGCAGCGACACCACCACCGCCAATGCCAGCGCCAACAGGAACACCAGGCCGACGCGGTCAATGAAGGGCAGCGCCGGCCAGGCCAGCTTCAATATGATCGACAGCACGAACGAACCAATCGCCGCCGACAAGGCACCGGCCTCATTGGCACGCTTCCAGAACAGGCCCAGCATGAAGATCACCACGATGCCCGGGGTGAAAAAGCCGGTGTATTCCTGGATGTACTGGAAGGCCTGGTCAAAGCTGCCCAGCAAGGGCTTGGCCGCAAGAATGCCCAGCACCGCCGCCACCGCCGCTGCGATACGCCCCACCCGCACCAGCGTGGCCTGGTCGGCATCGGGCTTGCGCTTGGCGTAGAAGTCCAAGGTAAAAATAGTGGCAACCGAATTGATCTTCGATGCCAGCGAGGCCACGATCGCCGCCACCAGTGCGGCAAACACCAGGCCCAATACGCCGCTAGGCAACATGCGCATCATCGTCGGGTAGGCCTGGTCGGGCTTGTCCAGGTTGGGGGCCAGCATCACCGCGGCAATACCCGGCAACACCACGATCACCGGCATCAGCAACTTCAGGAACGCGGCAAACAGCACGCCCTTCTGCGCCTCACCGATATCCTTCGCCGCCAGTGCGCGCTGGATGATGTACTGGTTGAAGCCCCAGTAGCTGATGTTCATGATCCACAGCCCGCCCAGCAACACACTCAGGCCCGGCAGATCCTTGTAGAACGGGTTGTCCCTGCTCAGGATCATTTCGAAATGACCGGGCTGCGCCTGCCACAGCTTGTTGAAACCGGCGACGATGCCGGCGCCATCGCCCAACTGATTCAAGGTCAGGCCGGCGACAAACAGACCGCCCAGCACCAGCAAGGTGACCTGCACGATATCGGTCAGCGCCACTGCCTTCAGCCCACCGTACAACTGGTAGAGCAGCGCAAACACACCGATCAGCACCACTGCGGTCATCTGCTCCATGCCGGTGACCTGGTTCACCGCCACCGCGCCCAGCCACAGGATCGAGGTGACGTTGACGAACACGTACAGGCCCAACCAGAACACCGCCATCACCGTGCGGATGCGGCTGCCGTAACGCTGCTCCAGAAACTGCGGCATGGTGTAGATGCCATTGCGCAGGAATACCGGCAGGAACCATTTACCGACGATCAGCAAGGTCAGCGCCGCCATCCATTCGTAGGAAGCCACCGCAAGACCAATCGCATAGCCCGAACCGGACATGCCGATGATCTGCTCGGCAGAAATATTGGCCGCAATCAGGGACGCGCCAATCGCCCACCACGGCAGCGATTTGCTGGCCAGGAAATAATCCTTGGCGTCCTTGCTATGGCCGGCCTTCTCGCGCGACACCCATTGCGCCAGCACGAAGATGCCGGCCAGGTAGACCAGCACGATCGTGATATCCAGTGTTCCCAGTCCCATCAGTTGATTCCCTGCAATGCATCGAAAAGAGCGCCGTCCTGCGCCCTTTCGCTACCGGCCCCCAAAGGCCATGAACCATCCGGGCGTCGGCACCCTCCGTGCCGACGCCATCGCCACTCAGCGCGTTGCGCAGTCCACGTTTACCTCGGCCTCGCCGGCAGCGCCAAGGGCGATGCGCGATACCGACATATCCAGAACGGCAGCAGTCTCCAGCTCGGTGGCACGCTGCAGCTTGGACAGGTCAGCACCTGCCTTGGCAAAACACTTGAGCGGCACGCCGACCACCGCCCACTTGCCAGCCGGAATAGCCGACAGCGTGGGTTGCAGGTCCACCTTGGCCGCACAGCCATCACCGCAGCCAACGCCCACCCACAGCGGCGCCTTGAGGTCGCTGTCACGGCGCAGGGTCAGCTGCAACTGCACATCGCCATTGCTCTGGCGGGTGACATCCAACGGCGTCGCTGCAATCAAGGCCAGTTTTGCCGGCGCCGTACCCGACCACTGCAGGCGACGCGCATCTTCCTGCGCCTTGTGATCAACCGCGGTCATCCGCAGGCTGCCATCGGCCAACACAGTGGGCACGGTGGTGGCCGGCATATCCGGCTGCGATGCGCTGGACAGCTGCAGGGCCAGCCCCAACGACGGGCGGCCCTTGGCGAAATACACGCCACTGCCCGCCTGCTCACCACTTACACCGGACACTTCCGGCAAGGCTGCAACATCGCCCTTGTCGGCATAGCTCAGGCCGTAGCCGAATTTGTACAGCGGGTTGTGACCCGGCTGGTTGACCGCCGAATCCAGGGCGGTGCGCGGCCAGGAGAAGCTGAGCTTGCCCTTGAAGTCGTGGTCCACGCTGCCATCGGGCTTGCGCAGCAATACATCAGCCACACCCGCGCCCTCCGAACCCGGCAACCAGGCGGCGACGAAGGCATCGGCTGCGTTGATCTCGCGGTTCATCCACAACGGGCGACCGCTGATGAACACCGCCACCACCGCAATGCCGTCTGCCTTCAGGCGCTTGAGCAGTTCAAGGTCGGCATCGTTGCCCGGCTTGTACAGCAGGTTGGGGATATCACCCTGGAACTCGGCATATGGTTCTTCGCCAAACACCACGATGGCCACGTCCGGCTTGGTCTTGTACTTGCCATCAACCGCCAGCTCGGCACTGCCGCCGCCGGCACTGATGCCACGCTGCAGGCCTTGCCAGATCGTGTCGGCATTGGGGAAGTCGGCACGTTGAGTGCCGGTGCCCTGCCAGTTCAAGGTCCAACCACCGGCCTGCTTGCCGATGTTGTCGGCACCATCACCGGCCACCAGTACATGCTGCTGCGTGCGCAGCGGCAGGATGCCGTTGTTGTTCTTCAACAACACCAGCGACTCCTGCACCGCCTGGCGTGCGACTGCACGATGCTCCGGCGCACCCAGTAGTTCGAACTTGCCGCCCAGCGCACGCTGCGAGGGCCTGGGTGCATCGAACAGGTGCATGCGGAACTTGACCCGCAGGATGCGGCGCACGGCATCATCCACACGCTCGATCGACAGCTTGCCGTCCTTCACCGCGGCAATGGTCGTTTCGTACATGCCCTTCCAGCTGTCGGTCGCCATGGCCATGTCCAGCCCGGCATCGTAGGTGGCGGGGCAATCGGTGGTGCTGCAGCCCGGGATCTGGCCGTGGCCATTCCAGTCACCGACCACGAAGCCGCCGTAGTTCATGCGACCCTTCAGCACGTCGGTCAGCAGCGGCTTGTGGCCGTGCATCTTGGTGCCGTGGAAACTGTTGAACGAGGCCATCACCGACTGCGCACCGGCCTTGATCGCGGTGACATAACCGGCTGCATGCACGTCACGCAATTCGGCCTCGCTGACCTGGGTATCGCCCTGGTCCTTGCCATCGGTGGTACCACCGTCGCCGACGAAATGCTTGACCGACACCATCACGTGCTTGTCGTCGAGGAAGTCGGCGGCGCCGACCTTGCCCTGCAGGCCTTCGACCATCGCCGAGGCGAACTCGGCCACCAGTTGCGGGTTCTCCGAATAGCCTTCGTAGGCGCGGCCCCAACGCACGTCCTGCGGCACCGCCACGGTCGGCGCGAACGCCCACTCCATGCCGGTGGTACGCGTCTCCGCGGCGGTGATCTCACCGATGCGGCGCTGCAGCTCGGCATTGCGGGTAGCACCCAGACCAACGTTGTGCGGGAACAACGTCGCGCCCACCACATTGCTCTGGCCATGCATGGCATCGATGCCGAACAGCAGCGGAATGGCCTTGCCACCGCCGCTGGTATCCATCGATGCGGCCCAGAAGTCATCGGCCACCTTCAACCAATCCTTGGCCGGCGCGTTGTACTTGCCACCCGGGTCGGAGCTGCCGCCGGCCAGGATCGAGCCGAGCCGGTACTTGCGTACGTCTTCCGGGGTGATGCTGGCAAGGTCGCCCTGCACCAGCTGGCCTACCTTTTCTTCCAGCGTCATCGTCGCCAGCAGATCGTTGACGCGTTTTTCCAGCGCAGGATCCTCCGCCAGCGGCCAGGCCACACTGGGCCACTGCTCGGGATGGATGCTGCCGTCATAGGCGGCGTCGGCCTTGGCCGGTGCCGATGATGCTGCTGGTGCGGCCTTGTCGCTGCCATTGCAGCCAGCCAGCAGGGCCAGCGCCAGGGCGCCGACCAGGGCGGCGCGTCGGTTCGAGAACATTGTCATCATCAACCCTCCATCTGCTCGAGCGAACGACCCTTGGTCTCGCGCACGAACTTGATCACGAAGAACACCGAGATCACCGCCGACACCAGGTAGATGCTGTAGGTGGACGCCAAGCCAATGCCGGCCAGCAGCATCGGGAAGGTCACGGTGACGATGAAGTTGGCGGTCCACTGCGCGGCGCCGGCCACGGCCAGCGCCGAGCCACGGATCTGGTTGGGGAACATCTCACCCAGCATCACCCACATCACCGGGCCCCAGGACACATTGAAAAACACCACGTAGGCATTGGCCGCGACCAGCGCCAGGGTGCCCATGTGGCCGGGTAGCTGCAGGTGGCCTTCCACCATTGATCCGCTGGCGAAGGCATACACCACCAGCGCCAGCGCTACCGACATGCCCACCGAACCCACCCACAAAAGTGGCTTGCGGCCGATCCTGTCGACCAGCAGCACAGTGACGATGCAGGCGCCGATGCTCAGTGCACCGGACAGCACATTGATCAGCAGCGCGTCGCTTTCGGAGAAGCCCACCGCCTGCCACAACACCGCGCCGTAATAGAACACCACGTTGATGCCGACCAGTTGCTGGAACACGGCAAGACCAATGCCCACCCACACGACCGGACGGATTTTGCGCGTGGTCTTGTTGATCAGATCGGACAGCTGCGGACGGTGATGATCCTGCGACAGCGAGGCATCGATCTCAACCAGCGTGGCGCTTGCCTGCTCGGCACCGAACAGACGGGTCAGCACCGCCAGTGCTTCATCCTTGCGACGCTTGACCACCAGGAAGCGCGGGCTCTCCGGGATGGCCAGCAACAGCACCAGGAACAGTGCCGACGGAGTTACCTGCATCCAGAACATCCAGCGCCAGGCCGCCTGCCCCGCCCACAGCGGCTCGGTCGAAGTACCCGCGGCCTTGGCCAACAAGTAATTGCTGAGGAAGGCAGCAAACAGACCGGAGATGATCGCGATCTGCTGCACCGTAGCCAGGCGGCCGCGGTAGCGTGCCGGTGCGACCTCGGCGATGTAGGCCGGCGACATCACGCTGGCTGCACCCACCGCAAAGCCACCCACCAGGCGCGCGACGATGAACAGCAGCGAGTTTGTCGCTGCACCGGCGCCCAGCGCCGACAGCAGGAACAATACCGCCGAGATGATCAACACCGAGCGCCGCCCCCAACGGTCAGCCAGGCGGCCGGCGAAGAATGCACCAATCGCACAGCCCAGCAGCATCGACGCCACCTCGAAGCCAAGCTGCGCTTCGGTGGAACCAAAGGCCTGTTTCAAGCCATCGACCGTACCGTTGATCACGCCACTGTCGAAGCCGAACAGGAACCCGCCTATCGTCGCCACCACGCTGATCAAGATGATCAGCGCGGTGTTTTCCTTGTTTGCTGCTGACTGCACCATCCCCTCGCCCTCTCTGTCTGGTTATGTCGTTCGGCCTGCTGCTCAGCGCAGCAGATATTGGTTGAGCAGATTCTCGTAACGTTCCTGTTTGCCGCTGGCCTGTACCGGCTCACCGCTGGCGGCCGCCAGCCTGGCCAGATCGGCCAGGCCCAGCTTGCCGCTGGCGAAGTCCTTGCCTGCGCCGGCATCGAAGCTGGCATAGCGCTGCGTGCGCCACTGTTCCCACGGCGAATCGTTGAGCAGGCCATGGGCCACTTCCAGGCCACGTGCAAACGCATCCATGCCGCCGATGTGGGCAATGAACAGGTCTTCCATATCGGTGGACTCGCGGCGCGGCTTGGCATCGAAATTCAAGCCGCCGACCAGGCCGCCCTGGCGCAGCACCACCAGCATCGCGCCTACGGTGTCGTACAGGTCGGTCGGGAACTGATCGGTATCCCAGCCATTCTGTGCATTGCCGCGGTTGGCATCGATGCTGCCGAGCAGGCCATGATCCGATGCGACCTGCAGGTCGTGCTCGAAGGTGTGGCCAGACAGCGTGGCGTGGTTGGCTTCGATGTTCAGCATGAAGTCGTTCTGCAGACCATGCGCATGGAGGAAACCGGAGACCGTGGCGGAGTCGAAATCATACTGGTGCTTCATCGGTTCCATCGGCTTGGGTTCAATGAAGAACTTGCCGTTGAAACCAATGCTGCGACCGTAGTCACGTGCAGCGCTCAGGAAGCGGGCGAAGTGCTCCAGCTCGCGCTTCATATTGGTGTTGTGCAGGCAGGCATAACCTTCGCGGCCGCCCCAGAACACGTAGTGCTCACCGCCCAGTTCAACCGTGGCTTCCAGTGCGGCCTTGACCTGCACGGCGGCACGGCTGACCACGTTGAAGTCCGGGTTGGTGGCAGCACCGTTCATGTAACGCGGGTGCGAGAACAGGTTGGCCGTGCCCCACAGCAACTTGACGCCGGTGGCCTGCTGGCGCTGCTTGGCCAGGGCGACCACGTGCCTGAGGTTCTTTTCGTAGGTACCGATATCATCGGCATCCGGCGCCATGTCCACATCGTGGAAGCAGTAGTACGGCACGCCGAGCTTGCTGAAAAATTCGAACGCGGCATCAACCTTGGCTTCGGCGCTGGCCATCGCCTCGCCCTTCTCCCACGGGAAGCGGCGCGTACCCGGGCCGAACGGATCGGCACCGGCATTGCAGAAGGTATGCCAGTAGCAGGCAGCAAAGCGCAGGTGCTCGCGCATGGTCTTGCCACCGATCACCTTGTCCGCGTCATAGACCTTGAACGCCAACGGGTTGTCCGACCCAGGACCCTCAAACGGGATCTGGCCGATGCCGGGGAAATACTCGGTGGCGCCGATGAAAGGCTGCTTGCTCATGGTGCGAATTCCTGTGTCGACTTACGAAAGAGATCAACCGCGGTACAGCGGCATGACGGCGTGCAGGTGCTGCAGGTAACGCTGATAGGCCGCTGCATAGGCCGCAGCACGCGCCGGATCGGGCGTGGCGGAGGCGGCAGCGGCAGGTGTTACATGGGCGGCCGCCACAGCGGCCAGGGAAACTTCGCTACCGGTACTGCGCTGTAGCGCCCACAGCGCCTGCAATGCAGCACCAAAGGCGGCACCTTCGGACTGCTGCGGCACTTCCACCGGCAGTTCAAATACATCGGCGATCATCTGCCGCCATGCCGCGCTGTTGCAGCCACCGCCGGTCAGCACGATGCGATCGAACTGCATGCCGGCGCGGACGAAGGCATCAAAGCCGTACTTCAGCGCATAGGTCGCGCCTTCCATCGCCGCGCGATAGAAGTGCGAGGCATTCATGGTGTGCGCATCCAGGCCGGCCAGCACGCCCTTGCCCAATGGCAGGTCCGGGGTGCGCTCGCCATTGAGGAAGGGCAGCATCAACAGACCATCGGCGCCCGGCGGCGTGGCCGCGATATGTGCATCACCCTCGCGGCTGCTGAAACCGAACATGCGCGCCACCTGCTCGGTGGCCACGGTGCAGTTCATCGTGCAGATCAACGGCAACCAGCCACCGCTGGACGAACAGAACGCCGCCCAGGCGCCAGCCGGGTCCACCACCGGCACATCGGAGCTGGCAAACAGCGTGCCCGAGGTGCCCAGGCTCATCGCCAGCTTGCCGGGCGCCACGCAGCCGGTGCCAATGGCCGCCATCATGTTGTCGCCGCCACCCGCGCCTACTTTTACGGTGCCTGCCAGGCCGAGCCGCGCGGCCATGGCCGGTGCAATATCGAACAACGCGTCGGCGTCGACCAACGGTGGCAGGCACTGGCCCAGGTCGCGGTTCGGATCGGTGGCCTTGAGCAGCTGCGGCGACCATTGGCGCGTACGCACGTCCAGCCAGCCGGTGCCCGAGGCGTCGCCGTGCTCGCAGTAGTACTGGCCGGTCAACACGAAGTTGAGGTAATCGTGCGGCAGCAGGATATGCGCCAGCTTTGCGTAGGCATCGGGCCGGTGCTTGGCCGTCCACGGCAACTTGGAGGCGGTATAGCCGGCCAGGATGGGATTGCCCGCCAGTTCGATGCAGCGCTGCGCGCCACCGACCGCGTCCATGATCTGCCCGCACTCGGCACTGCTGCTGGTATCGCACCAGAGCTTGGCCGGTGCCAGGACCTGGCCAGCGGCATCCAGTGCTACAAAACCATGTTGCTGGCCCGATACCGCCAACGCCCGTACCTGTAGCCGCAGTTGCGGGTCGATGCGCCCGAAGCAGTCTCCCATCGCCGCCACCCACGCGGCCGGGTCCTGCTCGCGGCTGCCGTCATCGGCGCTGTGCAGCTCCAGTGGCGCGCTGACGCTGGCCAGCAGCTGCCGCTGCGCGGCGTCATAGATCACGACTTTCAGGCTCTGCGTGCCTGCATCGATACCGGCAACAATGCTCATGCCGCGCACTCGCCGGACAGGAAATTCTTCATGCAATGCTCCATTGGCCTTCGTGCAGCTGCGCGCTGATGCGCTGCCCTGCATGCAGGTCCAGCTTCAGTTCGCGGGTCTGGTAGACCAGGTTGAAAGCGCCGCCGCGTTCGGCCAGCAGGCTTACCTGCTGCAGTTGGCCTGCGCTCCACTGCATATCCAGCACAGCCGCATTGCGCACGCGCAGGCCGCGCACGCTGCCCTGCGCAAGCTCAGCGGGCAGTGCCGGCAGCAGGAATACCGACCCGCCCCAGCTCTGCACCAGCATCTCGACGATGCCGGCAGCACCGCCGAAGTTGCCGTCGATCTGGAATGGCGGGTGCGCATCAAACAGGTTCGGATAGCTGCGCTGCGGCGCCAGCAACAGGCGTAGTATCTGCAGGCAACGCTGGCCTTCGCCCAGCCGCGCCCATACGTTCAGGCGCCAGGCGATGCCCCAACCGGTCGCCTCGTCGCCGCGCAGTTCCAGCGAGCGGCGCGCGGCGGCGCTGAGTTCCGGGGTGTCGCGGCGATTGATCTGGCTGGACGGATGCAGGCCGTACAGGTGTGAGATATGCCGGTGGTGCAGCTCGGGTGCCTGCATGTCCCAGTCCTGCTGCCATTCCATCAGCTGGCCGGCGCGGCCGATCTGGTTGGGCGGCAGCTGCGCGCGCAGCGTGTCCAATTGCGCGGCAAAGTCGTGGTCGGTATCCAGCAGCCGCGCGGCTTCGATGCACTGACCAAACAGGTCGCGCAGCAGCTGTGCATCCATGGTTGGCCCGGCGCAGATCGCAGCGCCGTACGGGTGCTGGTTCTCCGGCGAGATCGACGGCACCGTGACTTGATGGCCGGTACTCGGATCGCGTTGCAGGGTCTGCACGAAGAACAGCGCCGCACCCTTGAACAATGGCCATATCCGGCGCAGGTAGTCGGGGTCGCGGCCATAGTCCCAACGGTCCCACAACTGCTGCAGCAGCCAGGCGCCGCCGGTCGGCCACAGTGCCCACTGCGCGCCATCGGGCGGCGTGCTGACCCGCCACAGGTCGGTGTTGTTGTGCACCACCCAGCCGTCGACGCCGTACATCTGCCGCGCAGTGACCGCACCGGTGCGCGCCAGCGCCTCGATCATGTCTTGCAACGGCTCCACGCATTCGGGCAATGCGGCAGCTTCAGCCGGCCAGTAGTTCATCTGCGTGTTGATGTTGAGCGTGTACTTGCTCTCCCATGGCGGGTCCATCAAATCGTTCCAGATGCCCTGCAGGTTGGCTGGCTGGGTGCCGGGGCGCGAGCTGCAGATCAACAGGTAGCGCGCATAGGCGTGATACAGCGCGATCAGGGCCGGATCATCGCCGCTGGCAAAGGCGGCGATGCGTTCGTCGGTGGGTTTTTCGGCGGCGGCGGTGTGGCCGAGCTGCAGCTGCATGCGCCGGTACAGGCGCCGATGCTCGGCGAGGTGATCGTCCTTGAGCTGCGCTGCACTCTTGGCGGATGCGGCGGCCAGCTGCGCAGCGGTGATCGCCTCGGGATCGCCGCTGACATCATCAAAGTCGCGGTAGCTGGTAGCCGCGACCAGGCGCAGCTCCAGCTCGCGCACGCCATCAAAGGCGATGTGATCAGGGCTGATGCGCAGTTTGCCGCCGGTCTGCCGCACCGCGACGCGGAAGGCAAAGCGCAGCTTGCCCGGCACGCCATCGCGCGCCACGTTGTGCCCGCTGACCAGCCAACCGTCCTCGCTGGCGGTTGTCGTGGTGGCATGTTCGTTGGCGGTACGGATGAAGCCGCCCATCGGCTCACCGGCTTCCACCGTGTAGCGCAGCACCAGGCATTGATCGACCGGCGAGATGAACACCTCGCGGCGATGCTGGGCAGCACCGGCGCGAAAGCCGGTGCGGGCGATGGCTGCATCCAGATCCAGTTCGCGGCGGTAATCGCTGATGCCTTCGAGCCGGTGGAACTCCAGCCACAGGTTGCCCAGCGGCTGGTACGGCATCTGTTTGACCGGCCGCGAGATCAGCGTCTCGTTGGCCAGCGCTTCGGCAGCCACGTAGTCGCCGGCAAAAACAAGCTCGCGCACGCGCTGGACGTTGTCGCGCGCACGCGGGTTGACGGCGTTGTACGGCCCGCCGGCGTAGAGCGTGTCTTCATTGAGTTGCAGGCGTTCGTTGGCGACGCCGCCGAACACCATCGCACCGAGCCGGCCATTGCCCAGCGGCAGGGCCTCCACCCAGCTGCGTGCCGGTTGCCGGTACCACAGCAGATCGGCAGCGGACGCCGGCGCTTCCGGCGTCGCCGCATGCAGCATGCCGGCCATCGGCAGCGAGCCGACGGCCAGCGCTGCCGCTGCGCCCTTGAACAGCGCACGGCGGCCGGGCTGTGCCAGCTCGGCAGTATCAGTGGCCGTCCCGAGGACCGGGACAGGGCCGTTTGCAGCGTTCATTGCGGCCCTCCCAGACTCAAATGTCCACCGGTTACCATAATGCCGAACCAACGTGCTGCTGTCAGCGGGCAACCGGACGGGTGATGGCCTGCGCCTTGCCGTCGTAGCGGATCACGACATCAGCCTTGGGCTCCAGTTCGCCCACGCCGTCGCGCGGGCCATCGACCCAACGCACGCGCAGTTCGCGACGGTCCTGCATGCCCGGGTAGCTGCCCTCGCGCGCGCCGATGCTCAGCACGCCCTTGGCCTGATCCCACTGCAGCGGGATACGGCTGGATTGGCCACGCTCATAGCCGTAGTTGCGGCCGTTGTCCTCGTACAGCGAGAAGCTGCCGTCGGCACCGGTGTAGACCTCGATGGTCACCGGCGCGTTGGGCTGCTCATCCACGTATTGCTGGACCACGCTGCGCGGCACGATGGAACCGGCACGCACGAACAGCGGGCTGCGCTCCAGCGGCGCGGCGGCAGTGATGGTCTGGCCACCGGCATGGCGCTCACCGGTGTTGAAGTCGACCCAGCTGGTGCCGGCCGGCAGGTAGACCTGGCGGCTGGTGGCCTTGAACGCGGTCACCGGCGCGACCAGGAAGGCCGGGCCGAACAGGTACTGGTCGGCGATGTCGCGGACCTTGGGATCGGCCGGGAAGTCCATCGCCATCGCGCGCAGGATGGTGCCGTCCTTCTGCCAGGTGTCGCCAGCCAGCGTGTAGATGTAGGGCAGCAAGGTGTAACGCAGCTTCAGGTAGTGCACGAAGCTGTTGTAGTGCGGTGTGCCTTCCGGCGCGATCTCCCAGATCTCGCGGTACGGGAACTGGCCATGCAGGCGGAACACCGGCACGAAGGCGCCGTACTGGAACCAGCGCAGGCTCATTTCGCGCCACTCCGGCAGGTGCGCCGGATCCTTGTCGATGAAGCGCTGCTCCGGTGCAAAGCCGCCGATATCGAAGCTGACATTCGGCGCGCCCGCCATCGAGGCATTGACCAGGCCGGAGATCTGCTCGCGCATATCGTCCCAACGCGGCACGATGTCGCCACTCCAAAACGCCGCGCCGGCGCGCTGCTGGCCAGCGAAGTAGGCACGCGACAGGATGAACACGCGCTTGTCCGGGTCGACCTCGCGCGAACCTTCGTACACGCCTTCCGAATGCACCAGCGGATAGGAGTTGAAGTACTCCACCGAGGAACCGATCGCGGTCGGGGTGGTGCGTGCCTTGCGCTCGCCTATGTCGATATTGCTGTGCAGGTCCGGCTCGGAAGCATCCAGCCACCAGGCGTCGATGCCACGGCTGTTGAGCTTCTCGTTGACCTGGCGCCAGAAGATATCGCGGCCCTGCTTGGAATACGGGTCGTAGAACGAGTTCAGATAGCCCTTGCCGATCCAGTCCAGTTCGCCCACTTCCACATTGCGGTGGTACATGGCGTCGGCGGCATCGAGCTCCTTGTAGTTGGCGGTGGTCGGGTAGAACTTCGGCCACACCGAAATCATGATCTGCGCGTGCTGGTCGTGCACGTGCTTGATCATGCCACTCGGGTCGGGGAAGTTCTTGCTGTCGAAATCGTGCGAGCCCCAGGCGTCTTCCGGCCAATACGACCAGTCGAGCACGATGGCATCGATCGGCAGCTTGCGGCGGCGGTACTCGTCCAGCGCGCCGGTCAGCTCGTCCTGCGTCTTGTAACGCTCACGGCTCTGCCAGAAGCCGTACGACCACTTCGGCAGCAGCACGGCCTTGCCAGTCAACTCGCGGTAGCCTGCGATCAGTTCGTCGGCATTGGCGCCGGCGACCACGTAGTAGTCGATCATCTGCCCGGCCTCGGACCAGATCGACAGATCCTGCGCCTCGGCTGCCGGCAGCGGATCGCGGTGCAGCAGGGCGATGTAGGACGGATCGATCGCGTCCCATTCCACCTTCACCTGGTGCTTCTGGCCCGGCTGCAGGTCGAGCGCGAATTCGTGGTGCCACGGGTTCCAGTTCTGGCGCCAGCGATCGATCACCAGCTTGCCGTCGACATAGACCTTGGCGTACTCGCTGTTGTACATCGAGAACGTATGGCGGCCGCCCTGCCTGGCTTCGATCGCACCTTCCCACACCACCTGGGTGCGGCCGCCTTGCGCGGTGTTCCAGCCATCGGCCGGCAAGGCCTTCAGGTCCTTGATGTATTGATAGTTGATCTCGTTCTCGCGGCGCACCACGCGCTGCTTGCCGTCGAACGAATAGGTGGCAGTGAACGCACCCGGCTTGCCGGCAGCGTCGTAGACCACCAGGTCTTCCTGCAGCGGACGCAGGCCCTTGGGATCGCCGTAGCGGGTGATCGAGTTGTTGTCCCAGAGGATGCCGTAGTTGCGGCTGGAGATAAGGTAGGGGATGGCGTTGTCGATATTGTGCTGCAGCAGCTCGACGTCACGGCCCTTGAGGTTCATCCAACCCTGCTGGTGCAGGCCGGTGCCGTACAGGCCCTCGCCGTCCACCGAATCAAAGCGCTGGCGCAGGCTGTACATCGGCTTGCCTTCAACCTGCTCGGCAGTGAAGCCACGTGCCGCTGCCGACTCTGCCAGCAAGGGCTTGCCTGCTGCGTCGAAGAAGCTGACGCGGCCATCGGCCAAGGCCACCTGCGCGGAGATGCCGGCAGCCTTCAGCGTTACCGCGCTGGCATCCTGGCTGATATCGAAGCTGGGCACTGGCGCTGCGTTGGCGACGCGCATCAGGCTGGGGCTGCGCTGGAAATCGCCGTCCACGTCGGCGCTGACGCGGATGATGTTCTGCTCCACCAACTGCAGGCGGACCTTGGCCGCCTTGGCATCGGCCGGCGCCACCACCACGCCATCGGCTTGACGGTCCACGGTCTGCGCGGACGCTGCCAGCGGTGCCATCGCCACCACCACGGCCAGTGCCAATACATTGCTGCGCAGACGCGCGGGTTTGTTCTTCGACATCATCATTCCCCTCCGCTGCGCCACCTTGCGGCGGCGCCTTATGGTCAAGTGCTCAGTACGTCGCCAACTTCACCCGCAACAGCTGGGTGGCATCGGAGAAGTTGAGCCCGTAATCGGTTTGATCGCCGTTCCAACGACGGCGGAACTGCCATTGCCCATCGACGTAAGTCCCTTCGTCGACCGAGTGATAGATCTGCCGGGCAGCGACGGCCGGATCGGCGGCCACCAGGCTGATGCGGGCATGCGCGCCGGTCAGCAGGAACTCATCCGGCCCCAGCTGCACCACCAGCGCACGGCCAATCGGCTCGGCGTTGCCCGGTGGCACACCCTGGAACCAGAACTGCGGCACGCCATAGCTGATGACCGCATTCCATTTGTCGTCGATTTTCACCGTCTGCGTGCCCTGCCCCGGCTCCTCGGCAGTGCCATGCACCTTGCCTTCGAAGCTGGCCTTGGCGATCACCTCGGCAGCTGGCGTCAGCAGGCGGTAATTCAGTGCGAACGGCTCGAATGCGGCCGGGTTGATGTCCTTGGCACCCAATGGATAGTTGGTGTACCTGGAATAGTCGATACCGAACGGCGACCAGCCGATGCCCTGATGCCCCAACGTCGAGAACATGTAGCGCGCGTACTCGGCGCGGTTGCCGGTTTCAGCCACAAACAGCGGGTTGTCAGCGCGTGAGTAACGATCCAGCACCGTTGTATACAGCGCGTAGTCCGGCATGTAGATATCCGGCGCCAGCAGGTCGATGTTCGGCGCCGCCGCCTTGTACACGTCCAGCACGTTGTCGGTGGGGCCGCCGCTGGCATAGGTGCCCGGCTGGCCCGGATTGAACGGCCCGCGCAACGCGGCATTGACCAGCATCGGCAGCGGGTACTCGGCCTTGCCGGCTGCGGCCACCTGGTCGATGAAGTGGGCGATATGCCAGGCATGGAAGAACTCATCGGCATCGGCGCCAAATACCTCGCGCCAGTTACCCGGCTGCTTGCCCAGCTTCCTCAGCAGGGCTTCGGGCACCGTGCTTTCAAAATCCTTCTGCGCCAACGGCGAGAAATCACGCACGCTGCCGTAGGTGCCCGGCTCGTTTTCCGGCTGCACCATGATCACGGTGTGCTGCGGGTCCTTGGCCTTGAGGTGACGCATCAGCTGCACGAAGGCCTTGCGGTCCGCGTCCAGCGTGGCCGCTGCGTGCGGCGACAGCGAGTTGAGCGTGCGTCCGTCGGCCGTGATCACCCGCGGGAAGCGGTTATTGTCCAGCTTCACCCACTCCGGCGCGTAGTTCGGGCCGTTGTTCTTCCAGGTGGCGAACCACAACAGGATCAACCGCACCTTCTTCTCGCGCGCCTGCTGCAGCAAGGTATCGACGAAGGAGAAATCGAACTCACCCTCCTTGGCTTCCACCTGCTCCCAGGCTACCGGCACCATCACCGTGTTCGGCTTGACCAGTTCGATCGCCGGCCACACATCCTCCAGCGCCTGCGGGTAGTTGCTGGAGTTGTTGACCTGTGCGCCCAGGATCAGGAACGGCTTGCCATCCACCAGCAGCGCGTGGCGACCGTTCTCGCTGATGATCCGCGGCAACTCAGTTGCCGTCGCAGGCGCTGCAGATACAGCTGCTGCCTTATCTGCGCCCGGCTGCACTGCAGGGTTGTCTGCCGTGTTGCCACCGCATGCAGCCAGCAACACGGTAATCGCAGCACCGAGCAGACCGGCATTGATGGATGAGAGACGTGGGCAGATCAGCTTCATGGTCGTTTTCTCTTGCTGCTTGCAGAAACCCGGGCCGTCATGGCCCGGTGCGGAAAGGTGACGCCGGCAAACCGGTGGAACCCATCAGATTTGCCCCCTGCGCGGTATCGCTCCAGCCATAACGGGCAGCCACCGGCGCCGTCACTGCTGTGCTTTGCAGGACCACCCGGTTGCCTTCAATGCGCGCCTGCGCTCGATGGAAACGCCCATCGGCACCTGCAACTTCAAAGCCCTTCAAATCGCCCGTAGCGCTTACCTGCAGCGGCGCATTGGCAGGTGCGAAGGTCAACACCACGCTGCCCCCTCGAACTTCATGACCGATGTACTGCGGGCCTGATGCAATCAGCGAGCTATCGCCATATGCCAACTTGCCGGCGGCCAGCGCCAGACGCTCACCGACGGTGCGCTTGTTGCCCGGATGGATGTTCTGCAGATTGCCCACGTCGGTGATCACCGCCTGCGCCGTTGCCGGCACCGACAGCGTCGCGCTCTGCGATTCGCGCAGCAATGCCCATGGGCTTTCGATGGCGACATCGTCGGCATCGCGCTGATCGGCGCCGGATGAGAACGGCGCCAGCTGCACCCACAGGAATGGCAATGCCGGCGCATGCCATTGCTTGCGCCATTGCGCGATCAACGCCGGAAACTGCTGGCGGTACTTCTGCGCCTGCGGCAGCGTATTGGCGTTGGCTTCGCCTTGGTACCAGATCACCCCACGCAGCGGGTAATCCTGCAGCGGATGGATCATTGCGTTGAACAGCAGCGTCGGATACTGGTTCTTGTCATCGACCAGGGCCACCTGGGCGCGCTCGACACGGAACTTCCAGCCATCCAGCGGGCGCCCGGCGGCGCCGTTGGGCTGCACGAATACTTCGCTCGGCTCGCCATGGATGCCGCCACCGCCACCGAAGTCCTGCACACGTATCGCGACGTGGTTGAGGCCGGCGTGCAGGGCCGATGCCGGCACCGCATAGCGGCGCGCCAGGTTGTATTGCAGCCTGGTCTCACCGACCTGCTGGCCATTGACCCAGGTGGTGTCGGTGTCGTCGATGCGACCCACGCCCAGGATCACGCCCTTTGCCGCTTCATCGGCGCTCAGGCGGAAGCTGGTGCGATACCAGGCCACACCGTCCATGCCATTCCAGCCCTGGGTTTCCCATAGGCCAGGTGCCTTGATATCGGCCCACTCGGCCTCGTCCAGCTCGCTGCGCTGCCACTGGCTGGCATCGGCAGGCAGCTGCGGCCAGCGCGCCAGATTGGCGTGGGTCTGCTGCACGGCCTGCGCATCGGATTCACGCAAGGCGGCTGCCTGCGCCAGCAGCGCAGCGTTGTCCAAGCCCTGGGTGGCGGCATCGGTCCAGGCTTCGATGGTGCTTCCGCCCCAGGTGCTGTCAATGATGCCGACCGCCACACCGGTGCGCGCACGCAGCTGTTGGGCGAAGTAATACGCCACCGCCGAGAACTCGGCGGCGTTCTTCGGGTTGGCTGGTAGCCATGTACCGCCCTCGAGCTGCCACTGCGGTGCGCCCGACCACGACTTGGGAATCTTGAAATGGCGGATCAACGGATCGTTGGCCGCCGCAATGGCCGCCTCCGCGCCATCGGTCTGCGCCAGTGGCCATTCCATGTTGGACTGGCCCGAAGCCAGCCACACCTCACCGACATACACATCGCTCAGCTGTGCCGGCGCCGCCTTGTCATCAATCCGCAGCGTGTAAGGGCCGCCGGCCGGCAAGGCCGGCAGCTCGGCGCGCCAGTTGCCGTTGGCGTCCGCCTTCGCCGTGGCCTGCTTGCCTGCGAAGTCCACACGCACCTGTGCACCCGGTGCTGCCCTGCCCCACACCGGCAACGGCTGACCGCGCTGCAGCACCATGCCATCGGCAAACACACGCGCCAGCTCCACCGCCTGCGCACTGCTGGCCAGCAAGGCCAGGCCCATCGTCCATACCAGCTGCTTCACTGCGGTTCTCCGTACCAGATGCCCCGGCCTTCGGTGCCGAAATACACGCGCCCGGGGATACGTGCATCACCGGTGACGTGGCGGATGACGCCGGCAAAGCGCTGGGCGTCGTTGTCGATGCGGCGCCAGCGGCGGCCACCATTGTCCGAGCGGTACAGGCCGCGCTTGCCGGCCATCTCGCCAAAAACAAACAGCACCGGAGCATCGCCGTCCTTTGCCGGCTTGCCCAGCCCGACCGAAAACACGGTGTCCAGGCCCTGCACGCGCTGCAACCGGCCCGGCGACCAATGCAGCAGCCCGCGCCAACCCGCCGCAACCCAGGCCTCCCCCGCCCGCCAGGGATTGGGACGGATCTCGGCGCGATACCAGTCGCCTACCGCACCCGTCCCGGCCTCGGCCTGCTGGAACGCCACGCCACCGTCGCCGCTGACATACAGCGCGCCACTGGCGGGGTCGAAACCGTAGTACACAGCGGCTTCGTGCCGGTCCGCTTCCACCACCGCATTCTTCGGCAGGCCCTGCACCGCCTGCCAGCGGCCGCCAAAATCAGCACTGAGCCAATGCCCGCCATTGCGGGTCTGCCAGATCACCCGCTTGCCGTCGGCGGCGACAGTGATGCGCCCGGCGCCCTCGCCGTCCGCCGGTTCGCTGGCGAACGGCGTCCAGTTGTAGCCACCGTCGTTCGACCACGCCGCGCGTACCGCGCCTTCAGGACGGTGGTGGAAATAACCGGTACGCACCATCAGCTGTGGCGCCTGCCCGGCATAGGCCAGGCTTTCGGTATTGGAGAAACGCACACCGGCAAAGCGGCGCTGCGGAAGATCCAGATCGTCGTGCACGAAGCCGTCGATGTCACCCAGCCCACTGATCAGGTGCGCACCCTGCGGTGGGCTGACCAATGCCAGCGGCACCGTCTCCTCGAAGCCGACCAGCGGGAAGCGCCAGCGCAGCCGCTTGCCTTCGTCGAAAGCGCGCAGGTCACGCGTGTCCCAGATGCCGTAGCCGGTGACGAACTGCAGGTGGCCCGGGTCGTGCGGGTCCAGTGCCAGCACGCCAATCCAATGCGGGCGTGCTTCTTCAGTCCACGGCGCGTAGCTGTGATCGAAATCGGCGCGCGTCGACAATGCAGTCCAACTGCGTCCACCATCGATGCTGCGGAAGATATCGTCATGCGGGGCGAAGCGATTGAAGGTGCTGGCGACGATGCGCAATGGGTCCTGCGGGTCCACCGCGACCGCGCCCCAACCAAAGCCGTCACCTTCCAGATCGGTGGACTGCGCCACCGGAGTGATATCGGCCCAGCTGCCGTCGCGCGGATCGTAGCGCCACAGCGCGCCGTTGTTCATCGTATTGGGGCCGGGCGCGTCGCCGTAACTCAGCAGCCAACGGCCCAGACTGTCGCGCACCATGTGATTGGGGCGCAGACCGGTCGGCTGGCCCGGCACTACCTGCCAGCTGCTGCCGGCATCGTCGGAGCGGTACAGCGAGGCCTGCTGCGTGGACACACCGGCATAGAGCGTGCGCGAGGCGCCAGTATCGCCTTTGCTTTCGGGTTCGAATTCGATGAAGACCACGCCGATGGCCTGCGCACCATTCCAGCCTTCCGCGGTTGCGGCCGGCGACTTGGCGATAGCCGGGAACGCGCTCAGCTCGCTCCAGCTGGCGCCAGCATCGCCGCTGCGCCACACACCATTGGCGCGGGTGCCAAACAACAACACCTTGCCATCATTGGGGTCTACGGCAAGCCGCTCGCCATTGGCCCGGCCCAGTTCGTTGCCGCCCAGTTCGAATGGCAGCTCGGTGCGCTGGAAGCTGCGGCCCTGGTCGTGCGAGCGCAGGATGGCGCCATTGCTGCCGCGTGCGTGCAGGTAAGTGCCCACCGCCAGATACAGACGGTTCGGGTCGGTCGGGTCCACCGCCATGCTTTCCACGCCGAAGCGGCCCTGGTCCTCTGCGCCCATCCAATCCAACAGCGGTTGCCAGCGCTGCTGTGTCGCATCCCAACGGTAGGCGCCACCGATATCGGTGCGCGCGTACTGCAGCCCCGCTTGCTGCGGGTGGAACACCAGGCCGGTAACAAAGCCACCGCCGCCGATGGCGACGTTGTGCCAGGTGTATTCCGGCTGCGTACCGGCATGTACTGCCGGTACGCAAGCCAGGGCTGGCAGCAGCAACACCGCTGCCGCCAACCATCGCCGCAGATATCCTGCGCAGCGGGTAGTGGCGTGCTGCCAGCTACCCACTGTATTGAAGCGCCTGATACCTGCCATACCGCACCTCCGTCTGCACACGCCGCGTTTACAGATCCAGGTTGGCCCGGATGCTCATGCCGTAACGGCGATCATTGATGTACCAGCCATTCGGGCGGCTGCTGCTGCCGTAGTAGTCCGAGCGCACCTCATCGAGCAGGTTGGTGCCATCGAGCGTCAGCGACCAGATCTCGTTGAGATTGATGCGCAGCGAGGCATCCAGCTGACCGGTGGCATCGTGGTACTGCGGCACATGGCCGGCATTGGGCGGACGCGTGGTGACCAGCCAGGTATCACGCCAGTTGTAGGCAGCGCGGAACGAAACGCGGGACTTTTCATACATCAGCACCACGTTGTAGCTGTTCTTGGACAGGCCTTCCAGCGGCAGGTAGGAGATCTCAACGCCATCGGTGCCAGCCGCATCCGGTGCCGGTGCCTTGCTGTCCACGTAGGTGTAGTTGGCCTCGAAGCCCAGCCCATCCAACGCGCCCGGCAGGAAGGTGAAGAACTGGCGGTAGCCCAGCTCCAGGCCCTTGATCTTGCCGTCCTTGCCATTGGAGCGGGTCTGCAGCTGGAACTCACGCACGCACTCGGCGCTGACGCAGGGCCGGGTTTCGCCGGTGGTTGAACCCTCCAGCGGCATGTCGAAGTTGGCGTCGTAATAGTTGGCCGCGATCGTGTCGTAGTAGTAGAAACCCTTGACCTTCTTGTAGAACGCGGTGCCGTACAGCATCGAGCCCTGGCCGAAGTACCACTCCAGCGAGGTGTCGAACTGGTTGGAGTACATCGGCTTCAGGTAGGGATTGCCACGGCTGGCATAGGACACGCCACCGGTGTTGAAGTCGAAGAAGGTGTCGTTGAGGTAAACGTACGGATCCAGCAGATCGAAGTCCGGACGCGACATCGCACGCGAGGCGGCAACGCGCCACTGCAGGTTGTCGGTCAGGAACATGCGGAAGTTCAAGCTCGGCAACACATCGGTATAGGAGTTGGTGACGCTGACCTTCGACACGTCGTTCGACGGCGAGTTCTGCTCCAGCTCATAGCCCTTGACCGAGGTTTCGGTACGCACCACGCGCACGCCGACATTGGCATCCCAGCGGAAGCGCGCATCCTCCTGGCCCAGCCGCAACATCGCGTACGCCGCGTAGGTGTTCTCGGTGTAGTCGCGGATATCGGTGGTCGGGTTGTAGGCGACGGGATCGTGGCCAAACATGCGCACGGTGTTTTCGTAGTCGGCCACCATCTGGTCACAGGCCACGTAACCGGTCGGCAGGCCGCTGGCCCCACGGAAGTGGTCACTGAACGGGAACAGGCGATAGCAGGCGTCCGGGTAATCGGAGAACGGTGCCGCGGTGAAGCTGCCCCAGGCGTTGTCGGTGCCGGCCGGTGCGATCTTCTGCCAGTTCCAGCCCGAGCTGCGGGTAATGGCCGAGCGGTCGGTATAGCGCACGCCCATGCGCAGGTCGTTGAGCAGGTTGCTGTCGAGGAAATCCCAGCGCAGGTCGGCGCGCCAGGAGAACTGGTCGGCATCGTTGTTGTCGCGCTTGTCCAGGTGCGAGTACCAGCCACCGTAGTTGCTGATATCACTCATGTAGCCGTTGATCGGCTGGCCGGTGGAAGGATCCAGCACGGTCACCGACGGGTACTTGCCGGTCATGTCCACACGTACCGGCGGCACACCGTACAGGCCCGACCAGCCACGCCAGTCATCGGGGTCCACCTGGCCAGCCAGCAGGTCCACCCAGTAATTGACGCTCTCGGTGGTGGCATCGATGTACTGGAAATCGGTGGACAGGTGCAGGTTGTCATTGACCTGCCACTTGCCGCCCAGCGCCAGGTCGGTGGTCACCGAGTTGCGCCAGTCCATGCGCGAGGTAGTGGTCACCAGCGCATTGTTGAAGGTGCCGTACTGGAACTCGCCGTTGCCATCAAAACCGAACGGGTCGTTGAAGGCCTCGTAGCCCGGGATGCTCGGCGAGACGAAACCCCAGCCATTGCCCGACCAGTTCACCAGGTCCTGGGTATTGTTGTTGAGGTTGCCCACACGCACGCTGTACTCGCGGTTGCGGAACTTGTAGTCCGAGCGCAGGCCGGTGGCATACAGCTCGATGTCGTCGTTGGGCTTCCACTGCAGGGCGATGTACTGGCCGTCGCGCTCACGGTCACCAAAATGGCTGTACATGCCCACTTCGCTGGGCACCACCACTTCCTTGCCCTCGTAGCCCGGCACATCGTCATAGGCCAGGTAGCTGCCCATGTTGATGCGGTCTTCGCGGTACTGGCCTTCCTGGTGGGCAACATTGAACAGCAGGCCAAACTCGCCGGCACCGGTATTCCAGCGGTTGGAGAACAGGAACGAGGCCGAGGGCTGCACCGAGTCGCGCAGGTCCCACTTGTTGACGGTGAAGCTGCCCGACAGCTTCATGCCTTCCTGGTCGAACGGCATGCGCGTGCGCAGGTTGACCAGGCCGCCGAGGCCGCCTTCGATCAATTCCGCGCTCGGGTTCTTGTAAACGTCCACGCCGCCCAGCAGTTCGGCCGGCACGTCTTCCCAGCTCAGCGCACGGCCACTGTTGGCGGTGAAAATATCGCGGCCATTGAGCTCGCTGCGCACCTGGGTGAGGCCGCGCACCATGATGTCGCTGCCCTCACCCTTGTTGCGGGTGATCTGCACGCCACTGATGCGCTGCAGTGCCTCGGCAACATTGTTGTCAGGCAGTTTGCCGATATCTTCGGCAACGATCGAATCGACGATCTGGTCGCTGGTTTCCTTGATCACCTGCGCCTTGGTAAGGCTCCCACGGGTGCCGGTAACCTGCACCTTGTCCAGCTCGGTGGCGTCGGCGGGCGCGGCTTGCTGCGCCTGCGCAGCTGCCGACAGCAGCAGCGCGACACTCAGGGCAAGCACAGTGGGTTGCAGACCGGTACACGCACGACGGCGCGCACTATTGGCCACCTTGAGGCGGCGCTGTAACGTTGACATGAGTGTTCCCTCCCAGGACACATGGCGACGATTTGGTTTTTCCCAGCACCGACGTCATTGCGCCTTTGGCACCAGGTGAAGCAGATTGAAAACCGCGTACTAACGCACCCCGGCAATTGCAGGGCACTGGACTAACCGTTCTTCACATCCTTCGTTGCCGTTGGCCGACCGCACCCCCCGATGCATGTGACCAACGACCCTGATACCGATGGTCATCGACCACCACGGCGGCGAGCATAGGCGGGGGCACACATTCCCGACCAATGAAAAAATGCGCAGGATGTATATCGGAAGCGAATACCCCGATTCAGGCCACCGGCGGGTACAACCTCCGCGCGGTAAGCCGCAACGCCTCAAGCACACGCTCGGCGCCGGGCGAGAGCAACTGGTCGCGGCGGCGGATGATTCCGAAAAATTCCATACGCACATCCAGCGCGATCGGCAGCACCAGCATCTGCCCGGTCTGCAGATAGGGCGCTACCGATTCTGCCGGCAACGCGGTCAGCAGATCGCTGTGCCGCAGCAGGTGAATGGTGACGGGCAGCGAGGTCGTTTCGACGATGTTCTGCGGCGGCACCAGCCCGTGCTCCAGGAATACCGCATCCAGCCGTGAGCGCAGCACACTGCCTTCGGGCGGCATGATCCAACCATAGTCGACCAGGTCGCCGTAGCTGACCCGCTTGCGCGCCGCCAGTGGATGGCCCGCACGCACGATCACCGAGTGCGGCTCATCGGCCAGCGGCTCGAACTCCAGCTCGCTGCTGCCTTCGGCGCCCATGATGCGGCCGACCACGATATCCAGCTGGCCATCGAGCAGCTTGGCCACCAGCGGCCGGCTGTAGTCCATTTCGATCCGGATCAGGATGTCCGGGAAGTCGCGCTTGAGCGCGGCCACCGCCTGCGGCACCAGGTTGGTACCCGGGTTGACCACGGTGCCGATTGCCGCCTGCCCGGTGCGGCCACTGCGCAGCGCGGCGATCTCGTCCTGGGCGCGGCCTATCTCCGACAGCGCCGAGCGCGCGCGGCGGATCAGCACCATGCCGTACCAGGTCGGCTCCACCCCGCGCGCATGCCGCTCGAACAGCGGCACACCGAGCAGGTCTTCCATCTCGGCCAACAGCTTGGATGCCGCCGGCTGGGTCATGTTGGCCGCCTCGGCCGCACGCAGCACCGAGCGCTGCTCGTAAAGGTGCAGCAGCAACAACAGGTGGCGGGTCTTCAAACGGGTGGCATTGAACCAGCCGGTGGTGGGTTGAACCATGCGTACCGATCCCCTCGGCTGAGTAGCTATTCGCCCAGCGAATACATTACGACAAAAATTTCATTTGTCGCACATAGGTTCTCACGCAAGGCTATGCCACGCTTCCGTCAGCACCGCTGCCGCCCTGCCGGGCAGGCGCGGCCAGTACCGACAGCAGGCTTCAGGGAGAAAGGAATGAAGGCTTCACAATGCGCCAGCGCCAACAACGCGGGCGGCGACGGCATGGGCCAAGCCGGGGGCAGCCGATGAGTGCGCGCCTGGCCGGCAAGGTGGCCGTGGTTACCGGCGCTGCCAGCGGCATCGGCGCGGCCATTGCCCGCCTGTTCCATGCGCAAGGCGCGCAGGTTGTGGGTATCGACCTCAACCCCGGCGACAACGACGGCTTCGAACTGCTGCAGGGCGACATCACTGACGCCGCTGCGATGCGTGCCCTGATCGAGGCAACGCTGGCACGGCATGGCCGCATCGACGTACTGGTCAACAACGCCGGCGCCGACGTGTTTTCCGATCCATTGGCGCTGGACGATGCACAGTGGCAGCGCTGCTTTGCGTTGAACCTGGAAGGCGCCTGGCAGCTGTGCAAGGCTGTGTTGCCCGGCATGGTCGCGCAGCAGGCCGGTGCCATCGTCAACATCGCCTCGGTGCACGGCCACAAGATCATCCCTGGTGCCTTCCCGTACCCGGTAGCCAAGCACGCCTTGATCGGCATGACCCGCTCGCTGGGCATCGAATATGCCGCGCACGGCATCCGCGTGAACTCAATTTCGCCCGGCTTGATCCTGGTGCCGCGCATCGAAGCCTGGTTTGAACGCGAGCCAGGCGCCCGCGAGCGCCAGACCGCGCTGCTGCCGCCGCGTCGCATCGGCACACCCGAGGAAGTGGCTTATACCGCGCTGTTCCTGGCCAGTGACGAGGCGTGTTTCATCAATGCCACCGACATCCTGATCGATGGCGGCCGCTCGCAGGTTTACCACGACTGACATGACTGTCCTGCCCTTCCAATTGCCCTTGATCGCCATCCTGCGCGGCATAACGCCGGGCGAGGTGGATGCGCATGTCGATGCACTGGTCGAGGAAGGTTTCGACGCGATCGAGATCCCGACCAACTCGCCCGACTGGGAGGACAGCGTACGCCGCAGCGTGCAACGCCACGGCCAGCACGCCTGCATTGGTGCCGGCACGGTGGTGCAGCCGCAGCACATCGATGCCTTGCTACGCACCGGCGGCCGGCTGATGGTCACGCCCAATACCGACCCGCAGCTGATCCAACACGCGGTTGCCGAAGGGTTGCTGGTGGCAGCCGGTATCGCCACCGCGAGCGAGGCCTTCCAGGCGCTGCGTGCCGGCGCGCAGGTGCTCAAGCTGTTCCCCGCATCCATTCATGGCCCGGCACTGGTACGCGCCCTGCGCAGCGTCTTGCCGCCGGTTCCCCTTTTCGCCGTTGGTGGCGTCTCCCCCAGCACCTTGGCCAGCTATCTTTCAGCTGGTTGCCAGGGTGCGGGCACCGGCGGTGACCTTTATCAACCCGGCCAACCGGTGCAGGCAACGCGCGACAACGCACGTGCCTTCCGCCAGGCCTATCTGGACTACTCGGCATGAAGATCGTGCGTCTGACCACCTACCAGGCCGCGCCGCGCTGGCTGTTCCTCAAGATCGAGACCGATGAGGGCATCAGCGGCTGGGGCGAACCGGTGATCGAGGGCCGTGCCGCCACCGTTGAAGCGGCCGTGCACGAGCTTGGCGATTACCTGATCCGCAAGGACCCGGCGCGTATCAACGACCTGTGGCAGGTGTTGTACCGCGGTGGCTTCTACCGCGGCGGCGCGATCCTGATGAGCGCTATCGCCGGCATCGACCAGGCACTGTGGGACATCAAGGGCAAGGCGCTGGGCGTGCCGGTCTACCAACTGCTCGGTGGCTTGGTGCGTGACCGGATGAAGACCTATCGCTGGGTCGGTGGCGACCGCCCGGCCGATATTGTCGCGCAGATGCGGCACTACAAATCACTGGGCTATGACACCTTCAAGTTCAACGGTACTGAAGAACTGAAGCTGATTGACAGCCCGCGCGCCGTTGACAGCGCCATCGAGAAAGTCGCCACCATCCGCGAAGCGCTGGGCAATACGGTGGACTTTGGCATCGACTTCCATGGCCGGGTGAGCGCCCCAATGGCGCGCGTGCTGCTGAGGGAGCTGGCATCGTACCGCCCCTTGTTTGTCGAAGAACCGGTATTGCCGGAGCAGTGGGAATACTATCGCCCACTGTCGGAGATCAGCAGCATTCCGCTGGCGGCCGGCGAGCGCATGTACTCGCGCACCGAGTTCAAGCCGGTGTTGGCCGCCGGCGGCCTGTCCATCCTGCAACCGGACCTGTCGCATGCCGGCGGCATCAGCGAGTGCCACAAGATCGCGGCGATGGCCGAAGCGCATGACGTCGCCCTGGCACCGCATTGCCCGCTGGGCCCCGTGGCGCTGGCAGCCTGCCTGCAGCTCGACTTTGTCGCCCACAATGCGGTGCTGCAGGAACAGAGCATCGGCATCCATTACAACGAAGGCGCCGACCTTCTGGACTACGTCATCAACAAGGACGACTTCGCCTGCGATGCGCAGGGCTGCATCGCCGCGCTGCCCAAGCCCGGCCTGGGTGTGGAGATCGACGAAGCGCGCTTGATCGAAGCCAACAAGCAGCCACCGCGCTGGCGCAACCCGCTGTGGCGCCACAGCGACGGCAGCGTTGCCGAATGGTGAGTGCAGTGGCTGCGGACGTGCCGACAGCGCAGGCACGATTGCTGGTGGACAGCCAATGCGAGTTGGCCGAGGGCATCCTCTGGTGTGACCGCCGCAACGCCCTGTACTGGACCGACATCCTCGCAGGCCGCCTTTGGCACCACGACCTGGCCAACGGCCGCAGCCGCAGCTGGCAACTGCACGAACCGCTGGGCTGCGTCGCGCTGGCAAGCGATGGCCGCCTGTTGCTGGGCCTGGCCAACGGCCTGTATGTGGCCGATCCGGAGACGCAACTGCAGGACAGCGAACTGCACTTGCAGCTGCTGGCCCTGGTGGAGGCGGACAACCCTGCCACCCGCATCAATGACGGCCGCGCCGACCGCCATGGCAACTTCGTGTTCGGCACCAAGAGCGATCATCCCGAAGGACGGCGTGGCGGCAGCTTCTACCAGTGGAGCGCGCACAACGGCCTGCGCCGCCTGCCCTTGCCGCAGGCCCACATCCCCAACGCCATCTGTTTCAGCCCCAAAGGCGAGCGCATCTATTTCTGCGACTCGCCGCAAGCCAAGCTCATCACTGGCCGCTATGACCCGCACGGCGCACATGTAGATGCACTGCAGGTTTTCGCCAGCGTGACCGAGCCCGGCATCGAACCCGATGGCGCCGTGGTCGATACGCAGGGCCGCCTGTGGAATGCGCACTGGGGCGCAGGCCGGGTGAGCTGTTACACGGCCGATGGCCGCATTGAACGGGAGATCCACATTCCTGCCCAATATGCGTCGTGCTGCGTGATTGCAGCTGGCCGCCTGTACATCAGCAGCGCCCGTATCGGTCTGGACGCGGACGCACTGGCAACGCAGCCCGGTGCCGGCGGCATCTTTGTCTGGGAGCACCCGCAATTGAAGGCCAGCGTAGACCGCGTGGAATTGCCATGATCGCCGTGGATTGGGGCACCAGCAGCCTGCGTCTGTATCGCCTGGATGACAACGGGCATGTGTGTGAGCGTCGCCGCAGCGAGCGCGGTCTGCAGGCCAGCGCCGCACAGTTTGAAGCAGTCTTGGCCGAGGAGATCACCGGCTGGGATGACCCGCTGTTGATCCTGTCCGGCATGGTAGGCAGCCGCAATGGCTGGCACGAAGTACCTTACCTGCCCTGCCCGGCCGGCATTGATGATCTGGCGGCGGCGCTGGTTCCACTGCAGGCGAGCGCGTTGGCTGGGCGCAGGCTGTGGATCGTGCCGGGTGTCAGCGACACCGGCAGCGAGGCCGTGCCGGATGTGATGCGTGGTGAAGAAACCCAATTGGCGGCGCTGTTGGCCGTGCTACCGCGCGGCAATCATGTTGTATGCCTACCAGGCACGCACAGCAAATGGGTTTCGATAGCCGACGGCCAGGTACGCCGCCTGACCACGGCGATGACCGGCGAGCTGTATGCGGTACTGCGCAACCACAGTCTGCTGGGCAAACTGATGCCCGAAGATGACAGCCGCTTCGACGCCTGGGCATTTGAAAGCGGGCTCAAGCGCAGCCGCCAGACGGGCGGCCTGCTGCACCACCTGTTTGGCGTGCGCACACTGGGCCTGTTCAACCAGATGGAGGCAAGCGCCTTGCCGTCCTACCTGTCCGGCCTGCTGATCGGCCACGAGATACTTGCATCGGGCGTACTTGAACACACCCCGCGCTTGTCGCAGGTACACCTGATAGGCAATGACCGCCTGCTGGCACTGTACGCACAGGCGTTGATTTCCTGGGGCGTGGGAGTGCAGCGTCATCCGGAGGATCTGGCGGCGCGCGGCATGTATTCGCTGTGGCAGCGGCGGCTGGAGTTGGGTAGCGGCGGCTGAGTCGCGGGGTTTGCTTGTGCTGGTTGTGCTGGTTGTGCTGGTTGCGGCGGTTGCGGCGGTTGCGGCGGTTGCGGCGGTTGCGCAGCAGATTCCAGTTCTGAAGCTTTTCTATATTTCGTTTACTCGGCTTTGGCTTTGGCTGTTGCTGTGGCTGTGGCTGTTGCTTTGGCTGTTGCTTTGGCTGTTGCTTTGGCTGTGGCTGTGGCTGTGGCTGTGGCTGTGGCTGTGGCTGTTGCTTTGGCTGTTGCTTTGGCTGTTGCTCTAGCTTTAGCCGTTGCTTTAGCCCTTCTCCCGCCTGCGGGAGAAGGGTTGGGATGAGGGGGCGCTTTGGCTTTGGATTTTGCGGTAAAGCCCTTGCCGAGCATGGCTCGGCACTACAGGTGATGCTTGGCCTTGCCTCGATTCCCTTCTCCCGTTTACGGGAGAAGGTGCCCCGAAGGGGCGGATGAGGGGGAGCTTTGGGTTTTGCGGTAAAGCCCTTGCCGAGCATGGCTCGGCACTACAGGTGATGCTTGGCCTTGCCTCGATTCCCTTCTCCCGTTTACGGGAGAAGGTGCCCCGAAGGGGCGGATGAGGGGAGCTTTTGGTTTTGCGGTAAAGCCCTTGCCGAGCATGGCTCGGCACTACAGATGATGCTTGGCTTTGCCTCGATTCCCTTCTCCCGCGAGCGGGGCTTCAAGCAACTGCTGGGGGCTTCGCGCCTTACCCTCTCCCCAACCCCTCTCCCGGTGGGAGAGGGGCTTCAAGCAGCAGCTCGGCTCCGCTCGACGCTGCATAGCGCTTGGCTTACTTCTTGAACAACAGCGCCAACACGCTCGGGCGCAGCGCCAGCTTCATCATCTGCCGGAACTCGGCCGGCGTCAGGCTGGTCTTGCACGGCAACATGCCGGCGACACCATCCATCACCAGCAGGCCGTCCTCGGCTTTCACGTCATTGATGCGCACGTCCAGCTTCATCGCAGGGGTTGCAACCTTCATGCTCAGCCCTCCCAGTTGCCAAGGCCAACGATTTCACGGCCTGCAGCACGGCCGGAAATCATCGCTTCGGTCAGGTACGAACCGTTCTGGTACAGGTCGGAGAACATCGAGCCCATCTCACCGGCTTCGTACAGACGCGGGATGTGCTTGCCATCGTGGTCCAGCACTTCGGACTTGATGTTGCGGCGTGCGCCACCGCCGGTGCAGACGATCACCGGGTCCACGCGCATGCCGTAGAACGGTGCCTGCGCGATCGGGAACAAGGTATCCGGGTTGCGGCCGAAGTCCGCATCGTTCTTCGCCGCACACGCCGCGTTGTAACGTTCCACTTCCGCGCGCAGCTTGGCTGGGTCACGGTTGATCTTCACTGCCAGTTCTTCCAGCGTGTCGGCCTTCTGGATCCAGCCCTTCTCCACTTCCACCGAGTTGTCGTCGGACCACTTGTAGCCACGCACCACCGGGTTCCAGCTCATCACCTCCACCACCAGCTTGTTGTACTGGCAGGTGATGGCATCAAAGATCATGTGCACCGGCTGCGCACGGTAGTGCGGGGTGTCCACCCAATGGCCGTGCTTCTTTTCCTTGTAATGGGTGAGCTGCAACTCGGCGGTTTCGTTGTAGAAGCGCTCGGTGTTTGCGTCCACCTCAATCCAGCTGAAGCTCTGCCAGAAGAAGTTGCGCAGGAAGCCGTTGACGAAACCTTCCGGCTTGAAGCCCGGCCAGATACCACCGGACTGTCCCTGGTTGCGCATATGCCACAGATCGGCGCCGGCCTTCTGCAGGATCTTGATGCCGTCGCCGGTGTTGTGTGGCGTACCCAGCGGCGCCGGATTGGCCAGGCCGAAATAATTGCGCTGCATGTCCAGGTTGGCTTCAAAACCACCGGTGGCCATCACCACGCCCTTGTTGGCACGGATGGCCACGCGCTGGCCGTTCTGCTCGGCGATGACGCCGAACACTTCCAGCGTGTCCGGGTCCTGCACCAGGTCCTTGAGTGGTGATTCATAGGCAATCTGGATGCGCGGGCGCAGGCGGATGTTCTCGCGGAAGGCCAGATACACGCCCGACGGGATCGGCAGGATTGTGGCGGTGCAATGCACGGCCTCGCGGGCGCCGAACTCCGGGAACTCCAACACCGCATCGCGCTCGGAGAAGCCAGTGCCATGGATGAACTGCGCGCCGGCCTGGGCCGCACGTTCCTGGATCCATGGTTCCAGCGCTTCCATCGCCTCGGACCACGGCACCAGCATGTCTTCCGGGATCGGGTTGGCCACGCTCATCTTGCGCTGGTACTCGGCCAGCACCTTGGCGTTCTTGGTGATCAGCAGCGACTGACCGGCCACGCGGCTGTTGCCGCCGGTCTCGGCCTCGTTGGCCTTCTCCAGGATGAGGATGGACAGGTTCGGGTCCAGGTCGTGCGCCTCGATGGCGGCACACATGGCCGCCAGGCCAAAGCCGGCGATGACGAGGTCGTACTGCTGGTCCCACTGTTTGACGGCGTTGCGACTGGCCATGGTTCCCCTCCCGGGAGATTGCGATCAGCCGACTATCAGCGCCCCGCCCCGGCAACCGCCAACCAATTCGCGTACGATCCACAACCATTGGTTGTTACCGCGTGCCGCCATGGATCTCCGCCAGCTCCGCTACTTCCTGTCCGTGGTTGAACACGGCAGCTTCACCCGCGCCGCCGCGGCCACCGGCCGCACCCAGCAGGCCCTGAGCAAGGGCATCCAGGCGCTGGAGCAGCAGCTGGGCGCGCGCCTGTTCGAGCGCGGCAGCCGCGAAGCCCGGCTCACCGACGTCGGCCGCCTGCTGATGGAGCATGCCCAGCCCGCCCACGACGCCGTGCGCCGCTTCGAGGACCGCCTGCAGGAACTGCAGACCGGTGCCGAGGGCCAGGTCCGCATCGGCACCGGTCCCAGCACGGCCGGCTCGCTGGTGGCGCCGGCGGTACTGGCGCTGCGCCGGCACTGGCCGAAGATCGGCATCCACGTCAGCGGCGGCATCCTGCCCGAACTGCTGCCCAACCTGCTGGCGCGCGAACTGGATGCGGTGGTCACCCTGCACACCTTCGGCGACGGCGACCCGGACCCGCGCATCAAGAGCGAAGTACTGATGCACGACGAGTACCGCGTACTCGCCAGCGTGCGCCACCCGCTGGCGCGCCAACGCGATATCAGTCCGGCGCAATTGCTGGAACAAGCCTGGATCTTCGGCCGGCGCCTGGGCGCGGTGGAAGCCGCCTTCCGCCAACGCTTCCATGAAGCCGGCCTGGAACCACCGCTCAACACGATGGAAAGCGGCTCGCCGGAGTTCATGCGCGCGATGATCCGCGACGGCGGCTACCTCACCTTGTTGCCCAGCCGTTTGGCGCAGGCCGAGCTGCTCGCCGGGCATTGGGTGAAGCTGGATGCACCCGGGTTTGCCTGGCAACGGCCGGTGATGGTGTACACCCGCGATGGCGAACCGCAGAGCGCGCCGCTCGCGCGTTTTCTGCAAGCATTGAGGAATGCGGCGGAGTTGGCGCGGACGAGGGAAGTGGAATAGGCGTCAACATCAAACCTGGCGGAAAGGCCCGGTAGCTCAGGTGGGCTATTTGAAATTGGCAGCTGGACGAATGACCCGTATCAAGGCGTTGCAGATACCACTACGCCCGTTGCCGCCGGAGTGTATTCAATATCACCGATTGGAACTGCTGTTTGCTAGCCACTCTCTGACTCGGCTTATGCAATGCCACAGAACATTGATCGCGCAAGTACATCCCGTTGTTCAAAACAACGGAAAGATGCGCAATACTCAGCAATACACCGCTCCCGCGCGGTCTACATAAGAGTTAGCCGTCAATGAAACATGGTCCAGGCTGGGTCATCTTTGAAGAGCGCAATTTATCCGGAGATAGGCGCTTGTTATCAGTGCTTTCGCCGCGCAAGAACCAGCAGTTCGTGGTGCAGTTCATGCAGCAGCTGTATGTCGATAGGTTCGCAACAATTGCGAATCGCCTTGCCTTCAAGAAATCCTCAAGCAACTATCCGCTAGAGCCCATGCAGGACCGCTTCTATCCAATAATCCACGTGGGCCACAATCCATTCTTTGTAGGTATCCGCGCACTCGACCTCCGTCTTACAGATAACGTCCTAGAGTTCACCTACAAGATTGCTACCGATACTTCGGACCCATTCCACCCAGTCTATGAGCCGCGTTCTCAATCAATCGTCGTTGACGGCTAACAATTCATTCAAGCCGAAGCCGCTCCGCGGCTCGGCTTAATTCCAGGGTTAGGTGCAGATCATGAGATTCGCGATCGTCTTACTCGCATTTCTGCTATCTGCGCCTGCCGCGCGAGGGCAGCATCAAACAGAAACTGGATTGGATTCATTAGGCCGCCAACTTGCTGCATTTCGTGCCATGCCTGTAGGAGATCCCTCGCCAACTCCAGTACCATGTCCATCTGACAATATTCTGCATGACTATATTGGCCTCGACCGCCAAGAACTTTTCCGTAGACTTGGGCAGCCTGGCTGGGTTAATCCGCGGACATTGAAGCACTGGTACAGCCTTACCCATCCAATCTCAAGCAACTGGCGGGGCGGTGGCTACTGCTCGATTGGCTTTTCATTTGATGACAAAGGTGCGATTGACGATGTGTCGGTTTCAATTGCAAGGTAGGCTAACTGCACCTAACAGCTCATTCAAGCCGACACCGCTTCGCGGCGCGGCTTAAATATCCAGGATTAGGTGCCATGTCAAAATCAATCCTGATAATTGGACTAGTTATTTTGACGGCATGTAGTGAATCACCAAGTTCGGTGAGTCACAGAAATTCGCGCGGCGAGGCGCTCCCAGCGGCTCCTCCAGGCCCAGACTTCCGGGACTTGCTGGACGGAAAATGCCTTGCCAATAACATCAACCCTGTCGCGCTCAATGACTATGAGAGCTGCTTTGTCACCGAGCTATCCAAACAATGCAGCCCAGGGAACGATTGCCTCATAAGCTGCCTGGTTTCGGGTCAAGCGCGTCAGATCGGCGGCGGCTGTTGGCATGCATGTTTCCAGGAACTCGTCAGCTACAACGCATATCATGAGCCGGCTCAGGCTGCCCGGTGCAGATTGCTGGATCCATATCAAACACCGCACAATTCATTCAAACCGAGACCGTTGCTTGGCTCGCCCTGATGCGCACGTCAGGCATCAAAGGGCAAATCTGTGCGCGTTGACCTAGCCCTCTTTGACGGTGACGAACTGCTGACCCGAGGCACGTTCCGCATCGGCGCCGCCGAACTCGTAGATTCGTTCCCTGTGTTCAAAATCACTCACAGGCTCGGGCCCGAGGTAGCGGACATTGTTCTTTCCGAGTTTCCTCTACATGTTGACCTCAAAACAATCACCCTTAAGATGCCAATCCATGAGTCCTCTGATTGGGAGTCAATCGACATGGGCAGGTACTCACTGGCGTTTTGGTGTCGACTTGATGCCTGAAGGTTCATTCAAGCCAACACCGCGCCGCGGCAAGGCTCAACTCACGCCTTAGGAGGCACCCATGCAATCTGGAAGTTGTCATTGCGGAGCAGTGAAGTTCACCGCTCAAGGTGAGATTGACCAAGCCATTGAATGCAACTGCTCACACTGCAGCATCAAGGGACTTTTGTTCTGGTTCGTGCCACGCGAAGCATTTGCGGTCACATCAGGAGCAGACAAACTCACGACCTACACCTTCAACACGCACAACATCCTGCACCAGTTCTGCTCGGTTTGTGGCTGCCAGGCCTTCGGCCTTGGGAGCAAGCCTGACGGAACCAAGATGGCGGCAATCAATGTTCGCTGCGTGGATGGAATAGACCTGGCCGAGCTCAAACGTGTCCCGGTAAATGGCAAGGAATTCTAGTGGCGATAGCCGGCAGCTCATTCAAGCCGAAGCCGCTGTGCCGACAAGCTGAATCGATGCATCAGGCAGCACAGCAAATAGCCTGCAATCTTCCGATTCGAACCGGGAGATGAGCAGCGATTCCGCCGCGGCGGGTCCGCTCCCCGCTTCCGGCATTCAGCAGCCCTTAGATGGCGACCATTCCAGCAGAGCCAACAGACGCAGCCGCGGATAGGTCACAGGCGTGAGCCTCGGCAATCGGCTATGTTACGAACCCTTTTCCTACTTGCCTTCAAGCGCCGACGCATGCAAGCGACCTCGATGATTGTTCGAAACCGGCGATGGTTCAACTGCTTCGCATTGTCCGCCGTGCTGTTGAGCGCGGGATGCACGGGTAAGAATGTCCCGGCAAAAAATCTCGGGGCTGACATCGATGAAGTAGCCGCAACGCTGATCGAACAGCCCTTGCTCCACTCAGCCTCGATCGCAGTGGTATACCGGGGCGAGGAATTCATCCGTCACCGCGGCGACATGGAAACCGGGAAGCCATCTCCTCCAACCGATGCGACGCTCTACGAAATCGGCTCTTTGAGCAAGACCCTGACCGGGACCTTGATTGCCAATGCGGTGCTGGAGCACAAGCTGGGCCTGGAAGACGATGTCCGTCAGTACCTGCAAGGGGACTATCCGAACCTGCAGTACAAGAGCGAACCCCTCCGTATCCGTCACCTGCTGTCGCATACCAGTGGCTTGCCAAACATGCTGCCGGAACGCGCAAACACGGTGCTCGCAGACTTCACCGATCACCGTACGCCCGGCGAGCTCAATGCCGTCTACAAGGGCTATGGAAAGACAGATTTTTTCAATGACTTGCACACTGTCGAGATAGGCAGCGCGCCCGGAAAGGAGTACGCCTACTCCAGTGCCGGAACGCAACTGGCGGCCCACATTCTGGAAGTTGTTTACAAGCGCGACTATGAGTCACTGCTGCGTGGATTCTTTCGCGATGTAGCGGGAATGAGCGACATTCGGATCAAGATGAGCGAAGACGAAGCGGCCCGGCTTGCGGCTGGTTATCACAGCGACAATGTGGTCCCGACCACACCAATGCCGGAGTTACCCTGGGGCGCATCCGGAAACGTGAAAGCCACAACCCCGGACATGCTGAACTACCTCAAGTTCCAATTGGCCGGCGGGCCGGTGGTGACGGAATCGCATCGTCCTCTGGTCAAGTTCGATTCCGAGTTCAGCATCGGCTACTTCTGGAACATCGTCAGCGGTGACCGCCTGAAGGACCTCTACTACGCGCATCATGGCGGCGTTCCCCGCTCGCAGTGCTACATCTACATCATGCCGAAATATGATCTGGGCATCTTCGTCATCACCAACCAGAGTGGCGACCAGACGGCACATGCCATGGAGGCCGCTATCGATACGCTGGTCGAGAGAATCGCCTCGCGGGAGAAGCTTGCTGAGCATGAGCCACCCCGATAGCGTCTACTGGCGCGGGTCCGCTCGCCGTTCGGCGCTGGCCGTCATACGCAACCTCGCCGCCCAACAATCACTCACGCCGGCCGGCTTCACCGGCAGGCTCGGTTCTGGAGTTGAACAGCAACGCCATGGCTAAAAAATCCATTCAAGACCTCCTGGATGACGTCCGCCTGCTTGGCGAGGAGCAATTCTCCCTACTCGAATCTGTCCGCGCGCTTGTAAAGCAGACCGTCCCGGCAGTGACCGAGGAGGTCAAGTACGGCGGCATCCTCTTCAGCTCAGGGCAGCCGTTCTGCGGGGTCTTTGCCTATAAGCACCACGTGTCTGTCGAGTTCGGCAGCGGCGCCAGGATCCCGGACTCGTTGGGCCACCTTGAAGGCGCAGGCAAAGGCCGGCGGCACATCAAGCTGCACTCGGCAAAGGACATCAACACCAAGAAGCTGGCGCACTACCTACCGCTCGCTCTGGAGGCAGCAAGAGGTGCGGTCTGACCATGCTCAAGCAATGCACAGATTGCGATCTGGTCCAACGCCAACCCTGGAGCGCGCATGGCAAGCACGCGCCACCTGAAAGGCATCTCCCGCTCACTCGGCGAAACCTTCATCAGCCGCAATAATGACCTTGCCGGCTATTGGGGCCTGGGCTTGCTATGCCTGGAGACAGCCACACTCGCCGATACATCCGCCCGCTTTGACCTGCTCGCCCGAACGTCCGCGCCAGGCGGCCCAATCAGCCAGGCACTGGCTGCCAACTACGGCGATGTACTGACCGCCCTGCTTGCCCGCGCCGACATACAGTCGTCCCAACTCACATCGGCAGCCATGGAAGTCAGATTCGGCAGTTTCGGAATGTGCGCCACGCCACTGTGGACGGGCCGAGGCGCCCCTTATCACTGTTCTATCGTGCTCGTCAGCCAAGTTGGCAAGGCCTATATCAGCAATCTTGCCGGCTATTGCGCACCGCATGACCCCGGCATTGAGAGCCGTAGCACTCGGGCCAACGCTCTCCCACTCCGCGGTGTCTTGGCAGATGAGATCAACACTCCGGGACAGTAAACTCGCTAAACCCATATCAAATCCTCAATAGAAGAGTCATCCATGAAAGGAATCATCACCACCATCCTCGTCGCAGCGTCTCTGCTTGCACTGCCCGGCATGGCTGCACAGAGCAAACTGATTGAACGCGGCTGGGTGAAGGTCGACGAGAACCATGCCGAGTTGGAGCATGCCGGTCGCAGCTATGCGCTGGATACCTATATCGTGATGTTCCAACAGCCTTACTACATCCATGTCCGCAGCAAGGACAAGCAGCCGCTTGAGGCCGCCGAGTTGGTGGAGATGGCCGGCGAGTACATCAAGCCGCGTGGTTGCACGCAGCCGTTGGAACGGCGCAGTGATCTGGACCGCAGCAGCGCCGATAACTCCGAGCTGGTGCTTGGCTTCCAGTGCTGAGCAGGCTCCGCAGCACGCCAGTCAATTATCAGATGCGACCTTGCCGCTGACCTCGGTCAGTGGCATTCCGTTGGCGATGCACGTCGCCCAGCCCCGACGCTCCGGTGCCTTGCATGTTTGAACTCCTCGCCGTCCCCATCCTGATGACATTGCTGGCGCTGCTCGCAACCATTGCGCTGTTCAAACTTCGGGCGCGTTTTGCCAATTGGCCGATCCTGTATCGCGTGGCGCTTTCGGCGCTGATCGCGTCGTTTGCTCCCACCCTTTTCGTGGCCGGCCACGGCGGGATTCCGGTTCCCACCATCACCGGGCTCGTTCTCACGATCATGCAGATGAAGTGGCTGGACGATCTTCATCTGTCGATCATGGGAGTGGGATCAACCAACATGGGAGTCTACCTGCCTCCTTTCCTCGTCTGCTTCGCGTTGATCCTGCTCCTGGCCTGCAGCAAATTCCGCAATCGCGTGCCCGCCATGAAGCCCCCGCAGCCCTGGTGAGCCTTCGCCGGCTTCCTTGAGCTCATCGCCGACACCTTGATCTGGCCGGGCGTAGCTTTTTGCCCTGAAACGCCGCGCCCGTCCCGGATTCGCGCCGCCAAAGCCGCCATAATCAGCCCCTTCTTTCGCCTATTCATGTTTATTCAGGGAGCTTCGATGACAAAGGCCTGTCTGCTCGCCCTCGCACCCATCCTGGCCTGTTTTGCCCTGCCCTCGGCGCAGGCCCAGGCGGTTTACAAGTGCAGCAGCCCGAAGGGAGAGACCAGCTACCAGTCCATCCCCTGCAGCGAAGGCGAAACCTCGCTGCGCCGGTATGCGACCCCCTCGCGCTCCAACCCGACCCAGACCATCTCAGCAGCTCCGGCCAGGCCGGGCCAGCGCCGTGTGCAGGTCCGTTACACCACCACTGCGGCCAACGAAAAATGCGATAGCGCCAAGGCACTGCGCACTGCAGCGCTGGGCGCCGCTGGCGCCCAGGCAAGCGCCGATATGCGTGGCAACCTGGACCAGCAGGTCAACGCCGCCTGCCGTTGATGTACGCTGGCACGGCGTGGTTCAGGGCCTGACCGTAGCCGTTGAATCAGCACCCACTGCCGATGTTGCCGCTGCTTTCCCTATCCGTGCAGGAGAGTCCGTGAGCCGCTCCCTCAACAGAACACTGATCCTCGCACTCACGCTTGCCCTGCCCTTGGCGGCCTTCGCGCAGGGCGCACCCGCGTTGAAGATCGACAGTGCCCAGGTCGTTGGCCTGACCGCGTTGCTGGAAGCACAGCCAAGGCACCCGGAGGCAACCAGCATCCGCGCCTTGCTGCTTGAGTGGGAGGACAGCACCACCGACGCGGTGGATTACGTCTGCCCGGATGTGTTGGCACCAATACCAGGCAAGGGCATAGCAAATGGCCCCGAGCTGTTGGCACAGTTCATTTTTGGCAGTGCGGCCTTCCAGGTGGCCAATCCATCGCAGAAGGGCGCGCTGCAACCCTCCCAGCTCGCCGGCATGCGCAGCATGCTCAAGGCATACAAGGTCTTGCTTGCCACCGACCCCGGTGCCCGTATTCCCCGCTTTGATGCGCTGGCGGTGATGGATGCGCAAGGCACGCTGCCGGCGTACCTGGAGCCGATAGTGACGCTCAGTTGCAGATGATGCTTCGCTGCGTTCAAGCGCAGCGTAGGTTCGTGATCAAACCTGCTGACGCAACACCAATCCTTTCCGCACGGTCTTCCTTCATCGCCGTGCGCGCTTTCAAGCTCCGCTCGCACACCGATCTTGATCGCCCAATCAATTTCGAGCCGTGACCACATTGGGTGCATCATTCGCTCACAACCGCCCAAGCCAGACACGCATGAACCTGCAGATCCGCCCTGAAACAGCCAATGACAGCGCCGCAATTGCAGCAGTGACCATCGCCGCGTTTGCAGACGCCGCGCACAGCAGCCACACCGAGCAGTTCATCGTGGCCGCGCTGCGACGCGAAGGACAGCTCAGCGTTTCCCTGGTTGCCGAACGCGCTGGCGCCGTTGTCGGCCATGTCGCTGCATCGCCGGTCACCATCAACGATGCCAGCATTGGCTGGTATGGCCTAGGCCCGGTGTCGGTGCTGCCATCGCTGCAGGGCCAAGGCATTGGCACGCAGCTGGTGGAGTCTGCGCTTGATCTGCTTCGCCGGAACGGCGCGGCAGGCTGCGTGGTGTTGGGGGAGCCCGCTTATTACCGGCGGTTTGGATTCGTAGCGACGCCTTCGTTGACGCTACCGGGCGCGCCCGCCGAGTATTTCCAGGCACTCTCGTTTGACGGCGCGCCGCCACAGGGAACGGTTGCCTATCACGCGGCGTTCTCCGCGCAGGAATAAGCGGCTGGCACTTCCGGACTGCGCCGGCTTGCCGGCGACGGCATTCGTTGGCAGAGTGATGCCACTCCACTCATCCGATCAGCGCGGAGCTGACGGACTTGCACCCAACGCTCACGGGAAGGATTCCAGGATGCGCAGCACTCGCTCACACGTCACCGCCAGCAGCAACGCACGGCAAACCTCGCAGCTACGCCGCGGTGCTTCCGCGCTGCTCGGCATATTGCTCGCCTGCCTGCTGGTGGCCTGCGGCAAGCCAGTGCCCGCAGACAAGCAGGCCTATATCGGCAGCTGGGAATCTGAAACCACATCGCTGCTTATCGATGCCAGCGGCCGCGTGGTCTACAAGCACCAGCCCAGCCCGTCGAAAAGCACGTCCCTGGATGCGCCGATCAAGGCCTATGAAGGCAATGACTTCATCGCCGGGGTTGGCCCATTGACCACCCGCTTCGTGGTATCAGTGCCGCCGCACCAGGTAGATGGCAGCTGGAAAATGACCGTCGATGGCCAGGAACTCACCCGTCGTTGAGCCTGCAGGCGAGCGATCACCACGGTGGACGCCACTGCCACCTCCTGACATCAAGGTTTACATGATCCGCGCGTTGACTATCGCCCTGCTGCTGTCACCAACCCTCGCTTGGGCCGAGTCACCGGCGCAGCCGGATCATCAGCAGGTCTACAACGACTGCCTCGCAGAAGCCGGCGGCATCAACAACGGTACGGTCGATGCGTGCTCCAGCGCAGCTTCTGCAAGCGCCAAGGCCGAGATGAACCGCCTGTATCGCGCGCTTTACAGCCGGCTGCTGGCCGAGAACGCAGAGGATGCCGAACAACTGGAGCGGGCACAGAAGGCCTGGCTGGTCTACCGCGACCTGCACTGCCAGCTTGCCGGCTCCTACGTGGGCTCACCGATGTATTCGTTCTGTCCTATGCAGTTGAACATCAGCCGGGTAGGCGAACTGCGTGAACTGGTTGGGGAGCCTTCGTCTCCATAGCTGCCCGCCAGACGCCTGATGCCCCTGCCGAGCATGGCTCGGCACTACATGTTGGTTCTTTGGGCTCAGCAGGCCGCGTCACCGTAGCCCTGGTAAGTGCAGCGCACCCGGGAAGCAGCTGGCCGATGATGTTACCGAATGCGTGCCAGCAACCCCGGGTGCGCTGCGCTTACCCGGGCTAGCTTTTGTTCGGCTTTTCACTCTGCCCTTTCAGGGCAGGTCTGGACGCAGGACGCTACCGAGGCACCTGCGTAAAAGCATTGCGCCATACTCCGCGTTCATCACTCCATCATCTGCCCAGGCCCATCCATGACCGACCCGTACAACTCGTCCTCACCGCGCTCGACGACGGCCGCAGTTCTCAACGATTCGATGATCACCACCGCGCTGGAACTGCCGGGTTATCGCGCTGTACGCAACCTCGGCCTGGTGCGCGGCATCACCGTGCGTTCGCGCTCCATCGTGGGCAACTTTCTGGGTGGGCTGCAGACCATTTTCGGCGGCAACATCACCATCTACACAGAGCTGTGCGAGCAGGCGCGTGATGAGACCTACCGCGACATGGTGACCCACGCGCGGCAGCTCGGCGCCAACGCGATCATCGGCGTGCGCTACGACGCCACCGAGTTGATGACCGGGCTCACCGAGGTGCTTTGCTATGGCACCGCCGTGGTCGTCGAGCCGCAGCCGCGCTGAGCACGATGCCTGAGCGTGCTGGTGCACCGCCGATGATGCCCACAGAAACGTCGCCAACAGCAGAGGCTGCCCGCGCATGAGCACTCAGATGCGAACCCGCGTGCTGGCTCAACTCGTTGGCGTCGGGGTCATTGTGCCCACCATGCTGGTGGCGCTGTTCTATAGCGTGCCCGGTGTGATGTTCGCACTGGAGTCGCTCCAGGCCGGCGAGCATATGGCTGACGCCGTACAGGTCTTGCTGTGCATTGCCGGCGGCTGGCTGGGCATCATCGCGCTATGGCACGCCTATGCCGCGCTGAGCAGCGAGCCATTGGCCTTCAACAAAATCTTGGTCTGGATCGGCTTCAGCTGTGGCTGCGTGGTGTCGTTGCTGCTGATCGGGACGACAAACGGATCGCTGCTTTTCCGGGTTCTGTTTTTCGGCTGGCCGCTGCTTGGCGTCGCCGTGTTCACTCCGCTGCTGATGCATCGCCGGCAAGGCGAACGCTCAGCGCCGCATGCCTGATCAATCGCCAAACCTGAGCCAGAGCCACCATGCCGCGCAACGTCCTTTTCATCTGCAGCCAGAATCGCCTGCGCAGCCCCACCGGCGAGCAGGTATTCGCCGACTGGCCCGGCATCGAGACCCAATCGGCCGGGCTGGGCAACGATGCCAGCACGCCGGTATCACCCGAACTGCTGCTCTGGGCAGACCTGATCTTCGTGATGGAAAAAGCGCATCGCAACAAGTTGTCGAAGAAGTTCCGCGCGCACCTGGATGGCAAGCGGGTGATCTGCCTGGATATCCCGGATGACTACGACTATATGGACCCAGTATTGGTGCAGCTGCTCAAGCACAAGGTGACGCGCTTCCTGCCCGTGGCTTGAGCTGGGCACGCGCTGTGGGGGTCTCGGGCCGGGCGGAATACCTGCGGCAGCCGGCAGCGCTGATCTCGTCGCCCTCTCCCCAACCCCTCTCCCGTGAAGGGAGAGGGGCTTTGGTTCTGCGGGCGCTGACAATGCGCTGCAGACGCCTGTATCGCCCCAGCGACGGGGCCGGGGCGGTCCTCCTCTGAGCAAACCACGCCAATCACAGCCTGCCAGAACCACGCGAAACGCCCCATGCGGTGCTGGCTGACTCAGGGAACAGTTGCAAAATGCAAATCATTCGCATTTAATTTCGCACTAACATTGCCGCCCGCCTGAGCGCAGTCATGCCCCGCACCGGAAGCGGGCAACGCCCCGCACGTGGCTAATCCCCTTGCTTTCTTCCGTTCAGGCCCACTCATGCACCGCAACCGCACCTCCCCCCGCCCGGCCATTGCCGCAGGCGCTTCGTTCCCTTTCCGGTTCACCAACCGCCGCCTGAAAGCGGCCATCTGCCTGGCTCTGGCCAGCAGCTGCGGTAGCCTGCTGGCAGCGCCACAGGCCGCCACTGCAAGCGCCGCCGGCGTGGAAAATGACACCGCTACCCAACTGGATACGGTGCGGGTGGTGTCCCAACGTGCCAACCGGGTCAGCAATGGCGCCACCAACCTGGACCTGGACATCAAGGAAACCCCGCAGTCGATCAGCGTGGTCAGCGGTGAGCAGATGCAGCAGTTCGGCATCGACAACCTCAACGATGCGCTGCGCCTGGCCACCGGCATCCAGGTGGAGGAATGGGAAACCAACCGCACCAACTACGTGGCGCGCGGCTTCGACATCAAGAACACCCAGATCGACGGCGTCGGCCTGCCCAACGACTGGGGCATCGTCACCGGTGCGATGGACGCCTACGGCTACGAGAAGCTGGAAGTGATCCGCGGCGCCAATGGCCTGCTCACCGGCGTGGGCAACGCCTCGGGCACCATCAACTATGTGCGCAAGCGCCCCACCAATGAGGCCAAGGGCCAGCTGGGCGTGAGCGTGGGTTCCTGGGGCAAGCGCCGCGTTGAGGTGGACTATGCCACCCCGTTCACCGACGACGGCCGCTGGGCTGGACGGGTGGTGGCCGCGCACGAAGACGGTGACTCCTATCTGCGCGGCTTCAACACTGACCGCAACTTCCTGTACGGCGTGGTCGACGGCCAGATAGGTGACAACGGCACCTTGACCCTGGGCTATTCATGGCAGAAGGCCAACAGCGACCAGAACATGTGGGGCGCGCTGACCTTCGTCAATGCCGACGGCAGCCAGGCCTCATGGCGGCGCAGCGCGTCCACCACCCAGGATTGGACGTACTGGGATACCAAAACCGAAACCGCGTTCGCCGAATACACCCACCAGCTCAGCGCGGATTGGCAGGTCAAGGCGTCGTACAACTACCGCAAGCTCGGCAGTGATGACCAGCTGTTCTTCGCCTACACCACCACCGGCCTGGATCCGCTTACCGGCCAAGGCCTGGTGGGTTGGTCGTACAAGGGCATCGACGAAGGCAGCTCGCATCTGGGCGATATCACCGTAAACGGCCGCTTCCAGTTGTTCGGGCGCGAGCAGGAAGCCATGTTCGGTTTCAGCATTGCCAAGAGCGCGGAGACCACCTGGGACCACCCGGTGGATGGCAACGATCCCTCGTTCGGTGCATTGCCGGCATTCCCATATGCAGGCAACGTGGTCGCCGAGCCGCAATGGGGCGCACGCACCAAGGCCAGTTGGACCAACCAGCGCCTGAAGCGCGGTTACGGCGCCACCCGTTTGAGCTTTACCGATCGGCTCAAGGCCGTGGTCGGCGTCAACTGGGCCGAGTATCACCGCGACGGCAACAACGGCGTGGCCTTCAGCCAGACCGAGGACAACGTCAGCCCGTACGCCGGCCTGACCTGGGACTTCAACGACAGCGTGCTGGGTTATGTCAGCTACTCCGACATCTACCAGCCGCAGGACCAGTACGACATCAAGCATGTCTACCTGGACCCGACCAAGGGCGTGAACTACGAAGTCGGCGTCAAGGCCGAATGGCTGGACCGGCGCCTGCTGACCACGCTGGCCTTGTTCAAGGCCAAGCAGGAAAACCTGTCCACCTATGGTGGCTATGACTTCGCCACCGCCAACTACTGGTATTACGGCGTGGACGTGGAGTCCAAGGGCGTCGAGTTCGAGGCCACCGGCAAGCTCAGCGACAACACCAGCCTGGTACTGGGCTATACGCAGTTGAAGATGAGCAACCAGGACGGCGGCAGCACCTATACCTGGGTGCCGCGCCGCACCGCCAACCTGATGCTGACCTCACGCCTGCCAGCTTATGAAGCGCTGTCGTTCGGCCTGGGTGGCCGCTGGCAGAGCGATACCTCCACCAAGGAGAGCTACACCAACATGGTGGTCCGCCAGGGCAGCTACGCGGTGCTCAATGCCTTCATCGCCTGGGATGTACTGCCCAACGCGACGGTGCGCGCCAACATCAACAACCTCACCGATCAGAAGTACATCAACAGTCTGTATCAGATTGGCTACTACGGTGCGCCGCGCAACTACCAGTTGAGCTTTGACTGGCGGTTCTGAGTGCGGCTGATGGCAGCAAGGCCATAGGTTGGCTTTTGCTTTTCGGCTTTTGCTTTTCGGCTTTTGCTTTTCGGCTTTTGCTTTTCGGCTTTCGGCTTTTGGCTTTTGGCTTTGGCTTTTGCTCCATCCCCTCTCCCCTTGCGGGAGAGGGTGCCCAACGGGCGGGAGAGGGGTTGCACTTCACGGCCAACCTCCCCCTCTCCCCAACCCCTCTCCCGCAGGGAGAGGGGCTTCAAGCAACGCTTCACCCTTCATCGATACCCGAGACCTCCCCACACCATGTCCCAACCCTCCACCCTCGCTGCTCCATCCCGCTCACGTCGCCTGCAGATCGTGCTGCGCGTGCTGATGGCCATGCTCGGCGGCTACGTCTTTGCCTGGGGCACGGTGGCGTTGGCAACCTGCCTGTTGTTCGCGGCCAAACTGGATTTCCACGATGCCGAGTTCCTTGGTGCCTTCATCGGCCTGCTCGCCTATGTGCTGGTGTTCCTGTGGAGCATCGCAAGCAGGCAACTGCTGCGGGTGGGCATCGTATTGCTTGGTGGCGGCCTGCTGATGGCGGGCCTGGCCTCACTCGTGCAAACCCTGCTGGTGTGAACGGAGAACCCCATGTTCAATAGTTTCCGGCAAGCCATGGCGTGGCTGCATACCTGGTTCGGCCTGGTGCTCGGCTTCGTGCTGATGGCAGCGTTCTTCTTTGGCGCGCTGTCCGTCTTCGATCGGGAAATCGACCGTTGGGCGATCCCGGCAACCCGCATCGAGCCGCAACCGATGCCGTCCTTCGAAAAGGTGCTACGGCCTGCCTTCGAGCGCATGCAGCCAAACAAGGAAGCCATCGACGCGATGCGCCCACGCGTCAACGGGCCGATGCCGGAGCACTTCGACAAGGTCGCCAGCTGGAGTGCCTACACCACCCACCGCGATCCGGTCCTGGCCCTGTATGCCGGCTACCAGGTACCCAATGCCAAGGACCCGGAAGAACTCATCTGGGCCTATGCCACCATCGATCCACGCGATGGCAGCGTGCTGCCCGACGACCGCCTGAAGATCGGCAGCGGCTTTTTCTTCCCGCTGCACTATGGGCTGACCCTGGACTGGAAAAACCTGGGCATCTGGATCGTCGGCTTCTCCGCGTTGGTGATGCTGGCCGCACTGATCAGCGGCGTGGTGATGCACCGCAAGCTGTTCCGTGAATTCTTCACCTTCCGCCCTGGCAAGGCGCGGCTGCGCAGCGTGCTGGACCTGCACAACCTCACCGGCGTGGTGGCATTGCCGTTCCACTTCTTCTTCGCGCTCACCGGCCTGCTGATCTTTGCCGGTACCTATTATTTCCCGGTCGGCCACACCCAGCTGCACGATCTGCATGACCTGCACGAACGGACCGAGGCACAGGAAACCGGTCTGCCACACCAGCGCGCCGGGGTTGCCGCAGGGCTGGCATCGGTCGATGCGATGGTGGCGCAGGCACAACAGCGCTGGCAGGCCAATGACAAGGCCGGTGACGTTGGCTTCCTGGTGCTGCAGCACGTGGGCGATACCAACGGCTACGTCAGTGTCTATCGCGCCGGCACCGACCGCATCGCCCTGGTTGGCGATGGCATCCACTTCAATGCCGGCAACGGCAAATTGATCCGCGAGGACCCGGCCGCAACGCCGGTGGCACGCATGAGCGAGTTCCTCACCGGCCTGCACCTGCAGCACTTCCGCCATTGGCTGCTGCGCTGGTTGTACGTGCTCGGCGGCCTGGCCGGGGCGGTGTGCATTGCCACCGGTTTCGTCTTCTTCGTCGAGAAGCGCAAGCGCCAGCACGCGCAGCAAGGCAGTCAGGGTGCGCGCATCGTGGATGCCTTGGCGGTGACCACGGTCACCGGCATGGTATTGGCCACGCTCGGCATCCTGATTGCCAACCGCCTGCTACCCGACGCGCTGCCCAGCCGGGGTGACTGGGAGCGCTACGCCTTCTGGGCAGTGTGGGCGCTGGCGCTGGTGCATGCCGGCCTGCGCGGCGCGCCGGTGGCGCGCGGCCTGAGCAACCCGGCGTGGCGCGAGCAGACCTGGGCCATCGCGGTATTGGCGGTCGCGGCGGTTGCACTGAACTGGATCACCACCGGCGACCACCTGCTGCGGACGTTGTCGCAAGGTTACTGGCCGGTAGCCGGCATCGACCTGTTCCTGCTTTGCACTGCGGCCGTGGCAATGATTGTCGCGCGCAAGCTCGGCCAGCGCGCGCATGCAAGGCAGCTGAGCCACAGCCAGAATGAGAATGCCCATGCATGAGTCACTCGCCGCCAACCTGATGCTCACAGCCGCGCTGTTGCTCAGCTTCTGCGGCATGGCCTGGCTGGCGCTGTCGATGCAGGTGCATGCCGCGCAGGTATGGCAACGCCAGCCCTCGCCTGCGGTCCTGCGCCTGCTGCGCATCCTGGGCGGCTGCAGCATCGGCGCCGCGCTGCTGCTGTGCCTGGGCGTGGACCATGCAACGATGGCGGTGCTGGTATGGGTCATGGCCTTGAGCGGTGGCGCATTGTTGGTGGCGTTCACCTTGTCGTCGCGGCCGCAGCGCCTGCGTGTTCTGGCACCGTGGATCAGGTAGACGTACGAGTCGCTCGCGGCAGGCTGCGATTGCAGGCGCCGACGCGCGGCTCACTGTTGCTGCTGTTCACCATCATCACCCGGTATTCGGCCGCTTCCGCATGCAGCCATTGCCGGAATGCCTGAAAGCCAGCATGGCTCTTTGATCGTTCGGGATAGACAAGCCAGTGCGACCACGCCGTCTTCAGACGGTGATCGGACAGCAACTGCAACTGGCCTGACTGCAGCAGCAGCTGCGCGCGCGTCACCCGCCCGAGTGCCACGCCCACGCCTTCCAAGGCCGCACGGTGGTGCGATTCGGAGTCATCAAAGATCGCAACATAGCGCTTGGGCGCCTTTGCACCGGTCAATTCGAACCAGCGGTCCCATTCGCCATCCGGGTCGCCCAGCAGCGGCCATTCCGCCAACGGCTTCGCACCGATGCCGCCCATGCGCTGCACCAGTGCCGGGCTGGCCATCGGCACCAGCCACTCGTCGATCAAGGGTTCTGCGATCACTCCCGGCCAACGACCATCGCCGATACGCATCGCCCCATCAAACTGCAGTTGCCGCTCGAAATCGATCAACAGCTGGTTGGATTGCAGATTGATCTCAATCTGCGGATGCGCCGCCACGAAGCGACCCAGGCGCGGCACCAGCCATGCCGAGGCCATGGTCGGCACCGCGCTGACCGACAACACGCAATCGCGCCGCGCCTGGAAGGGGCGGAACGCCTCGTTGATGGCATCCAGGTGCGGCCCGACCTGATCGAGCAGGCGCCGTCCTTCCGCCGTAGCTTCAACGCCACGCGCCTGCCGCAGCAGCAGTGGGTAGCCAAGCCGCTGCTCCAGCTGCCGCATCTGATGGCTTAGCGCGCTGACAGTGACATTCATCGCCTCGGCGGCACGCGACATATTGCCCATGCGTGCGGCAAGCACGAAGCCGTGCAGGAACTGGAGGGGTGGCCCGCTCATATGCCTTTAGTAATTCTCAATGCTAGCTTGAGGAATGCTCGCTTTTGCGGACTATAACGCGGAACTAACCTCAGTCCCTCTCAAGACGGAGCAGGGAAATGAGCATCTATACCGATCTGCTGTTCATGCACGGCCACATCACCAATGTCGCGTTGGCCAGGCAGCTGGCAGAAGACGCTGCCACGCCCCCAGCCCGTGAGGACACCGCTGCTGATGCGGGCAAGCCGCTGCGTGATGGACGCGAACGCAGGCAAGCTGACGAACCGATGCGGAAGTTGCCCAGTGCAATCGATGCCTGCTCGAATCGGTGAATCGGCAACCGCCCCGCTGTGGTAGCCCGGGTAAGCGCAGCGCACCCGGGGCTTTGGAGCAGAGCCGCAATACCCGCCGATCATCATTCCCCGGGTGCGCTGCGCTTACCCGGGCTACTGCACTTGTGGGAGCGGTGTAAACCGCGAAGCTGATGTTGCAGGAACCCATCGCGCCTGTGTCAGCTGATGGTGTGCCTGCTTCGCGGCTTACGCCGCTCCCACAAGAAACATCAGGCCATTTCACCAGAACGCTGGATTGCCGTAACCCTGGGACGCACAGCACATTGGCGGCTTTTTCAGCACAGCCGCAATCCTGCCGAGCATCGTTCCCCGGGTGCGCTGCGCTTACCCGGGCTACCTCGCTGCATTGAAGCGCACTGTGTTCAAACGGCGCTTATGATGCCCGCATGAAAATCCGCAACTGGCGCGGCCGCGCGGCCGCCTTGCTTACCACCGTCGTGATTCTGTGCATCGTTTCCAATCCGGAACTGGCTACGTTGGTGCCTGTGCTGGATGCGCTGGGGCTGGAAGTGTTGCTGGCGCTTTTCTCCGCGCAACTGGTGGTGATCTTTTCGGATGTGTTGCTGCCATACGCACGGCATATCCATCAGCGCTGGGGCAGGCGCGTACTGAAACCTGTTGGCGACGCGCTGTGGTGCTTTGCAGGCAACTACCTGCGGGAGCTGATCAGGCATATGCGGCTTGCCGGGATGCCAGCGCGGATTGGTTGAGCGCTCGTTCGTAGGAGCGGCGTAAGCCGCGAAGCTGACATTGCTCAAGCCATTGGAACCTGTGCCAGCTGACGATATCTCTGCTTCGCGGCTTACGCCGCTCCCACAAAGATACAAAGAGCCGGAAGGCCAGAACTCCAGAACGACAAAGGCCCGCCAATGGCGGGCCTTTGCGTTTGTTGCCTGCTGCGAAGAAATCGCGGCTGCGATTACTTGGCGGCAGCTTCCTCGGCCTTCGGGATCGAGGCTTCGGTGGTGATGCGGATCTTGACGTCGTCGCTCACGGCCGGGGCGTAGGCGCCGATGCCGAAGTCGCTGCGCTTGATGGTGGTGGTGGCATCAAAGCCCACCGACGGCACCTTCATCATCGGGTGCTCGCCGGCGCCGTTGACGGTCACGTCCAGCACCACCGGCTTGGTCACGCCCTTGACGGTCAGGTCACCGGTCACGCTCAGCTTGTTGGTGCCGGCTGCTTCCACCTTGGTGCTCTTGAAGGTGGCGGTCGGGAACTTGGCGGCGTCGAAGAAATCGGCGCTGCGCAGGTGCTCGTCGAACTTGGCGGTGAAGCTGTTCAGGCCCGACAGCGGCAGGGTCACTTCCACGCTCGACTTGCCAACATCGGCCGCGTCGTACACCAGGGTGCCATCAGCATTGCCGAAGTGCGCGGTCGGGTTGGAGAAACCCATGTGGTTCCACTGCACCAGCACGTCGGTGTGGCTCGGGTCGAGCTTGTAGGTACCAGCCGCGATCTGGATCGCAGCGGCTTCCGGGGCAGCCGGCGCGGCGGCAGCGGCTTCAGCCGGAGCAGCAGCGGTTTCGGCCGGGGTGGCAGCCGGGGCGGCGGTGTCGGCCGGCTTGGAGCAGGCGGTGATGGCAGCAGCAAGGGCCAGCGGGAGCAGCAGCTTGGACATCGTGGACATGGGTCTCTCCTTGGAGGTGATAGACAGAACGTAATCAGTTTCAACAAGCACGGCGTCAGCCGATGTGACGGACGCCGCGTGGAACGCTTTGCAACTCAGGCAATACGCGCGGCTTCGTCGAAGGACAGCCGCGGCAGCCGCGGGAAGATGCCGGACGAGTCGCCATAGCCCAGATTGACGAGGAAATTGGACTTGATGGCGGTGCCGGCAAAAAACGCTTCATCCACCTTGGCCGGGTCGAAGCCCGACATCGGGCCGGCATCCAGTCCCAGCGCGCGTGCGGCCAGGATCAGGTAGGCGCCCTGCAGGCTGCCGTTGCGGAACGCGGCCTCATGGCGGCCTTCGCGCGGGCCGTCAAACCAGGCCTTGGCGTCGGTGTGCGGGAACAGGTACGGCAGCTTCTCGTGGAAATCCAGATCAAACCCAATGATCGCGGTGACCGGCGCTGCCATGGTCTTGGCCAGGTTGCCCTCGGACATTGCCGGCGCCAGCTTCTGCTTGGCTTCGGCCGATTTGACGAACACGAAGCGCGCCGGGCTGGTGTTGGCGGACGTGGGCGCCCACTTCAACAGGTCGTACAGGGCACGCAGCTGGCTGTCCTCGACCGGACGGTCCTGGAACGCATTCTGGGTACGGGCGGTGCGGAACAGCTGGTCAAGCGCGGCATCGTTGAAGATGTCGGACATGGAAACTCCGTGATGAATTGGCTACGGTCGTGACATTGCCCTGGAAAGCCCCGGACAATGACCCCCGATCAGAGGGCTCAGTGTAGAGCCCTCTGGCTGTTGCAACACCCAGCCTTATTGAAACGAATTAATGCCATACGCGAAACGATCGACGCTCCCCTGGACGATCACCGACGGCCGCGCCGGCAACGTGCGCCAGGCCGTGGCGCTGGCGTCCGCGCTGGCTCTGGGCGGCCAACAGCGCCTGCAGCTGCAGCCGCAGGCCCCGTGGCGCTGGCTGGCGCCGCGCCTGCTGCCGGGCGCGGCGCGGGGCTTTGGTCCGCAGTTCGCACAGTTGGCCGGCAACCCACCGGCGCTGGCGATCGGCTGTGGCCGGCAGGCCGCAGGCGCCCTGCGGGTGCTGGGCCAACGCGGCACCCGCACCGTGCAGATCCTCGACCCGCGCATCGCACCGCGCCACTGGGACCTGCTGGTGGTGCCCGAACACGATCGCCTGCGCGCAGCCAATGTGCTCACCCTGCTGGGCAGCCTCAACCCGGTCAGCGACGACTGGCTGGCCTGGGGGCGCGCGGCGTTCTCCAGCTTCGAACAGCTGCCCGGGCCACGCACCGCGCTGCTGGTCGGCGGCCCCACCGATCACGCGCCCTGGCAGGACAGCGAGATCCAGCCCCTGTTCCAGCAGCTGGCCGCGCGCATCCGCGCCGAAGGGGGCAGCGTGCTGGCCACCACCTCGCGGCGCACCCCGCGCGCGGTGACGGCGGCCCTGCTGCGTGCCTTCGACGACGTGCCCGGGGTGATCTGGGCCGATGGCGGCGACGGCTCCAATCCCTATGCCGGACTGCTGGGCTGGGCTGATCGTATTGTCTGCACGCCAGACTCGGTCAACCTGCTGTCGGAAGCCTGCGCCACCCGCGTGCCGGTCGGCGTACTGCTGGGCGAGCGCGCGCAGGAACGGATGGCGCACTTCCAACAGGCGCTGCGTGAGCGCGGGCGCTTGCTGGATGGGCTGGCGGCGTTTGACGCTGATCTGAATCTGGCGGTCGAGCCCCTGCGCGAAACCACCCGGATCGCCGCCGAAGTGAAACTGCGCCTGGGCATGTGAGCAGGGCGCATGGATCGCAGCGGAGCTTGCCCCTTCCCGCTGCGTCTCCCATCTGCAAGCCGCAGCGCCAACACCAACAGCGATCGCTGGCGTCGGCAGCGTAGCCGTCTGCGCCATGCCCTTGCCGCCAATCGCCTAGAATGGCGGCTGTTTTTCTGATTGGAGCAGGCCCATGCCTTCCTTTGACGTCGTATCCGAAGTTGACAAGCACGAGCTGACCAACGCCATCGACCAGGCCAACCGCGAACTGTCCACGCGCTTCGATTTCAAGGGTGTGGCCGCCAGTTTCGAGCAGGACGGCGAGAAGCTGATCAAGCTCACCGCGCCCACCGATTTCCAGCTCAAGCAGATGGCCGACATCCTCAAGCAGCGCCTGGCTGCACGCAGCATCGATTTCCGCTGCATGGAGTTTGGCGACATCGAAACCAACCTGGGTGGCGCGCGCCAGCAGGTGACGGTCAAGCAGGGCATCGAGCAGAAGCTGGCCAAGCAGATCGCCGCCAAGATCAAGGAATCCAAGATCAAGGTCGACACCCAGATCAACGGCGACAAGCTGCGCGTCAACGGCAAGAAGCGTGATGACCTGCAGGAAGTGATGGCGCTGCTGAAGAAGGATGACTTCGAACAGCCGCTGCAGTTCGACAACTTCCGCGATTGATGCAACTGCGCTGCAGCAGGCTCAACCGGCCTGCTGCAGTTTGCGGTACAGCGTGGTGCGCGAGATGCCCAACTGCCGCGCCGCCGCGCTGAGGTTGCCGGCATGCGCGGCAACCGCCTCACGTACCACCTGCGTGCCCTGCGCCCGCAATGAACCCACCACAGTGCTCACCGCCCGCTTGGCGGTACTGGCACGTGCGCCCACCGGCCCGCGCAGGTATTGCAGCTGCAAGGCACTGTCGGCGTGCAGCTGCACCCGATGCACCGGCCCGGCCTGCAGCAGGCGACGGCGCTGGTGCACGCTGGCATTGGCAAACAGGCTGTCCAGGCTCGTCAACGGCAACGTGCCACTGCGCGGCAAGCCGAGGATGCGTCGCGCCACGCTGTTGGCTGCATGCAGCTGGCCGTCTTCGCGCACCGCCAACACACCCTGCAACGGCGTCCCCAACCAGCGCGCGTCATGTTGCAGCGCCAGCAGGTGGCAATCACGCTGCTGCTGGATCAACTGGTTCTCGATGGACAGTGCCGCCTGCCGGAAATAGCCGCGCAGCAACTCGCTGTCGCGTTCGCCGATACCGGTGATGTCCAGCGCCCCCAGCACTTCACCATCCACCCCGCGCAACGGCACGCTCAGGCAATAGACGCGGGAAAATTCATCCAGGTAGTGCTCGTTGCCGCGTACCAGTGCCGCAGCATCCTCGGCCAGCGCACAGGATGGCGCAGTGGTGCCGATCTCGATCTCGCGGATCCGCCGCCCGACCTGGATAGGCCGCAGTATCGCCTCATCGGCCAGGCCATGTTCGCGCTGGGCGATGATCAGGCCCTCGCGGTTGACGCACAACAAGGTCCAGCGGCGGCCGCCGAAGGCCGCCCATAGATCATCCATGTCCTGCCGCACGCAACGTGCCAACAGACGATCGGCGGGATCTTCCAGACGCGGCCGCCGTTGTGCCAGCGGCGCATAGTGCGGTGCGTGCTGCGGGCGTATGCCCGCCAGCCGCGAACGTTCCCAGGAGCGCAACAGCGCCGGTGCAAGCAGCTGCGCAGGCAATCGGCCGCCTTCGGCGAAGCGCTGCCGGGCGGCAGCCAGGCGTTGCTGCTGTTGCATGAGCGTGGTGGCCATGGGCATCCTCCAGACAACTGGCCCCAGCCTACACCGCGCCCGCTGACTGGATCGCCATCGCGGGCCGGCATGGTCCGCGATGGTTTGTTCCATCAGCCTATCTTGAGAATCGGCTTCAAGGTGATGCCCTTGGTGCTGTCTTCGGCAGCCTGGTTGATCTCCTCCAACGGATAGAACTTGACCAGCTTGTCGAACGGGAAGCGACCTTGCTGGTACAGCTGTACCAGCTGCGGGATGAACACCTTCGGCACGCTGTCACCTTCAACGATTCCGCGGATGCTGCGCCCGCCCAGCAACAGATCGTTGATGTCGAACGCGGCCTTGGTGCCGAGCTTGGGCGCACCCACCACACCAATCACACCCAGCCCGGCCAATGCCGCGATGCCCTGCTCCAGCACCTCCGCACGGCCGGTGGATTCCAACGCGTACTCGACGCCACCACCGGTGATCCCACGCACCGCTTCGACCACATCCACCTCGCGGCTGTTGATCACATGGGTGGCGCCCAGTTCGGTGGCCAGCGCCAGGCGCGACGGCACCACGTCGATGGCGATGATGGTGGTGGCACCAGCCACGCGCGCCGCCATCACCGCGCTCAGGCCCACCGCACCGGCGCCATAGGACGCAAAGCTGCTGCCAGTACCGACCTTGAGCGAATTGATCACCGCACCAGCACCGGTCTGGATACCGCAGCCCAGCGGCCCGAGCAGTTCGATCGGCGCATCTTCAGGCACCTTGATCGCATTGTTCTCGCGGCTCAAGGCATAGGTGGCGAACGAGGACTGGGCGAAGAAGTGGTCATGCAGCGGATGGCCGTGCGGGTCCTGGATGGCGGTACTGCCGTCCAGTTCACCACCACCGAAGTTCAGGCCATAGAAGTCCTTGCAGTAGGCACCGTGGCCGCCGCTACAGGGATTGCAGTGGCCGCAGGCGCCATAGGTGAGCACCACATGGTCGCCCACCCGCAGATCCTTGACCGCCGGGCCCACCGCCTCGATCACACCGGCGCCCTCATGGCCAAGTACCGCCGGCAACGGCACAGGGTAGTACTGGTCACGCACGATCAGGTCGGTATGGCACAGGCCGGTGGCCACCACCCGCACCAGCACCTCGTCATCCTTGGGCCCGCGTATGCGTGCCTGTTCGATGCTGAAAGGCTTTTCCTTCTCACGCACCACCGCCACGGTGATGTCACGCAGTTCTGCAGATGCACTCATGGGTTTCTCCAGTTCACAGCGGATAGGCGGGGGCTTCGCCCTTGATGCTCAGCCATTGCCATTGGGTGAATTCCTCGATGTTGGCCGGGCCACCAATGCTGCTGCCATTGCCCGATGCGCCGACACCACCAAAGGGATTGATGACCTCGTCGTTCACGGTCTGGTCGTTGATATGCAGGATGCCGGTATGCAGCTGTTCGCCAAGTTTCAAGGCACGGTCGACATTGCTGGAAATGATGGCCATCGACAGACCGTACTCGCTGTCGTTGGCCAGCGCGGCGGCATCCGCATCGCTGTCGAACGGCACCACCACCGCCACCGGCGCGAAGATCTCCTCATGGAAGGCCGGGTTGCCTGGGCTCACATCGCTGAGCACGGTCGGCTCGAAGAACAGATCCTGATAGGTGCCACCGGTTTCCAGGGTTGCGCCGGCGGCCGCGGCCTCGGCAACCACGCGTGCGGCATGGTCGCGCTGCTGGGCGTTGATCAGCGGCCCCAGCGCGACATCGGCAACGGCCGGGTCACCGACGGTCAGCGATTGCGCCTTGGAGATGAGTTTCTCCAGGAAGCGATCATAGATGCCGCGTTGGACCAGCACGCGGCCGGTCGCCATGCAGATCTGCCCCTGGTGCAGGTAGACGCCCCAGGTGGTGTTGGCGATGGCCAGATCGATATCGGCATCGTCGAGCACGATCAGCGCGTTCTTGCCGCCCAGCTCCAGCGATACCTTCTTCAGATGCCGGCCTGCGGCTTCGCCGACCTTGCGCCCGGCAGCGGTGGAACCGGTGAACTGGATCATGGCGATGTTGGGATCGCTGGTCAGCGCCGCACCCGCTGCGCCATCGCCCGGCAGCACATGCAGCACCCCGGCCGGCAGCCCGGCCAGCTCGAACAGGCGGGCGATGACAAAGCCACCGCAGACCGCCGTGCGCGGGTCGGGCTTGAGCACCACCGCATTGCCCAGCGCCAGCGCCGGTGCCACCGCGCGCATCGCCAGATACAGGGGGAAGTTGAACGGTGAAATCACCCCCACCACACCCAGCGGACGGCGGCGTGCAAGATTGAGCCGCCCCGGCACCGACGGCAGCAGCTCACCCACACTGCGCGAGGGCAGCGCTGCGGCCTCATGCAGGGCCTTGGTGCTTACCTTGTTCTCGAAGCCGGCCTTGAGCCGGGTAGAGCCGGACTCGCGCACGATCCACTCGATGATGTCAGCCGCGTATTCATCGGCCAGCTGCGCGGCGCGGCGCAGCACCTGCGCGCGGGTTTCATAGGGCGCGTTGGCCCAGTCGCGTTGTGCCGCGGCTGCAGCGGCGGCCGAGCGCGCAATCTGCGCCGGGTCCGCCAGCCCGATGCTGCCCAGCGTCTTGCCGGTGGCCGGCTCGATCACTTCCTGCTGGCTGTTGCCGCGCTGCCATTGACCATCAAACTGCTTGCCCACCCACAACTCCGGGGGAAGAAACGCCTCTTTTGCCATTGCCGTACTCCTTGCGTGGTCGGTGCAGACATTGAATACCTGCACCCGGCAGCTGCCTATTAGCCATCGGCGAGATCAGCACAAGCTGCTGAAATCGTGCGATTTTCGACAATGCACCGTGTCCAGTTTGTGGACAGTGAACACCCACGCGATGACAGCACGGCGGCAGCGGGCCCGGTTGCCCACTACAATCGCCTGCCCTGCCAGCCCGAGCGCCAGCCATGAACGAACACGCCACCATCGATCCCATCGCCGTCACCCGCAACTGGGTGGAAAAGGCGGTGATCGGGTTGAACCTGTGCCCGTTTGCGAAGGCGGTCTACGTCAAGCAGCAGGTGCGCTTCGTGCTCAGCGACGCCAGCACGCCGGAGGCCCTGCTGGAGCAGTTGGCCGAAGAGCTGCTGCTGTTGCGCGACACCCCGGCCGAGCAGATCGACACCACGTTGATCATCCACCCGCAGGTGCTGGAGGATTTCCTGGACTACAACGATTTCCTCGAAAACGCCGACGCCGCGGTGGAAGCGCTGGATCTGCAGGGCATCCTGCAGGTGGCCAGCTTCCACCCGCAGTACCAGTTCGCCGGTGCCGCCGCAGACGACGTGAGCAACTACACCAACCGCTCGCCCTACCCCACCCTGCACCTGCTGCGCGAAGACAGCGTTGAGCGTGCGGTAGCCGCGTTCCCGGACCCGGACGTGATTGTCGAACGCAATATCGCCACGCTGGACCAGCTCGGCGTGGAAGGCTGGCACCGCGTGCTCGGTGGTGGTGAAGGCAATACCTGAGCGATGACCGGTAGTGCCGAGCCATGCTCGGCAAGGGCATTACCAGCGATGCCAATGTAGTGCCGAGCCATGCTCGGCAGAGGCATTACCAGCAATGCCAATGTAGCGCCGAGCCATGCTCGGCAGAGGCGTTACCAGCAATGCCAATGTAGTGCCGAGCCATGCTCGGCAGGGGCATTCCCAGCAATGCCAATGTAGTGCCGAGCCATGCTCGGCAGAGGCATTACCGGCGATGCCCAATGTAGTGCCGAGCCATGCTCGGCAGAGGCCTTATCGGTAGAGCCCTAGCCGAGCATGGCTCGGCACTACAGGTGAAGCCTACGCTGCGCCTACCGGCAGCCATTGCTGCAGCAGCTCGCGCACGTCATGCAGCGAGGCGGTGATGTGGTGACCGTAGCCACGCACTTCTTCGTCCGGTTCCAGCAGGTCCGGAATCTGGATCGTGGTCATGCCGGCGGCCAGTGCCGCGCGCACGCCGGTGGGTGAGTCTTCCAGGGCCAGGCAATGCGCCGGCGCGATGCCCAGTCCACGCGCGGCATGCAGGTAGATGTCCGGCGCCGGTTTGGAATGGGCTACATCGCTGCTGGTGGCAACAAACTGGAAATACGGCAGCAAACCCGCCGCCGCCAGCTTGCGCTGCGCCAGCGGTGAACGCGTGGCGGTGGCAACCGCACGCGGAATGTCGTGCTCGCGCAGCAACTCCAGCAACTCGGTGATGCCCGGCCGCAACGGCACACCGGCATCGACGATGTCGGCATAACGTGCATAGGATTCGGCCAACAAAGCATCGGTGCGCTCCAGCCCCAGCACATCGGCCAGCTTCTGCCGGGTAGTGGCATCGGAGGAACCAATCAACGACAGCAACAGGCTGCGCGGCAGGACATGGCCCTGCACCTGCGCAACCTGCTCCAGGCAGCCCATCAGCGCGCGCTCGCTGTCCAGCATCAGGCCGTCCATGTCGAACACCACCGCCTGCGGGCGGGCCAGCAATTCCATCAGGCCTGTTCTCCAAACAGTACGGCCAGGTCAGCGGCGTCCAGCTGCCGCCATTGGCCTTCGGCCAGATCATCCAGACCCAGGCCGCCAATACGCGAACGGTGCAGCGCCTGCACGTGGTTGCCCACCGCTGCGAACATGCGCCGCACCTGGTGGTAACGCCCTTCGTGCAGGGTCAGCCGCGCCGCACGCGGGCCGAGCACCTCAAGTTCGGCCGGCAACAAGGGCTTGTCGTCCGATTCCAGCAACAGCGTGCCACTGGCGAACTGCGCCGCTTCGCTGCCGCTCAGATCCTGTGCCAGCTGTGCTTCGTAAACCTTGTCCAGCTTCGACTTGGGCGACACGATCCGGTGCAGCAGCTGGCCATCATCGGTCATCAGCAGCATGCCCGAGGTATCGCGATCGAGCCTGCCAACGCTGGAAAGCACCGGGTCGCGGTCGCGGAAACGCTCCGGCAGCAGCTCATAGATCAGGCGGCCATGGTCCTTGGTGGAACAGGTATAGCCGGCTGGCTTGTGCAGCATCAGGATCAGGCCCGGCGGCGGGTCCAACACCTCGTCATCGATACGGATGTTGTCGTGCTCGACCTTGTCATCGGCATACAGCACCTCGCCCTGCGCATCGGTGATGCGGCCTTCGCGGAACAGCTGCTGCACCTGCTTGCGGCTGCCATAGCCCAGGTTGGCGATGTGCTTGACCAGCTTCATGCACGGCCCCGGGTGCCGACGATGACCTTGAAGCCATCGCGCTCGGCGGCAACGCGCACCTGGCCGAAGCTCTCGGTGAGGATCTGCTCATACGGCAGGTGGCGGTTGGCAACCATGAACAACTGCCCGCCCGGACGCAGCGACTGCGCGGCCACGGCAATGAAGCGGCGGCCGATATCCGGCCGGTCTTCGCGGGCCGGGGTGTGGAACGGCGGATTGGAAACGATGAAATCGTAGCGGTCATCGATGCCGGTGGTGACGTCATGCCAGCGGAAGTCCAGCTTCACCTGCGCTCCGGCCTCGGCCAGGTTGTGGCGGGCCAGCGCCAGCGCGCGCGCCTCGGCTTCGTACAGATCCAGTGCGGTGACCTTGGGGCAACGTGCCAGCACTTCGGACGACAGATAGCCCCAACCCGCGCCCAGATCGGCGCCACGGCCAGCCAGGTCGGCCGGCAGCTGCTCCACCAGCAGGGCCGAGGCCGGATCGATGCGGTCCCAGGCAAACACGCCGGGGCGGCTCAGGAAGCGCCCATCGACGATCTTGCGCGGCGCATCCAGTGCCGCCCAGCGCTTGTGCAGGGCGACGTCGTGCTTGCCCTCGGCCGGTTGCGACCAATAGGCGCGGCAATGGTTCTTGGTCAGCGTGCCGCCCAGCCCAGCCAGCTGCTGCAGGTCGCTTTCGCCGGAGCGCGCGCCTTCGTTGTTGGACTGGCAGGCAACGATGATGCCGCCCGGGGCCAGCTTGTCCAAGGCCTGGGCAAACAGGGCGCGCGCTTCGTCACGCTGCCGCGGCGGCAGCACCAGCACCACCGCGTAGCGCTCATCGGACTGCTCCAGCGCCTGTTCGTCACGCACTTCCCAGCCGCTGCGCTGCAAGGCCTCGGCAAACGGGCGGAAACTCTGTGTGCAGACCAGCTGGGCGCTGTCGGCGTGCTCGCGCAGCGGCCAACCATCGCGCGCGCGCAGGAACAGGACCGGCCCCTGCGGCCAGCGCAGGCCAGCCTTGGAGAACGGAAGGAACAGGGTTTCCAACGGAGCGTCGTGCGGAGCAGGCATGCCGGTAATTCATCAAGCAGGGCCGGCCATTCTACCGGGCCGGCCGCCGTGACCGGCCGCGGCCAGCTGAACAGGGCCGGCAAATGCGCCGGATCAGGGCTCGGCAGCCGGCAGGTGCAGCACCTGCAGCACGCTGTCCAGCCAGACCACATGTTGCTGGCAGGACCGCAGCAGGTCCTCCAGGCGTACGGTCGCGTTCACCCCGGGCTGTTCGTTGTGGTCGGCAAAATGCTGCAGCGCCGGCTGCGTGGTGACCGTCCCGGCCACCCGGCTGCCGCCCTTGAGTACCAGCATTACCCGCGCCTGCTCAGGCAACTGGCCGAGCAAGGCCTCCAGCGAGGCGATCAGCGTCGGGTCGGAATAAACATGGGGCGCGTACAAGGGCATGACAGCGTCCATGGGTGAACGCCATCACATTACCGTTATTCCGCGTGAAACCCACGCAAAGAAATCAACGCGGCAGGCGCGCGTCGCGGATGGCCGAAATCAGCTGCGCCACGCTATACGGCTTGGCCACATGCCCCTGGAAGCCGGAGGAGAACGCGCGCCGCCGGTCGTCGGCCCGCGCCAGCGCGGTCACCGCCACCGCCGGCAGCTCGTCAGCGCCCACGCCCAGGGTCTGCCGCAGGGTATGGATCAGGCCGTAGCCATCCATGCCCGGCATGCCGATATCGCTGATCAATACATCGAACGCGGTATGCCCGCGCAGGTCCAGCAGCTCCAATGCCTCGGCGGCGGTACCGGCGGTTACCACCGACGCGCCCTGTTCCTCCAGCAAGCGGCGGATGTAACCGAGCATGTCGACCTGGTCTTCCACCGCCAGCACCCGCAGGCCCTGCAGCGCATTGGGCACCAGTACCTGCTCGCCGATGCGCCCGCGCTGCACCCGCCGGCGCGGGTGGCGCAGCGCCTTCTGCGCCTGGAACTCCGGCAGCCGCACGCGGAAGGTGGCGCCGCGCCCTGGCCCGGCACTAGCGGCCGAGACAGTGCCGCCATGCAGCTCGGTCAACTGCTGGACGATGGCAAGGCCCAGCCCCAAGCCGCCATGGCGACGGGTGGTGGTGCTGTCGGCCTGGCTGAAGCGGCTGAACAGATGTTTCAGGAATTCCGGTGCGATGCCGTCGCCGTCATCCTTGATCTGCACCACCAAATGCCCGCTTTCATGCAACAGGCTGATCTCGATCCGCCCTTCCACCGGAGTGAACTTGATCGCGTTGGACAGCAGGTTGCCCAGGATCTGCTGCAGGCGGGTGGCATCACCCAGCACCGGCTGCGGCAGTTCCGGCAATAGCACTTGCAGCGTCTGCGCCTTGCCTTCGATCACCAGCTCCTGCGCGCGCACTGCTTCGCGCACCTGCTCGGCCAGATCCACCACTTCCACTTCCAGCTGTACCTTGCCCAGCAGCATGCTGCTCAGGTCGAGCATGTCCGACATCAGGTTTTTCTGGGTCATCGCACTGCTGGCGATCACCTCCATGCCGCGCCGCATCGGGTGATCGGCTTCCATGCGCTGCAGCAGCAGCTCACTCCAGCCCAGCACCGTGGTCAACGGCGTACGCAGTTCGTGCGACAGCGTGGCCAGGAACTCATCTTTCATCCGCGCCATGCCCTCGGCCGCGTTGCGGGCCACGCGTTCGGCGGTGAGCAGGTCCTCGCGGGCCATTTCAATCTCGCGCCGCTCGGTGATGTCCGGGCTGTTGCCGGCCAGGCCGATGAAGCGGCCATCAGCGGAAAAACGTGGCACGGCGTTCATTTCCAACCAGCGCCATTGCCCATCGTGACGGCGCACGCGGGTATTGGTGTGCAGTTCGGTGCGCCCGTTCAATGCCGCCTGCAACTGGAACCCGAACGAAACCTGTTCGTCCGGATGCACCAGCCGCTGCCACGGATCCGGGCCCAGGTCCTGATCGGCATGCAAGCCGAAGAAGGTAAGGAACGCGGTATTGACGAAACGCAGCTGGCCAATGTCATCCACCACCCACACCGGCATCGGCAGGCCGTCGGCCAAGGCGCTGAAACGCGCCTCGCTCTCGGCCAGCTCGGTTTCAATACGCTTGCGTGCGGAGATGTCAAAAAGAAATACGGCCACGCGGTGCTTGTCCGGCTCGCCGATGCGCACCGCTTCCACCGAATACCAGCGTGCCGGCTCCGACACCTCGCGCTCGAACTGGCTGATGCCGCCATCGCTGAGCACCCGACCGAAGGCCGCGAACCAGTCCGCCCCCATCGCCGGCACCACGTCACTGGCGCGGCGGCCAATGACATCGCTCTGCCCGGTGACCTTCTGGAAACCGGCGTTGACCTTGCGGTAGATGAAATCCACCGCAACCCCCTCCTCAAGCACCAGCTCGATCACACACAGACCGCTGCCCACCGCATTGAATACCTCCCGATAAAGACTGGAGTTTTCCAGATCCTCATCGTCCAGAGACATCACTGACAGGGCGGATTCCAGGTTGGGAGCAGGCATTGTCTGAAGGGAGCGGGTCACGGCGGAAAGGGAGGGAGGCACCGGCCAGTGTGGGCGAGGGCCGATCCACAGCCCGTGATGATGAACCATCGCGCAATCCCATGCAGGACACCGACACGTGCTCATTGAAGCCTATCCTTATCGGCCGCACACTTTAGTCATCAAAGTCCCCAGGAGTACGTCATGAAAACCCTGACCATCACCGGACTTGCCTTGGCCTGCCTGCTGGCCGTTGGCGGCGCCGACGCCAAACCGCGCACGGTCGCCGATCCCGAAGCCCCGCGTGCACTGAACGTCGAAGGCCAAGTGCAGGTGCAATGGACCGATCCGGCCCAGTTCACCGAACTGCGCTACAGCCGCAACCGTTGGGATGCCCAGCTCGGCGACTGGGTGGAAACCCTGGCCGAATACCTGCGCAAGCAGGCCAGCAAAATGCTGCCGGAAGGGCAGAAGTTGGACGTGACCATCACCGATATCAAGCGTGCCGGTGACTACGAGCCATGGCATGGCCCGCGCCTGGACGACGTACGCATCATGCGCGACATCTACCCGCCGCGTATCTCGCTGCAGTTCACGCTGACCGACGCCAGCGGCCAGATCATCAGCCAGGGCGAGCGCAAGCTGTCCGATACCGGCTACCTGCTCAACAGCAGCCTGCCCAGCAACACCGACCCGCTGCGTTACGAAAAGCGCATGCTCGACGATTGGCTGCGCCGCGAACTGCGCAACGACGACACCACCGCCGGTCTATAATCCGCGCTTGCTGGATTGAAATTGAAAAGGGCCGCAATGCGGCCCTTTTGCTTCACCTGTAGTGCCGAGCCATGCTCGGCAATGGGCGTTACCGGTAAAGCTTCTGCCGAGCATGGCTCGGCACTACATTGGCATTGCTGGTAAAGCCTCTGCCGAGCATGGCTCGGCACTACCGGAGCTCAGCTCACTCCGACAGATATACCCGTGGGGTGCGCTTGAGGCTGCATGGCAGCCGGTAGGCGCTGGTATTGCAGCGCGGTGCCAGCTCCGAAATGGTCGGTGCATTGCCCCATAGCTGCACGATGCTGCCGCGTGCGGCCTGCGGATGGTCGGTGAGGTCCACGGTCAGCATGTCCATCGATACGCGGCCGATCAGCCTGCCCGGCACGCCATCGATCAACACCGGCGTGCCATTCGGTGCGAACTGCGGATAGCCATCGGCATAGCCCATCGCCACCACGCCGACGCGGGTCGGCGCTTCGGCAACAAAACGCGCGCCGTAACCCAGCGGCTCGCCCACCGCCAGCTCACGCACGGCGATCACCCGCGACTGCAGGGTCATCACCGGGCGCAGTTGCGCTGCGTGCGGGCTGGGCTGCGGATACAGCGGATCGGCGCCGTACAACATCAGGCCCGGCCGCACCCAGTCACTGCGCACATCCGGCCAGCCCAACAGCGCTGGCGAATTGCACAGGCTGGTTTCGCCCGCCAAACCTTCTGTGGCGCGGATGAACACGTCCAACTGTTCGCGGGTGCGGTTGCTGTCCAGTTCGTCAGCGCGCGCCAGGTGCGTCATCAGCACCAGCGGGCCAACCTGTGGCAGCGCGCTCAGGCGTGCGTGCGCGTCGCGGAATTCCTCCGGCGACAAACCCAGCCGGTGCATGCCGCTGTCCAGCTTCAACCAGATGCGCAGCGTGGCATCGGTCTTGAATGCTTCCACCGCCTGCAGCTGCCACGAGGTCGCTACCACCACCCAGAAATCATGCTCGACGATCAACGGCAGCTCGGCCGCGTCGAAGAAACCTTCCATCAACAGGATCGGGCCGCGGATACCGGCCTGGCGCAGCTCCAATGCTTCCTCGATGCAGGCCACGCCAAAACCATCGGCTTCGTCCTGCAGCGCGCGCGCGCAGGCCACCGCGCCGTGGCCGTAGGCATCGGCCTTGATGATGGCCAGTGCCTTGCCGCCGCCCAGCTGGCGCGCAAGCCGATAGTTGTGGCGCAGCGCGTCCAGGTCGATCAGTGCCTGTGCCGGGCGCATCAGTGCTGCCCCTTGCCGTAGCGGAAGATATCCAGCCCTTCGGTGCTGATCTGCGGCTGCTTGCCGCTCATCAGATCGGCCAGGTAACGACCGGAACCGGCTGCCATGGTCCAGCCCAGGGTGCCGTGGCCGGTGTTGAGGAACAGGTTGCGATATGGCGTTGCGCCGATCACCGGCGTGCCGTCCGGAGTCGCCGGGCGCAGGCCGGTCCAGAAGCTGGCCTGGCCCAGGTCACCACCGTCCGGGTACAGATCCCTGACCACCTTTTCCAGCGTGGCGCGGCGGCGCGGTTCCAGCGACAGGTCAAAGCCGGCCACCTCGGCCATGCCGCCAACGCGGATGCGGTCTTCGAAGCGGGTGATGGCGATCTTGTAGCTCTCGTCCAGGATGGTCGAGTTCGGCGCCATCGCTGCATTGGTGATCGGCAGGGTCAGCGAATAACCCTTCAACGGATACACCGGCAGCTGCATGCCCAGCGGCGCCAGCAACTGCGGCGAATAACTGCCCAGCGCGACAACGTAATGGTCAGCGGTTTCCAGCTTGCCATTGATGCGTACGCCGGTGATGCGGTCACCTTCGCGCTGGATCGAGGCGATGTCCTGGTCGAAGCGGAACTCGACGCCGGCGGCCTCGGCCAGTGCTGCCAGTTTGTTGGTGAACAGCTGGCAATCGCCGGTCTGGTCCTCGGGCAGGCGCAGTGCGCCGACCAGCGTCTCGGTCTTGCCGGCCAACGCCGGCTCGACGCGGGCAATGCCCTGGCGGTCCAGCACTTCGTAAGGCACGCCGTACTCGCGCAGCACTTCGATGTCCTGCGCGGCGGCATCCAGCTGCTGCTGGGTGCGGAACAACTGGGTGGTGCCCAGCTGGCGGCCTTCATAATCGATGCCGGTGGCCGCGCGCAGCTCGTTGATGCAATCGCGGCTGTAGTCGGACACGCGCACCATGCGCGCCTTGTTGACCGCGTAGCGGGCCGAGGTGCAGTTGCGCAGCATCTGCCACAGCCAGCGGTACTGGGCCATGTCCGCGGTCGGGCGGATCGCCAGCGGCGCATGTTCCTCGAACAGCCACTTGATCGCCTTGAACGGCACGCCCGGGGCGGCCCACGGCGAGGTATAGCCGAACGACAGCTGGCCGGCATTGGCGAAGCTGGTCTCCAGCGCCGGGCCAGGCTGCCGATCAACCACGGTGACATCAAAGCCGGCCTGCCGTAGATACCAGGCACTGGTCGTGCCGATCACACCGCTGCCAAGCACCAGAACGCGCATTTTCATTCTCCGGACCACATCATTCCCTGCGCACGGGATGGCAGGGGCTAGGAACGGCGCAGTATATTCAGGGTGAACCAGTGTTTTTACCTTTATTGATGCACCTAATCAGGGTAATTTCCTGTTTCGTTCATCAAAAGCAGAGCCATATGGCCACCCGCAGCCGCGAACTGGACAAGATCGACCGCAAGATCCTGCGCATCCTGCAGCAGGAGGGCCGCATCTCCTTCACCGAGCTGGGCGAGCGCGTTGGCCTGTCGACCACGCCCTGTACCGAGCGCGTGCGCCGGCTGGAGCGCGAAGGCGTGATCACCGGCTACTACGCGCGGCTGGATCCTTCTTCGGTCAAGGCCAGCCTGCTGGTGTTCGTGGAGATCAGCCTGGCCTACAAGTCCGGCGACATCTTCGAGGAATTCCGCCGCGCCGCGCTGAAGCTGCCCAACGTGCTGGAATGCCACCTGATGTCCGGCGATTTCGACTACCTGCTCAAGGCCCGCATCAATGAAATGGCCTCTTACCGCAAACTGCTGGGCAGCACCTTGTTGACCTTGCCGCACGTGCGTGAATCCAAGAGCTACATCGTGATGGAAGAAGTCAAAGAAACCCTGTGCCTGCCAATCGCCGAGTAGTGCGAAACCACGCTCCTGTAGTGCCGAGCCATGCTCGGCAGAAGCCTTACCGGTAATGCCCCTGCCGAGCATGGCTCGGCACTACACGGGCAAATGCCTGCCGAGCATGGCTCGGCACTACAGGTAATCAGGTAATCGCTCGCCTACCGGGTACCGGCCGGCGGCGGCACCACCTGCTGGCCCATGCCACTGGGCACGGTGTCGTAATAACGATTGGTACGCGTATCCAGCACCCGACCCGGGCTGGTCTGGCGCATATGCGGCGCCGGCTGGCCCTTGCTGTCGTAGATCGGCCGCACAGGCTGCGCCGGTTGCACGATCGGCTTCACCTTCGGAACCGGCTTGGGCGGCTTGACCGACGGCGGGCGCACATCCTGCGGTAGCCGCGGCGACGTGGATGGCGGCTGCGGCGGTGGCGGCAGGGTCACCGGGCGCGTCGCCGTCGGTGCCGGTGGCTGTTGCAGCTGTGCCTGCAGCAACAGCGGCCAGGCTGCCAGCAATGCCAGCACCAGATACATCGCCCGTTTCATCGGCCCCTCCTGTTGTTGCACGCAGAAAGCATGCGCCGGCACAGCTTGCGCCGCGATGAATGCGCCCTTGGACTGGCGTCTGCCCGCCCCTACCATTGCTACCTGCCCCACGGATTCTCCGCCATGACCGCTTTCGACCTCAGCCCTCCCAGCAGCGCCCAGCGCGACGCCCTTGTTGCCGACCTCAGCGCCGAAGAACAGCGCGTGCTGTTGCAGCACGGCACCGAGGCACCGTTCTGTGGCGTGTTCCTGGATAACAAGCGTGATGGCGTGTACTGCTGCCGCCTGTGTGCACTGCCGCTGTTCCGCTCCAGCACCAAGTTTGATTCGGGGACCGGCTGGCCGAGCTTCTTCGCCCCCTTCGATCCGGCGCATGTGCGCGAGATCCGCGACATCAGCCACGGCATGATCCGCACCGAGATCGTCTGCGCCCGCTGTGGCAGCCATCTGGGTCACGTGTTCCCGGACGGCCCGCCGCCGACCTTTGAACGGCATTGCCTGAACTCGGTATCGCTGGGTTTCGTCGAGAACGGCCAGCCCTACCCCGACCCGCTGCAGCGCGGCGGTGCCGAGGCACAGCCAGCGGCCTAGCAGCTTCCCTGTAGTGCCGAGCCATGCTCGGCAGGGGGCTTTGCCGTTGTAGTGCCGAGCCATGCTCGGCAGAGGCTTTGCCGTTGTAGTGCCGAGCCATGCTCGGCAGAAGCGTTACCGGTAGAGCCTCAGCCGAGCATGGCTCGGCTCTACAAGAGCTGCTGAGCCCCAGCCGAGCATGGCTCGGCTCTACAGGAGCAGGGTTCCTGAACCCGCCGAACAAGGTAGGGCTCTACAGATTCCGCTCTGACGGCCGACAACGGGATATCCCCATCCCCGCGTCTGCTTCCCATGCTCATCATCGTCGGCCTGCTCGTTGTCATCTTCGCTGTCCTGGGCGGTTACGTCGGTGCGCACGGCCGCCTGGCCGCGCTGTGGCAACCCTACGAGCTGGTCATCATCGGCGGCGCGGCCCTGGGCGCGTTCCTGATCGCCACCCCGCTCAAGACCGTCAAGCAGACCCTGCGCGCCACCGTCAGCGTGTTCAAGGGCCCGCAGTACAAGCGCCAGGACTATCTGGACGTGCTCAGCCTGCTCTACGAACTGCTCAACAAGGCGCGCCGCGAAGGCTTCATGGCGCTGGAAGACCATGTAGAGAATCCGCAGGACAGCGCGGTGTTCGCCAACTACCCCAAGGTGCTGGCCGACCACCACCTGCTGGACTTCATCACCGATTGCCTGCGCCTGATGATCGGCTCCAACATCGAGCCGCACGAGCTGGAACCGCTGCTGGAACTGGAGCTGGAAAAGCACCACCACGAGGCGCTGGAACCGGCCCACGTGCTCAACAAGGTGGCCGATGGCCTTCCCGGTTTCGGCATCGTCGCCGCGGTGCTGGGCATCGTCATCACCATGGGCGCCATCGGTGGTGACATCAAGGAAGTCGGCGCACACGTGGCCGGCGCGCTGGTCGGCACCTTCCTCGGCATCCTGCTCGGCTATGGCTTCATCGGCCCGCTGGCTGCAGCGGTGGAAGCGCGCGCCGAACAGGACGCACGCATCTACGAATCGGTGAAGACCGCGCTGCTGGCCTGCCTGCGCGGCTACAACCCGAAGATCGCCCTGGAGTTCGCCCGCAAGACCGTGCCGTCGGCACTGCGCCCGGGCTTCAGCGAGTTCGAACAGCATCTGAAGTCGGTCAAGTAAGGCCCCGCCCATGACCGAGAACGCCAAACCCACGGTGATCGTGCGCCGGGTGAAGAAAGTCCAGGGCGGCGGCCACCACGGCGGTTCGTGGAAGGTGGCCTACGCCGACTTCGTCACCGCGATGATGGCCTTCTTCCTGGTGCTGTGGCTGATGGCCGCCACCAGCAAGCCCGAGCGCGCGGCGATTTCCGAATACTTCCGCAATCCCAGCCCGCTCAGCGGCAGCAGCAGCACGCCGGCGCCAGGCATGGCCGGCCCGGGCGGCGCCAGTACGTCGATGATCAAACTGGGCGGCGCTACCGACGTGTCGCGTGGCAACAGCGATGACCCGTTCCAGAACAAGCAGGAATCGATGCCCACGCCGGTGCAGGAACGCGAACGCGACCGGCAACGGCTGGAGGCGCTGAAGCAGGAGCTGCAGGAAGCGATCAGCAAGAGCCAGGCGCTGGAGCCGTTCAAGGACCAGCTACTGCTGGACATCACCCCGGAAGGCCTGCGCATCCAGATCGTGGACAAGCAGAACCGGCCGATGTTCGACCTCGGCAGCGCGCGCCTGATGCCGTATACCAAGACGATCCTGCTGGAGCTGTCGCACTTCATCAACCAGGTGCCCAACCACATCAGCATCACCGGCCATACCGACACCACCGCCTATTCCACCCAGCTCGGCTACGGCAACTGGGAGCTCAGTGCCGACCGCGCCAACGCCGCGCGCCGCACCCTGCTGGAAGGCGGCATGGAGGAAATCAAAGTGGCCCGCGTGGTCGGCCTGGCCTCCTCGGTATTGTTCGACAAGATCAACCCGCAGAACCCGATCAACCGCCGCATCAGCATCGTGGTGATGACCAAGGAAGCGGAGGCTGCCGCGCTCAATGAGACCGCCACGCTGGCCTTGCCGCCCAATGCGACCGCGGATGTGGAAGTGGACGGGGTGCCGTCGGCGGTGGATTGAGGGCTGTTGTTCTCCCGGCGATCGGCGACCTGGAGCTACCCCTCCCCAACCCTCCCCTTGGCCTGCGGCCAAAGGGAGGGGGCGAA
>NZ_LDJJ01000089.1 GCF_001431465.1 Stenotrophomonas terrae | reverse complement strand
GCCTTGGCCTTGGCCTTGGCTTTGGCTTTGGCTTTGGCTTTGGCTTTGGCTGTAGCTGTAGCTGTAGCTGTAGCTCTGGCTTTGGCTGTGGCCTTGGCTTTGGCTGTTGCTTGGCTGTCCCTTCTCCCGCTTGCGGGAGAAGGTGCCCGAAGGGCGGATGAGGGGGTTTTAGGTTTCTAGCCGTTGCTTTTGCTGAAGCCAGCTCCAGGCCAAAGCCAAAGCCAAAGCTCCCCTCATCCCAACCCTTCTCCCGCAAGCGGGAGAAGGGCTAAGGCACAAGCGGTGCCACAGCCACAGCCACAGCCACAGCCAAAAGCTAAAGCCAAAACCAAAAAACTAAAGCCCAAACCCAAACCCAAACTCAATAAAAGTCACCGCCTTCGCAGGCAACATGCTTTGGTCAAGCACCATGGCTGCAAGGAGATGGATCTGAGCGGGAATCAGAGCGCCTGCAACTGCGCGCGCATCTGCGCATCGGGGAAACCAAGCGTGAGGTAGCGGGGCGGGTGAATATGCCGGCTGTCCTCACGCAACAGGTGGCCAAGAACAGGCTGTGCCTGCTCCCAATCCACGACCAGCATATCGGCGTCCTGGCCGTCGACCGGCGTCACCAGCACGATGCGGTCGGTGCGGGGCAATGAACTGGCGACGCCCTCCGTCCAGGCGCATAGCGAGCGCTGTTCTTCGGTATGGATCATGAAGTTGGCGACGAATACATCCTCTGCATGCTTCTCATGCACACGGTCCAACGACTGTTTCTGCTGCGCATAGGCGTTGGCATCCAACTCCAGCCGCAGTTGTCGTTGCCGCTCACGCAATTCAGCAGTGGCCAGTGTGTGTGCATGCAGCCGCCCTTCGTCGTAGCGCAGCACTTCCCATGAAATGACGCGGCCGTCGTTGAATGCATTGGCAGCCAGTTCAAGCATATGGGCCTGCGCTTGCAGATCGCCTTCACCGGCGACCAGCAGTACGTCGCGGCTGGCCAGCATGAACACCGGTAGCCCGGCCACCGGCACCCGGTGCAGCAGGTCTGGCAGAAGGGCACGGCTGCTGTCGTATGCGTCAGCCCACGCTGCCTGGTAGACGCCGGGCATGACTTCGACGAAGGGCGTGTCAGGGCTTTGCCGCAGATTGGCGCGGGCGATGACCAACGCCTGCTCGAAGTCGATGCCCCATGCCTCCTCTGGACCACGGGTGAGTGTGGCGGTGTGGTCGGGATGGTCGACAGCCAGCAGTTCCACGCACTCCTCGCTGAGGCGGCGGTACTGCAGGTGCAGCGGCGAAGCGTCCCAACCTTCCTGCTCGGCATGGTGCAGCATCAACTCCTCAAGCTGGGTGATGCTGCGGACCAAGGGGCGCAGCAATGGCCGGACCTGCTCCCAGCTCATCGCCTCATCGTTGTCGTGGATGCCCAGCAAACGGCTGAAGGATTGCAATGTCTTGCGTTGCTGCCCGCGTGGCGCGCCCAGGTAGGCGTGATAGGCGTTGTGCAGGTTGAAGTAGGAGCCATTGGCGTGGCGGATGCGGAAGCTGTCGGCCTCGTATTCCAATTCATCCGGATAGCCATTGCCGCGCACGGCGTCGATGAACTTGCGGGCAAACCGATCCTGGTCGGGCTTGTCCTTGAACAGATTGCCGATGAATGCCGAAAACATGCCAACGCTCCCTGTGTATGCGGCGCCATCGTGTGCGGATGGGCGGTCGCTTGGCAAGGGCGCAGGCACAAATGCGGACGGGCCGCTTGCGCGGCCCGTCCGGGTAGTACTTCACCTGCCGCTGAACTTACTTCAGCTTTGCAGCCTTGCGCAGGGCTTCGGCACGGTCGGTGTTTTCCCAGGAGAACGCAGTTGCGTTCTGGGTCTTGCCGTCGCCGTCGACGTACGAGAAGTCCTTCGGCTTGCGGCCGAAGTGGCCGTAGGCAGCGGTCTGCTGGTACATCGGGTGGATCAGGTCCAGCATCTTGATGATGCCGTACGGACGCAGGTCGAAGTGGGCGCGGATCAACTTCTCGATCTGTGCGTCCGGAATCTTGCCGGTGCCGAAGGTGGTGACCGAGATCGAGGTCGGCTCGGCCACGCCGATGGCGTAGGAGACCTGCACTTCGCACTTGTCGGCCAGGCCAGCGGCAACCACGTTCTTGGCGACGTAACGGGCAGCGTAAGCGGCCGAACGGTCAACCTTGGACGGGTCCTTGCCGGAGAACGCACCGCCACCGTGACGGGCCATGCCGCCGTAGGTGTCGACGATGATCTTGCGACCGGTCAGGCCGCAATCGCCCACCGGGCCGCCGATCACGAAGATGCCGGTCGGGTTGATGTGCACCTTGTTCTTCGGCAGCTTGTCCAGCCACGCCTTCGGCAGCACCGGCTTGAGGATGTGCTCGCGCACGGCCTCGACGAGGTCCTTCTGCTTCACGCCCGGATCATGCTGGGTCGACAGCACCACGGCATCAAGACCTTCGATCTTGCCGTCCTGGCCGTAACGCAGGGTCACCTGGCTCTTGGCGTCCGGGCGCAGCCACGGCAACGGCGAGTTCTTCTTCTTGCGGACCTTGGCCTGCTGCTCGACCAGACGGTGCGAGTAGTAGATCGGCGCCGGCATGAATTCCGGGGCTTCATTGCAGGCATAGCCGAACATCAGGCCCTGGTCGCCAGCGCCTTGCTCTTCCGGCTTCTTGGCCTTCTTGTTGGTGCCGTCAACGCCGGCAGCAATATCAGGCGACTGCTTGCCCAGCATGTTGATGATGGCGCAGGTGTGGCCGTCGAAGCCGACATCGGAGTTGTTGTAGCCGATTTCGTTGATGACGTTGCGGGTCAGTTCTTCGATATCGACCCACGCCGAGGTGGTCACTTCGCCGGCGACAATTGCCGCACCGGTCTTGACCAGGGTTTCGCAGGCCACGCGGGCGCGTTTGTCCTGGGTCAGGATCGCGTCCAGCACCGCATCGGAGATCTGGTCGGCAATCTTGTCCGGATGGCCTTCGGAGACCGATTCGGAGGTGAACAGGTAGCTGGACATCGGGCTATATATCCCTTGATTCGGATGGAAAGATGGTCGCGAATGATACACGCTCGACACCTTGACGGAATAGTGCCGATGCGTTTGTTGCCATACGGTTAAGGCGGGGTCACCGAATTGCCGTAAAACCGCCATCTGTCTGCCTTGTGACGGGCGCAGGCTCCCGGCCAATGGGCCGTCAGGGAGACTTCGTCATGCACCAGATCGCGCACCGCCTGCAGCAGCGCTACCCGGATTGGTTCCATGGCCCGCGCGGGCACCTGGCCCGGCCGCTGTTGCGCACAGTGGGACGGCTATCACGTTTCGAGCAGCTGGATGCCTTCCTGCAGCGCAGCGCCGGGCTACAGGGTTTCGCCTTTGTCAGCGCCGCGCTCGGCTTCCTGGACGCCGACTACACGGTCGATGCCGCGGCCTTGGCGCGGGTACCGGCCCGCGGCCGCCTGCTGATAGTCGCCAACCATCCCTCCGGGGCATTGGACGCGCTGGCCTTGCTGGATGCGGTGGGCAAGGTGCGCAGCGATGTGCGGATCATCGCCAACGACATGCTGCTGGAGCTGGAACCGCTGCGCGAGCTGCTGCTGCCGGTGCGCATCCTCGGCGGCCGTGCCCAGCGGGCCAGCCTGCAGGCGGTGGAGCAGGCGCTGCAGGCCGAGCAGTGCGTGATCGTGTTCCCTGCCGGTGAGGTCTCGCGCTTGTCGCTGCAGGGCATCCGCGATGGCCGCTGGAACCGCGGCTTTGTCCGCTTTGCCCGCGCCTGCGCGGCGCCGGTGCTGCCGGTGCGGGTGCAGGCGCGCAACTCGGCCTTGTTCTATGGCGCCTCGGCGCTGTTCAAGCCGGCCGGGACTGCCTTGCTGGCGCGGGAGATGTTCGCCCGTGGCAAACGGCCGCTGCGCTTGCAGGTTGGCGAACTGATGCAGTTGGACACGCAGCAGGAACCAACCCAGCAGCTGCAGGCGGTACGCGATGCGCTTTATGCCTTGGGCAGGCAGCGGCAGGGCGCCGAGCCGCAGGGCAGCGGCCCACAGCCCTTGGCTGAACCGATTGCCGCCGCCCAGCTTGCCGCCGCCATTGCGGATGCCGAATTGCTTGGCCAGACCGGCGACGGCAAGCAGATCCGCCTGGCCCAGTGCAGCGCCAACTCGCCGCTGCTGCTGGAACTGGGCCGGCTGCGCGAGCTGACCTTCCGCGAGGTGGGCGAGGGCACCGGCCGCAGCCGCGACCTGGACGACTTCGATCCGCTCTACCAGCACATCGTGGTCTGGGATGCGCCGGCCCAGCGCATTGCCGGTGCCTACCGGGTCATGCGCGGTGCCCCGGCGCTGGCGCGCAGTGGCCTGCAGGGGCTGTATACCGCCGGCCTGTTCCGCTATTCGGACGACGCCATCCCGCGCATCGCCGAAGGCATGGAGCTGGGCCGCAGCTTCGTGGTGCCCGACTACTGGGGCAGCCGCAGCCTGGATTATCTGTGGCAGGGCATTGGCGCCTACCTGGCCAGCCAGCCGGGCATCCGTTATCTGTTCGGCGCGGTGTCGATCAGTGCCGCGCTGCCACGTGCGGCCCGCGAACAGCTGGTGGCCTATTACCAGCAGTACTACGGCGCCAGCCGCAGCCTGGCCGAGTCGAACCGGCCATTCCAGTACTTCGCCGCGCCGCCGAGTTTCGGTGCATTGGATGCAGCGGCTGCATTCGACGTGCTCAAGGCCAATCTGGCAACGTTAGGCACCAGCGTGCCGACGCTGTACCGGCAGTACACCGACCTGTGCGAACCCGGCGGCGCGCGCTTCCTTGCATTCGGGGTGGATCCGGATTTCAGCGATTCCATCGACGGACTGATCGAAGTGGACCTGCAGGCGATCCGCCCGCACAAGCGCAAACGCTATCTGCGCGATGCCGGAGCGCTGGCATGAACGCTGTGCCGGTGCTGCCGCCATACCGGCGCGCGGTGTTCATCTCCGACACGCATCTGGGCGCGCGCCATTGCCATGCAGCCGAGCTCGCACGCTTCCTCGGCAGCCTGCGCTGCGAGCGCCTGTATCTGGTGGGTGACATCGTTGATCTATGGTGGCTTTCGCATAAGCGCGCCAGCTGGCAGCAGGCACACAACGAGGTGATCGAAGCGCTGCAGGCCCTGCGCCGTGCCGGCACCGAGATCATCTACATCCCCGGCAACCACGATGCACCGCTGCGTCGCACCTGTGGCTTGATGCTGCCGGCCATGCAGGTGCGTCGCCGCGCCATCCATACCACCGCTGATGGCCGCCGCCTGCTGGTGGTACATGGTGATGACTACGACGCCGCCACCCATTTCGGCGGGCTGCAGGAGCGCTTCGGCGATTGGCTGTACTACCGCATCCTTGGCGGCAACCGTCTGCTCAATGCTGCCCGGCGCCGGCTAGGCATGCGCTACTGGTCGCTGTCGGAGTTCCTCAAACGGCAGAGTGGTGCGGCCGAGCGCTATATCGAGCGTTTCGTGCAGGCCGGGTTGGCTGACGTACGCCGGCGCGGGCTGGACGGCATCATCTGCGGGCATATCCACCGCGCCGCGCTGATCGAGCGTGATGGCCTGATCTACGCCAACGACGGTGATTGGGTGGAAAGCCTGACCGCGCTGGCCGAGGACCCGGATGGCAGCCTGCGCCTGCTCGGCCACTGCGGGCGCACCCTGGCCTGCCTGGGCGGTGCCCAGCCGCTGGCACGGGCGGCCTGATTCTGCCGGCCTGACTTCTTACTCACTGCGCGGGCGGCTATGCTGGGGGCGGCCGACGAGCAGGGAGTATCGGGTGGCAGTCAAGCAGCCAGGCGCGATGACGATATGGGCAGGTGTGCTGTGGGTGCTGCTGGCACCGGCCGCGCGGGCCGTCGAGGCCCTGCCGGCGCTGAGCTACGAGCAGGCGCGGCAGCGGCTGGAACAGGTCTCCGATGCACTGGCCGCAGCCGATGCCGGGGTGCGCAACAAGCAGGACCTGCAGGATGCCAGCCGCTATCTGCGGTTGCCGGAAATCACCGCCGACGTGCGCCGCATGCAGTTCCAGAAAACCCTCAGCCTGCCGCTGGGTTCGCTGGCGCCGGTTGCCGAGGCTTTCGGCATCGAGTCACCGCTACAGTTCGGCGAGCGCGACTGGCGCACCCGTCCCATCGTTGCTGCCAGCGTGCCCTTGTACAGCGGTGGCTTGATACCCGCCGCGCAAGGGGCCGCGCAGGCAGCTACCGAGCTGGCCCAGGCCGAACGCGAAGTACAGCGACAGTCATTGTCGCTGCAGTTGGTGCAGGCCTACTTCGGCCAGCAGCTGGCCGAGCAGGCACTGCAGGTGCGGCGCAATGTGCGTGACGGCCTGCAGCGGCACCTTGAGGATGCACAGAAGCTTGAGCGCGAGGGCTTCGCCACCAAGGCGCAGCGCTTGCAGGCCAATGTAGCGCGGGACAAGGCCGAGCGCGAATACCAGAAGGCGGTCAACGATCTGTCCACCTTGCAGCAGGCCCTGGCCACCTTGCTGCGCAGCGGTGGCACGGTTGCGACTACCTCGCCGTTGTTCGTGATCAGCAGCCCGGTGGGGGCACGCGAGGAATTCGAACGCAGTGCCCAGCAGCGGCATCCGCAGATTGGCCGGCTGCGCGCGCTGACCGCGCAGGCCGAGCAGGGCGTGCGTGCACAGCAGGCCAAGCTCAAGCCGCAGATCTACCTGTTCGGCCAGTACGACGTGCGCCGCCGTGATGCGCTGCTGACCGATGCCGACTGGGCGTTTGGCATTGGCGTGCGTTACACCTTCCTGTCGCCCACGGCGCGGCCCTTGCAGGTCAGCGCGGCGCGGGCGCAGCTGGAGCAGGCGCAGTCGGGCCTGGACGAGGTGGAAAACCAGTTGCAGCTGGGCGTGGGCAAGGCCTGGAACGAGCTGGAGACCGCACGTGCACAGTTCCGGCTGTTGGACAGCAGCATCGTCCACGCCGAGGAGAACCAGCGCCTGCAGGAATTGTCTTTCCGCGAGGGGCAATCCACCTCGCTGGACGTGATCGACGCACGCCTGGCGTTGGGCGCTGCGCAGGTGGAGCGGGCGCAGGCCGCCTATCAGTTCGATGTGGCGCTGGCGCAGCTGCTGGAAGTAAGCGGGCAGCTGCAGGATTTCGACGACTACCGCCAACGCGCGGACAAGGTGCTGGAATGAGCGATTCGCTGCAGGTGGAAACCAGCCCGCGGCAGCGCCGCGTGTTTCTCATTGCCGGCGTGGTGCTGCTGGTGTTGGTGGTGATCGGCCTGTGGTTGGGGCTGCGCAGCCCACAGGACCAGGTGCAGGGCATGGCCGATGCCGACAACGTCAATGTCGCCGCCAAGGTCACCGCGCGCCTGCGCCAGCTGCATGTAGGCGAAGGTGACCGGGTGAGCGCCGGGCAGGTGCTGTTTGAACTGGACAGCCCGGAAGTGGCCGCCAAGGAGCGCCAAGCAGATGCGGTGGTGGCGGCGGCCAAGGCGATGGCGGCCAAGGCCGAGGACGGCGCGCGCAGCGAGGACATCCGTGCCGCCGAAGCCAACTGGAAGCGCGCGCTGGCGGGCGCGGAACTGGCTACCAGTACCTTCCGGCGGCTCGACAACCTGTATGCCGAGGGCGTGGTGAGCAGGCAGAAGCGCGATGAGGCCCAGGCCCAGGCGCGCAGTTCCAACGAACTGGCGCGGGCGGCGCGGGCGCAGTACGACCTGGCCCTGGCCGGCGCGCGGGTGGAGGACAAGGAGGCGGCGCAGGCGCAGGTAAGGCAGGCCGAAGGCGCCAAGGCCGAGGTGGATGCCGCCCGCCAGGAAACCGAAGGCCGCGCACCGTTGGCGGGCGAGGTTGGCAAGCGCATGGCCGACATCGGCGAACTGGTGCCGGCCGGCTACCCGGTGTTCACCCTGGTCGACATCGACCATCTGTGGGTGGCGTTGAACCTGCGCGAGGACCAGATGAACGGGCTCAAGCCCGGCGCTCGCCTGCAGGGCACGATACCGGCGCTGCAGGGGCGCAGTGCGACCTTCGATGTCTACTTCATCAGTCCGGCCGGTGATTACGCCACCTGGCGCAGCACCCGCCAGTCGTCCGGCTACGACGTGCGCAGCTTCGAGGTGCGGGCGCGGCCGCAGCAGCCGATCGAGGGCTTCCGGCCGGGCATGAGCGTGCTGTTTGCATGGCCGCAGGACTGACACCGGGCAAGGCCTTCACTGCCTCAGTGCGGCGTGAGCTGCGGCATTGGCGCAGTGACCGCTGGGAGCTGGCGCTGGTGACGGTGCTGCCGCTGTTGTTGATGGCGCTGATGATGTGGTTGTTCTCTGGCTCGGTGCTGCGGCAGGTGCCGATCGCCCTGGTTGACCTGGACCACAGCCCTATCAGTCGCGGCCTGGCCCGCGCGCTTGATGACAGCCCGGGTTTGCGGGTGGCGACCGAGCCGGTCTCGCTGCAACAGGCGCAGGCGCAGCTGCGCGCGCTGGATGTGTTTGCCATCGTGCTGTTGCCGCGCGACCTCAGCCGGCGTGCGCTGCGTACTGAACCGGCGCCGCTATATGCGTTCTACAACGCCACCTACATGGCCACCGGGCAATCGGCCGGGCGCGATATCGCCGATGCGGTGAGCGCCTACAACGCGCAGCTGCTGAAGGGACAGATCGGCCTGCAGGTTGGCCCGGCAAAACTGCGCGGCGCACCGGTGACGGTGCAGGCCACCGTGTTGTACAACCCGGCGCGCAGCTACGAGTTGTTCCTGTTGCCGCTGATTTTCCCGGCGATGCTGTCGTTGTTGGCGGCGCTGGCTGCTGGTGCTGCATTTGGTCGCGAGCAGCGCGACGGCTTGCTGGGCAAATGGCTGCAGCAACGGCCATGGGCCGCGATGGCCGGCAAACTTTTTCCCTATGTCGCGCTGTTCTCGCTGTATGGCGCGCTGGGAGTGATGTACCTGGCCTATGTGCGTGGCGACGGCGTGGCAGGCAGCCTGTGGCTGATGTTGTTGGCACAACCGCTGTTCTATCTGGCCAGCTGCAGTTTTGCCGTGCTGTTCATCGCGGTGACTCGCGACATGTGCACCGGGCTGTCGGCGGTGGGTCTGACCATCGGCACCGCGCTGGCGTTTTCCGGCGCGACCTTCCCGGTGATCGAAGCACCGTTGTTCACCCGCATCTGGAACGCGCTGCTACCGCTCACCGCCTATGTGCAGGTGCAGATGCAGCAGTTGTTCATGGGCTCCCCGTGGCAGCTGTCGCTGCGTCCACTGGTGATCCTGTTGCTGATGACGCTGTTGGCGGGCGGACTCGGTGCGGTCCTGCTGCTACGCCTGTCACGGCAACCGCAGGTGCGCGCATGAATGCTTTCACCGCCAGCTTCCGGCGCACGCTGCAGGCGATGTTCGCCGACCCGGCGGCGCGCGCGGTGATGATAGGTGCGGTGCTGCTGTATTCGTTCTTCTACCCGGCGGCCTACCGCCACCAGGTTGCCAGTGACCTGCCGATCGCAGTGGTGGATGACGACCACAGCGCTACCAGCCGCGATCTGATCCGCCATGTGGATGCGCTGCGTGCGGTGCGCGTGGTCAGCCAGCCAACCGATCTGGGCCAGGCCCGGCAGCAACTGCTGGCTGGCGAGGTGGATGGCATCGTGCTGATCCCGCAGCGGCTGGAGCGCGACATCCTGCGCGGCGGCAGCGGTCAACTGGTCTTGCTGGGCAATGGTGCCTACCTGAGCCGGGCCAGCGCCATCCTCAGTGGTCTTGCCGAAGGCATCACCGCTTTCGGTGGCGAGCAGGCGCGGCGCCAGGCCGCCTTCATGGGTGCACCGCAGGCGCCACCGCTGCAACTGGTGCAGCGGCCGCTCTACAACACCCGTGAAGGCTATGGCAGCAGCGTGGTGCCGGGGGTATCGGAACTGATCGTGCACCAGACCCTGCTGCTCGGCATCGGCGTGCTATTGGGCAGTCGCCGTGCGCAGTTGGGGCGGCGCCTGCATTTCGACCTGCCGACCCTGTCAGGCATGGTCGTGGCGTTCGCGATGGTTGCGCTGTGCGGGCTGCTGTACTACGTCGGTTTCACCGCCTGGGCGCAGGATTACCCGCGTGGCGGCAACATCCCCGGCCTGTTGCTGGCCGTGCTGTTGTTCGCGCTGGCGACGGTGCCGTTCGGGATGTTCATCGCCAGCTTCTTCGATACCCGTGAGCGTGCCTTCCAATACATCACGGCGGTGTCGATCCCGCTGTTCTTCCTGTCCAATCTGTCCTGGCCGGCCTTGGCGTCGCCACCGGTCTTGGTGGCGCTGGCCAAGTTGTTGCCCACCACCGCCGGCATCAATGCCATCGTCCGCACCCAGCAGCTGGGTGCGAGCGTGCCGGAAGTTGGCGGCGAGCTGCTCAATCTGCTGTTGCTGGCAGTGCTGTACTGCGGCCTGATGCTGTGGCGGCTGGCTGGCAGGCGGCAGCACTGAACGCAGCGGCGGCTGCTAGCATCGGCGCATGGATTCCCTCAGCCAGATTGTTCTCGGTGGCGCCATTGCCGCCGCCATCACCCCCGCCGCCCATCGCCGTGCGGCCTTGCTTGCCGGTGCAGCGCTGGCGACCCTGCCGGATCTGGACGGGCTGCTGATCATGGCTTTCACCGACAACCCGGTGAGCCTGATGACGGTGCATCGCAGTTTCAGCCATTCGCTGTTCGTGCTGCCCTTGCTGGGCACGCTGATCTGGTGGCTGTACAAGCGCTTCGGCCATGGCCGGGTTGCGCAGGCGCCCGGGCGCTGGTGGTGGGCGATGGTGCTGGCCTTGGTGACGCATCCGCTGCTGGATGCCTTCACCGTTTACGGCACGCAGTTGTGGTGGCCGCTGACGCCGCCACCGACGATGTGGTCCAGCGTCTTCATCATCGATCCGCTATATACGATCTGGCTGCTGCTCGCCTGCGTGATCGCCTGGTTCGCCCGCGCCCGGCCATTGGCGCAACGCGCGCTGGTGGCGGGATTGGTGTTGAGCACGGGTTATCTGGGCTGGTCATTGATTGCCAAGGCGCAAGTCGATCGCGTTGCTGCACAGTCGTTGGCACATATGGGGTTGGCCGATGCGCCACGCTTCTCGGTGCCGATGCCGTTCAATACCTTGCTGTGGCGGGTGGTGGCGATGACCCCGCAGGGCTATGTGGTCGGTGATCGTTCGCTATGGGCCGATCACGGACCGATGCAGTTCCAGGGCTATCCGTCGAACGTGCAGGCCTTGCGCCAGGCCGGCGAGGTGCCAGCGGTACAGCGCCTGGACTGGTTCAACCACGGCTTCATGCGCGCGCAGGTAGTGGATGGCGAGCTGGTGCTCAGCGATCTGCGCATGGGGCTGGAGCCGGATTACAACTTCAACTTCGCCGTCGCCACCGAACGCGATGGCCAGTGGCAGGCGATGCCGCCACGGCAAGTGCAGCCTGCGTATCGGCAGGCCGGCAATCGCGATGTGCTCAAGCAACGCTTGGCGCAGATGTGGCAACGCATCTGGCGGGCACCGGCGAGCACCGGTGCCGCCAGCACTCAGTAGACCGTGGCGCGGGCCTGTACGAAGGAATAGAAGAACACCGCGTTGGGGTCGTTCTGCACCTGGGTGAATTCGCTGCGCATGCCCTCGACCGTGGCCTGGTCAACCTTGCCGGCCTCCAGCAGCTGCTCGGCCGCCGACAGCAGCAGTTCTTCCCATAGCGCGAACATCACCTTGCGTCGCGCCGGCTCGCGGTTGTCCAGGTGCACGGTCTTGGTCTGGGTCTGCACATCACGGAAGCCGCCGGCCAGCAGCAGGTTGCCGAGCTTCGCGCCGACAAACGGATCGCCACCGCTGTCGATCTGGAAATCATTGAAGGCCATCCAGTAACGCCACAGGTTGGGCGAGTAGGGATCCAGCAGGAAGGATGCATTCATCACCTCGGTGACGAATACCGGCGAACCGGGACTCAACACCCGCCGCACTTCGGCCAGGGCGCGGGCAGGCGAGGGCACGTGCTCCAGCACCCAGCACAGGAAGGCGCCATCGAAGCTGCGCGGCTCGAACGGCAGATCGGTGGCATTGGCGCGCTGGAACTCGACGCGCTCACGCAGCCACGGCATTTCCGCCAGATGGGCGTTGGCGGCGGCGAGCTGACGTTCGTTCAGATCGATGCCGGTGACCCGCAGGTCGGGGAAGCGACGCAGCAGGATTTCGGTCTGCGCGCCGACGCCGCTGCCTACTTCAAGGATATGGCGGGCATTGCGGAAATCGATGTCGTGGAAGATCGCCGGCTCAAACAGGCGCGCCTGTTTGCGCAGCCGGGTCTGTTCGGTTGCGGAGAAGCCATGCAGGTAGGGGAAGTCGTTGAGGGTCATAAAACGGTGTCGTTCAGTGATCGCACAAGTATCGCCAGCCGGTGTTACTGCGGCGCATGCGTAACGGAACCCAGTATTGCGGTGCCGCAGGCAATGTCGCTGCGGCGCGGGTTTGCGGGCAGCCGCTGCTGATCGCGATTGCTTATGGAAAGTGACGACTTTGGAATAAGGGTTTGGCGCGACTCTGCATCGGGCTTGTCCTGGCAGGTCGCGGCTTGGTGCACATTTGTTCCGAAATTGAAACGATTTATTGAAATATAAGTAATTGTTCTAAATTTGGTGGCAAATACAATGGGCGCCATCAAGCAAAGGCCGGCGCTGTTGCCGGTCAGCTTTCTCTTCAGGAAACGCCCATGAACAGCCAAGTCATCTCCCTGTACAAGAAACGCCGATCCCAGTACGCGCTGGGCAAGCAGCTGCCGATCAGCCAGGAAGACACCACCCAGCTGATCAAGCACGCCATGCGTGAAGCGCCGTCGGCCTTCAACGCCCAGTCCTCGCGCGCGCTGATCCTGTTTGGCGACCACAGCCAGAAGTTCTGGGAGCTGACCAAGGAAGAACTGCGCAAGATCGTACCGGCCGAGGGCTTTGCCGCCACCGAGGCCAAGCTCAACAGCTTTGCTGCCGGCGCTGGCACGGTGCTGTACTTCGTTGACACCGACGTGGTGAAGGGCCTGCAGGAGCAGTTCGCCCTGTATGCCGACAATTTCCCGGTGTGGGCCGAGCAGTCCAACGGCATGGCCCAGTTCGCGGTGTGGACCGCGTTGGCGGACGCCGGCGTAGGCGCCAGCCTGCAGCACTACAACCCGCTGGTCGACGAAATGGTGCGCAAGCACTGGGGCGTGAGCGGCAACTGGCAGCTGCGTGCGCAGATGCCGTTCGGCTCCAACGAAGCGGCCCCGGGCGAAAAGACCTTCATGGAAGATGAAGCCCGCTTCAAGGTTTTCGGCTGATCCACGCCGGCGCGGTTCTCTCCCCGCGCGCCAATGGCAGTCGAATGGGCTCACCGGCTAACGCCGGTGAGCCCTTTTTGTAGTGCCGAGCCATGCTCGGCAGAGGCTTTATGCATAAATCCAAATGTTGCCGGTAAGTCCCCAGCCGAGCATGGCTCGGCTCTACAGAAGCTTAGATTGCGTAGTGCCGAGCCATGCTCGGCAGAGGCTTTATGCATAAATCCAAATGTTGCCGGTAAGTCCCCAGCCGAGCATGGCTCGGCTCTACAGAGGCGGGGCTGCGTAGTGCCGAGCCATGCTCGGCAGAGGCTTCATGCACAGTCCAGACGTCGCCGGTAACGCCCCAGCCGAGCATGGCTCGGCTCTATAGGTGGCGTCAGGCCGTTTGCTGCATGCCTGCGGTTTCACCCGCTATCAGTGCATCGAAATAGTCGCGGGTCAGGCGTATCTGCGCGTCTGCGCTTTCCGCTGCATTGACCACCACGCGGAAGGCGGCGTTCTCGGGCCGGTCCTTGGCATACCAGCCCAGGTGCTTGCGAGCGATGCGCACGCCCTGCGGTTCGCCGTAGAAGGCGTGCAGGTCGTTGAGGTGGCCGAGCAGAATGTCGCGCACTTCCTCCACCGAGGGCGGCGGCAGCTCCTCGCCGGTGGCCAGGTAGTGGGCGATTTCGCGGAAGATCCACGGCCGGCCCTGTGCGGCACGGCCCACCATCACCGCGTCGGCGCCGGTGAGCTTGAGGACCTGTTCGGCCTTGCGTGGTGAATCCACATCGCCATTGGCCAACACCGGAATCTTCAGGATCGCCTTGATCGCGGCGATGGTCTCGTATTCGGCTACACCGGTGTAGTGCTGGTCGCGGGTGCGGCCATGGATGGCCAGCGCGGCGATGCCACTGTCCTCGGCGATGCGGGCGATGGTCGGCGCATTGCGCACATCGGCGCACCAGCCGGTGCGGATCTTCAGCGTGACCGGCACATCAACGGCGTTGACCACTGCTTCAAGGATGCGCGCCACCAAGGCTTCGTCGCGCATCAAGGCCGAGCCAGCCCAGGCGTTGCACACCTTCTTGGCCGGGCAACCCATATTGATGTCGATGATCTGCGCGCCGTTGTCCACGTTGTAGCGCGCGGCCTCGGCCAGCTGCTGCGGCTCGGTCCCGGCAATCTGCACACTGATCGGTGCCGGCTCGCCGGCATGGTCCATGCGGTGGAGCGATTTGCGGGTATTCCAGAAGCGCGGGTCGCTGATGGTCATTTCCGAGGCGGCCAAGCCCGCGCCCAGCCGTTTGCACAGCTGACGGAAGGGCTTGTCGGTGACGCCGGCCATGGGCGCGAGCACCACATTGGGTGCAATGGTGTAGGGGCCGATCTGCATGGGCGGTATTGTACGGCGCTGGCTGCAACCCAGGCTGTAGGAGCGGCGTCAGCCGCGAAGCTGGGAGTGCTTGAAAGGCTGTAGAGCCTACCCCACCCCAACCCTCCCCTGCTTCGCAAGGGAGGGAGCAAAGCCGTGAAGCCGGGAGTACTTGAAAGGCCGTAGGCCTACTCATCCCCAACCTCCCTTGCTGCGCAAGGGAGGGAGCACACCTCAGGCGTCGGCCGGGGTCATTTTCGGCATCGACAGGGCGGCGCCTTCGCTCTCGGTGGAGCGGGCGGCGTACTGGTTGGCGAAGCGAACGTGCTTGATGAACGAAGCCTCCGGCGCCTGTGCCAGCGAGGCGGCCAGGGCGCCGTTGAAGGCATCGCCGGCGCCGGTGGTGTCCACCACCTGCACCGATTCGGCGGCCACCCGGTAGTAGGGCTGGCTGTCGCTGCGCAGCTTGTCTTCATCGTGCGAGACAAACACGCCGACCGCACCCAGGGTCACCACCACGGTGTTGCCGGACAGCTTGCGGCACAGCGCATGCAGGCTGGCGCCATCCAGCGTTGCCACGTCGTCGGCCTCGATGCGCTCGCCGACATGGCGGCCCAGCAGGGCGGCAAACTCGGTTTCGTTCGGGGTCAGCACATCGGCCAGCTTGAGCAGGCTGATGGTGGACGGGGCATTGGCCGGGGCGGCGTTGAGCATGGTCAGCACGCCGGCCTCGCGGGCCTGCGCCAACGTAGCTTCGATGGTTTCCACCGGCGACTCCAGCTGTGCCAGCAGCACCTTGGCGCCGCTGATCAGCGCAGCGTTGGCGGTGACGAAATCGGTGCTCAGCGAGGCATTGGCACCGGCGCCGATCACGATCGAATTGCGGCCACGGCCATCGACGTAGATGCCGGCGGTGCCGGTGGGTTCGTCGCTGGCTTCGGCCACCAGCGCGATGCCGTCGGCAGCAGCCAGCTGACGGGCGAGGTCGCCACCGGCATCAGCACCCAGCGCGCAGACAAAACTGGTCTGCGCACCGGCGCGCTGCGCGGCAACGGCCTGGTTGAAGCCCTTGCCGCCGGGGCCGGTGCTGTAACGGCCAGCAATGGTCGCTCCCGGTGCGGGCAGGGCGTCGCAGCGCCAGACGTGATCGACATTGAAGGAACCAGCAACGACAACAGAACTCATGGAATCTACGTCTCTAAGGTGGCGATGAAGCAGTAGCGGCGATGGTGCTGCCGAATTGAATCAACAGGAGTGGTTCTACAGCGTGGATCAACTGAAATGGGTCAGTACGCCGGCGATGGTGGCGGTCATCAAGGTGGCAATGGTGCCGCCCAGGACTGCCCGCAGGCCGAACTTTGCCAGGTCCTGGCGACGGTCCGGGGCGAGCCCGCCGATGCCGCCGATCTGGATGGCGATGGAGCTGAAGTTGGCGAAACCGCACAGGGCGTAAGTGGCGATCAGGCGGCCTTCTTCACTCAGGCTGACGCCAGGCACATTGCCCTTGATGATCTCCGACAGATCCATGTAGGCGACAAATTCGTTGATCACGACCTTCTGGCCAATCAGCGAACCGACGGTGGTGGCGTCAGCCCACGGCGTGCCGATCACCCAGGCGATCGGTGCCAGCACGTAACCGAAGATGGTGGCCAGGTTGGTCGGCTTGCCGATGGCGGCAGCCAGGCCGGTGATGTCACCGATCCAGGTCAGCGGCGCATTGAGCAGGGCGATCAGGGCGATGAAGGCCAGCAGCATGGCGCCGATGTTCAGCGCAAGACGCAGGCCGTCACCGGCGCCGGCAGCGGCTGCGTCGATGATGTTGGAGGAGGTCTTTTCAACTTCCATCTTGACCGTGCCGCGGGTCAGCGGCGTGCCGGTTTCCGGCACCAGCAGCTTGGCGACCACCAGCGTGGCCGGTGCGGCCATGATCGAAGCGGCCAGCAGATGCTTGGCGTAGAAGGCCTGCGCGGCCGGGTCACCGCCGCCGAGCATGCCGACGTAGGCAGCCAGCACGCCGCCGGCGATATGCGCCATGCCGCCGATCATCATGGTGATCAGTTCGGACTGGGTCATCTTGGAGATGTACGGGCGCACGGTCAGCGGCGCCTCGGTCTGGCCGATGAAGACGCTGGCGCAGACGCTGGTGGTTTCCGCACCGGACACGCGCATCACCTTGGTGATGGCGGCCGCCATGACCCGCACGATGGCCTGCATAACGCCCAGGTGGTACATCACGCCCATCAGCGCCGAGAAGAAGATGATGGTCGGCAGCACCTGGAAGGCGAAGATGAAGCCGTACTTGGGAATGTCCATCAAGCTGCCGAAAATGAAGTTGGAACCTTCATTGACGAAGCTCAGGATCTTGACGAAACCCTTGCCCAGCCAGTCGAACACGTCACGACCGCCCGGTACCAGCAGCACCAGCGCGGCAAAAGCGATCTGCAGGGTGATACCCGTGGCAACCAGCTTCCAGTCAACGGCTTTCTTGTTATTGGAGAACAGCCAGGTGATGCCCAAAAGCACCGCCAGGCCGAACAGGCCGAAGCCGATTCTGCCCAAACCTTCGAACATGAGTAATCCCCGGGCGTACCCGCAAAAGACGCAAGCCTAGAGCAGCGGCTGATGCCGGGCAAGAATATACATGGCATGAGCCTGCAATTACGGCGAATGCGCCGGTATCGGCAAGGTCCGTGGGGCGGCCCGATGCGCAGTCAGGGTTACACTGGCCGCCAATCTGCGCGAATGGCGCGCAGGGTCCTATGTTGGAGCCAGCCATGCAATACCGTCGTCTCGGGTCGTCCGGCCTGCAGCTGTCCGCCTTGTCGTTTGGTGCCTGGGTGACCTTTGGCAGCCAGATCGGGCGGGACGAATCGCGCAACCTGATTGCGGCGGCCTGGGACAACGGGGTCAACTTCTTCGACAACGCCGAGGGCTATGCCAAGGGCCGCGCCGAAGAGGTGATGGGCGACGTGATTGCCGACCTGCGCCTGCCGCGCGACGGCTATTGCGTGTCGTCCAAGGTGTTCTTCGGCTCGGCCGAGGAGCCGGCGCCGACCCAGCGCGGGCTGTCGCGCAAGCATGTCACCGATGCCTGCCACGCCGCGCTCAAGCGCCTGCGGGTGGACTATCTGGATCTGTACTACTGCCATCGCCCGGACGCGGAGACGCCGATCAGCGAAACCGTGCTGGCCATGGATACCCTGGTCCGTCAGGGCAAGGTCCTGTACTGGGGCACCTCGGAGTGGTCGGGCGCGCAGATTGCCGAGGCGGTGGCCTTTGCCCGTGCCAACCACCTGTACGCGCCGAGCATGGAGCAGCCGCAATACAACCTGTTGCACCGCAGCCGGGTGGAGCGCGAGTACGCGCCGCTGTATGCCGACGCAGGCCTGGGCACCACCATCTGGTCGCCGCTGGCCTCGGGTCTGTTGACCGGCAAGTACAACGACGGCATCGCTGAAGATTCGCGTCTTGGCCAGTCCTCGCTGGGCTGGCTGCAGGCCTCGGTGCTGGGCGAACCGGCGGATGATCGGCTGGGCAAGGTGCGTCGTTTCACCGCGCTGGCGGCCGAGTTGGGCGAATCGCCGGCGCAGCTGGCCATTGCCTGGTGCCTGCGCAACCCGCAGGTATCCAGCGTGATCCTGGGCGCAAGCCGGGTGTCGCAGTTGGAAGAGAACCTGCGCGCGCTCGACGTGCTGGCTCGGGTGGAAGAGGGCGCCTGGCAGCAGATCGAGGCGATTTTCGCCTGAGCCGGTTGTAGGAGTGGCGTGAGCCGCGAAGCCGGTGTCGCGTCAGTGCACACATGTGGGCGATTTCGGCAGGCTGTACCAGTGCTTGAAGGGTGCTGGTAGAGCCCCTGCCGAGCATGGCTCGGCACTACAGGGCTGATGGGCTTCTGCGCTTTTTGTGTGGGAGCGGCGTGAGCCGCGAAGCCAGGGCGCTATCAACGCGCATCGATGCCTGTGATTACAACGCAGTTGGCGGCCTTGGTTTTGCGGGTTTGCCAAGTCTGGAGGGGCGCTGGTGAAGGCCCCTGCCGAGCATGGCTCGGCACTACAGGTACAGGGGCCGATGGGCTGCCGCGTTTTGTAGGAGCGGCGTCAGCCGCGAAGTCGGTGTGGCGAGCAGAGGATGCAAATAGTTCTTGCATCGTTGTTGAGAATCATTATCATCAACTCCGTCCCCAGCACGGAATCACGATGATGTCGGCTCAACCCGTTCTGCTACGCCCGCGTACCCTCCACCTGCCGCAGCGCCCGGTCCAGTTGTTGCCGGCCGATAGCGTTGTCGATAGCGGTGCCTTGCTCAAGGGGCAGCGCGAGATCGTCATCCAGCACGGCGACAAATTCTATCGCCTGCGCCATACCAGCAACGACAAGCTGATTCTTACCAAGTAAGCAGCAGCACGCATTCCCGGCCGCATTCGCCGCCAGCCGGCGCGTTACCGCGCCACGCCCGCCTGAATCGCAAAGCTCTCTCCCCCCTTGGCTACAGCCGGGTCGCAGTCGCGGCCCGGCTGCCTGCCAGGGGCTTTGTTCACTTGATGATTCCAGGCTTCCATGATCCGTCCAACTGTCTTGAGCGCTGCCCTGTGGGCGGTGCTGTCTTCCGCGCACGCTGAAAACGTGGCTGCTCCCGTGGCGCAGGAGTTTGATCGCGTCCAGGTCACCGCTACCCGCACCGAGCGCGCGCTCGGCGATGTCGCCGCCACGGTCGATGTGATCGATCGCGAGCAGCTCGACAAGCAGTTGGCCAACGATATCGCTGACCTGGTGCGTTACGAGCCGGGCGTGTCGGTCACCCGCAGCGCCACCCGCTTTGGTCTGGGTGGTTTCCGCATCCGCGGCCTGGACGCCAACCGCGTGCTGATCCAGACCGACGGCATCGCCATGCCGAAAAGTTTCAACATCGGCAGCTTCGCCAACAGCAGCCGCAACTTCACCGATCTGGAAACGCTCAAGCGGGTGGAGATCGTGCGCGGCCCGGCCAGCTCCCTGTATGGCTCCGATGCGTTGGGCGGTGTGGTGGCCTTCGTCACCAAGGACCCTGCGGATTATCTGAAGGACGGCAAGGACAGCTATGTTGGCCTGAAGTTCGGCTACGACGGCGACTGGAAAGGGCTGCTGGGCAGCGTGACCACGGCCTTTGGCGGTGAGCACTGGAGCGGCATGGTCAACGTCAACCATCACCAGGGTCAGGAGACCGTCAACAAGGGTGATGTGCGCACGCAGGACTACACCCGGACCGCGCCCAATCCGCAGGAGCGCGATGGCCGCAGCGTGCTGGCCAAGCTGGTCTATGCCGTGGATGAAAGCCAGCGTTTCCGCTTGACCGTGGAAGGCAACGAGGACACGACCGATACCGATGTGTATTCGGCGGTCAATGCCGGCCATCCAGTGGCGGCCTCGCGTACCACCACCGACATGACCGCGCATGACAAGCAGAGCCGCACGCGGCTGTCCTTCGCCCATGAAATGGATGCGCTGGACGCTGCCTTTGCCGACAGCCTGAACTGGCAGATCTACAGCCAGAACAGCGAAACCACCCAGATCACCAACGAAGGCCGCAGCAACGGCAGCCGCCGTCATCGTGGCTTCCATTTCGACCAGCGGGTCAGCGGTGCGCAGCTGCAGTTCAACAAGCGCCTGCAGTCGGGCGGCGTCGAACACGCGCTGACCTGGGGCTTCGATGGTGCACTGACAGACATCCGCCAGAAGCGCGATGGCTACCAGGTGCTGGCCAATGGCAACATCAGTTCCAATATCTCGCCGGACAATTTCCCGGTGCGCGATTTCCCGATCAGCAAGACCACCGAGCTCGGCCTGTACGCGCAGGATGAAATGCGCCTGGCCGATGGCCGGCTGTCGCTGGTGCCAGGCCTGCGCGTGGATCATTACCGGCTCAAGCCCGAGCTGGACAGCATCTTCAGCGAAGACAACCCGGACATGGCGGTGGCCTCGCTGACCAAGACCAGCGTCTCGCCCAAGCTGGGCATGGTGTGGCGCTTCGATGAGCAATGGTCGCTGTTTGCCGGTTACGCGCACGGCTTCCGTTCGCCGCCGTACAACGACGTCAATCTGGGCTTCACCAACCTGATGTTCGGCTACACCGCCATTCCCAACCCGGACCTGAAGCCGGAAACCAGCAACGGCCTGGAACTGGGCGTGCGCTACGTCAGCCCGGTGGCTTACATGAGTGTCAGCGGCTATTGGAATGATTACCGCGACTTCATCGAATCGCAGCGCTATGTGGGCGTCAACGCGCAGGGCCTGATGGTGTTCCAGTCGCAGAACATCGCCGATGCGCGCATCTACGGCGCCGAGTTGAAGGCCGGTGTTGATTTCGGCCAGCTCAGCGATGCCTTGCAGGGCTGGGGCCTGCGTGGCGCGGTGGCTTGGGCGCATGGCCAGAACCGTACCGAGGACGTCCCGCTGGATTCGGTGGATCCGCTGCGCGGCACCGTCGGTCTGATGTATGACCGCGACGACTGGGGCGTGGAGCTGGCCGGTACTTTTGCCCGGCGCAAGGACCGTGTCGCCGCTGCCACCGCCTACCGTCCGGCCGGCTATGGCGTACTGGACCTGATGGCGCATTGGCAGTTCGCGCCGGGCGCCAAGTTCAATGTCGGCGTGTTCAACCTGGCTGATCGCAATTACATCGATTGGTCCAGCATCACCTCCACGTTGGCGGCCAACAGCAGCGTGATCGATCGCTACAGCAACCCGGGCCGCACGGTTTCGGCCAGCGTCTCGGTGTCCTGGTAAGCAGCAACGTTAGCGGTTCCTCCAGGAGCCGGCGAAGGACCGCATCTTGGCCATGGACGGCCATCCCTTTCATCGACATAAGGAACACCCATGAAGCTGCTCCACGCCAGCCTGCCGCTGCTGTTTTTTGTCAGCACCGCCGCCAGCGCCGCCACTGCCGACATTGCCCGTGATCACGACAGCATCCTGAAGATGCAAGGCGAGTACACGGTGGATTTCGCCTTCGACGAGACCGTGCTGCTCAAGCCCGGCTACGAGCGTGCAGCGGCGATGCGCAGCGGCGGTGATGAAGTGGTGATCGTGGTTGAAGACACGCCGCGCCGCATCGTGCTGCAGCATCTGCTGGTGGATACCAAGAGCGGCCACGTCACCAAGCATTGGCGCCAGGACTGGGTCTACGAGGCGCCGCAGCGTTTCGAGTTCAGCGCTGACCAGACCTGGACCGTGCGCGCCATCCCGGCAGCGCTCAACCAGGGCGCGTGGACGCAGTGCGTCTACGAAGTCAGCGATGCGCCACGTTACTGTGGCACTGGCCGCTGGAGCTATAACAACAACGTACCGACCTGGACCAGCGATCTGAGCTGGCGGCCGCTGCCGCGCCGCGAATATACCCGCCGCAGCGATTACAACGCGCTGGCGGTGGTGAACCAGCACACACTCACGCCGAACGGTTGGACCCATGAGCAGTTCAATACCAAGGTGCAGCGCAATGCCGACGGCAGCCAGGTGGAGATTGCACGCGAGTTCGGTTTCAACGATTACATCAAGACCACGGAAGTGAACTTCAAGCCTGCACGCGACTACTGGGCTGCCACTGCACCGTTCTGGGCGCAGGTGCGCCAACGCTGGGACGGTTTCCTTGGCCAAGCGCCGGGCGTGCACCTGAAGACCAAGCTTGATGGCTTGGCGATGATCATGCCGCTGTTCCAGCAGGCTGAAGAAATTCAAGGCGGCGCAGCGCTGGATACCGGCAAGATCGACGTGGTGTTCGCCAAGTATGTGGAAGCCGCCAAGTAAGTTGGCCGTGCCCGGCTTTTTTGTGGGGGCGGCGTGAGCCGCGAAGTTACTGCGACATCAGAGGGCGAGAGCCAACCCCTCCCAACCCTCCCCTTGGCTTCGCCAACGGGAGGGAGCAGAACTGTAGGAGCGGCGTCAGCCGCGAAGCCGATGATCGATCAGGTCGCCGATAGAGCCGCGACCGCATTGACGCCAGCTTCGCGGCTGACGCCGCTCCCACATCCTTCATGCAAAGACGCGCCGGCCTTACTCCTTGAACATCAGCAGAGCGGCCAGCAGGATCAGCGCGAACGCCGCCCAGTGGTTCCACTTCAGCGGTTGCCCCAGATAGGTGGCAGAAAACACTGCGAACACCACCAGGGTAATCACTTCCTGCATGCCCTTGAGCTGCGGCGCCGAGTACACCGCGCTGCCCATGCGGTTGCCGGGCACCTGCAGGCAATACTCGAAGAAAGCGATGCCCCAACTGATCAGTATCACTGTCATCAGCGGCGCGGTCTTGAACTTCAGGTGGCCATACCAGGCCACGGTCATGAACACGTTGCTGGCAACCAGCAGCAGTACCGGGTACAGATAGGCGGTAAAGGACGGGGCGACCATATCCAGTTTCATCAGTGCGGGCCGCTAGCATAGGCTTGGGCGAAGCAGAACTTTCAGTCTGGCCAATAAGTTACATGCGCAACCAGTTTGCGACTGATGCGCGTCTTCACACGGAATCCACCAGCAGTGCGGCATCTTTCACAAAGCTGAAGACTAAGGAGGCTCCATGCGACAGACAAAGGAATCGTCCGGATTGGTACTGGTCGTCGAGGACAACCGCAATATCTCCGAGATGATTGGCGAATATCTGGAAGGCAAGGGGTTCGAGGTGGACTACGCAGCCGATGGCCTTGATGGCTACCGGCTCGCCGCCGAGAACAGTTACGACGTTGTGGTGCTGGACCTGATGCTGCCGCGATTGGACGGCATCGAAGTGTGCCGGCGCCTGCGCAACGAAGCCCGCAAGTCCACCCCGGTGCTGATGCTCACCGCACGTGACACCCTGGACGACAAGCTCACCGGCCTGGGTTACGGCGCCGATGACTACCTGACCAAACCCTTCGCGATCCAGGAGCTGGAAGCCCGGCTGCGCGCGCTGATCCGGCGTGAGCGGCGCCAGGTAGGTGCCGAGGTGCTGAAAGTGGCCGATCTGGTGCTGGACCCGGTAAGCATGCGCGCCACCCGCGCCGGCAGCGAACTGCAGCTCTCGCCGATCGGCCTGCGCCTGCTGACCATCCTGATGCGCGAATCGCCGCGGGTGGTGACCCGGCAGGAGATCGAGCGCGAGATCTGGGGCAACGGCCTGCCGGACTCGGACACCCTGCGCAGCCATCTGTACAACCTGCGCAAGATCATCGACAAGCCGTTTGACCGGCCCTTGCTGCACACCGTGCAGAGCGCGGGCTACCGGATTGCCGACATCGGCCAGTCAATGGGCTGATCGGCAGCCGCGTAAGAGGTGGCTGGACCTGAAAACCGCCGCAGAACATGAGTTGCGGCGGTTTTTTTGTGCCAGGTATTACTGCGGCAGCGCCGGTTCAGTCCCTATAATCACGCGGGCTTCGAGGGGGGCGCATGCCGTACGGTTTACCGCGCAAGATCAGGAAGGCATTCATCGTGCAGGCGCTGCTGGCGAGTCTGGCCGTGCTGCTGGGCGGCTATCTGATGGCGCTGGTGCTCAAGTACGGCCTGCTCAACGCGCTCCTGCACAAGGAGGCGGAGTACTACTGGCAGCAGCACGCACTGTCGCCGGGCCTGGCCCCGCCCAATACCCACAACATCCGTGGCTATCTGCAGCCTGCCGGGCAGGCACCGGCGACGGTGCCCGAGCCGCTGCGCGGGTTGGCACCTGGTTTCCACGAACTGCGGTCTTCCGACGAACTGGTGCTGGTCGACCAGCAGGCAGACGAACGCCTGTACCTGGTGTTCCAGCGTTCGCCGGCACATCGGGTGGTGTTCTGGTTCGGCGTCCTGCTGATCTTGCTGGCCATCCATGCGGTGTCCTGGCTGACCTACCGCGCTTCCTCGCGGCTGGTGGCGCCGGTAAGTTGGCTGGCGCGGAAGGTGTCGCTATGGGACCCGCGCCATCCCGACGCTGCCGAGCTGGCGCCTGAGCGCCTGCCGCCCGAAGTGCAGGGCGAGACCCGGCAGCTGGCGCTGGCCCTGCACCGGATGGCCGGCAAGGTCACCGATCACGTTGCCCGTGAGCGCAATTTCACCCGCGACGCCAGTCACGAGCTGCGCACTCCGCTGACCGTGATCCGCATGGCCAGTGACATGGCCCTGGCCGATTCCGGCCTGACCCCGCGGCTGCAGCGCAGCCTGCAGCGGATCCAACGGGCAGGGCGCGACATGGAGGCGGTGATCGACGCCTTTCTATTGCTGGCGCGCGAAGTGGATGTGGAGCCGCAGTCGGAGCTGTTCGATGTCGGCGAGGTGGTGCGCTACGAAGCCGCCAACGTCGAGGAACTGCTGCAGGGCAAGTCGGTGCAGCTGCGGGTGCTGGTCGAAGGCAATCCGATGCTGATGGCGCCGCCGCGGGTGATGCATGTGGTGGTGGCCAACCTGCTGCGCAATGCCTGCCTGTATACCGACGCCGGTGAGGTGGAAGTGCGGGTGACGGCCGAGCAGGTGGTGGTCCGCGATACCGGCATTGGCATGAGCCACGAGACACTGGCGCGGATTTTCGAACCCTTCTACCGGGCCGACGGCGGCCGCCAGCAGGGGGTGGGGCTGGGCCTGCCAATCGTGCGCCGGCTGTGTGAACGCTGCGGTTGGCGGATTGAGCTGGAGAGCCGTGAAGGGCAGGGGACTACGGCAACCCTGCACTATCGCTGAGGCGCTGGGCCAGAGCTGGGCGGCGGAAAGCAAAGGCCAGATGTGGCAAAATTGGCGGCTAATCTCACGCTACCGGTGTCATTCCATGAGGGGTTCTTCAGGCTCCAAGCTGTCGTTCGGCCGTAATCGGGCAGCTGGCAAGGTGTCGCATGGCTGACGAAATCGGGCATATGCCGCGCGGCCCGGCGCGGATCCTCAAGGCTGCCAAATGGTCCTGGCAGGGCCTGTGTGCGGCGTGGATGCATGAATCCTCGTTCCGGCTGGAAGTCTGCATGTTTGTCGTGTTGGCACCGCTGGCGCTGTGGCTGGGCCAGAATCCGGTGGAACAGATACTGCTGATCGGCTCGATGCTGCTGGTGATCGCCATGGAGTTGGCCAATTCGGCCATCGAGGCGGTGATCGAGCGCTATGGCCCGGAATACCACGTGCTGGCCGGACGCGCCAAGGACATGGGCTCGGCGGCGGTGTTCGTGCTGATGATGAATGTGCTGCTGTGCTGGGGCCTGATTATGCTGCCGCGCGTTTTTTGACAAGTCAGCTGCCGGGTGGCGCTGACGTAATGGTTTTATTGAAGGATTGATCGCATGTCTTTTGAGTTTCTTGCCGACCCGAACGTCTGGGTCACCCTGTTCATGCTCAGCGCACTGGAAATCGTGCTCGGTATCGACAACCTGGTCTTCATCTCCATCGCGGTAGGCCGCCTGCCGGAAGAAAAGCGCCCGCTGGCGCGCCGGGTCGGCATCGCGGTGGCCTGTATCACCCGCATCATGCTGCTGATCTCGCTGGCCTACCTGGCGCACATGGAGAACAACCTGTTCACCGTGGCCGGCATGGGTATTTCCATCCGTGACCTGGTGCTGGTGGTGGGTGGCCTGTTCCTGCTCTACAAGGGCATCAAGGAAATCCGCGAGCTGGTCAGTGGTGGCGAAGATGCCGACCCGACCACCACCAAGGCGACCGCGAGCTTCGGCATGGTGATCGCGCAGATCGCGGTGATCGACATCGTGTTTTCGCTGGACTCGGTGATCACCGCCGTCGGCATTGCCGACCACGTGCCGGTGATGGTCTGTGCGGTGCTGCTGTCGGTGGCGGTAATGCTGCTGGCGGCCAACCCGCTGGGCCGCTTCATCGATGCCAACCCGACCGTAAAGTTGCTGGCGCTGGCCTTCATCCTGCTGGTCGGTGCGGTGCTGGTGCTGGACGGCCTGGACGTGCACGTGCCCAAGCCTTACATCTATGCCGCGATGGGTTTCTCGGTGCTGGTGGAATGGCTGAACCTGCTGATGCGCCGCAACGCCAAGGCGCACCACATCCCGGGTTCGGACAACTGGTAAGCGTGCAGCGGGCCGGCATTGTCGGCTGCTGAAAGGACCCGAAGGGCCGGCTCTGCCGGCCCTTTGTCTTTTGTAGCCCGGGTAAGCGCAGCGCACCGGGGGCGCATCTTGTGGTCCTTCCGGGCTCGCGCCGACCGCCCCGGGTGCGCTGCGCTTACCCGGGCTACGCGGTGCTCTGGCCGACGACCCGATCCGAACGGGCCGGTGCTCACGCTAGATGCGTCTTTGCATACCTTGAACAGGCAACGTGGCATGCTCGGCATTCCCGCCATCCAGGGTCCGACCCATGCGCCAGTACCTTCGCCTGATGTTGCTTGTCATTGCGGTGATATCCATTTCCGGCTGTGGCTACAACGCCATCCAGCAGAAGGACGAGGCGGTCAAGGCCGGCTGGTCGGAGGTGGTCAACCAGTACAAGCGCCGCGCCGATCTGATTCCCAACCTGGTCAATACCGTGCAGGGCTACGCCCAGCAGGAACGGCAGGTGCTGACCGAGGTCACCAACGCCCGCGCCAAGGTCGGGCAGATCCAGGTCAACGCCGACGATGCCGATTCGCTCAAGCAGTTCCAGCAGGCCCAGGGCGAGCTGGGCAGCGCGCTGTCGCGGCTGCTGGTGGTCAGCGAGAACTACCCGACGCTGAAGTCGGACCAGAACTTCCGTGACCTGCAGGCGCAGCTGGAAGGCACCGAGAACCGCATCACCGTGGCCCGCGGCCGCTACATCCAGCTGGTGCAGGACTACAACACCTACATCCGCTCGTTCCCGCAGGTGATCACCGCCAAGATGTTCGGCTACGCGGCCAAGCCCAACTTCACCGTCGACAACGAGGCGCAGATCGCACAGCCCCCGACCGTGAGCTTTGGTACCCAGCCGGCCGCGCCGCAGCAGACGCCGCCGCAGCCCGCACCGGCACAGTGAGCCGCGCGCGATGAGCGCGATGCTGCAGCGCTTGGGCCTGTTGCTATGCCTGCTCGGCCTGGGCTGGGCGGGCGCGTTGCAGGCCCAACAACTGGCGCCGATTCCGCCGCTGGATTCGCCGGTGGTCGATACCACCGGCACCCTGGATGCGGCGCAGAAGCAGGCGCTGGAGCAACAGGCGCTGGCCCTGCAGCAGCGCAAGGGCGCGCAGCTGCAGGTGCTGATCGTGCCGACCACCCAGCCGGAGGACATCGCCCAGTACAGCACGCGGGTCTTCGACCAGTGGGCGATCGGCCGCAAGGGCGTGGATGACGGCGTGCTGCTGCTGGTGGCCAAGGATGACCGGCGGGTGCGGATCGAGCCCGGCTACGGCCTGGAAGGTGCCATCCCCGATGCCATCGCCAACCGGGTGATCCAGGAGTACCTAGTACCGCATTTCCGCCAGAACGATTACGCCGGCGGCATCACCGCCGCCAGCGGGGTGCTGGTCAAGATCATCGATGGCGAGGAACTGCCGGCGCCGGTCAGCAGCAACCGCGATGGTGGTGGCAGCGGCGGCGGGGATTCGATCTTCATGTTCGCGATTATGATTGGTGTGGTTGCCGCCACCTTCATGCGCGTGTTGCTGGCCAAGCTGCCACGGCCGATACGTGGTCTGGTCGCCGGGCTGGTTGCCGGTGCCGGCGGTTGGTTGCTGTTGTCGGTGTTCGGTGGCGGCCTGGCTGCGCTGGTGGCGTTCGTGTTTTCCTTCGCCAGGGGCTCCAGCGGTGGTTTTGCCAGCGGCGGTGGCTGGGGCGGCGGAGGCGGCTTCGGAGGCGGAGGCGGAGGT
>NZ_LDJJ01000088.1 GCF_001431465.1 Stenotrophomonas terrae | reverse complement strand
TCACCTGGCGGCCTCGAAATTGTGGCGCCTTTTTTCCGTAGCCCGGGTAAGCGCAGCGCACCCGGGAAGCAGGGATCTATGGGAAACCTCGGGTGCTCGCCAACAACCCCGGGTGCGCTGCGCTTACCCGGGCTACGTTGTCTATGGTGCCCGCACGGTTTGCAACTCGGGCTTGTCTATATCGCCTGCCTGGCGGTCTCGAAATTTGGCGCTTTTTTCCGTAGCCCGGGTAAGCGCAGCGCACCCGGGAGTCAGTGATCTACGGGAAATTTCAGGTGTGTGCCAACAGCCCCGGGTGCGCTGTGCTTACCCGGGCTACGGTGTTGGCTCGGCTCAAGCGTGCCGGATTTCTCAGGCCGGGCTGACCTGCAGCGCGGTCTTGGCCGCTTCGAGCTTGCGGCGCTGCTCTTCGTCTTCGCAACGTTGCAGCGCCTCGTCGATCAATTGCAGTGCTTCGGCGTCGCGGTTGTAGCGCTCGCCCAGCAGCAGGGCTGCCTGCAGCGCCCACTGCGGTGCCTGCGGGTCGCGCGGCCAGGCCTTGAACATCGCCCGCAGGGTGTCCATCTGCAGCTGCAGCTGGCCGCCCAGACGTGCGCGCTCAGCAAGCTGCGCGGCCTGCTGCGGTTCTGAAGGGGTGAAGTCCGCATCCACCTCCAGCATGTCGCGCAGGACGTTCATCGCTTCGCGTTCCTGCTTTTCGATCAACAGGCGGTTGATGTACTGGCGGGCATGGTCGCGCAAGGCGTCTGATGCGCCCTTGCGCCGAAGCAGGCGTTGGTAAAGCTCGTGTACCGGCAGACTCACCGCGCGCGAGCGCACCGAGCCGCGCAGGGCATCGAGCGCTGCATCGAGCTGGCCTTCGCGGACGAAATGCTCGGCTTCGTCGAGCAGCTTCTGGTCCGGGTCATGCCGTAACAGCGCGTCGTAGGCGCCCTCCGGCTCGAAGCCCAGCGCCTCGTGGTACTGATAGACCAGATAGCCAAGCAGATGGAAGGCGCTGAACAAGCCCCAGATGCTGAAGAAATTGAGCACCAGCTCGCCTACCACCGGCGGCATGAAGGTGTGCAGCCACTGGCCGGCGGTCAAGGCGCTGGCCTGGATGACGAACAGCAGCAGGAAGGCGGCCAGATAGGGCCAGCCAATCCGCAGCGCGATGGTGATCGAGGTGGCGGGATTGGCGGCATGACGCAGGCTGCCGTCCATCGCCAGCGAGATCACGCAGCCGGGCTGCAGCAGGACCACCGCGGCGAGCGTGAGCAGGCCAATTATCGGGCCGAGGAAGATCGCCACCGTCACCACGAAGACGCCCATCAGGATCATCAGGCCGAGCAGGCGTATGACGGTGCCGTCGCTGCTGCTGAGGGTGTTCTCGGGCGAGGCCATGCGGCCGTTGGCGGTTTCGCGCAGGATCTCGAAGGCGTAGCGGTAGATCGCCACCCAGGTGACGATGCCAAGCAGCCAGCCTATGGCCGGCAACCAGGTCAGCAGGGTGCACAGGGTGAGCGCGATCAGCGAATACAACGCCGAGCCACGCACCGGATAAAGCGTGATTGCCGGCAGTCGTTGCCAGAACGGTTGTGGGCGGTGCGCATTTGCGCCGCGCTTGCGGTCTTCCATGACATTCCCCCGAGAGTCAGACGCAGATTGTGACGCCTGCGATGGAGGGCCGGCAATGGGCCGGCCCAGGCGTGGTAGTCAGCGCTTGCCGCCGAAAATGCTGCCGAGGATGCCGCGCACGATCTGGTTGCCCAGCTTGGTGCCCACGGTGCGGGTGGTCTGCTTGGCCATGGTCTCGATCATGCCCTGGCGGCGCTTGGTGCCAAAGATCGCGTCCTTGATGCTCTGGCCGAAACCGCCCTCCTGTGCCTCGTCCTGCTGGCGGGTGCGGGCCGCCGGTGCCTGCGCCTGCTCGACGGCTTTCTCCGCCCGTTGGGCCAGCAGTTCGGCGGCCGATTCGCGGTTGACGGCGGTGTCGTAGCGGGTGCCAACCGGGCTGCCGGCGCGCACCTGGGCACGCTCGGCATCGGTGATCGAGCCCATGCGGCAGCGGGGCGGGGCGATCAGGGTCTTCTGCACCGGTGAGGGAATGCCCTTGTCCTGCAGCGTGGACACCAGCGCCTCGCCGGTACCCAGCTGCGACAGGGTGGCGACCACGTCGAGCTTGGGGTTCTGTACGAAGGTTTCGGCTGCGGTCTTGACCGCTTTCTGGTCGCGCGGGGTGAAGGCGCGCAGGGCGTGCTGCACGCGGTTGCCGAGCTGGCCAAGGATGTTGCCGGGCACGTCGTCCGGGAACTGGGAGCAGAAGTACACGCCCACGCCCTTGGAGCGGATCAGCCGCACCACCTGCTCGATGCGCTGCACCAGCGCTGGCGGTGCATCGTCGAACAACAGGTGGGCTTCGTCGAAGATGAAGACCAGCTTGGGTTTTTCCAGGTCGCCCACTTCCGGCAGCTGCTCGAACAGCTCGGACAGCAGCCACAGCAGGAAGGTGGAATACAGGCGCGGCTTGAGGATCAGCTGGGCGGCGGCGAGGATGCCGACCACGCCGCGGCCGTCGTGGTTGACCCGCATGATGTCGGCCAGTTCCAGCGCCGGCTCGCCGAAGAAGGCTTCGCCGCCGTCCTGTGACAGACGCAGCAGCGAGCGCTGGATCGCGGCCACCGACTGCGCGCTGACCAGGCCATATTCGGTGGAGATGTCCTTGCGTTCCTCGGCCACCAGGCCCAGCAGGGCGCGCAGGTCATCCAGGTCGAGCAGCAGCAGGCCGCGGTCGTCGGCCAGCTTGAACACGATATCGAGCACGCCGGACTGGGTGTCGTTGAGCTCCAGGATGCGCGCGAGCAGGGTGGGGCCCATCTCGCTGACGGTGGTGCGCACCGGGTGGCCGAGCTTGCCGTACAGGTCCCAGAACACCACCGGGCTGGCCGCTGGCGCAAAGCCGTCGACGCCGATTTCGGCCGCGCGCTGGGCCAGCTTCTCGCCGCCCTCGCCAGCAACCGCCAGGCCGGCCACATCGCCCTTCACATCGGCCATGAATACCGGCACGCCCAACCGCGAGAAGCCCTCGGCCAGCGTCATCAAGGTCACCGTCTTGCCGGTACCGGTAGCGCCCGCCACCAGGCCGTGGCGGTTGCCGAAGCGTGGGAGTAGGGTGACGGCGATGTCGTCGGTGACGCCTTTGCCGAGCAGGATCGGGTCCATGGAGGCACTCATTGGTGAATGAAGGGAGGATTCTAACGGCCGACTGTATCGCTGCGGTGGCAATGTTGCCCCCGGGTCTGTCTGCCAGCTACCCTGCCTCACCTTTGTCATGCAGTGCTGCTGATGCCCGTATCCCTGTTATCCGCTCGTCCTTGGTCGTTGTTGCTGGCGACCTCGTTGTTGACCGTGGTTCCGGCCGCCCATGCGATCTCGGCCCGGGACAAGGTCAAGGTGGATGCCATCGAGGCACGGATGACGGTGGCTGAAAAGCGTTACAGCGACGCACTGGTACTGGTTGCCAATGCCGACCCCAAGGGCGCCAGCGAAGGCGATGCCGCGCTGGAAGACATGGAAGACGTGATCAGCGCCTGTATCGCGCAGAAGGGTTGCCAGGTCAGCAATCTGCTGGCCACCTACAAGCGCCTGCTCAAGCAGCGCGCCGACGCCAGCGGCAGCGCCGAGGGTGAGGATGGTGGTCCGCTGGAAGCCGATCCCGACCATATCGCGCCACTGATCGCCGATGTTCCTGAAGCCGCGCGTGCGGCGGCCCTGCTCAATGATCACCGCCACGCCTTCGATGACATGGTCGAGTACAACCCGGCCATCCAGGCCGGCATCCGCCGTTGGCTCACCGACATGCGCCCCTCGCTGCTGACCAGCTACGAGAACTACATGAACCTGCGCGCGGTGATGTGGCCGGAGTGGGAAAAGGACGCGCTGCCTGAGGCTTTGTTGTTCGGCATCATGGCCAAGGAATCCAATGGCCGCGTACATGCGTCGTCGCGGGTGGGTGCCGCGGGCCTGATGCAGTTCATGCCGGCCACCGGCCGCCGCTTCGGGCTGGGCCCCGACGGCACCGGCTTCGACACCCGCTTTGATCCGCGCAGTGCCGCCAGCGCCAGCGCCGATTACATGAACGAGCGCATGCGCGGGCTCAACAAGAACATCGAGTACGCCCTGGCCGCCTACAACGGTGGCGAAGGACGCGCCGCGCGCATCTACCGCGAGACCGGTGGCCAGAGCTTCTGGACCGATACCTCGTACAACCAGTTCCCGGGCGAGACCAAGGACTATGTGCCGATGGTGATTGCCGCGGCGTGGATCTTCCTGCACCCGCAGCAGTACGGCGTGGAGTTCCCGAAGATCAATGCGCAGCCGGCGACCATTCGCCTAGCCAAATCCACCACCATCTATGAGCTGACCATCTGCCTGGGCAGCACCGGTACCCGTGACGGCTATATGCGCGCACTGCGCAACCTCAACCCGCGCTATGAAGCGGACGGCTGGATACCGTCGGGTACTACCATCAATGCCACCACCCGCATTGCCGGTCTGTACAACCGTTATTGCGTGAGTGGTCCGCGTGCCGATCTGGCGCGTGCGTTGATCACCGCCGATCTGAACGCCGCGATCAAGCGGCCTTCGGCGGCGAGCTTCACTGGCAGCGTGGCGGTGGGTGATGTGCAGGCGATGCAGGCTGCACAGGCCGTTGCGCCGGTAGCCGCCCCGGTGGCTGCGCCGCGTCCGGCTGCACCTGCACGACGTGCCGCGCGCAGTTACAAGGTTGCCCGCGGCGACACCCTCGGCGGCATCGCCAGTCGTTTCCAGTGCGAACTGCCGGCGTTGGCTCGTGCCAATGGCCTGCGCGCACCGGCTTATGCACTCAAGCCCGGGCAAAACCTGAAGCTGGAAGGCTGCGGCCGTTGAAGCAGAAGGGCGCCGCAAGGCGCCATTCTTGTTTAGTGCGGGCTGTGCTTTTGTGGGAGCGGCGTAAGCCGCGAAGCAGATGGGTCATCAGATCCCAAGGCTGCTGCTCGCGGAAGAAACACCAGCTTCGCGACTGACGTCGCTCCCACAA
>NZ_LDJJ01000087.1 GCF_001431465.1 Stenotrophomonas terrae | reverse complement strand
AGGGTTGGGAGGGGTGCTTTTGCTTTTGCTTTTGCTTTGGCTTTGGCTTTGGCTTCAGCTTCAGCCTTCGCTTGCTTCGCGGCTTACGCCGCTCCCACAACAACCACGCGTCTGCGACCGGCGTTCAGGCCGCTGGGTCGGGGGTTGGCAGCGGTAGCGGTTCGGTGCCGGGGACGAAGACACCCGGGGTCACGTAGTAACTCAGCATTGCATCCATCGTCTCGCGGCTGTCGCCCTCAAGATCGAAATGCTCCGGCTGCAGCATTGCGCCGTACAACACGCCGACCAGACAGGCGTGCAGGATGCGGGCGAGGGTATTGATGTTGACGCCGTCGCGCAGCTGGCCCAGTTCCTGTGCGCGCAGCAGGGCGCGCCGGAAAATATCCATCTCCTCGTCCACGCTGTCGCGCTGCAGCTGCTGCATGGCCAGGCTTTCGGCCGACAGGTCGTTGCGCAGCATGATTTCCATCATGTCGCGCAGGCGCTGGTCGCGGGCGATTTCGCTGACCGAGATCAGCATGGCCGAGCGCAGGTCCTGTACCGGGGTGATGCGGTCGGGCGAGTAGGCCTGGCGCAGGCGGTTGATGAAGTGCACACGCTCGCGGTTGATCATCGCTTCCAGCACTTCGCTCTTGTTCTTGAAGTGCCAGTACACCGCGCCGCGGGAAAACCCCGCACGCTCGCCTATCGCCGCCAGCGAGGTGCCGGCAACGCCATGTTCATGGAAGCAGGCCAGCGCGGCATCCAGGATGCCTTCGCGGGTGGCTAATGCCTCTTGTTTGGTCTTTCTGGCCATTGCGCTGTGCAAATGCTGGATGAAACCGGCCTGAATTGTAGCCGTTTACAAACATGCGTGTATGTATGTATATTTCCGCAGCTTGCTCTGCAGGGTGTCGATGCTGTGTGTAGTGGTGGCGGTTGCCACCGCTGTACCCGTAACGTATGCGGTATGGAGGGGTATGCGACTGCATATCCCATGTTCCGCCGATCCTCGAGCGCCACTTTTCCTCATTGAGCTCCTCTCCCATGCCTGCTATCAGTCGCTACCGTCTTGTCGCGCTTTCTCTCGCACTATCCGTTGCGCTCGTTGCCTGCAAGGGCGGCGGTGAGCAGCCGCAGCAGGGTGGTCCCGGTCAGGTCACGGTGGTGACGCTGAAGCCGGAAACCGTCACCTTGACCCGCGAACTGGCTGGCCGTGCCAATGGCTACCAGGTTGCCGAAGTGCGCCCGCAGGTCAGCGGCATCATCGCCAAGCGCCTGTTCACCGAAGGCAGCGTGGTCAAGGCGGGTGAGCCGCTGTACCAGCTGGATGACGCCGCCTACCGCGCCCAGGCCAACAGCGCCCGTGCGCAGCTGGCCCGCGCCGAAGCGACCGCCAACGCCGCCCGCCTGGCAGCACGCCGCAGTGCCGAGCTGGTCAAGTCCAAGGTGATCAGCGCGCAGGATGACGAAAACGCGCAGGCCACCTGGAAGCAGGCCGAGGCCGATGTGCTGGCCGCGCGCGCTTCGTTGGATGCCGCCAATGTGACGCTGGGTTATGCCCGCATCACCGCACCGATCAGCGGCCAGATCGGCAAGTCTTCGGTTACCCAGGGCGCGCTGGTCAGCGCTGGCCAGGCCGAGCCGCTGGCCACCATCAACCAGCTCGACCCGATCTACATCGACGTCACCCAGTCCTCGGCCGAGCTGCTGCAGCTGCGCCGCGAACTGGCTGCCGGCCGCCTGGAAGGCGCCTCGGAACTGCCGGTCGACATCGTGCTTGAAGACGGCAGCACCTATGCCCACAAGGGCAAGCTGGAGTTCTCCGAAGTCAGCGTCGACCCGACCACCGGCAGCTATCTGATGCGCGTGCGGGTCGAAAACCCGGACCAGATGCTGATGCCGGGCATGTTCGTGCGTGCGGTGCTGGGTAGCGGAGTGCGCCCGAACGCGCTGTTGGTGCCGATGCAGGGCATTGCGCGTGATCCCAAGGGTGATACCTCGGCGATGGTGGTCGATGCCGATGGCAAGGTTGCCGTTCGCCCGGTCAAGGTCAGCCGCACCATCGGTGACAAGTGGCTGGTCGAAGACGGCCTGAAGGCCGGCGACAAGGTCATCGTCGAAGGCCTGCAGAAGATTGGCCCGGGGATGCCGGTGCAGGCCACCGAGAAGGGTGCCGAAGCCGCCAAGCCTGCCGCCGCGCCTGCCGCGGCGCCGGCCGACAAGCAGTAAGCGGAGAAATACATGGCTCGCTTCTTTATCGACAGGCCCATCTTTGCGTGGGTCATTGCCATCATCATCATGCTTGCCGGTGCGCTGGCCATGATCAAGCTGCCGATCTCGATGTATCCCGAGGTCGCGCCGCCTGCGGTGTCCATTTCCGCCAACTACCCGGGCGCTTCGGCCAAGGTGGTGGAGGATTCGGTGACGCAGATCATCGAGCAGAACATGAAGGGCCTGGATGGCCTGATGTACTTCTCCTCCAACAGCTCCTCCAATGGCCAGGCCAGCATCACGCTGACCTTCCAGAGCGGCACCGACTCGGACATCGCCCAGGTGCAGGTGCAGAACAAGCTGCAGCTGGCCATGCCGTTGCTGCCGCAGGAAGTGCAGCGCCAGGGCATCAACGTCGCCAAGTCCAGCTCGGGCTTCCTCAACGTGCTGGGCTTCGTCTCCGAAGACGGCAGCATGGATGAGAACGACATCTCCGACTACGTGGGTTCCAACATCGTCGACCCGCTCAGCCGCGTGCCGGGCGTGGGCTCGATCCAGGTGTTCGGCGGCAAGTACGCCATGCGCATCTGGCTGGATCCGACCAAGCTGCAGACCTACAAGGTATCGGTCAGCGAAGTGACCGCCGCGGTACAGGCGCAGAACGCGCAGGTTGCGGTGGGTCAGCTGGGCGGTGCGCCGGCGGTGAAGGGCCAGCAGCTCAACGCCACCATCAACGCGCAGGACCGCCTGCAGACGCCGGAGCAGTTCCGCAACATTGTTGTGCGCACTGAACTCGACGGCTCCACCTTGAAACTGGGCGATGTAGCCCGCGTCGAGCTGGGCGCGGAAACCTACGACTTCGTTACCCGCTACAACGGCAAGCCGGCCTCGGGCCTGGCCATCACCCTGGCCACCGGTGCCAACGCGCTGGAAACCGCCGAGGGCGTCAGCAAGACCCTGGACGAACTGCGTGCCAACTTCCCGGCCGGCCTGAAGGCGGTGATTCCGTACGACACCACCCCGTTCGTGAAGGTGTCGATCAAGGGCGTGGTCAAGACGCTGCTTGAAGCCATCGTGCTGGTGTTCGTGGTGATGTACCTGTTCCTGCAGAACTTCCGCGCCACCCTGATCCCGACCATCGCCGTGCCGGTGGTGTTGCTGGGTACCTTCGGCATCCTCTCGGTGCTGGGGTTCTCGATCAACATGCTGACCATGTTCGCCATGGTGCTGGCGATCGGTCTATTGGTGGATGACGCCATCGTGGTGGTGGAGAACGTCGAGCGCATCATGTCCGAGGAAGGACTGTCGCCGCTGGAAGCCACCCGCAAATCGATGAGCCAGATCACCGGCGCGCTGGTCGGCATCGGCCTGGTGCTGTCGGCGGTGTTCGTGCCGATGGCCTTCATGAGCGGCTCCACTGGCGTCATCTATCGACAGTTCTCGGCAACGATTGTGTCGGCGATGGCCTTGTCGGTGCTGGTCGCCATCGTGCTGACCCCTGCGCTGTGCGCCACCATGCTCAAGCCGCTGAAGAAGGGCGAGCACCACGTTGCGCACAAGGGCATCTCGGGCAGCTTCTTCAACTGGTTCAACAACGGCTTTGACCGCACCAGCGGCACCTACCAGCGTGGCGTACGCGGCATCCTCAACCGTCCGGGCCGCTTCATGGCGGTGTTCCTGGCGCTGGCGGTGGTGATGGGCCTGCTGTTCGTACGCCTGCCCAGCTCGTTCCTGCCCAACGAAGACCAGGGCATCCTGATGGCGCTGGTCAACGCGCCGGTGGGTGCTACCCAGGAACGTACCCTGGAGTCGATCTACAAGCTGGAAGACCACTTCCTGAAGAACGAGAAGGACGCCGTTGAATCGGTGTTCTCGGTGCAGGGCTTCAGCTTCTCGGGCATGGGCCAGAACTCGGGCATGGCCTTCGTCAAGCTCAAGGACTGGAGCGAGCGCAGTGCCGACCAGGGTGTAGGCCCGATCACCGGCCGTGCGATGGCCGCCCTTGGCCAGATCAAGGATGCCTTCATCTTCGCCTTCCCGCCGCCGGCCATGCCGGAGCTGGGTATCGCCTCGGGTTACACCTTCTTCCTGAAGGACAACAGCGGCGCCGGCCATGATGCATTGGTCAATGCACGCAACCAGCTGTTGGGTGCGGCCGGGCAGAGCAAGCTGCTGGCCAATGTGCGCCCGAACGGTCTGGACGACACCCCGCAGCTGCGTCTGGACATCGACGTGGCCAAGGCCGGCGCGCATGGTCTGTCGCTGGATGCGATCAACGGCACCCTGGCCACTGCCTGGGGTTCGAGCTATGTCGATGACTTCATCGACCGTGGCCGGGTCAAGCGCGTCTACGTGCAGGCGGATGATCCCTTCCGCATGAACCCGGAAGACTTCAACCTGTGGACGGTGAAGAACAGCGCCGGCGAGATGGTGCCGTTCTCGGCCTTCGCCAGCCAGCGTTGGGATTACGGCTCGCCGCGCCTGGAGCGCTACAACGGTGTCTCCGCACTGGAAATCCAGGGCGAAGCCGCACCGGGTGTGGCCTCGGGTGACGCCATGCTGGAAGTGGAAAAGCTGGCCAAGCAGTTGCCGCCGGGCTTCACCATCGAATGGACGGCCGTGTCCTACCAGGAACGCGAAGCCGGTTCGCAGACGCCGCTGCTGTACACGCTGTCGCTGCTGATTGTGTTCCTGTGCTTGGCTGCACTGTATGAAAGCTGGAGCGTGCCAACCGCGGTGTTGATGGTTGCGCCGCTGGGTATTCTCGGCGCGGTGCTGGCCAACACCATGCGCGGCATGGAGCGCGACGTGTACTTCCAGGTGGCGATGTTGACCACGGTAGGCTTGACCTCGAAGAACGCGATCCTGATCGTCGAATTCGCCAAGGAACATCTGGAGAAGGGTGCGGGCGTGATCGAAGCGACGATGCATGCGGTCCGCGACCGTCTGCGTCCGATCATCATGACCTCGCTCGCGTTCGGTCTGGGCGTATTGCCGCTGGCAATCGCCTCCGGTGCCGGTTCGGGTGCACAGCGCGCCATCGGTACCGGCGTGCTCGGCGGCATGGTGGTCGGCACCTTGCTGGGCCTGTTCTTCATCCCGCTGTTCTTCGTGGTGGTGCAGCGGGTATTCAACCGCAAGCAACTGGCCAAGAACGGCGACCTGCCGCAGCAGTAAGCGGGCAGGGCAGTGAAATGCAGAAGGCGCCGAAAGGCGCCTTTTGTTTTTGGCCGTTTTGTAATTTTGTTGGAGCGGCGTAGTGCCGAGCCATGCTCGGCAGGGGCTTTCCCAGCGCATCTGCGGTTTTGTAGGAGCGGCATAAGCCGCGAAGCTGGCGATTGATCAGATGACCCACATCGTGGTGATTTCAGCGATGCGAGCTTCGCGGCTTACGCCGCTCCCACAAAGAAACCAGTCAGGTAGTGCCGAGCCATGCTCGGCAGGGGCTTTCCCAGCACATCCGGAGCTTTGTAGGAGCGGCGTAAGCCGCGAAGCAGGCAATGCCGGAAAGGCTCAAGAGCCAACCCCTCCCCAGCCCTCCCCTTGGCCTTCGGCCAAAGGGAGGGGGCAGATTCTTCGGCCCAAAAAGGGAGAGGGCGTAGTGCCGAGCCATGCTCGGCAGGGGCTTCACCGCTAATGCCTCTGCCGAGCATGGCTCGGCACTACAAAACAAGGCAAAAAAAACCGGGCCAGGCCCGGTTCTTCTTACACTTCGTGTTCCGCAAGCTCCAGTAACTGAGCCTTTTCAACCGCGCCCAAACGCTGGGCGAATACCGCCAAGCGGTTGCATAACTCGGCCTGATGTTCCGGGAAGGCAGCTACCAGGTCGCGTTGAACCTGTTGGTAAGCATCCCAGAACGGTGCCGTGCAGCGATGTTGTGCGTACTGCTGTCGCAATTGCTCCCCAGCAAGCTGGAGTGATCGGCGACTGCTGTTTTGGATGGGCGTCGTATACATCGCTTCACCTCGATGGCAGTGCCCCTGTACCCCGAGCATAACGCTGTTTTTCTTACGATCTGGCTACAGCGTCTTATTCCCTGATGAGACGACAGGGTGGCTGTTCATATTCGGCCGGGTTATTCCCCGATATCTTCATTCCAGACGTCTGGGTTCTCGGCGATATAGCGGCCCATCATCTCGATGCAGCCGGCGTCGTTCAGGTCGATCACCTTGACCCCGTTGTCCCTGAGCCAGTCGATCCCGCCGGCAAAACTGACCGATTCGCCGACCACGACGGTGCCGATGTTGAACTGCCGCACCAGCCCACTGCAGTACCAGCACGGCGCCAGGGTGGTGACCATGATGGTGTTGCGGTAGCCGCGCTGGCGGCCGGCCTTGCGGAAGGCGTCGGTTTCACCGTGGATGGACGGGTCATCTTCCTGGATGCGGCGGTTGTGGCCACAGCCGAGCAGGCGGCCATCGTTGTGGTACAGGGCCGCACCAATCGGGATGCCGCCTTCGGCCAGGCCCTGGCGGGCTTCGGTGATGGCGGTTTCAAGCAGGGCGCGGTAATCCGGGGTGGTGATCATGCAGGGTCCTCATGGTGCTGTGCGGGCCATCATAACGGCCGGATTCAGCCTGCCGGCGCCGCAATCGGGCTGTCGGTGCGATAATCGGCGCCATGAGCGAATCCCCCTACAAGACCGGCACCACCCACTTCGGCTTCCGCGATGTACCGGCCAAGGACAAGCAGAAGCTTGTCGGCCAGGTGTTCACTTCCGTGGCCGACAACTACGACGTGATGAACGACCTGATGAGCCTGGGTATCCACCGGCTGTGGAAGCGCTACTTCGTAGCCACCGCGCAGGTGAAGCCGGGTGACCGGGTGCTGGATCTGGCTGGCGGTACCGGCGATATCGCGGTGCTGCTGAAGGAGCGCATCGGCGCCGAAGGCAGTGTGGTGCTGGGTGATATCAACGCCGGCATGCTGTCGGTGGGCCGTGACCGGCTGACCAACCGCGGCCAGGTCGCGGGCTTCGAGTGGGTACAGCTCAACGCCGAGGCGTTGCCGTTCCCGGACCAGAGCTTTGATCTGGTGACCATTTCCTTCGGCCTGCGCAATGTCACCGACAAGGAAGCGGCGCTGCGCGAGATGTACCGCGTACTGAAGGTTGGCGGGCAGGCGCGCGTGCTGGAGTTCTCGGAAGTGACCGTGGATTGGTTCAAGCCGATCTATGACTTCCATTCGTTCAAGGTGCTGCCGAAGCTGGGCAAGCTGTTCGCGCGCGGCGATGCCGACAGCTACCAGTACCTGGCCGAGAGCATCCGCAAGCACCCGCCGCAGGAAGAGCTGAAGGCGATGATGAGCGAGGCCGGTTTTGGCCGCTGCCATTACAAGAACCTGAGCGCGGGTATTGTTTCGATCCACTCCGGTTACAAGCTTTGAGGCTTGGTTGCTGGATGTGTTGAGGAAAGGGCGGCCATTGGCCGCCTTTTTCGTATGTGGGGTGGTGGTTTTTTAGTCGTTGGCTTTGTTGGTAACGCCCCTGCCGAGCATGGCTCGGCACTACAGTGGTGGTTGGCGCGCTGGGGAGCTGAGCCCTCCCTTT
>NZ_LDJJ01000086.1 GCF_001431465.1 Stenotrophomonas terrae | reverse complement strand
TTCTGACGCAGCTTCAGTTGTGTATAAGGTCCTGGCCGAGCATGGCTCGGCTCTACAGGTGAAGCTTCCCGGTAATGCCTCTGCCGAGCATGGCTCGGCACTACATGGCCGCCTCAATTCCTGAATACCCCCTCGCCAGCGCGACACTGCGTCGCACCTGCCCCCTGCCATCGGCGGCCAAATAAGGGTAAAATGTCGCGCTTCCCCACATCTACCGGGCACGCCGATGCTGCGCATCCAGGCTGAAGCACTAACGTACGATGACGTTTCTCTCGTCCCCGCTCACTCCATCGTTCTGCCTAAGGACGTTGACCTCGGCACGCGGCTGACGCGCGACCTGCGGTTGAAGTTGCCGATTGTCTCGGCTGCCATGGATACCGTTACCGAAGCACGTCTTGCCATTGCCATGGCACAGATCGGCGGCATCGGCATCCTGCACAAGAACCTGAGCGTCGAGCAGCAGGCGGCCGAAGTGGCCAAGGTCAAGAAGTTCGAGTCCGGCGTGATCCGCGACCCGATTACCGTTGGCCCTGAAACCACGATCCGCGACGTACTGGCACTGACCCAGGCGCACAACATCTCCGGCGTGCCGGTGGTGGGCAGCGACGGCCAGCTGGCCGGCATCGTCACTCATCGTGACATGCGCTTTGAAACCGAGCTGGACGATCCGGTCCGCCACATCATGACCAAGAAAGATCGCCTGATCACGGTCAAGGAAGGCGCGGCCTCGGATGAAGTGCTGTCGCTGCTGCACAAGAACCGCATCGAAAAAGTACTGGTGGTCAATGACGCGTTCGAACTGCGCGGCCTGATCACGGTCAAGGACATCCAGAAGAAGACCGACAACCCCAACGCTGCCAAGGACGCCGCAACGCGCCTGCTGGTGGGTGCTGCGGTTGGCGTGGGTGGCGACACCGATCGTCGCGTCGAGGCGCTGGTCGCTGCCGGCGTAGACGTGCTGGTGGTGGACACCGCGCACGGCCATTCGCAGGGCGTGCTGGACCGCGTGCGTTGGGTGAAGAAGAACTTCCCGAACGTGCAGGTTGTCGGCGGCAATATCTGCACTGGCGAAGCCGCACTGGCGCTGCTCGATTGCGGTGCCGACGCGGTCAAGGTCGGTATCGGCCCGGGCTCGATCTGCACCACCCGCGTGGTCGCCGGTGTCGGCGTGCCGCAGATCACCGCGATCGACCTGGTGGCCGAAGCGCTGCAGGATCGCATCCCGCTGATTGCTGACGGTGGCATTCGTTATTCCGGTGACATCGGCAAGGCGCTTGCCGCCGGTGCATCGACGGTGATGATCGGTGGCCTGCTGGCCGGCACCGAGGAATCGCCGGGCGAAACCGAACTGTTCCAGGGCCGCTCCTACAAGAGCTACCGTGGCATGGGTTCGCTGGCGGCAATGGAGAAGGGGTCCAAGGACCGCTATTTCCAGGACGCGGCTACCGCCGACAAGCTGGTGCCCGAAGGCATTGAAGGCCGCGTGCCGTATCGCGGCCCGGTTGGCGGCATCATCCACCAGCTCATCGGTGGCCTGCGCGCGACCATGGGTTATGTCGGTTGCGCCACCATCGAAGAAATGCGCACCAAGCCGAACTTCGTCAAGATCAGCGGCGCCGGCCAACGTGAGAGCCACGTCCACGACGTGCAGATCACCAAAGAGCCGCCGAACTACCGCGCTTGATGCGGTAAGCAGAAGAGGAACGTGGACCTGGTCCCGTTCCTCTTTCTCTATCCGCCTTTTGTTTTGCATCGCCTCCCGTTTTCATTGATCACTTGCCGGGCTTTATGACCAACATCCATAACGACAAGATCCTCATCCTCGATTTCGGCGCACAGTACACGCAGCTGATCGCGCGTCGCATCCGCGAGTTCGGCGTCTATTGCGAAATCTGGGCCTGGGACCACGATCCGGCCGAGATCGCCGCCTTTGGTGCCAAGGGCATCATCCTGTCCGGCGGCCCGGAAACCACCACGCTGCCAGGCGCACCGGCTGCGCCGCAGGAGGTGTTCGACAGCGGCCTGCCGCTGCTGGGCATCTGCTACGGCCTGCAGACCATGGCCAAGCAGCTGGGTGGGGGCACCGAAGCCGCTGACCAGCGCGAGTTCGGCCATGCTGAAGTGAAGCTGCAGGGCAACGATGCGCTGCTGGGCGGCCTGTCCGACCACAACGGCGAACCGCGTCTGGATGTGTGGATGAGCCACGGCGACCACGTTACCCACGTGCCGCCGGGCTTCGCCATCACCGCGGTGACCGATCGCATTCCGGTGGCCGCAATGGCCAACGAGGAAAAGCGTTGGTACGGCGTGCAGTTCCACCCGGAAGTGACCCACACCAAGCAGGGCTCGGCGCTGCTGAAGCGCTTTGTCACCGATATCTGCGGCTGCGCCACCTTGTGGACCGCTGCCAACATCATCGACGACCAGATCGCCCGCGTACGTGAGCAGGTTGGCAGCGATGAGGTCATCCTCGGCCTGTCCGGCGGCGTTGATTCCTCGGTGGTAGCCGCGCTGCTGCACAAGGCCATCGGTGAACAGCTGACCTGCGTGTTCGTCGACACCGGCCTGCTGCGCTTCCAGGAAGGCGACCAGGTCATGCAGATGATGGCCGACAACATGGGCGTCAAGGTCGTGCGCGTGAATGCGGCCGACCGTTACTTCAAGGCACTGGAAGGTGTCAGCGATCCGGAAGCCAAGCGCAAGGTCATCGGCAACCTGTTCGTCGAGATCTTCGATGAAGAATCGAACAAGCTCAGCAATGCCAAGTGGCTGGCGCAGGGCACGATCTATCCGGACGTGATCGAGTCGGCCGGCAGCAAGACCGGCAAGGCGCACGTCATCAAGAGCCACCACAACGTGGGCGGCCTGCCGGCGGACATGAAGCTCAAGCTGGTTGAGCCGCTGCGCGAACTGTTCAAGGACGAAGTGCGTCGCCTCGGCGTCGAGCTTGGTCTGCCGCGTGCGATGGTCTATCGCCATCCGTTCCCGGGCCCGGGCCTGGGCGTGCGCATCCTCGGCGAAGTGAAGCGTGAGTACGCCGAGCTGCTGGGCAAGGCCGATGCGATCTTCATCGAAGAACTGCGTGCTGCTGACCTGTACGACAAGACCAGCCAGGCGTTCGCGGTGTTCCTGCCGGTCAAGTCGGTGGGCGTGGTGGGCGATGCACGTGCGTATGAGTGGGTGATCGCACTGCGCGCAGTGGAGACCATCGACTTCATGACCGCGCATTGGGCGCACCTGCCGTACGACTTCCTCGGCCGCGTCTCCAACCGCATCATCAACGAACTGCGTGGCGTCTCGCGCGTGGTTTATGACATCTCCGGCAAGCCGCCGGCGACGATCGAGTGGGAGTGATCCCGCTGCTGGGCTGCGATTGCAGCCTGCGGTGAAACAAGAAGCCCACGTCCTGCGTGGGCTTCTTGTTTACAGGCTCGCAATACGCGGCATATCTTCGGTACAACCGATGCTGCGGGAACACGGTAGTGCCGAGCCATGCTCGGCAGAGGCATTGCCGGTGTCGCCCAATTCCGCGCCATGCCTGGCGGTTGGATTGCGGGTACCGCCCTTTGCCGAGCATGGCTCGGCACTACCAGAGGCTATCCGCTGCTCCGCAATCAATACGCGGGGCGCTGATCTCGGCTATCAACGAAAGGTGACGTTCACCGTGGCCGTTGCCGAGAAGGGCCCCAGCGCCGGCCTCTCATCCATCCAGTACATGGCCGCCCGAAATTCATGGAAGGTCATGCTGTTGTTTGCCGTGCCGAGGGGAATGGACTTCTTCATCTGTATGTAGCGCTCGGTGCTTTTGGGGTCGGACAATACGATGCCAAAGTTGTCATTTTTGCGCGGCATGATGACCATGCCTTCAAACAATCTGTTCGTTGTATCGAAGGTCGCGACCAACATTTGCTGGTTGCACTGGTTGCCTGCGTTGGCGTGTGTCATGTCGACCACGACCCAGAAGGGCATCCTATTGGTTTCGCCAATATGAATGGTGGAGCGGATGATTTTGCCGAAATTGATGGTGCTTCCTGCGTTGCCCATGATCCGTATCTCCGGATTGCAGGCGACGAAACGGATATGGCCCAGGCCGCCTATTCCTGCGCGGTAATTGGAGCGCGGGGCGGAGTTCAAGCCGCCATCACCGTCGACCTGGAACAGATCGTAGGTTCGGTTGCCGTTGATCAGGCCGTTGGCTGGCGGTGGGAAGCCTGTGGCTTTGATGTAGATCGAGAAGGTAATGCCGAGAACGTTGGAGGTGGCGCAGCGCTTTGCTTTGGAATGATTCCAGTATTTTTTGCAGTTGGGGCGGTTAGCAGGCAGTCGCGTGCCGGCCCCGACCAATAGCCGTGCCGAACCACCGCTGATGCGGTAGTCGGTGTTGTCGATGGTCACCCCGACCTCGATGGAAGGGTGGATCTGGGCGACGGTATTGTCTGGATCCCAATAAAAGAAAGCGTACTCACCTTCGGGTGTGGACTGCGCGTCCAGGCAACGGAAGCTGATGCTGTATTCCTCCGAACGCCACAGCAGTCTGCCGCGTACAGCATCGCCGCGCGAAATGGTGATGTCGTTCTGCAGGTTGATCTGCTGGTGTACTGCCTCGGAGAATGATTCCTTGCAGGACATTGCTGCTGCGGCCTGTGGCAGGAGCAGCATCAGCAGCAGGGACAGGTTTCGAATCAGGTAGGTCATGGTCGATCTCGGGGAAGCGCTGCGGATTGGGTGCACTGCAGGTCCACATTTCGGTAGCCCTGGTGCTTGCTCGTGGTGGCGGGTAGGCGCAGCGAGGCCAGGTGCAGTTCACAGGCCTGGTAGGTTTCCTGTCCCCAGCGCACCGACAGGCTGTCATCGGCGCGCACGCCACTGACGAACAGGGCACCGTCGGGGCCGGCCACGCCGCGTTTGTGGCCCTGCTTGTCGAACACGCCAGCGCCCATCGGTACACGCTTGCCGTTGCTGAGCCGGGAGTGGATCATCAGGTTGTTGCCGCGCCGCGTATCGAAATGCATGCGAACCAATGCGCCACGGGTTGGAACCACGGTTCCATTGATTCTGCTGGCATCGATATCGCCGCCGAGATCGTCGCTGCGCAAGGCCACGCGGTTGTTGCGATAGGCGGCCACGCCGGAAATGACGCCATACCCCCGGCGGTCCAGTCGAACTCCGGTCCGGTTCTCCAGGCCTATGCCGGCACCGTCGGTGGCATGGACAAGCACATTGCTCGACTGCAGCGACTGCGCCAGGGTGAGGCCGCCAGCATGGACTACCCAGGCGCCACTGGCGCCCCAGTTGAGCTGTTGGTAGTCGCGGGCCTGGGTGGCGCCGAAGCTGAGGTATCCCTTGCTGCCGGTGTAATTGGCATTGAATGCAGCGGAGCCGCCCCGTTCGGAGCGGCCAAGGTTCAAACCGTAGCCGAGCTTTTCGCCATGCAGGGCCGTGCCGTTGATTCCGGTCTGGTAATTGGCGCCTGTGCGGAGGGAATGGCTGTAGGCTGTGCTGGCATTGGCACGCGCGGCGCGCTTGCGGCCAAGCGGGACGGTAACCGACAGCCCGAGGCTGCGGTCGCTGCCACCACGGCGGGCACGGGTGTCTCGAAAAAACAGGCTGTAATTGGCCCTGCCCAGGCGGCCGTTGAAACCCAGGTGAAGATTGCGTTCGCTGGTATCTGATCCCCAGTAGTTCTGGCTGTTGTAGCTGAGGTTGAGTGAATAGTCGTCGAGGATGCGTTGGTCCACCGCCACCTCGAGGTGGTTGCGCTTGTTCTGGTAGCGCGCGCTTGTTATCAGTTGCCGTGCAGGTGGACGCTCATCCGGCAAGCCAGGTGGGCGACTGTCGTCGGTATCCAGATCATGGTCCCAACTTTCGTAGTGATCATTGCGCCACTGCTCACGCTCGTTGGCTGCGTCGCTGAGGTCGTAATAGCCCGATGTGGAATAGCGGTGGCCGACCAGGCGGAATTCGGTGCCATGGGTGTTCAATGACTTGGAGTACAGGAAGCGGTAGCTCTGGCCACTACGGCTACCACCAGCGGCAAGTTGTGTGCGGGCGTGGCTGATGTCGATCGAAGCGGAGCCGAAGCTGCCCAGGTCGTGCGCCACGCCAAAGGCGATGGATTGGTAGTTCTCGGCCAGCAGCACGCCGCCGTAAGGGGTTGCGCTGGAACGCAGGCCGCGTGCAAGCGTGGCCTGCACAAACCTTGGCTGGTAACGTTCCTCACCGTTACGCAGGGTGCCGGCATTGAATTCATAGTGGGTCAGGCCCGGCCGTAGCATGGTCTCAACGGCGGAGAATGCCTGGCGGTGGCGCTGTAGCGAGCCGTCGGCCCCGATCACCGAGACTTCCAGCTCCCCGCTCATGCGGCTGGGAACGATGTCCTTGATCTCGAAAGGCCCGGGCGCAACATTGATGGAGTGGATAAGCTGCCCGTCCTGTCGCACCTCGACGCGGCCGCCGCTTGCGGCCATGCCGCGTACCACGGGTGCGTAGCTGCGTTGGCTGAAAGCGAGCATGTCGTCGTCGTTGGCTAGCCTTGCGCCACGGAAGCGCACGCTGTCGAAAACGCCGTACGAGGTGTAGGTGTCGCCGAGGACCAGCCGGCTGCGCTGAGAGCCAAGATCGGTTTCGGCGCGCAGACTGCGAGAGTGCCATTGCGTGCGATTGGCGGCGCTGCGCTCACTACTGGTGCGGTTGAGGTTGGCACTATGCCGCAGGCGCCACATGCCCAGGTTCAAACCGCTGTTGATCGAGGCGAACAGGTAGTCACTGGTGCCGGCGTGGTCTTGCCGGTCATGTGAGCCGGTGATGGCATATTCCAGCAACATCGCATTGATGCCCTGGTCGCGCAGCGAACGGCGGATGTAGCCGCGCGGTAACGTTTGCAGATGGACCTGCGGTACCTGCAGATCCAGCCGCTGCTGGTTACCGTTGTAGCTGAGTTTGCTTCCGGGTAGCAGGCTTGGTACCACTTCACAGCTGGGTTGCGCGTCTACCGCCTGGTCGTGGCTGGGTACGCGGATGTTCCAGGACTGCAGGTTTGCGCTGGATAGGCAGGGCTGAACCTCCCCGCTGGGAAGACGCTCGAATGGGATTTGTTCGCGCGCGACTTCGTCGCCATTGAGATAGACCGAGAACAGATACGTGCCGGGCAGCACCGAGCCCGGGTTCGACAGCATGGCGACATCGTCTTCGCTCTGCGCGCCGCGCAGGAAGTCGAGGTTGAATTGTGGTGCCGCTACCGCACTACCAATACCCAGGGTATTGAGTGCGACGGCGAGCGGTGCCAATCGAGGGACAAGACTATCCCTCCGCAGGGTGGCGCGGATTGTGCGAAGCATGGTTGGGCTCTTTGACGGAGGCGTCAGCGCGTCAGGGCGACGTCTGCAAGCTCGGTGGTGCCGCCGAAGTCATTGATGTAGGAAAAGCGCAGCAGGCTGCTGTCGTGCAGATCAAGCGTTGCGGCAGGAACGCTCATGGACTGGCCTGGTGCAAGCATGTCCAGGTCGACCTTCTTGTCGGGCCCCGCTGTTGGCTGGCCTTGCAGCTCGGCAAAGGTGATATGCAGGGGACCGGGGTTGCTCACCTGCAGCTGGCTGCCAACCAGGCGCCACTGCAGCGCCCGCGCGGTTTCGTCCAGATCGGCTTCGACTGCGGTGGGGCGATAGAACAGTTTGATACGGGTGCGGATGGCAACCTGCAGTACGTTGCTGGCTTCGGAACGTGGCGGTATTTCCTGCACATTTATCCAGAGGAGCGACTCCTTGTCCTGCGGCAAGCCATTGCCCGAATAGATCGCGCGGAGCACGGCCTGTTCGCCTGCGGACAGTTGCGTCAACGGCGGGGTCAGTAGCATTGGCAGGGCTTTGCCCTCGGCCATGGCCTCGCCGTCGTCGAGCCAGGCCTGCACCATGTAGGGCAGCGTGCTGCGATTTGTCAGGGTGAGCGCGGCCGATGCAGCGTTGCCGCTGTATATGACGCGGGTGGTCTCCACGTGCACCGCGGCGCGCGCAGTTTGGATGCCGCCGGCAATGACGAATAGCAGTCCTGCCAGCAGAAGCAGGGCAGGGCGATGGAGAGGGTTGGCATATGGGGGCATTGGAAGAGGCTTGCTACCAGGAGGGACAGGTGGGCAACAGTGCTGCCGGGCATTGCCGGCAGCACTGGGCTTGCTTAGCGGTACTCGATGGAGAACGTTGAGCTGGCGTCTGCTGCGCCGGCACCCACAGTCTTTGCGAAGGACTTGTAGCGGGCCTTCAGGTTGACCGTGGCAGTGCCATCGTTGCCGGAGGGTTCGGTGGTAACGATGGATACGACAGCCGGGTCCGTGATGTTCTGATTGATCGGGAAGACCTTGTCGCTGTTGTCGAGAATTTCGATGCCTATGCCGGCGGCGGCGCTGACGGCCAACAACTCCGGGTGGCCCGGAGGGGCGATGCCGTCAAAGCGCAGGGTGTAGGTGCCGGCGGCACAGTTCTGCAGGCCGATGCTGAAGCTCTTGGGAGCGGAGACGTCGCCGATCTTCTTGAACAGGGAGGTCGGGTATTTGCCGATGGTGACGGTCTGATCGATGCTGGCCGTGGTGACGTCACAGGTGGACTGTACGATCTCGCCCTTGAAGTTGACCGTGCCCGATGCCGCTTGCGCGGAGGAGCACAGCAGGGCCGACAACGCCAAGGTGGCAGCGCCCATCTTCAGAGCCGTGGGGGTTTTACGCTTCATGGGTATTTCCTTTCGAAGTGTTGATGCGAAGGCACGGTGATTCCGTCGCCTCGGGGGTGAACAGTCGGGAATGCGCTGGCAAGGCCGGCGCATGCCTGCACTGAACAAGGTGATGCGCAAGGAGGGCGCCCATTGGGGCGGATGGTGCGAAGGCCGTCGGGCATGCAACCACCCACGGAGTAAGCCCGTCGGGCAGCAGCAATGCGTTGTAGAGGCGGCGAAGTGATGTCCTTGCGGCAGTAAACAAGCTGTAACCAAGCAGGTGTACAGTCTAGAAATGCTTGCCTGCGTTGTTCAGCGGGTTTGTTCGCCCTGCCTCATTGCGGTTTCACTCGTTCGCTCACTCTCGTATCGCCTATGTGGATGTAGGACAACCGCCTGCGGCTACTGGTCTGTGCGCGTGAGCGCTGCAATGGAAGCGCCAATGTTTTTCTGCTGCATGCACTCACACACTTTGTGCGAAAACGCTGCAGGCCTACGGTTTCGCTTCTGCCCGAACAAGCCATGCATACGGGCTGCGGCGTGCGTGCACGCCAAGGATGTTGCAGTACGCCGCCTGGCAATGGCCGGGCGAGGGTGAGCAACTAGCTTGGCTTGCGGGTTGCAGGATTCAAGACAGCAGCGGTGTGCTGGCCTGTCCGCAGAGGAGCGTGATGCAGGCATCGCAACTGGAATTCATCCATCACTCGCGGCAACGTGAGCATCGCTTGTGTCGTGCGAAGTTGGCATGCAGCGACTGCGGCTATTGCCTATGCAGATCCGTGCCTGGAATCATCGGATGTTGGCGGTTTCATTTGCGCATGAATCTGCAATCCGGCATGGGCCTGGTTGTGACGGCAACGGCGCGGGCGTGACCACCCTGTGTAAACCTAGCCCTCGCGCGCGAGCTCGCCATGCTGCTCTGCCACCAGCGCCAACCAGGCCTGCGCGGCAGCGGAGAGATAGCCGCCGCGGCGCCAGGCCAGGGCCATCTTCCAGTCCAGTTCCGGCTCATCCAGCGGCACCAGCACCACATCTGGTCGCAGTCTTGCCTGCGCGATCATCCGAGGCAGCATTGCCACGCCCAGGCCGGCGGCGACCAAGGCGACGATGAAGTCCGGTTGCGCACTGCGGCTCACCTCACGCGGGGTGAAACCGCGCGCCATGCAGGCCTGGATGATGCGGCGGTTGAGCATGAAGCCTTTTTCGAACAACACGAATGGAACCTCGGCCAGATCCTGCAGTTGCAGACTGGCGCGTGCTGCCAGTGCATGGTTGGCTGGCAATAGCGCGACCAGCGGTTCGGTGCGCACTGGTTGCCAGTCCAGGTCGTCGGCGACCGGCAGCAGGCTGGCGGCCAGTTCGATCTCGCCGGCGCGCAGGCTTTCCTCCAGCGCCTCGCTGCCGCGTTCCAGCACGCGCAGTTCGATCTGCGGGTAGCGTTGGCGGAAACTGGCGAAGACGGGGGCAAACAGCACATCGCTGCCCAACGAGGCCAGGCCCAGGTGCAGTTCGCCGCGCTGCAGGCCGCGCAACTCCTGTAGCTCGCGCAGCATGTCTTCGCGCTCGCCCAGCAAGGCCAGGGCACGGCGGTAGACAATCTGGCCGGCCGGGGTCAGTCGCACACCATGCCGCGAGCGCTCCAGCAGCACTTCGCCCAGCTCGTCCTCCAGCTGTCGGACCGCCTTGCTGAGCGTGGGCTGGGTGGTAAAGACCGCCTCGGCGGCAGCGGTGAAGCCGTCGTGGCGGACCACTTCGACCAGCATGCGGAGCTGTCGGATGTCCATTCTTATTTGGAATCCATTGGATGAATTGAATTCATTTTAATTATGGATGGTTACGGCGTACATAGGAAGGCATGGAAATGTTTCTGCTCTCGTTGCGCCGCGGTCGCCTGGGTTTGAAGCGCCGCGTGCGCCGCAGCACCTGGCTGCAGATTGGCGTGCTGGTTGCCATCTGGCTGCTGGCCGACGGCCTGATGCGGGCCCTGGGGCTGCCGGTGCCGGGCGGCATCGTCGGGCTGGTTGTGCTGCTGCTGGCGTTTGCCCTGCGCTGGTTGTCGCCGCGCTCGTTTGCGCAGGGCGCGCAATGGCTGGTTGCCGAAATGCTGCTGTTCTTCGTGCCCGCGGCAATGATCCTGCTCGACAACCGGCAGATGTTCGGTTGGCTGGGGCTGAAGTTGTTGTTGGTGGTGGTTGGCGGCACCGTGCTGGTGATGGCGGCCACTGCACTGACCGTGGAATGGCTGTTCCGTCGGAGTCAACGTAATGAACATTGAAGCCCTCATCACCCATCCGGCGCAGCTGCTGTGGCCGCTGTTCTGGGCCGTGGTCACGGTGGGCGCCTATGTGTTGGCAAAGGGGTTGTATCGACGCGTCCAACAGGGCTGGGCATCGCCATTGATCACCGCACCGCTGGTGTTGCTGGCGCTGGCGCTGCTGCTGCATGCCAACTATCACGACTACCTGCGCGGCACGCATTGGCTGATGGCGATGCTGGGGCCCGCCACGGTTGCCTTTGCGGTGCCGATCTACGAGCAGCGGGCATTGATCGCGCGGCATTGGAAGGTGCTCGGCGCCGGCGTGCTGGTGGGCAGTGTCACGGCCATCACCGCGGCCTGGTTGATGGCCAGCGCGCTGCACCTGTCGCCTGAGTTGCGGCTGAGTCTGGCGCCGCGTTCGGTGACAACGCCGTTTGCGATGGACGTGTCCGGGCGCATTGGCGGCATCCCCGAATTGACCGCGGTGTTCGTGATCATCACCGGCATCTGCGGCTCCTTGTGTGGCCAGCTTCTGCTGAAGCTGTTGCCGGTGCGCAGTGCGATGGCGCGTGGTGCACTGTTCGGCATGGGGGCGCACGGCATGGGAGTGGCCAAGGCACGTGAGTTGGGCGAAAGCGAAGGGGCAATCGCCGGCCTGGTGATGGTGATGGCGGGCTTGGTGAACGTTGCCGCAGCGCCGTTGTTGGTGGCGCTGCTGTAGTTGCCGGCTTACTCGCCGGGCTTGGCGGCGGCGATCGGGGCGTGCGTTGCCGCACGGCGCGCCAGCACCGCTTCACGGTGGGCGATATAGGCATTGGAGCCAAGGATGATCAGCGCGCCGATCACCGTCCAGCGGTCCAGTGTCTCGCCGAACAGCAGCCAGCCCATCAGCACCACCAGCGGCAGCTGGGTGAAGCTGATCGGGGTGAGCGCTGACACTTCGCCCAGCTTCAGTGCCCGGGTCCAGAACAGTTGGCCGATGGTGCCAAGCACGCCGGTGGCCACCAGCCATAGCCAGGCGATTCCGGTTGGCCAGACCCACACGAACAGTGCCGGTATCAGCGACAGCGGTACCCAGAACACATAGGTGTAGAGCACCACGGTATCGGGCCCGTCAATGCGGGTCAGCTGTTTGATCTGGATTGCGACCAGCGCGCTGAGCACGGCCGCGGCGACCGCGACCAGGCTGCCGAGTTCAAAGCCATGCGCGCCCGGCCGCACGATCACCAGCACGCCGATGAAACCGACGATCACGGCTGCCCAGCGGCGGAAGCGGACTTTCTCGCCCAGCCACAGCACCGCGGCGATGGTGACGAACAGCGGCGTGGAATACGACAGCGAAATGGCCTGCGACAGCGGCAGGTGGCCGATGGCCCAGAACCCGCACAACATCGAGGCCAGGCCAATCGCGCTGCGCAGGAAATAGCGCGGCAGTTGCTGGGTACGCAAGGGCGCGTGGCCGGGGCGGATCAGCATGGGCAACAGTGCCAGCAGGCCGAAGCTGTTGCGGAAGAACGCCACTTCCTGGGTTGGCACGTAGCGGGTGGCCAGGCGGATGGCCACCGCCATCAGGCCGAAGGCCATGGCGCTGCCGAACATCAGCAGGGCGGCGCGCATGGCGATGGAGCGGGGTGCAGCCAAGGCAGTGTTCACCAGCGGGCGCCGACCAACCTGGGCTCGGGTTCAATGGGTACGCCGAACTTCTCGAGCACAGCGGCCGAGACGCGCCGTGCAAACGCCAGCAACTCGGCGCCGCCGGCGTTGCCATGGTTGACCAGCACCAGCGCGTGATTGGGGGACACGCCGGCATCACCGTCGCGCTGGCCCTTGAAGCCGGCCTTTTCAATCATCCATGCCGCCGATACCTTGCGGTTGCTGTCGCCATTGCCGGGGAAAACCGGCAGCTCGGGATAGTGCTGCAGCAGCACGTCGACCTGTTCCAGCGGCAGGATGGGATTCTTGAAGAAGCTGCCGGCATTGCCCAGTACATCCGGGTCGGGCAGTTTGCGCCGACGGATGGCGATGACCGCGTTGGCGACATCGGCCGAGACCGGGAGTTCAATCCCCATGGCCTGCAGTTCCTCGCGGATGCCGGCGTAGTCCAGCTGCAGCTCGTGCAGCAGTGGCAGGCGGAACTCCACGGCGGTGATCAGATAACGGTCGGCCTCGTGCTTGAACAGGCTGTCGCGGTAGGCGAACTGGCAGGCGTCCTGGTCCAGGCGTACCCAACATTGCTGCTGACGGTCCCAGGCTTCGACGGTCTGGATGAACTCGCCAACCTGGACGCCATAGGCACCGATGTTCTGAATCGGCGCGGCGCCGACCGTGCCGGGGATCAGGGCGAGGTTCTCCAGCCCGGACAGGCCTTCGTTCAAGGACCACATCACCAGTTCATGCCAGATCACCGCCGCGCCGGCGCGGACAATGGTGTGATCGGCACGGTGTTCCAATGCGCTGATCTCGCGGTTTTCGAATACCAACACCACGTCTTCGGGGTCGGCGGCCAGCAGCACGTTGCTGCCGCTGCCGAGCACCAGCAGGTCGGCGTCGGCTACTGCTGCCAATGCCTCAGGCAGCGCAGCGGGGTCGGCGACACGCAGCATGCGCGGTGCGTGCGCGTCGACGTGGAAGGTATTGAGGTGGCGCAGCGATGCGTTTTCGGTCAGCGACCAGGCAGGGGTGGCAATCGTCATAGCGGTGCGACGGCGCCTCCCGACGGGGACTCGCGGCGGCGACGGATGGCATCGACACAGTCGCCGATCAGGCCCGGACCCTTGAAGATCAGGCCGCTATAGCACTGCACCAGGGCAGCGCCCGCTGCCATCTTTGCAACCGCATCGGCACCGGAGCTGATGCCGCCCACGCCGATCAGTGGCACCGATTCGGGCAGGCGTGCGCGCAGGCGCCGCAGTACCAGGGTGGATTGGCCGAGCAGCGGCGCGCCGGACAGGCCGCCGATTTCCTTGGCCAGCGGGTCGGCTTCCACCGTGGGCCGGCCGATGGTGGTATTGGTGGCGATCACGCCATCCACACCCAGTTCGCCGAGCACGCGCGCGGCAGCGTCGATGTCGCGGTCGCTCAGGTCCGGCGCCACCTTGACCAGCATCGGCACGCGGCGGCCATGCTTGGCGGCCAGCTGCTCCTGCGCTTCGCGCAGGCCGGCAACCAGGCGCCGCAATGCTTGTTCTTCCTGCAGCTCACGCAGGCCGGCGGTATTGGGCGAAGAGATGTTGACGGTGATGTAATCGGCCAGCGGGTAGACCTTTTCCATGCAGATCAGGTAGTCGGACAACGCGTCTTCATTGGGCGTGTCCTTGTTCTTGCCGATATTGATGCCGAGCGGGCCGGGGCGGTGCTTGACCGCCTCCACGTTCTTCACCAGCGCATCGACGCCGAGGTTGTTGAACCCCATGCGGTTGATGATGGCGTTGTGACGCGGCAGGCGGAACAGGCGCGGTTTGGGGCTGCCTGCCTGGGGACGCGGGGTGATGGTGCCGATTTCGACATAGCCAAAGCCCAGTGCAAACAGGGCTTCAATGTGCTCGCCGTTCTTGTCCAGGCCTGCAGCCAGGCCAACCGGGTTGGGGAAATCCAGGCCAAACACGGTGGTGTGGAGCGGCTTGATGCGGCCGGCAATCAGCGGCGTGGTGCCGGTGCGCCAGGCCAGATCCAGCGCGGACAGGCCCAGGCCGTGCGCGCGCTCGGCATCAAGGGTGAACAGGAAGGGACGGGCAATGGAATACATAAGCTCAGTTCAGCGTGCCAACAAAGGCGCGGGTTTGGTACTCGAAGGCGACCTTGCCATCGACCGCATGCGCGTCGAACAGACGCTGCAGGGCCTCCAGCATGGGCGCATGGCGGGGATGACCGGCTTGCGGTGCATAGGAGGAGGACAGCAGGCGACCACGCAATCCGTCGTAGTCCAGATGCTGCACATTGGGCAGATGCACCAGGCCGCGCAGGCCGTCGCCGAACCAGTCGCGCATGGTCTGGTCGTCCTGGTAGCGCTCGGCAACTTCGGTGTAGTCGGTGCCGTAATCCAGCAGCAACTGCTCATAGCCGGCCAGGAACGGCGAGGCGTCGAGCAGGCGCGAATTCCAGTACACCAGCGCCAATCCGCCCGGACGCAGAATGCGCGCCCATTCGCGGCGCACGGCAGCGGTGTCGAACCAATGGAAAGCCTGTGCGGCGGCGACCAGGTCGATGCTGTTGTCGGCCAGCGTTGTGGCCTCGGCGGTGCCGGCCACCAATTGCAGTTGCGGATAGTCCGATTGCAGCCATTGCTGCGCGGCGGTACGCATCGCGGCATTGGGTTCCACCGCGGTCACCGGATGGCCGGCGGCGAGGAACAGCTCGGTGGAAATGCCGGTGCCGGCGCCGATATCGGCGACCAGGGCAGAGCGGGGCAGGCCGATATCCTCATGCAGCCAGCGCAGCAGCGTGGACGGGTAGCCCGGGCGATAGCGGACATAGTCCGCTACCCGGCTGCTGAAACGTTCGGTTGAATCGGATTGCCCCATGCCGGCCTCAGGAGTTCAGTGCCGCGATGCCAGCCAGGCCACCGAAGAACACGATGATGGCTATGAAGAAGATGATGCCGATCAGCCACAGTGCGGTGGCGAGCCAGCCCAGTACCAGCCCGGCCACGGCCAGGCCGTCGCCTTCCAACTGGCCGTTGCTGCGGCGGATTTCGCCGCGTGCCATATGGCCGAAGATGATCGCGCAGATGCTGCCGATGGCGGGCAACAGGGTCCAGCCGAGGATGCCGGCCACCAGACTGATGACGGCGTAACTGCTGGTCTGACGGGGTGCAGGAATGCTCATCGGAAACTCCGCTTCTGCTGTAGAAAGCCCCTCTCCCGCAAGCGGGAGAGGGGTTGGGGTGAGGGCAGCTTTTACGCGGGCAACCTCATCCCCATCAGTAGCCCCCGTCGAGCAGGGGCATTGCCATCAAAGATCGAACTTGATGCCCTGGGCCAGCGGCAGCGAATCGGAGTAGTTGATGGTGTTGGTCTGGCGACGCATATAGACCTTCCACGCGTCCGAGCCGGACTCGCGACCGCCGCCGGTGTCCTTCTCGCCACCGAAGGCGCCACCAATCTCGGCACCGGACGTACCGATGTTGATGTTGGCGATGCCGCAGTCGCTGCCGGCTGCCGACAGGAACTTCTCGGCGGTCTTCAGGTTCTGGGTGAAGATCGACGAGGACAGGCCCTGCGGCACGCCGTTCTGCATGTCGATGGCTTCGTCCAGGTTGCTGTACTTCATCACGTACAGGATCGGGGCGAAGGTCTCGTGCTGGACGATTTCATCGCTGTTCTTCAGGCCGGTGACAATGGCAGGCAGCACGAAGTTGCCGGCACGGTCGATGGCGGTGCCGCCGGTCTCGACGGTGCCGCCGGCCGCCTTGGCCTTGGCGATCGAGGCCAGGAACTGCTGCACGGCTTCCGGGCTGTTCAACGGGCCCATCAGGTTGGCCGCGTCGGTCGGATCGCCGATCTTGCCTTCCACCTGCTTGTAGGCCTTGATCAGCGTAGCCAGCACGTTGTCGTAGATGGATTCATGCACGATCAGGCGACGGGTGGTGGTGCAGCGCTGGCCGGCGGTACCGACCGCGCCGAACACGATGCCCGGCACGGCCAGCTTCTGGTCGGCGGTCTCGTCCATGATGATGGCGTTGTTGCCACCCAGTTCCAGCAGGCAGCGGCCCAGGCGCTGGGCGACCTTCTGGTTGACGGCACGGCCGACCTGGGTGGAGCCGGTGAAGGAGATCAGCGGCACGCGGCGGTCGTCGACCATCTTCTCGGACAGGGCGGTGCCGGCGTCGTTGATCAGGAAGAACAGGTTCGGGAAACCGCCGTCCTTGAGCGCGTCATTGCAGATCTTCATCGTCGCAATGGCGGTCAGCGGGGTCTTGTTGGACGGCTTCCAGATGCAGATATCGCCACAGATGGCGGCCAGGAATGCATTCCAGCTCCACACCGCAACCGGGAAGTTGAAGGCCGAGATGATGCCGACCAGGCCGAGCGGGTGGTATTGCTCGTACATGCGGTGGCCGGGGCGCTCCGAATGCATGGTGTAGCCGTACAGCATGCGGCTCTGGCCCAGTGCGAAGTCGGCGATGTCGATCATCTCCTGCACTTCGCCGTCGCCTTCGGGCTTGGACTTGCCCATTTCCAGGGCGACCAGCGAGCCCAGTGCGTCCTTGTGCTTGCGCAGTGCTTCACCGCACAGGCGTACGGCTTCGCCACGGCGCGGGGCCGGGGTAGTGCGCCATACCTTGTAGGCTTCCTGCGCACGGGCGATGACGGTTTCGTAATCAGCCTCGGTGGTGGCCTGGACCTCGGCGATCACTTCGCCGGTGGTCGGGTTCTGTGGCTTGAGGACGCCCGCGCCAGTTGCGGCGGACCATTCCCCGTTGCCCATGTAGGTGCCAGCGTTGGTGGCATCCAGAGCCAAGGCCTTGAGCAGCTCGGAAGACATTCAAACTCCTGTTTCTTAACGTGATTTTGGCGCCGTCGGAAACTGCGGGTGGGGCGACGGAGTGAGTACCACATAGTATCAGAGTGAACCGATTGGCCCCGTGCGGGCTGGTCTGGGGTTTGTCGCCGGCCGCAGTGGGCGGCGACGGCAGCGGGCAGGGCTGATTTCGGGACGGCGGGAGCTGTCACTGACGGCCGTTTTCAGCCATATTCGCCACCCTTGGTTGGGGCTTCCCCGGTTTGAACAGGAAAGACAGATGAACGTGAAGATTTCGGATGGGGTAGTGGTTGGCAACAACCTGCCTTTCGTGCTGTTTGGCGGCCTGAATGTGTTGGAGGACCTGGACTCCACGCTGTATGCCGCCGAGCGCTACGTGGAGGTCACCCGCAAGCTGGGTATTCCGTATGTGTTCAAGGCCTCGTTCGACAAGGCCAACCGCTCCTCGATCACCTCCTTCCGCGGCGTCGGCCTGGAAGAAGGCCTGCGCATCTTCGAGCAGGTCAAGCAGCGTTTCGGCGTGCCGGTGATCACCGACGTGCATGAAGTCGCCCAGGCCGCTCCGGTGGCCGAGGTGGTGGACGTGCTGCAGATTCCGGCCTTCCTGGCCCGCCAGACCGATCTGGTGACCGCCATCGCCCGCACCGGCCGTGTGGTCAACATCAAGAAGCCGCAGTTCCTCAGCCCGACCCAGATCAAGCACATCGTCAGCAAGATCCGCGAAGCCGGCAATGAGCAGATCATCCTGTGTGAGCGAGGCGCCCAGTTCGGCTACGACAACCTTGTGGTGGACATGCTCGGCTTCCGCGAGATGATCGAGGCGACCGGCGGCTTGCCGGCCATCTTCGATGTCACCCACAGCCTGCAGCGCCGCGACGCCGGCAGCGAAGCCTCCGGCGGACGTCGCCGCCAGGTGGTGGAGCTTGCCCGTGCCGGCATGGCGGTCGGCATCGCCGGCCTGTTCCTGGAAGCCCACCCGGACCCGGACAACGCGCGCTGTGATGGCCCAAGCGCGCTGCCGTTGGATGTGCTGGAGCCGTTCCTTGCCCAGATCAAGGCGCTGGATGAACTGGTGAAGTCGTTCCCGGTGCTGGATATTGCCTGATCTGCGGGAACTGCAAGGCCGGCTGCCTGATTTGGCGGCCGGCCTGTTGGAAGTTGGGCGCCAAGGCCTTTCGCGCTGCCTTGCTCCAGTGCTGCCAGGGGCGAAGCGTTAGGCTTGGCTGGGGAACCACTGCGGTGGATTGCGGTGCCAGCGCCAGGCGCTTTCAATGATGGGCTCCAGCTCGGTCCATTGCGGCCGCCAGCCTAATTGCGCGCGCGCTTTGCAGCTGGATGCAACCAGGCTGGCGGGGTCCCCGGCGCGACGCGGTGCTACTTCATAGGGGATGCTGCGACCAACCACAGCGGCCGCCGTGGAAATGACTTCGCGTACTGAAAAGCCTTGGCCATTGCCCAGATTGAACGCGTGCGCCCCTGGGTTCTCATCCATGAAATCCACGGCAAGGGAATGCGCTTGCGCGAGATCCTGCACGTGCACGTAATCGCGGATGCAGGTGCCATCGTGGGTGGCATAGTCGTGGCCGAAAACTTTCAGCATGCCCCCGGTGCCGAGGGCTGAACGCAGAACGTTGGGGATCAAGTGGGTTTCGCAGGCATGTGCTTCACCAATGCCGTGTTCGGGTAAGGCGCCAGCAGCATTGAAATAGCGTAATGCCACCGAGTGCAATCCGTATGCCTGTGCAGCATCGGCGAATATCCGCTCGCTCATCAATTTACTCGCACCGTAGGGGTTGATCGGAACCTTCGGGTGCTCTTCATCCATGACGTCGTGAATTGGGTTGCCGAAAATCGCCGCCGTTGAGGAGAACACCAGTTTGTTCACGTCATGACGCCGCATTGTCTCCAGCAGATTGAGTGTGCCGGTAACGTTGTTTGCGTAGTAATCATAGGGTTTCGTGATCGATTCCCCTACCAATGAGCGCGCACAGAAATGCATCACAGCGTCGAAGCGCTTGCGACGGAATACCTGCTCCAAGGCAGGAGCGTCGAGTAGATCGGCCTCAATCAGTTCTCCCCAATGCACGGCCTGCCGGTGACCGCTGGATAGATTGTCCAGGACGGTGACCGTGTGCCCTTGCGTGGCAAGCCATTGCGTCATATGGCTGCCGATGTATCCGGCACCGCCGCAGACCAGGATTGAGCGATTGCGCGTGGTTGCGCCCGCCGGCGGAGTACTGCAGGGCGAAGTTATCGGATGATCGCGCATAGGGATTGGGTGCTGAAGATGGATGGGGTGTTTACGAGCGCGAGAAAGAGCGAATGCCCGCCAAGGACGCATGGCGTGAAATTCGGCTACTTCTTGAAAACACCGAGCAGGTAGCCTTCATCCACTACCAGGAGCGCAGATATGCCGCGCTCGTCCATGCGCTCCAGAGCGGTCTGGACGCGGCAATTACTGTTGATGGTCGCGGGATTGGCGGTCATCAGGTCCTCTGCTTTCCTGTCAAAGAAAGTAGAGCCATAGCGCGCGACGCCTCTGCGCAGATCTCCATCGGTGATGATTCCCCAGCCCACATCGCATTCCACGATGGCAAGACCAAGGTTGGATCGGGTGATGGTCTGCAGCACGTCAACGGCGGGCATGTCTGGGCTGATCAGGGGCAGATCAGCGCGGGCCATTTCATGCTCCACACGCTGTAGCAAGCGTCGACCCAAGGCACCTCCCGGATGGAATCTTGCGAAGTTTTCGGGTTTGAACTGTCGCGCTTCCATCAGCGCGACCGCCAGCGCATCACACATGGCCAATGCGGCTGTTGTTGATGCTGTTGGTGCAAGTTGAAGGGGGCAGGCTTCTTCGCGAACGGCTACGTTCAAGTGGAAAGATGCGGTTTGAGCGAGGACTGAAGTTGGGTCTCCGGTTATGGCGACAAGCTGATTGCCGTTGTCTTTCAGAAAAGGAAGCAGTTTGATGACTTCCTTGGTTTGCCCGGAGTTTGATATCGCCACAAATACGTCATTGGCTGTAACCATGCCGAGGTCGCCGTGGAATGCTTCGGCGGGGTGCATGAAGAATGCCGGGGTGCCCGTACTGGCGAGAGTTGCCGCCAACTTTCGGCCTATGATTCCGGACTTTCCCATGCCGCATATGATTGTCCGCCCAGGCGTTGCGAGAATCGCATGCACGGCGTTTCCAAAATTGGCGTCCAATTTTTCTGATAGTGCAGAAATTGCTTGGGCTTCTATCTGGAAAACGCGTAAAGCAGTCGCGTTTGCTGATCGGGTATCTGGGGTGCGCATCCTTGGTCCTTGTAGTCCACGCCAGCAGACACCCGGTGACTCATGGCGCGGTCTTTGGTCTACAAGGCGTTCTCACGCCGAAAGTGGCGATTGCACGCTGCATGACATCATTCGGGCGGCAGGAAGAAAATAGGATTCGTCCTGAAAATTAGGCAGCCGCAGTCTTGCACGTGGAACTGGGTGGTACTCACCACGTTTGTATGCGTAGGCGGGAACTCGAAGAAGCGCTTGGGCCAATCGCGCTCAATTCGTTGCCCGAAGTCGAGCGCGTGTGTGTAGCTGCTCAACAATCTGTAGTGGTATTGGAGCATTTCCAGAATCAAAAAAGTCAACGTCGAGAAGATAGCTCATGACATAGTTCGGAAGCATGCTTTGGTCGATTTGCGCATAGATGCTTTTGGCGAGGAAACAGGTGGTCTTGCCGAGGATCTTCGCTTCGAGTCCGACGGTTGAATTTATCGTGTAGACCGAGTCGGCGCCCTCAATCAGTTTCGTTGTATTGCAGTCGGATATCTCGACGCGATCCTCCAGCTTTGCTTCGGCAATAGCCGCACCGATGTAACGGGTGTCAATTTCGGCCGGGTGGGGCTTTATCACGATGCGAGTCGGGCATTCGGAGGAAATTTTTTCAAGCGCCTGGATGTTGTTCAATTTGCTGTTCAAGAGAAGCTGTGTGTCACTTGAAACCTGCATTGGAAAGAAAACATAGTTTCCCGTCGGTATCGATACGGGTCGACGCTGACGGCGGCTTTGAAAGCAGGATCTGAACTGCGAGCCGATTTTGTCCAATGCGGCCGCCCAACTGAAATGGCGGTAGCCAAACAAGAGCGCGTGGACTGCATCGGTGACGTGTTGGATGCCAAGCTGGCGTGCGGTAGTTGCCTGGGGTGGGGCGTGCAAATGCTTTCGCTGTTGAATGAACGAGTCGCGCCACTGTGGATATGCGTCGAGGTCGCCTTGGAAGCGATTGAGTAGTGAGGGCTCAGAGAACAACAAGGCTTGGGCATTTGTACCTTTCGGATCGGCAAATATCTTCCCAGGAAGATTTGATATCTCCATGAAAACAACATGGCAGCCGCTATCTTGCTGGAACTGTCGTGCAGCCTCGCCCATGACCGTGGCACCGTTCCATACGAAGATGGTGGTCTCATCGGCGGTAGCCGCGTATTGCTTGATCGAGTCAGCAATGGCCTGCTCTACGGATCGAAACAAGTTGAGACAACGGCGTTGTGGCATGCAGCCCAGCGCTCGCTCCCTGGTGCGCGAGAGGTCAAATTTCTTTCGTCCACTTCGTGCTGACAGCAGGTGGATATGGGTAAGGCCCGTGCGGCTTCCTTCCTGAGCGCGAACGGAGTGGACGGTGCTTATGATGTGATGCGTGCGAGTAGGGTCCGCAGCGATGAGTCGTTGGAAGAAGTGGCCGGCGTTGCGGTAGTCGACGAGATAAATGCTATGCATGGCGGTGATGAGGAGTTAGCTGGGGCCTGTGGTGTCCGAGCGCTCGCTGCTGAATATGACAGCCAACGCGAGGAGCATCCAGAGCGAGGAGACAAGCACGCCATACTTGAAAAGCAGTGCTACGAGGGTTGCGATGAGTAGCCGAGGCTTGCGACGCAGCGCGGCGACCAGCGTTGCAGCGAATACTCCAAGACCTGCGACACCCGTGGTGAATAGTAGATAGATATAAAATGACGAGTCGCGGACGTGATAGCCGGATAGGCCTGTATGTCCTATCGGCGCATTCTCATTCCAGAACATGCCATTTCCGAACAGGCTGTCAGCCAACGCTTGTGACTTGATATGGTCGACGACCAACAGCCTTGACGCGATCGCATCGTAGTCAACCGAATCGACGACCCTGCGTTCGTAGATGGTCATGCTGATCGGCAGCAGCGCCACGATGATGCTGAGAAGTGCAAGTTTGATGAAGCGCTGACCTTTGCATGAGATCAGCAATAGCAGTGCTCCAGCCGCGGTGATCACCATGCCAGCGACAGATAGACTCAGGAACGACGTCATGGTGCCTACTGCCACGGCTGTCGAGATACGGCGCTCATGCAGGCCCAGCATCAGGGCGATAGGGAAGACAGACATGCTGTAGAAGGAGGGCTCGGAGAACAAGCCGCTGGCGCGGATTCCGATTCCAAGACCCTCCAACGAGCGACTGGTTGAAATTGTCAACGCATAATCCTCGCGGACTAGGTTGTTGAAGTCGAGTAGTTCGCCGGTGGCTATGTGGTAGCCAAGCTGGGCGACAAAGAAGGCCGAATGGATGAGAACGAACTGATGGGCAGCGCGTGCTATCTGCGGGATGCCGATGCTCCGTGCATAGACAAGAAGAACCCAGAACATGTTCGAGATGCCAAGGTACTTCAATAGATAGGGCGGGTGGATATCGCCACGTACTGCAAAGGCAGTAAGAAATGAGCTGGATAAGAGATAGGAGATTGCTAGTGTGGGCGTTATTCTGGGTTTTGGACGAGGGCGGGCGGTGATGACATATATGAAAAAGAACAGCGCTGACAGCACAGCAGCGCGATAGCTGAAGGTGACCAAGGTGAAGCAGACCATGCTCAAGCTCAGCCATATCGTTGAGACTGAGGCGCCGCTCTCAGGCGCTCGCATTGAGAAGGTCTTCCATCTGCTGGCCGTAGCGTTGTGCGCTGAAGCGGTGTGATGCCAGGTGCTGGGCGCGTTGTGCGATGGCCGCAAGCTGGATGGGATCCTCTGTGATCTTGCGCAGCAGTTTGATGGCCTCGTCCGCGTCCTGGTATAGCCAACCGGTGCTCCCGTGGTCGATACAGTCGCGGTTGCCGGAACAGGCGCTCGCAAATGTCGGGATCTGCGCCATTTGTGCTTCTATCAGCGCTACAGGAAGTCCTTCCCATTGTGAAGTTGAGAGAAATGCAGATGCTGATTGAAGTTCGTCGATCACCTGCTCGCGCGTGCGCCAGCCGGTAACTTCGACGCCGCTGGCCTCAAGCTGCATACGCATCTTGGGCTCTCCATCTCCCAGCCACAGGAAATGAAGGGGCAAGTTCTCAGATTTCGCTTTTTGTGCTATCTCAGCAAAAAGAGCCGGGTTCTTCTGAAGTCTAATCTGGCCCGCATTGATGACGGTGCGTGGTCGTGTCTTGCATATGGAGCCACTTCGCATCAGTTTTGGAACTGCGTTCTCAATCAGAACGCAATGGCTTCCAGGCAGGCTCCGCTCTATGCAGGTTCGTTCACTTTCCGAGCATGCTAGGTAGGTTGCTGCGCGGACGCTGGCGACCTTCTCCAGGGCAATGAAGACAGATTTTTTTACTATGCCGAGGTCACCGCGCATGAATGATATGCAGTGCGGGATGTAGAAGATCTTGCAACTTCCAAGAATGTGATAGGTGGCGACTCTTCCCAGGAAACCTGCAAAGGAAGAGTGCAGGAAGATGGCATCGGGCCTCAACGTCCCGAGAGCTGAGCGCAGGCGCGCAATCGCGCGTGGCCAATTGCGTAGCCCATGCATGGGAATACATTGAAGATTCGCCTCGAGCGGGAAGCATTCTTCGATTTTCTCAGGAGTTTCCGGTCTGCGCGAGTAGACGATGGTGACCGAGTGACCGCGAAGTATCTGCTGCTGCGCCAACAGCGTGACCATTGAAAGGGTGCCCGTGGCAGTGGCCTCTACCACATGGCAAATGTGTTTTTGCTTTTTATTGGAAGGCATCGAGGTAGAAATTCGTCAATTGCATGAATCGTTGTTGTGCGCGCGGGCATGCTTCCTGATCAGTTGCATCATGCAGCCGTAGCTAAGCATGTAGTGCAGGCAAAGCAATGCGGAGTACAGGACGGTTACGTGCTTTATTGACCAGCCGAACAGACTGGCTGAGGCGAACACTCCAGTCACGATCAGGAACCGGCTTGCGTTCAGCTGCAACAGCAGTTGTTGTGCTCTAAGTACACTCAATGCATGCGCCACTGGTGCGGAAACGAACTGGAACGCCATGGATACGGAGAGAATCTGTGCAATTTCGCCAGCGAGTCTCCACGTTGAGCCGAATATGAACTCGAACAACCATGGGCCGGCCAGTAGAAGGATTAGGGTTGGCAGGAAGACAAGAGCGACCAGGGTCCTGGTGACCTCGCCTGTGATTGCCATGATTTGCGAAGGCTGCTTGCGACCAATGATTGAAATCTTGGCGAGATATACGTTTCCCATCGAGTTGGCGAGCAGGTTGATGGGCAGCGAGAGTGCGGTGAGCGCAAGCGCGAGCTGGCCCGCCCCCGATAAACCAAAGACCCTGGGTGCCAACAAGGCCGGCGCATGGATAGTCGCCATGGTCAAAAATTGCGACGGCAGTTGATAGCGTGGCATCTCACTGAAGTGCGCAGCTACAAGTCTCATTCTTGAGCGACGAACGTAACGAAGGTTCTTGTTGGCTATCGTCGCGAAGGATTTGATTAGTGGCCCGTTTCCCCCCGCGAGCTGCAGCAGGTGCCCCAGCAAGAGGCCTAGGGGTTTGAACTGCAGAGCACCAAGCAGCGTCTTTGCAACACTGCCTACCAAGCCCTGTTGCGCCTGGCTGACCGCAAGTTGGCCGAATTGCTGCTTGCGGGTTGCCCACAGCGTCAATATTTCGTGACACGCGGTAAGTGCGGTTCCTGCAATGATGAGTGGCAGGTATGGGATGAGTGCACTCAACGACGTATAGGTCAATAGCGCGGGACCAACTACATAGGCGGTAGCGGTAGCCACTGGCGTATAGATCGAAAGAACAATCAAGGCGAGGCACGTCACTACGAGTGCTGTTGAATCACGCCGGGGCAACGGTATCGCGCAGACGTAGCGCAAAGTGGATAGCGTAGCTGCCAACGCAACAAGCGCAGAGAAAGCAGCGAGCATCCCAAGGTGTTCCGGCTTGTAGAGCCGTGCGATGACCGGTATGGCGATCAATGCCGCAAGTTTCCCAACGGCATTGCCACCGGCGAGCTTCAGCATCGCGAGCCGAAGACTGCCGTGTTTGCTGTCGGGGCGCTGTTGGTCTTCGCCGGATAGTTGGCGATGACCGCGAGTGTGCGGCGTGTTCATCGGTTGGCGCGAGCGGCCGGAAGAAAATTGAGGCGCGATTCGCTCCGGTTGCCAGTTCGCTCGACCAGGATTGAGCTGTGATCAGTACGCATTTTTGTGAACGAAGCCTTTGAACAGCGTAAGCAGGATCACTTTCAGGTCGAACCAGAGCGACCAATTCTCGATATAGAAGAGGTCGCATTCGATGCGCTTGTGCAGATCAGTGGAGCCGCGCCAGCCATTGACCTGGGCCCAGCCGGTAATGCCGGCCTTCACCATGTGCTTCTTCATGTACGCGGGAATTTCGTGCTTGAACTGGTGTACGAATACCGGCCGCTCCGGGCGCGGACCGACAATCGACATATCGCCGCGCAATACATTCAGGAACTGCGGCAGCTCGTCCAGGCTGGTTTTTCGCAGGAATGCACCAACTTTGGTGGCGCGGGTCTCACCGGCCTTGGCCCACACAGCACCAGTGCCGGTTTCAGCATCTACCGGCATCGAGCGGAACTTGAGCATCTGGAAGGTGCTGTTGTTCCAACTCATGCGTTCCTGGCGGTAGAACACCGGGCCGGGGGAGCTCAGCTTTACAGCGATCGCGATTGCGAGCATCAGCGGCGAAATCATCAGCAGGATCAGGGCAGCCAGCAGCCGGTCTTCCAATGCCTTGAACAGGCGAGCGCGCCCCTGCAGCGGCGTCTGTTGCAGATTGATCACGGGCAGGCCCGCCAGCTGCTCTATTGAATGATTGAGCAGGTGAATGCCGAACATGTCGGGAACGAATTTGATGTCGGCCGTTGCGTGCTGCAGTTGGCTCAATGCCAGCGCGATCTGCGTTTCATCGCGCATCGGCAGCGCGATCCAGACCTGGTCGATGGCATTGCTTTCAACATAGCTTCCCAGATCGTCCAGGGTGCCGAGCAGTTTGGTTGGGCCTTCGATGACGCAGCGGTCGGCGCGGGTCGAGAACCAGCCATGGATGGTGATGCCGGCCCAACTGTTCTCACGCAGCGTGTCGATGATCTTCTGCGTATCGGGCGTAGCACCCACCAGTACGGCGGTGCGCAGGTCGCTGCCGCGCGCGCGCGCCCAGGCA
>NZ_LDJJ01000085.1 GCF_001431465.1 Stenotrophomonas terrae | reverse complement strand
GCCGGCCTTGCCGCGCAGCGGCTCGCTGGCGTCGATGGAATTAATCGGCGTGCCATCGATGGCCACGATCAGGTCGCCGGCCTGCAGCCCGGCCCTGGCCGCCGGTGTGCCGTCGATCGGCGACACCACCTTCAAGGTGTTGTCCTTCTGCTGCAGCACCTCCACGCCGATCCCTTCGTAGGCACCGTTGGTCTGCTCGTCAAAGGCTTCGGCGTCTTCCTTGTCGAAGTAGGTGCTGTGCGGATCCAGCTCCAACAGCAGGCCGCGTACGGCCGACTGCATCAGCTTCTTGTCATCGACCGGATCCACATAGGCTGCGCGCACGGCGTTGTAGACGCCGACAAAACGCCGGATCTCATCCAGCGGCACGCGTGAGGTGACCGATTCCTTGGCATCCGGATCGTCCGCCTTGGACGCCTTGTCCGGGTCGCTCTGGGCAAGCGCCAGGGCCGGTGACAGGGCCAACAGCAGGGCAGCAGCAAGACGGGCTACACGCATGAACCACTCCATGAGAAAACAGATGCGCAGCAAACACGCAGGTCCCGATTATGCGCGAAGCATGGCTAAATTCCCGTTGAATCCGCGCGAACGCCGGCAGCGCCGCTCAGCCGCGGTTACTGCCGCTGCAGCCAGGTCGAAGGGTCCACCGGCTGGCCGTTGCGGCGCAGTTCAAAGTACAGCGCGGTCACGCCCTGGCCGCCGGAGTTGCCGACCTTGGCCACCGCATCGCCGCGCTTG
>NZ_LDJJ01000084.1 GCF_001431465.1 Stenotrophomonas terrae | reverse complement strand
GGCGGCATCCGCACTGGCCGCAACCTGGTGCTGGCCCGCGGCCTGGACACCGTCAACGGCGGCATCTATGTCGACCGTGGCAGCCGCATCGGCGGCGATGTCGAAACCGTCAACGGCAGCATCGGCCTGGTCGGCGTACAGCTGGACGGCGACATCGAAACCGTCAATGGCGACATCACCGTCGGCATCGACTCGGTGGTCAAAGGCGGCATCAAGGTCAATCGCCCTTCTTTTGGCATCTCGCTGACCGCGCCGCGCAAGCCGCGCATCGTCATTGGCCCGAACGCCGTGGTCGAAGGCCAGCTGGTGTTCGAGCGCGAAGTCACCTTGCTGGTGCACGACTCGGCCAGGATCGGCCCGGTCACTGGCGCCACGCCGCAACGTTTCGACAGTGAAACCGCACCGCGCTGAACGCGCATTGCAGGCCAATCCTGCCTAGAATCCGGGTTCGACCTTGCAACCCGGAGTTCTCATGCAACGCAAACTGTTGTTGTGCCTGGCCGCGACCGCGGCCCTGGCCGCCTGCAAGCAGGAGGCACCGGCACCGGCGGCCTCCGCACCCGCCCCTGCACCGGCCCCGGCCCACACCTTTGCCGGTGGCATCAACGCAGCCGATTTCGGCGAGCTGGTGAAGCACCTGGCTTCCGATGAGTTCGAAGGCCGCGCGCCAGGCAGCAACGGCGAGGAGCTGACGGTCAACTACATCCGCGACCAGATGCAGCGCATCGGCCTGCAGCCGGGCAACGGCGACAGCTGGTTCCAGGAAGTGCCGATGACCGAGACCACGGCCGATCCGAACACCGTGCTGAAGATCCAGCAGGGCGACACCAGCCGTGACCTGGTGTTTGGTACCGACATGGTGATCGGCACCCGCAGCGGCCAGCCTGAAATCAAGATCGACAACAGCGAGCTGGTGTTCGTCGGCTACGGTGTGGATGCGCCCGAACAGAACTGGAACGACTACACGGGCCAGGACTGGAAGGGCAAGACGGTGGTGATGTTCGTCAACGACCCCGGCTTCCACACCGACGACGCCACCTTGTTTGATGGCAAGCGCATGACCTATTACGGGCGCTGGACCTACAAGTTCGA
>NZ_LDJJ01000083.1 GCF_001431465.1 Stenotrophomonas terrae | reverse complement strand
AAAGGGAGGGCTCAGCTCCCTGCATCGGTAGTGCCGAGCCATGCTCGGCAGGGGCTTTACCCGCAACCCCTGAAAGGCCGGCAATCGGTGTTGTGGGAGCGGCGTAAGCCGCGAAGCTGACAATGCTTGCGCGCCGATACAACCGGCGCTCTCTGCGTTACCTGGCAATTTGTGGCTTCGCGGCTTACGCCGCTCCTACAACAGCCCACAACGGCCAATACGGCCTTCCCCTCAGCGCAGCAGCTCGCCCGCGCCACCTTCCAACAGCAGCCGCGCCACTTCACGGCCCACGGCCTCCGGGTTGCTTGCCGGACCCTGCGCTTGAGCACGCACCACACGGCCATCGGCCACGCCGCCGACCAGGCCCTGCAGCCACAGGTCCTCACCGCGCCACTGCGCCAGGCCCGCTACCGGCACATGGCAGCTGCCATCCAGCGCCCGGTTCATGGCCCGCTCGGCTTCCACGCAGCTGCGCGTGGATGCGTCATCCAGCGCCTTGAGCAGGTTGATGGTCGCTGTATCTTCCGCCCTGCATTCGATCGCCACCGCAGCCTGTGCCGGTGCCGGCAGCCACTGCGGGGCACGCAGGCGGTCACGGATACGTGCGCCCAGTTCCAATCGCTCCAGGCCAGCGCAGGCCAGGATGATGGCGTCGTATTCGCCTGCATCCAGTTTGGCCAGCCGCGTATTGACGTTGCCGCGCAGGTCACGCGATTGCAGGTCCGGGCGCAGCGCGCGCAGCTGGGCCTGACGACGCAGCGAGGATGTGCCCACGCAGGCGCCCTGCGGCAGGCTTTCCAGCGAGGGATAGTGGTTGGATACAAAGGCGTCGGCGGAGTCGGCACGGGTCAGGATCGCCGGCAATGCGAACGGCGGCTCCAGTTCCATCGGCACGTCCTTGAGCGAATGCACCGCGCAGTCGGCATCGCCGCGCAGCATCGCCACTTCCAGCTCCTTCAGGAACAGGCCCTTGCCACCAATGGCGGCCAGCGAACGGTCGAGGATTTCATCGCCGCGGGTGCTCATCGGCACAAGCTCCACCTGCAGCCCCGGGTGGGCCTGGCGCAGACGGTCGGCAACGTGTTCGCTCTGCCACAGGGCAAGCGGGCTCTTTCGGGTGGCGATACGCAGGATGCTCATGCCGCCATTATCGCCGCTGCCAGCAGCCGGGTCACCGCCGTTCCAGTTCAGTCTTCAGCCCGGCCACGCAGCGGCGGCTGATTTCCAGCGGCTGCGGGACATCCCGCAACACCGCCTGCACCTGCCCGGCCGGCGTGCGCCGCACCTCCTGCAGGCGATCGCGGGCAATCAGGCAGTTGCGATGGATGCGGATGAAGCGCCCGGAAAACTCGTCTTCCAGCGAACGCAGCGACTCCTCGATCAGATCCTCGCCACGCAGATGGTGCACCACCACGTACTTCTCCTCGGCCTGCAGGTAGAGGATGTCCTCCACCGGCACCAGCCGCAGGCTGCCGCGCAAGCGCGCGCACAGCACCCGTCTTGCCGACGTGGCTGCGGCCGGCGCGGCGTTGAGGCGGCCGGCGATGAAGGTACGCGCACGTTCCAATGCCGCTACCAGGCGTTCGGCCCGCACCGGCTTCATCAGGTAGTCAATCGCCGCCGCTTCAAAGGCGGACAGGGCGTGGGCGTCGTAAGCGGTGCAGAACACCACGGCCGGGCGCGGCTCGAAGCCGGCCAGGTGCCGGGCAACTTCAAGACCATCTATGCCCGGCATGGCGATATCCAGCAGCACCAGATCCGGTTGGGTCTGTGCACAGACATGCAAGGCATCATTGCCGTTGGCGGCCTCGCCAACCACGCTTACCTGTGCAAGCTCGGCCAACAGCGCGCGCAGGCGCTCGCGCGCCAACGGCTCATCATCGGCAATTACTACCCTCACGCCCTCTACCTCGCTCACGGCTCCCCAGTCGTGGCGACATGGTAGCCGGGTTCGCTGCACGCCGCCGTCAACAAACCGACAACTGCGGTACAGCTCACAAACTGCTCAGGCCTGCGCGAAACGGGCCTGCAGCCAGTCGCCTAGCGCGTGGATTTCCTCGCCGCAGACCTGGTGGGCCATCGGGTAACGCTGCCACTGGACGGCAAAGCCCAGCGTGGTCAGCACCTGCGCGCTGTGCTCGGCGATGGCCAGCGGGATCACCGGATCGGCGCTGCCGTGGGCCATGAAAACCGGCTGCGAGGTCGCGCCGTCCACCAGCTGTGACGGCGCGGCATCCACTTCCGGCAGATAGGTGGACAAGGCCACCAGCCCGGCAACCGGTTCGCTGCGCTTGAGCCCGGCCGACAGGATGATCGCCCCACCCTGCGAGAAACCGGCCAGCACGATGCGGCTGGCGGGAATGCCGCGGGCCTGCTCGCGGGCGATCAGCGCTTCAAGCTGCTGCACCGATTCGGCCACACCGGTGGCGTCGGCGCGGCTGCGGAAATCCATGCTGACGATGTCGTACCAGGCCCGCATCGGCATGCCGTTGTTGATGCTGACCGGGCGCTTGGGCGCATGCGGAAACACGAAGCGGATGGCAGGCCACTGCGGACGCACCAGCTCCGGCACGATCGGCGCGAAGTCATGGCCATCGGCACCGAGCCCATGCAACCAGATCACCGACCATTCCGGCACCGCACCGGTTTCCTGCTCCACTGTTTCCAGCATGTCTACAACTCCCAAGGACAAGCTTGGATTATGCCTGCCTGCTGCCGGGACGGCCGGATTCCGGAATATTGATTGTGGGAGCGGCGTCAGCCGCGAAGCTGACCATCTGGCCGGTTGAAGCAAAGCCAGCTGCATTGGTCAGGTTGCTGATTGAATGGTGGCCGCAGCGTTACCGGCTTCGCGGCTTGCGCCGTTCCCACAAAACCATCGCAAATCCAGATTCTTGTAGGAGCGGCGTAAGCCGCGAAGCTGGCTATGTGGCCGGTTGAAGCAAAGCCGGCTGCATTGGTCAGGTTGCTGATTGAATGGTGGCCGCAGCGTTACCGGCTTCGCGGCTTGCGCCGCTCCTACACAGCCACGGCAAATCCGGGGCCCTGCAGGAACGGCGTCGCTTCAGTCCTGCAGCGGTTCTTTCAACGCGGCGGCACGCAGTTCGGCGGCACGCAGCAATACGGCTGGGGGGGCGTTCTCTTCCGGGATGCATAGCAGGCCGTGACGGCGCAGCCAATCACCGGCCTTGCGCGACGAGGTCCAGGCCACCACCGGTACCGCCAACGCCATGCCGATCACCACCGGCGCCATCCATGCCGCCAGTGACGGCGACACCATGTACGCGGCCACACCCATCACTACGCCGAACACGCTCAGGCCACCGTAACTGCGCAGCAGATCGCGCAGGGAAATGCTGCCGTCATCGCGCTGCTGTGCATCCCAGCCCGAATCCTTGCCGGCCAGCACTTCAGCCACACCGCGCGACTGCACATACATCACCACCGGTGCCATCAAGGCCGCCAGCAGCGTCTCCAGCAGCATCGAAACAAAAGCACGGAAGGCACCGCCGCAGCCGATGCGTTCCTTGCGCGATGTGAGCATCGCCACATAGCCCATCAGCTTGGGCGACAGCAGCGCCACCATGGTCACCAGGAACACCCAGAACACGCCATTCTGGTCGAGCTCGCGCCAGTAATGCACTGGCGAGATCTTCAGGTGCAGCTCCTGGGCCAGGTCGATGCCGCCATGGATCAACGGAATGGCGATACCGATCAGCATCAGCATCGCCCACATCGGCGCAGTGAAATAGTGGCCGATGCCAATCAGCATATGCACCCGGCTCACCCAGTGCAGGCCCGGGGTTGCAACCACCTTGGAATGCTGCAGGTTGCCCTGGCACCAGCGGCGGTCGCGGATCAGCAGATCGGTCAGGGTCGGCGGGCCTTCTTCGTAGCTGCCGTGCAGGTAGGGCACCATGTGCGCGGCCCAGCCACCACGGCGCATCAGCGCCGCCTCGACAAAGTCATGGCTCAGCACATGCCCGCCAAACGGCTTGCGCCCGGGCAGCTCCGGCAAGCCGGCCTGCTCGGCAAAGGCCTGGGTGCGGATCACCGCATTGTGGCCCCAGTAATTGCTCTCGGCGCCATGCCACCAGGCCACGCCATAGGCCATCACCGGCCCGTATACGCGGCCACCAAACTGCTGCATGCGGGCAAACGCGGTGCGCCCGCCAACCACCGCCGGCAGCGACTGGATCAGGCCCACGCTGGGATGGTTTTCCATTGCCGATACCAAACGCACGATCACGTCACCGGTCATCAGACTGTCGGCGTCCAGGATCAGCATCTGCGGATAGGCGCCGCCAAAGCGACGCACCCAGTCGGCGATATTGCCGGCCTTGCGCCCGACATTGCTGGCGCGGCGCCGGTAGTACAAGCGGTCGGCGCCGCCGGTGGCTTCCACCAGACGCGCGAACACCTGCTCCTCGGCGCGGCCGATCGCATCGCGGGTGGTGTCACTGAGCACGTAGAAATCAAAGTGCTCCAGCTGGCCGGTAGCTGCGACCGACTCGTAGATCGCCTGCAGGCCGGCCATCATCCGCCGCGGGTCTTCGTTGTAGGTCGGCATCAACAGGGCGGTACGGCTGCGCAGCTGCGGCAGCGGCGTATCCGGGTAGATGCCGAGTTTTCGGCGGCCACGCAGCAACGCCTGCAGGCCGGCCAGGCTGCTGACGAAGGACATCGCAATCCACGCGAACAGCGCCACGAACAGCACCAGCAGGCAGCCTTCCAGCACGTTGATGCCGCCACTGGACAGCACCCGCGCCATCAACCAGGTCGCCGCCAGCGTGGCCAATGCGGTGGTGCCGAACACATACAGGCGGCGCAGGCCGATATTGGCCGGCGCGGTCTTCTGCCGCGGCACATGCAGCGAACCCGAACGCAGCGACTGCTCCGGCATCGGCAACGGATGCTCGGCTGGCAGCACTGCAATGCCGGCATCCAGGCCATTGTTGGTGGTGACACTGTTACTCATTGATTGCCCCACTGCGGCATCTGCAGCCAGTCCTGGCGGCCCACCATGCGGTACCGCTGTTTGCTTGCGTGTTGCACCTGAATTCCTTGAAGGAGAAGCCGAGCAGCCGGAAAAACTAGTAGAACCAACCTAAACCTGCGGCAAACGAACCCTGCCGATCGCGATGCGGGAGCCCCCTCGAACCACCTCGCTGGAGGTGGCAATCCCGCCTCCCCTGCCGTTTCATGACCATCCGCGGCAATCCCGGCATGGCATTGGCGGCCGATGAATTATCCACCATCAATACCGCAGGCACACCTTTGTCAGCCAGATTGGCGATGATGTCGGGCTGTTTGACCGCTGTGCCTGGGCCCAGGACCGCGCCATGGCACGCCGCTGGCGCACACGGCCCGCTTCCTGTCCGTACCACGGTCTCCGCGCCAAGCACGCCAGACGCGGCCATCGGAGTTCACCGCTGGCGAGCATGCACGAGGCCACCTGCCGCACTGCTCACACGCCAAGCACCGCCCGTTTGCACCCACAGGCAGGCGTGGTTGCGGTAACAGCCGATCCTGCAATGCAGACCAACCTCGCTGACATGCCGGTCATCCACGCAACGAAAACACCGGCCTCGCTGAACCCGCTTGTCTGCTTCTGGCACGCAGCCTGGCTAAACACGCATATCCCCAACCCAGGCTAAATATCGGCGCGCGCGCAACACGATCACAACATTGCACTCACCTGCAGCAAACCCGTGGTTGCGCAGTCTCAAGCCGTCTGCAGCAAGGCAGACGTTTCCGGAGACCGTACGTGGACCGCAATCGTGTTGAAGGCACCAAACACGAAATCAAGGGTGCCATCAAGGAAGCTGCTGGAAAGATGACCGGCAACAAGACCCAGCAGATGGCCGGCAACATGGAAAAAAATGCTGGAAAGGCGCAGAAAGCAATGGGCAAGGCAGCTGACGAGGTAAAGCATCGACACTCATGAGCACAGCAGCACCGCGCAAGAACTGCTTCCGTAACGCATCAACCGGAGCCAGTACCACCTAGCGTCACCTTGCAGGTTCAATGGCGCGACCGTGTGGAAGCCGGCCGCGCCATTGCTTGTCAGCGCACAATCAGGCGCTGCGCTCGGACAACAGGCCAATGCGACGGAACCACATTTCCAGCGGCACCGTCACCAGCGGCGGCACCGCCGCGAGCAGGGCCAGCAACACCGTCCACAGCGGCCAACGCAGCTTCACCCAGGCGTACAGACTGACCGCGACGTAGAACAGGAACGCCGCCCCGTGCAGGCGGCCGAACAACCACACCACCAGCTCGGTGGTGCCGGTGCCGTACTTGAGCAGCATGCCGATCAGCAGACCGGCCCAGGTAACACCTTCAATCAGTGCGGCGGCGGCAAACAACTTGCCGGCGGGGGTCATGGGTTTGGCAGACATCGATTCCATCAGGCGTTCAAAAGAGCTGGGATTGTAGGCGAGAATGCGTCGCATCCCCGCCACTCAGATCCAGCCGCGTCGTTTGAACCACAACAACGGCACCACGATGCTCAGGCCCACGGCGGCCAGTGCGATGGCATAGCCGTAATGCCAGTGCAGTTCGGGCATCGACGCGAAGTTCATACCCCACACCCCCACCAGCACCGTCGGCGGGATACCGACCACCGAGGCTACCGCCATCACCTTCATCACCTCGTTCTGGTCCATGTTGATCAGGCCCAGCACGCTGTCCAGCAGGAATTCGTTGCGGTCGCCCAGCTGCTGCTCGAACTCGCTCAACGAGGCCAGGTCCTTGACCACCAGCTTGATCCGCTTCGGCGCATCGGCACCAAACCACGCCGGCGTCGCCTCATCCAGGTAGTTCATCATCCGCAGCATGCCGTGCAAGGTATTGTGCAAGGCGCCGATACGCCGCCCCATCATCCCCACCTCGTGCAGCATCTGCTCCAGCCGGCGCGTGGCCCGCTTGCCCTTGGGATGATTGAAGGCCTGCCGGGAGAACTCGCTCATCGTGCTTTCCAGCGACTCCAGCAGATCAGCCAGGCGGTCGACGATGTGTTCGATCATGCGCAGGAACAGATCGGCCGAGCCATTGCAGGGGTGCTTGCCCAGTTCGTTCTCCACCCCCTCCAGCGCGTCGACGCGATGCTCGCGCTGCACCACCAGCGCATGCGGGGCCACCACGAAACCCAGCGGCCCGACCACATGTTCGGTCTCGTACTGGAACCGCGGCAGGTTCAGCACCAGCGCATCACCTTCCACCCGCACCCGGCTGCTGAATTCGATCTCGCTGATACCGGCGCGGTCGGGAATGCGGAAACCCACCTGCCGCGACGCCTGCTGCAGCTCTTCCGGCGTTGGTTGGCACAGGTCCACCCACAACGAGGGTGGCGCCGTGCCGTCGGCAGCGGTGGCGAGGGTACGGCACTGGAACATGGCGCGCTTCCGTTTCGGGACTGCAGCCATCCTCGTCGCCACGCCACGCCGAGTAAAGCCACCTGTCACTCAGCCCAGCTGCAGCGCTGCATACCAGTCCGCGTAAGGCGTGTTCCTGGCCAGATGACGATTGAAATCCGGCGCGCCGTCGGTCCACCACACCGGCCCGCGCTCGCCCAAGGCCTGCTTGGCGGCATCCACGGCCGCACCGGCCTTGGCCAAGCGTTCGCGGTCACCTGCGCGGCGTGCGATGCCCACCTCACGGCGCGCCGCCATCAGCGCCTGGACCAGCGCGCTGCGCACCTGCTCAGGCAGGCCCGGATTGCTGGCCCGCCACAACCGCCCGCGCACGACCAGGTAACGGCCATCCGGCGTTCTTGCTGGCATTTCCGGCATGGGCCGCTCCCGCTGACAGACCAGCTCAGTATCCCACCTGGGCCGCACTGCAATGTGCGGTTGCAAAGCGCGCCTGCCATCGCGCAAGCTCGTGCTTCCTTCAACCACCCCTCCAGCCATGCAAGACAACATCATCCAGATCATCCCCGCCGACGGCTGGGTAGCCGTGTTCGAAGAAGCCGGTGACGAAAGCGCCCAGAGCCTGGTGTGCTTTGCGGTAGTGGAAGAAGCCGGCAAGCGCGCCGTGCGCCCGATGCTGGCCAACGGCAAGCAGATCGGTTTCGCCGACACCCTGCCCAACTTCGTCCGTGTCGAAGAAGCCGATGCCTTTGAAGAAGAGGATGAGGAAGAAGACGAAGACGAGGAAGAAGAAGACGAAGAAGAGGAGGAGGAAGAAGAGGCCTGAGCCCTTCTTCCCCTACCCGGCAGCCGGCGTCATGTCGGCTGCGTGTCGGGCGCCGCGCCGTGACCTGACCGACCCGGTCACGGCGCAGTGCTTGCTGTCAGGCTACAAAGACGCAGCGTGAGGCTGTCATCCCCGCGTCACCTTCAGCAGCCAGGTTAGGTGGTTGGTCCGGCAATCAACCAACAACATGAAACATTCGCTGCTTCAGATCGTCCTGGCCGCGTGCGTCGCTGCTGGCGGCATTGCCAACGCCGCCGCGCCCGCGCAGCTACCCATGCAGCAACACGGCGGCAGCTGGGCCTCCGGCCATGTGCAGGGCATCGCGGTGGATCTGCAGGGCGGCTATATCTACTACTCGTTCACCAACCTGCTGGCCCGCTACGATCTGCAAGGCCGTCTGGTCGGCACGCTGGAAGGTTGGACCGGCCATCTTGGTGATCTGGATTTCAATCCCGACGATGGCAAGGTCTACGGCTCGCTGGAGTACAAGAAGGACCAGGCGTTCTACATCGCGATGATCGATGTGCAGCGCATCGACCGCGTCGGCATCCAGGCCGCCGACAGCGACATCCTGCGCACGGTCTATCTGCCGGAAGTGGTGAGCGACTACACCGCCGACATCAATGGTGATGGCCGCTTCGACGGCGACGATGGCAAGTACCGCGGCAATGAGACCGCCTCGCCCGATCACCGCTATGGTTGTTCCGGCATTGATGGCGTCGCCTTTGGTCCGCGCTTTGGCCACACCGATGGCCCGCAGCTGCTGACCGTTGCCTATGGCATCTATGGAAATACCGAGCGCAGCGACAATGATCACCAGGTACTGCTGCAATACGACATCAGCGACTGGCAGACACAGGCAAAACCGCTGATAGAGGCGGCACCGCATCACAGCGGCCCGCGCGAGCTGGAAGGCAAGTACTTCGTGCGCACCGGCAATACCAGCTATGGCGTGCAGAACCTGAGCTATGACGCCTCGCAACAGCGCTGGTTCATGGGCGTCTACCAAGGCAGGAAGCCGACGCTCCCGAATTATCTGCTGTTCGCCGTGGATGCAGCCGCAACACCGCGGCAGGGCGATCTGATTGGCGTGCCCGGCAACAGCCCAAACCGTTGGGAACAAGGGCTGCTGCTGCCGCTGGCCGATGCCGGATTGAAAGACCCAGCCACCGGCATCCGCGGCTGGAACCAGAAAGCCGACGTCGGCCTGCAGGCCGTAGGCGATGGCTTGTTCTACCTGGCCACCAACTTCAAGCGTGATGGCAAACAAGGCGCAGACCTGCAGCTGATGCGTTGGACTGGCGAGCCTGAGCAGCCGTTTGTTGCGCCATGACGCGCTCAAGCGCATCTTCCGTGGGAGTGGTGTAGGCCGCGAAGCTGATAGCAACAAGCAAGCTTGGAGCTGCGCAATCATATGGAAATTCTGTAGTTGCAGATTCCAACGCTGATGAGCGTCTTGGATAACAGTGGCTTCGCGGCTTACGCCGCTCCTACAACAACCACCGTCGTCGCGATCCCCCCGCTTTTGTGGGAGCGGCGTAAGCCGCGAAGCTGACACATCTGCAGAACTCCGTACGAACGCGCTTCAGCCAATCAACGCAATGCTGGAAGCGGCTGCTTTCTGGCAGCTCTAGCTTCGCGGCTTACGCCGCTCCCACAAAGACAATGGCCCGCGGCCCGGCGGGTTGATGGCCTCGGCGCTGAAACCTGCATGTGCACCAGCGCACACATCTGCACTCCCACACGCGATCAGAAATTCTCAGGTACGCAAGCCTCGCACACGACAAACGCCAGCCCCACAGCGCCCCGCACCCCTGCGCGCCCAGAGCAAAGCAAAAGCAGTTTCACTAGCGACAGTATCCATGACTCAAACGTAAAGGTTCTGTAATTGTCCGGACGTAAGGTGGCGCCGCTTGCACGGCGTAGCCCCAGCTGTGTGCGGTACTCCCACACTCTCCGGAACAGATCCATGCTCGAAGTAAAGAAGTCGGCGCTGGTCAGCGCCATCCTGGCAGCGCTTTGCGTTTCGCCCGACCTGCTGGCGCAACAAGCCACAGACGGCAGCAGCCAGACCATCGGCAGCGGCAGCCTGCGTGGCCGCGTACTCAACACTGCCACCGGCGAGTACGTGCGCAACGCCGAGGTGCGTATCGAAGGCAGCCGCAATGTCAGCTACTCGCAGGAAGGTGGCCACTTCCAGTTGACCGGCATTCCCGCCGGCGATGTCACCGTGCTGGTGAAATACACCGGCCTGCAGGAAGCAAGACTCAGCGCTTCGATTGATGCCGGCAAGACCACCAGCGTCGAGGTCGCCTTGAAGGCGCCGTCCTATGCCGCCGGTGGCGGTGATGCAACCGACCTGGACGCGATCAAGGTCACCGCTTCACGCGACGGCCAGGCCAGCGCGATCATGGAGCGGCGCGCAGCGATGAACGCCAAGAACGTGGTGGCTGCCGACAATTACGGCGCGCTGACCATGGGCGATGTCGGCGAGTTCATGAAGTCGATGCCAGGCCTGTCGCTGGATTACACCGAGGTGGATGCCACCGCAGTGCGAATCGGCGGCCTGGACCCGAAGTACTCCACCTTCACCACCGATGGCGCGCGCATGGCCACGGCCACCTCGAACAATAATTCGGGCCGGCAGAACTCGTTCGAGCAGATGTCGATCACCGGCATCGAATCGATCGAGCTCAACAACACGTTGACTGCGGCGATGGACGCCGATTCTCCCGGTGGCAACATCAACCTGCGCAGCAAGTACGCGTTCCAGCGCACCAAGCGCGACATCGTGTTCCAGCTTGGAGCGGTGGGCACCTCCGATTCCAACTGGTCGGGCAAGTATTTCCCGGATGACAAGAAGCACGACACCATCTACCCATCCGGCCAGTTCGGCTTCGGCGACGTGTTCATGGACGGGCGCTTCGGCGTGGAGTTCAACGCCAGCTACAACGCCAACTATGTGCAGCAGGACCGCATCCAGACCGACTACGCCTATAAGGCTGATGGCAGCGCCATACCCTACCGGGTGATGTGGCGCCCGGGCCCGAAGATGACCAGCCGCACCGCCGCCAACCTGAGCCTGGATTACCAGATCACCGATGAGCTGGTGGCGTCCCTGCGCAGCACCTACTCGATGTACGACGTGGAGTACTTCAACCAGTACACCTATCTGATCTTCGGCACCACCAGCAAGTCCGAAGCCGCGCCGGGTTCCACCCCCAACCACATCGTGGTCAATCCCAACGGCACCAATACCCGCCTGCACACCCAGTACTCGCACCGCTATGCCGGCACGCCGGCCTACCTGATCGCGCCCAAGCTGGAGTACAAGGGCGAGGACTGGGAAGCAGTGCTGCGCGGTAGTTATTCCGGTGCCGAGTTCAATTTCCGCGACACCAGCAAGGGCTTCTTCCAGCGCACCGACAGCTGGTTGACCGGCATCGGCTTCACCCTGGATCGCCCCTCGGAGAGCTCGCACGAATGGAACCTCGCCCAGACCGGCGGGCGCCCGTGGGGCGACCCAAGCAACTTCAACCGTGATGCCGAGATCGGCTACAACGTGCGCAGCGCGGAGTCCGATGCACTCAACGACCAGTATGGCGTCAACCTCGACCTGAAGCGCCACCTCAGCTTCAACGATACGCCGGTGACGCTGATGGGTGGCCTGGGCACGCGCCGCAATGACTGGCGCACCAATGAAGGCTCGTACCAGCAATACAAATATGTAGGCCCCAACGGCAGTCAGACCGATCCGGGTGCGAGCGTGCCGTGGACCAATAATTACGACTTCGAGATCATCGGTACCGGTGCAGGCAACATGAACCAGCAGGGTTGGCGCGCCGACAGCAACTACGCGATGTACGACATCTTCCAGGAACACCCGGAATACTTCGTGCCGGATGTGGTGGGCAACCTCAAGCGCCGGCTGGACAACAACAAGCGTATCCAGGAAGAAGTGGATGCGGCCTATATCGAAGCCGAAACCCGCCTGGGCGATGCCCGCTTCGACCTCGGCCTGCGTTATGAGAAGACCCGTACCGCCGCCCGCGTGGCCGACGTGCGCCCGGTCAGCGAGGTCACTGCCGCCGGCCTGAACGTCAATACCGTCGAAGGCCTGATGTACCAGTACAACAACGGCCGCTACACCACCCGCAAGGGCGAGTACGACGACTTCTTCCTCAGCGGCGGGGTCAAATACGACTTCACCGACAAGCTGGTTGGCCAGCTATCTTTCAGCCAGTCGATCCTGCGCCCGGACTACGGCAACCTCGGCGGTGTGGTGGCGGTCAACGACGACACCATGATCGTCAGCGTGCCCAACGCCCAGCTCAAGCCCGAGCATTCCACCAAGTACTACGCCAGCCTGCAGTACTACCTGGAGCCGTCGGGCCTGCTGGGCCTGTCGTACTACAAGCTGGATATGCAGGACATGCAGGTCACCGGCATCACCGTCAATCCGGAAGACGTCGGCTTCAACCCGAACGACTACGAGGGCTATACCTTCCGCAGCGCACAGAACGCACCGGGTACCAGCACCAACGAGGGCGTGGTGCTGGAATACAACCAGCAGATGACTTTCCTGCCCGGCGCCTGGAAGGGCCTGAGCGTGTATGGCTCACTGACCCAGGTGAACCCGGACGGCCCGCGCCAGAACATTCCCAAGCAGGCGGCCAACTGGGGCATCCGCTACAACTACGGCCGCTTTGATTTCCAGATCAACGGCAACTACCAGTCCGAGCACCGCGTCAGCGCGCTGAGCAATACGCCCACCACCGCCAACAACGGCATCCTCTACCGCGATGCACGTGAGCTGTGGAACATCAGCGCCAGCTACAAGCTCACCGACAACATCGACGTGATGCTGGCCGGCCGCAACATCTTCAACGAACCGGAAGTGATCTATTCCAACATCCCCAGCCGCGTGCAGATGTACACCGTATACGGCTCGATGTGGAACTTCGGCATCCGCGGCCGCTTCTGAGGCGCGAACTGGCAAGGGCACAACGCCCCGAAAGAAGAAGGCTTGCTGCCCTCTCCCGCTTGCGGGAGAGGGCAGCTTGCAAAGCGCAGGTTCGCTGCGCAACGAACGCTCTTGCATCAATGCAAGGGCCGGAGTGCGAAGCGGGAACGCCGTCGCGCCCAACAATCCATCTTGCTTCACCCGCCACCAGCAACCCAAAGAGCCCGCAATGACCACCAACATCGACCGCCGCCGTCTGATCATTGGCGCCAGCCTCGGGCTGGGCGCGCTGCTGCTTCCGCTCGGCCGCGCCTTCGCCGCGCAGATCCAGGCGGCCAAGGGCTTTACCCACAACGTCGCCAGCGGCGAACCCGGTCCCCATTCGATGTTGCTGTGGACCCGCTACGTGCCCGCCAGCGACACCGACGAGACCACCCTGCAAGCGGAGATCGCCAGCGACCGCGCGTTCCGCAATGTGGTTGCAGCCGCCAGCGTACGCACCGGCAGCTACCGCGACTGGACCGCCAAGCTCACCCTGGCCGGCCTGCAGCCCGGCACAACCTACTGGTACCGCTTCATCGCCACCGACGGCAGCCACTCCCCCACCGGCCGCACCCGCACCCTGCCGATAGGCGACGTGGCCCGTTTCAGGCTGGGCCTGTTCTCCTGCGCCAACCTGCCGATGGGCTGGTTCAACGCCTACGCGCATGCCGCGCAACGCGAGGACATGGACCTGTGGCTGCATGTGGGCGACTACCTCTACGAGTACGGCATCGCCGCGTACAAGGCGCAGGACCGCATCGCCGAGCGCGAGGTGATGCCGGCTCACGAACACGAAATGATCTCGCTGCTGGACTACCGCATGCGCCTGGCCTGCTACCGCGCCGACGCCGACCTGCAGGCCCTGCACCAGAATGCACCGATGGTGGCGTTGTGGGACGACCATGAAAGCGCCAACGACAGCTGGCAAGGTGGCGCGCAGAATCACCAACCCGCCAGTGAAGGCGACTGGAATACCCGCAAGGCCGCCGCAATGCAGGCCTATCGCGAATGGATGCCGGTATCCGATGAACCGTGGAAGGCCTACCCGATCGGCAACCTCGGCACCTTGTACCGTACCGAATCCCGCCTGCTGGGCCGCACCCAACCCGCCGATATCGGCAGCGCCTACAAGGCCGGCACCGACGCTGCCCTGGAAACCTTCCGCGATGGGCCGTGGCAGGATCCGTCCGCAACCATGCTCGGCCTCGAGCAGGAAACCTGGCTTTATGACGCGTTGAAAGCGAATGCCGCGCGCAATCAGTGGCAACTGGTTGGCATGGGCACCATCCTCGGCCGCACCGTGATGCCAGCCGAGACGCTAGGCATGCTGCGCAGTGACGCCAGCGAGCGCAGCGTGCAGACCTTCAAGAACAATGTGCGTGGCGCACGGCTTGGGCTGCCGATGTGGATGGACCGCTGGGATGGCTATCCGGCGGCCCGAGCGCGCCTGTTGCAGGCAGCGCAAAGTGCCGATGCCAATCTGGTGATGCTGTCCGGTGACAGCCACAACGCCTGGGCCTACTCGCTGCAACACGAGGGCAGGCCTGCGGGCGTGGAATTCGCGGTGCAGGCGGTCACTTCCGGCGGTATCGAAGGCAGCCTCGCCGCCGCACCGGATGCCGTTGCCCGCGCCTTCATGGCCAGCAACCCGGAACTGAGCTGGTGTGACACTTCGCAGCGCGGCTACGCGATGATCGAAATCACCCCGGCAAGCATCAGCGGCGAATGGGTGTTCATGCAGAGCATCAAGACACGCAGCATCGCAACCGCAGGCAGCCACCGCATGAGCGTCGAGAAGGACAGAAAGGCCTTCAGTTGAAAACGCCCTTTGCCTTTGTAGGAGCGGCGTGAGCCGCGAAGCTGGTGATCTGAAAGACCAGTGGCTTCGCGGCTCACGCCGCTCCTACAAAAAACATCAATGCTTGTGCGCCGCCCGCCCCGAACCCGACTTCTTGCCACCGCCATCCTGCTTGTTCACTGTCGCCCAGGCGATACGTTCCGCGTCTTCCTTCGAGCGCCCTTCCTTGCGTTCGCTCTGCTCGATATGTTCGGCCTGGCGCTTCTGCTTGTCTGTATAGGCACTTTTATCACCGCGTGTCATCAGCTGGCTCCGCTTTGGATGTGGCCATGACACTAGGCCGGATCGCGTAAGCGTCGCGTGCGGGTGCGCTGAAAATTCCGAAAGAAGAGCGATTCTTCAGCGGGCATTTCCCTGGCTGAATACCGGGTGTTCGCATGCTGCTAACAACAAGGACGCGGTTGGCTAACCCCTGCCTTGCTAGGCTCGCAACGGGTCGAGGAAAACCCGGCCCCTGTCCACCCAGAGGAGCATCGCGATGAAACGCCTGCACCTGCGAAGTGCTTTGTTGATTGCAGCCGCCCTTCCCACCTGCACTCCCGTGGCCACCGCCACTGCCCTGCCCGCGCAGGAGGCGCCTCCAGCCGTCGATAGCGGCGACCGCGCTGCCGAGCAACCAGGAAGTGACGCCTGGATAAGCCGCGAAGTGAAAGCAAGGTTGCTGCGTGTGCGGGATACGCCGGGCATGGAGATCCACGTGCAGACGCGTGGCGGGATGGTATCACTGAGCGGCCAGGTCGGCAGCCAGAGCGAGGCCGACCGCATGAGCGCCGCAGCCGCCGCCGTGGATGGCGTGATCAGCGTCGACGATAGCGGCCTGGTCATCGGTGAACCGGCCAATTGATTGATCCCCGCATCGACAGGCACCTGCGACACGCGAATGCGTGCCGCAGGTGCTGTAACCGGAAAGTGGCATCACCGCGTTTCGGCGCGTTTGCTCGACACTGATGGAATCGCAGCATTGCCCTGCTTCAATCAAATGCCGTGGTTCCCACTAGGCTGCTACGCCGCGAGTTCATGATTCCAACCAGCGTCAACCGCACCTGGGCGACGCCAGCCGGTTGTGCGGTAAAGCTAGTGCTTCTTGTCCTGATCGCGCTTGCCCGCTTCGCGCTGATCAAGCATGTGCTGATCGTGCATATCCTTCTGATGACTGGGCTCACCACGCGAGGCCTGCCGCGAAGGATTGGCATTGCGCGCCTCTTCTGTAGCCGGACGGTCGGGGCGATTCTGCTCGCCCTTGTGCATGTTCTGATGGGTCTGCTTGCTGATCATTGCAACCTCCACAGCGGCAGCATGCCGCAACGCCAGCCTGCAACGGCCACGGTTATTGCAGCGTGGCTTTTCCGTGTCGCCGCACGCACAAAGCTGAGCAGGTGCCGCGCTGCGATACGCCGCTACAAGCCGGTGACGAAGGTAGTGCCGTCATAGCGGCCCTGGAACACGCCGATCGACTTGCCGGTCAAACGCTGCACTTCGGCATCCAGCGCGCTGTAACCGCCGTCACCGCGCTTGTAGGCATAATTGCGGCCCAGTTGCATGATCCGCGCATTGCCGGCACCAAACACCTGCCCCTGGTGATAGCCGCCAACCAGCACGGCCTGCAGATTGGCGCCGCTCTCCACGGTCAGCATCCAATTGACCGGCTCGTAGGCACTGAGCACCAGAATGGTCGGCGCATTGGAGCGGCGCACCCGTACCTGGATGGACCCGGCCTGGCGTTGTATGCCCACCCCATGAACGCCATTGGCGGCTTCGTACACACCCACTGCTTCGATACGTGCGTTTCCTGCCAACGCCGCCAACGGCGCATTGGCGGAGCGCGACTGTGCGGCCGGCGCCGCTGACACCGCCTGGTTGCGCGCAGCCAGGGCCGCACGCGCCCGCTGCACCAGCAGTTGATGCTCCGGCGAAGCGCCAGCAGCAGCAAGCTCGATATCGCGGAGATTGCTCTCCATCTCCGCCCATTGCTGCGTGCGGGTGGACATCGCGACACGGGCTTCCTCCTGGTACTGCGCGATCGCGCTGCTGGCTGCCTGCGCGGGCAGCAAGGGCAGCTCTTCCAACACCTGGATCTTGGTCTGGTCGATGACACCATTGCGTTGCAACGACGGGATGAAGATGAACTGCGTGGATGTCAACTTTGTTGAATCCACCTGCGCCAGCGTCTGCCGGCTCAGTGAATAGACATAGTGACGGTAGTCGAACACCGGTCCGGCGACACGGGCGCGCAGCAGCAGCTCATCGCTGCGCGGCGTTGCCCAGACTGCATTGATCAGCAACGGCTGCAGCGGCAGTATCCGATGCTGCCGGTCAGCGAGCAGGAACTGCCGCAGCTGGCCCTGTGCCACCACGACGTAGCTGCCGTCCACGGCGGTTGCCAGGCCGCGATCACTGGCAACGAACTGCGTAGGCTGCTCGGACACCAATTGCACCGACCAGCCATCCTTGCCCTTCTGCAATGCAATCTCGGCCAAGCGCCGGGGCGAGAACAACAGGTAGTGATTCGGCTTGCCTGGTACCGGCAACACCTGGTCCACCGATGCTGCGTCGAGCGGAATGGGAATGCGCTTTCCCGCCGTTGCATCCAGCAGGACAATCATGGTCCGCCGCTGTGTGCCTTTCTTGGCCGGCTCACTGAAGATCGCCCCCACACCTTCCAACCAATGAAACCGCCGTGGCGACACCGCGTAAGTGGCCAATACCTCGCCGGTCGCCGACTCAAGCACCTCCATGCCGCCGTCAGCAGCGGCCACGGTAAGCAGGCGACCATTGGCTGACAGCGTCCCACCATCAAGCCGTCCTTCAGCCTCGCGCAGAACCTCACTGGTCTGCATGTCGATCAACCGGTACTTGCTATCCGTCTCCAGCACCACAACGCCAGCTTTGGCGGCAAACACGGGCTGCTGGAAGGCACTGTTGCTGCTGATGAAGCTGGCCGGCGGTTTGGCAAGCGCGCGCAGCGGCGGCGCGGTCAGCAACACCGCCATACGCTGCAGCACCAGCCACTCTTCAAGGGCGGCATCACTTTCGGCAAAGCAGGTATTGCCGGCCAGGTCGTCGCGTACGCTCTCACTGCTGGCAAACAGCGAAACCTTGTAGTCCTTGCCGCACTCGCGTGCACGTTGCAGCAAACGCTGCTGGTAGGCCTGTTCGAAGCCGGCGACATCCTGCCCCATTGCCTTCAACTGCACTTCCAGCCGCTGCTTGCTGGCCAGCACCGCACTGCCCGGCGGTATTGCATCGTTGATACGTGTCTCGTTGGACTTGCCCAGATTACCGCAGCCCGCCAGAGCGGCTGCTACGGCCAATACACCCAGCACCTTCAAGACCTGATCCATGTCGCCCCCGGTTGGATGCTCGCGCCCGCGTCCCTCGCTGGCCGGCCCGGCGATGGTAGTACGCGGCATGCGCCGGCGGAAGCGAGTGCCGCGTTGAGCCCTCCCTTTGCCGCAGACAAGGGGAGGGTTGGGAGGACTGCTTCTGCTGTGCGCTTGGCTTGGCTGGGTAACGCCCCTGCCGAGCATGGCTCGGCACTACGGTGCTGCGTTGAGCCCTCCCTTTGCCGCA
>NZ_LDJJ01000082.1 GCF_001431465.1 Stenotrophomonas terrae | reverse complement strand
CTCCTCCCCCGCCCCCCGCCACCGCTGTCATCAGCAGCGATCCGCTGCGCGATCCATCGCTGTACATCAACCGGGAGCTGTCACAGCTGGATTTCAATTTCCGCGTGTTGGCACAGGCGATGGACGAGCAGGTGCCGCTGCTGGAGCGGCTGCGCTTCCTGTGCATCTCCTGCACCAACCTGGACGAGTTCTTCGAAATCCGCGCGGCGGCCGTGCGCCATGCGCAGGAGTTCGGGCTGCCACCGGCGCCGGACGGGATGAGCCCACAGGCCATCCTCAATGCCATCCACGACCGCGCCGCCGAGCTGGTGGACCAGCAGTACCGCTGCTGGAACCAGGTGCTGCGTCCGGCACTGGGTGAAGCCGGGGTCGGCATCCTCGCGCACAAGAGCTGGACCGCGCGCCAGCGCCGCTGGCTGCGCGCCTACTTCCGCAACGAGATCATGCCGGTGCTGTCGCCACTGGGCCTGGATCCCTCGCACCCGTTCCCGAAGATCCTCAACAAATCGTTGAACATCGTCGTCGTGCTCAAGGGCACCGACGCCTTCGGCCGCGCCGGTCATCTGGCGCTGGTGCGCGCACCGCGCTCGTTGCCGCGCATCATCCAGCTGCCCGAATCGCTGGGCGGCCCGCAGAACTTCGTGCTGCTGTCGGCGGTGCTGTCGGCCTTCGTCGATGAACTGTTCCCGGGCATGGATGTGCAGGGCGCCTACCAGTTCCGCGTCACCCGCAATTCCGAGCTGGTGGTGGACGAGGAAGAAGTCGAGAACCTGGCGCTGGCATTGCGCGATGAGCTGGTCGACCGCGGCTACCGGCCGGCGGTGCGGCTGGAGATCGCGCACGACTGCCCCAAGCCGATCATGCAGACCCTGCTGCAGAATTTCGGCCTGTCCGAGAATGCCGCCTACCGCATCGATGGCCCGGTCAACCTCAACCGGGTGATCCAGGTCTATGACCTGCTCCCGCGGCCAGACCTGAAATACCCGCCGATGACGCCGCGCGTATTCAAGTCGCCGGAAGGTATTTTCGTGACCGCGGCGCAGGGCGATGTACTGCTGCACCACCCGTTTGATTCCTTCAGCACCGTGCTGGAGCTGATCCGCGAGGCGGCGGTTGATCCCAATGTGCTGGCGATCAAGCAGACCCTGTACCGCACCGGCAAGGATTCGGGGATTGTTGAAGCGCTGATCCTGGCCGCGCGCAACGGCAAGGACGTGACTGTCGTCGTCGAGCTGCGTGCGCGCTTCGACGAAGAAGCCAACCTCGGCCTGGCCGATCGCCTGCAGGATGCCGGCGTGCAGGTGGTGTATGGCGTGGTCGGCTACAAGACCCACGCCAAGATGCTGCTGATCGTGCGCCGCGAGGGCCGCAAGCTGCGCCGCTATGTCCACCTGGGCACCGGCAACTATCACAGCGGCACCGCCCGCGCCTATACCGACCTGAGCCTGATCACCGCTGACCCGGATATCGGCAACGATGTGCACCTGCTGTTCCAGCAGCTGTCCGGGCTGGCGCCGAAGATGAAGCTCAAGTGCCTGCTGCAATCGCCGTTCACCCTGCATGCCGGGCTGATCAAGCGCATCGAGCGCGAGACTGCGCTGGCCCTGGAAGGCAAGCCGGCACGCATCATCGCCAAGATGAACGCACTCAACGAGGCGCAGGTGATCCGCGCCCTGTACGCAGCCTCGCAGGCCGGCGTACAGATCGACCTGATCGTGCGTGGAGCCTGCACCCTGCGTCCGGGTGTTGAAGGGGTATCGGACAACATCCGCGTGCGTTCGATTGTTGGCCGCTTCCTCGAACACAGCCGCGTCTACTGGTTCGGCAACAACGGCGCCCCCGAGTTGTACTGCGCCAGCGCCGACTGGCTGGAACGCAACCTGCTGCGGCGGGTGGAAACCTGCTTCCCGATCCTCGACAGCGGCCTGGCCCGGCGCATCTACCGCGAGGTGCTGCAGAACTACCTGGACGACAACCTCAACGCCTGGGAGCTGCAGGAAGACGGCCGCTACAGCAAATGCGTGCCGGCCCCGGGCCAGCCGCCGCATTCGGCGCAGCAGGCGCTGATGGAAGGGCTTTGAAAGCAGGAAGCAGATGAGGGAACAGGAACCGGGGACGATAGCGGGGCCTTCATCGGCCCCTACGTTCCTGCCCGTTAGCGTCAGACCGATGAGCATGTCCGGCGCCAACTCCCATTCCTCGTTCCTGCCCTCTACGTTCCTGACCCTTTCATCCGCTACCATTCCGCCATGCCCCAGTCCTCAATGACCCCACCGCCCCTGCAGGACGGCGACCTGCTGGCCGCCATCGACCTGGGTTCCAACAGTTTCCATATGGTCATCGCGCGCTACCTGCTCGGGCAGCTGCGGGTGGTGGACCGCCTGCGCGAAACCGTACGCATGGCCGACGGCCTGGATGGCAAGGGCGGCCTGTCGCCCGAGGCACGCCAGCGCGCGCTGGAATGCCTGGCCCGCTTCGGCCAGCGCATCCGCAACATCCCGCCTTACCGCGTGCGCGCCCTGGCCACCAATACCGTGCGCCAGCTGCGCTCGCCGCTGTCCTTCCTGATGCCGGCCGAGACCGCGCTGGGCCACGCCATCGAAGTGGTCAGCGGCCGCGAAGAAGCGCGCCTGATCTACCTCGGCGTCGCCCATGCACAGCCGCCCAAGCCCGACCAGCACCGGCTGGTGATCGACATCGGCGGCGGCTCCACCGAATTCATCATCGGCCAGGGCATGCAGACGCTGGAACGCGAAAGCCTGCAGGCCGGCTGCATCGCCAGCACAAGGCGCTTTTTCCCCGGCGGCAAGCTGAGCAAGAAGCGCTGGAAAGACGCGCTCACCGAGATCGGCGCCGAATTCCAGCCCTTCGCCAACAAGTACAAGGCATTGGGCTGGCAGGAAGCGCTGGGCTCGTCCGGCACCCACAAGGCGATCAGCGAGATCTGCGCGGCGATGAAGCTGAGCAAGGGCGCGATCACCGCCGAAGCGCTGCCGCAGCTGCGCGAAGAATTGCTGCGCGCCAAGAACATCAATGAGATCGTGCTGCCCACGCTATCCAACGAGCGCCGGCCGATCATCGCCGGCGGCGTGCTGGTGCTGGAAGCCGCCTTCCAGGCCCTGGGCCTGCAGAAACTGCTGGTCAGCAAGGCAGCGATGCGCGAAGGCATCCTCTACGACATCATGGGCCGCGCCAACGACAACGACCCGCGCGACGAATCGGTGGCCGCGCTGACCCTGCGTTACGCCATTGATGAGACCCAGGCACGGCGCGTGGAAGCCACCGCGCAGCGGCTGTTCGAGCAGGTGGCCGAGGACTGGAAGCTCGATGTCGACGATGCGCGCATGCTGGGCTGGGCCGCACGTCTGCATGAGTTGGGGCTGATGATCGCGCACAGCGGTTATCACATCCACGGCAGCTATGTGATCGAGCATTCGGATATCGCCGGCTTCTCGCGCCAGGAACAGCAGATGCTGGCGGCGCTGATCCGTACGCATCGCCGCGGCATTCCCAAGACCGCCTTCGAGGCCCTGCCCGAGCGCCTGCTGTTGCCGGCCAAGCGCACCGCAGCGCTGCTGCGCCTGGCGGTACTGCTGCACCGCGCGCACGAGCCCGACCCGATCCCGACGCTGGAACTGTCGGTGGACGGCAATACCTTGTCGCTGATCCTGGCCAAGGACTTCATCGACGCACGCCCGCTGCTGCGCGCCGACCTGGTCGGCGAAGCCGAGGGCATGAGCGGACTGGGAATCAGCTTCAGGCCCTTCGTGGCCTGAGCAAGGGCATCTACGCGGCAACAACGGCAGCCTTGACGGCCGCGTTCTGCTGCACAGGCGCACACCGAAACCACGGCTCAACGGCCGTGGTTTTCTGCATTGATGGCCGTCATAAAGTGGTCAGATCACAGTAACAGGTGCTTCATCGGCTACGCGCATCCTCGCGGAAAACCGGGAGCCAGCCATGCGCTTTGCGATCGTCACCGAGACCTATCCACCGGAGGTCAATGGCGTTGCCCTGACCGTGCAGAGCCTGGAACACGGCCTGCGCAACCGCGGCCACGACGTCGATGTGGTGCGCCCACGGCAGCAGCAGGACAGCACCGGCGCCGTCCATGAGGTGCTGGTCCGTGGTGCAGGCCTGCCGCGCTACCCCGGCCTGCGTTTTGGCCTGCCCGCGCCCTTGCGGCTTGCCCGGCAGTGGCAACAACAACGCCCGGACGCGATCTACGTGGCCACGGAAGGCCCGCTGGGGTGGTCGGCAATGCGCACCGCGCGGCGGCTGGGCATCCCGGTTGCCTCCGGGCTGCACACCCGTTTTGATGAATACCTGCCCGACTACGGCGCCGCCTGGTTGCAGGCCACCGCATTGCGTTGGATGCGGCGTTTCCACAACCAGGCAGAAGCCACCTTGGTCCCCACCCGCGAACTGCAGCAATTCCTTCTGGACAATGGTTTTTCACGTGCACGCTTGCTGGCACGCGCGGTGGACGGCAGCCAGTTCGATACCAATAAACGCGACGCCGCGCTGCGTGCCGAATGGGGCATCGAAGGCGAAGGCTTCGCGGTGATCTACGTCGGCCGCATTGCCGCGGAAAAAAACCTCGCACTGACGATCAAGGCCTTCCGCCGCATCCAGCAGCAGCGCCCGAAAGCCCGCTTCGTCTGGGTCGGCGATGGACCGATGCGCGAGAAGCTGGCCGAGCAGAACCCGGACTTCATTTTCTGTGGCGTACAGCGCGGCGAGGCGCTGGCCCGGCACTTCGCCAGCGGCGACCTGTTCCTGTTCGCCAGCCGCAGCGAAACCTTCGGCAATGTCACCCTGGAAGCCATGGCCAGCGGCGTGGCCACCGTCGCCTTCAACTATGGCGCCGCCCGCGAGCACCTGCAGAACGGCTATAGCGGGGTTGCCGTGGACAGCGATGAGAACTTCATCGCCGCCGCCGTGCAGCTGGCCGGCGATGACGAGATGCGCAGCCTGCTCGGCGCCAACGCCAGCCGCGCGATGCAACGCCTGCATCCAGAGCACGTGGTAGCCGAATTCGAAGCCCTGCTCAGCGAACTGGCCAGCCGGAGACGTTGCCATGCCATTGCTGCCGCCTGAAGGCATCGCCGCACGCGAGGCACGCTGGTGCCGGCGGGCAAACCGCTATGGCCGCCGCCGCGGAATCCGCCGCCTGTTCTCGGTGCTCAGCCGCCTCGGCGACGGCGTGTTCTGGTACATGCTGATGGGCGCCCTGGTACTGGCCGACGGCCTGGATGGCCTGCAGGCCTCCGCGCATATGGCCGCCACCGGCGTGCTGGCGCTGACCCTGTACAAGCTGCTCAAACGCTGGACCCGCCGCCCGCGCCCGTTCGCCGCCGATATGCGCATCCGTGCCTGGGTCGCACCGCTTGATGAATACAGCTTCCCGTCCGGCCACACCTTGCATGCGGTGTCCTTCACCGTGGTGGCACTGGCCTATTACCCGTGGCTGGCGCCGCTGCTGCTGCCCTTCACGCTGGGCGTGGGCCTGTCGCGGGTGGTGCTGGGACTGCATTACCCCAGTGATGTGCTGGCCGCCACCGTCATCGGCGTACTGCTGGGGGCCGGCTCGTTGCAGCTTTTGCCGCTACTCGCCGGCTGATCAGGCCCTACAATGCGGGCATGACAACGCTGTTCATCTCCGACCTGCACCTGGACCCCAGCCGTCCAGCCATCACCGAGCTGTTCCTCGACTTCCTGCGCGGCGAAGCGCGGCAGGCCGAGGCGCTGTACATCCTTGGCGACCTGTTTGAAGCATGGATCGGCGATGACACGCCCTCCACTGCCGCCGACGCGGTCGCGCTGGCCCTGCGCGAAGTCAGCGATGCCGGCGTACCGGTGTACTTCATCCGCGGCAACCGCGACTTCCTGGTCGGCAACGACTATGCCGCACGCGCCGGCATGCGCATCCTGCCGGACCCATCGGTGATCACGCTGTACGGCCGGCCGGTGCTGCTGCAGCACGGCGATCTGCTGTGCACCGACGATGTCGCCTACCAGGCCTTCCGCGCGCAGAGCCGCAACCCGGCCTTCATCGCGCAGTTCCTGGCACAACCGCTGGAGGCGCGTGTCGCGTTCGCGCAGAAAGCACGCGCCGCCAGCAAGGCCCACCAGTCGGAAATGAAGCAGGACGACAAGGCCACCTTTGAAACCGTCACCGACGTGGCCCCGGCCGAAGTGCTGGCCACGTTCCAGCGTTACGGCGTGGACACCATGATCCACGGCCATACCCATCGCCCGGCGATCCACACCGTGACCGCCGGCGACAACACCTGCACCCGCATCGTATTGGGCGACTGGTACGAACAAGGATCGGTACTGCGCGTGGACGCCGACGGCTTCCGGCTCGAAGCGCTGAGCTGACGCTGACCCTGATTTTGTGGGAGCGGCGTCAGCCGCGAAGCTGATACAAAAGAGCCCGTCAGACACAGCTGCAATTGCAGACCTGTCTGGCGGGTTTTGCATTTGTGGCTTCGCGGCTGGTACAGGAAAGCCCGTCAGTCATGGCTGCAATTGCAGACCTGTTTGGCGGGTTTTGCATTTGTTGTTTCGCGGCTCACGCCGCTCCCACAAAGCACGCCGCGGCCCCTGATTTTGTAGGAGCGGCATCAGCCGCGAAGCTGATACAAAAGAGCCCGTCAGACACGGCTGCAATTGCAGACCTGTCTGACGGGCTTTGCTTTGCTGGCTTCGCGGCTTACGCCGCTCCTACCCGCAGCTTGCTCAGGGGGCTTCCACCGGCACCGACGGGTCGCGGGCGCAGCCCTTGAAGGTGTCCTTGCCCAGCACGAACTCGGCGGTGAACGGATGTTTCAGGTCGGACATGCCGTCCGAGCACTCGGCGCGTTGCAGCGTCAGCCGGAAACCATCGACACCCTCGCCGCCCTGCACCACCAGCAGACCGTCCTGCACGACGCGTGCGCCTTCAAAATGGCGCGGGCTGGCCTGGGTTTCCGGGGTGCTGTAGTCGAGCTTGGCGCCGTCCACGCGCACGGCCCAGAACGGCTCGTTGCCCGCGGCCTGCAGGATCACTGGGAACGCGTCCTTGGCACCCGTTTCAGCGCTTGCGCCCGGAGCCGGTGCTGGCGCCGCAGTGCCGGCATCGGTGCTGGCAGGCTTCTGCCCGGTACATGCGGCCAATGCCAACAACACCGCACCTGCGATCAACATCTGCTTCATTACGTTCTCCTTGATTACGTCATTGCCGACCGCGGTCACGCTGAGCTGCGCCGCGGGCGGATGATGATGGTGCATGCCGTTGCATCACCTCGTGGCGGAGGCGGCATGCAGCAGCCAGACATCCACCATGGCTGATGGTGGAACGCCGGCAAGCTCGCAGTCAATCAGACACGGCCCGAGTTCGGGGCGGCGTTCATCGTTGCCGCAACGGGCAAAACAGCAGGCGCGATCAACATCAGGTAGCAAAGCGGCCACGGCATCTGTTCGATGCCGGCCGCCGCACTCAGCCGGCCTGTTCGACCAGATGCGCCAGCTCATCCTCGTCGAAACCGGCCAACAGGCGGGCTTCGAGATTGAACGGGCCACGCAGGTAGCCGCCGGCGTATTCGCCGAGCAACTCCTTGAAGCGCGCCTTCGGCTCGACGCCAGCGCGTGCGCAATACCAGTGATACCAGCGCGTACCGGCAGCCACGTGGGCCACCTCCTCGCGCAGGATCACCTCCAGCACATCGGCGGTGCTTGCATCACCGAGCGAACGCAGTTTGCCGATCATTGCCGGGGTTACATCCAGGCCACGGGCTTCCAGTACGCGCGGCACCAGCGCCATGCGCGCCAGACCGTCATGCGCGGTCTTCTCGCACATTTCCCACAGGCCATTGTGGGCGGGGAAATCGGCGTAGTCATGGCCATGCACGAGCAGGCGATCACGCAGCAAGACGAAATGGCGTGATTCGTCGTCTGCGCAGCTGACCCAATCGGCGTAGAAGCTGGCCGGCAAGCCTGGGAAGCGATACACCGCATCCCAGGCCAGGTCGATGGCATTGAGTTCGATGTGGGCGATGGCATGGATGAAGGCGGCACGGCCATCGACCGAACCCAGGCCACGCCGGGGCAGATCGCGCGGGTGCACCAGCACCAGTTGCGATGGGCGGCCCGGCGAGCGGATCGGATCCGGGTCCGGCGCTTCTGCGGGCAGCTTCAATGTGCCGGCGCGGTAGCGAGCGGCGTAGTGCTGGGTGAGCGCGACTTTCTCAAGCGGATCGGCGGCGGCCATGCAGATGCAGGCGGCGTCGAGCAGGGAGAAGTCTGCTGCTTCGGGTGGTGGCAGGAACGTTTTGTCTGCAGCTGCAGGCTGTGCTTGTTGCGGATTCATGGCTGCTCACAGGTTGCCGCTTCGTTCTGCCCTCACCCCAACCCCCGCTCCGCGCCCCCGCCCTTGCGCTGGCGCAAGGGCGTTCGAGGGGCAGCGAACCGATGGTTCGCAAACTGCCCCCCTCACCCCGCAGGGAAAGGGGCTTTGAGCGCTGCGTGCGGGAGTGGGCTTTTAGCACGCCGCGCAACAGCGCGGCTTTCGGTCAGGCTGGGCTTTGGGGCTTGGCTTCGTCCGAACGCACATCGTGGATGGTCACGAAGTACCCGGGTTCGTACCCGGTGGCGTACGCGCCGTTGCAGCAGGCACAGTCGA
>NZ_LDJJ01000081.1 GCF_001431465.1 Stenotrophomonas terrae | reverse complement strand
CCGCATGCGGGAGAGGGGTTGGGGTGAGGGCAGCTTTTGCTGGGAAAGCCTCTGCCGAGCATGGCTCGGCACTACCGCCTATCGCCTATCGCCGCTGCGCTGGCGCGGGTGTTGCCGCCGTATCCACTTCAACCACCACCGACATGCCCGGGCGCAGGCGCGCGGCGAGCGGCTGGTCGGGGTCGATGGCGATGCGGATCGGCAGGCGTTGCACCACCTTGGTGAAATTGCCGCTGGCGTTGTCCGGCTTGAGCACTGAGAACTCCGAACCGGTAGCCGGGGCGATCTGCTCGATGCGCCCGGTCAGCTTCTTGCCCTGGAAGGCATCCACGCTGAAGGTCGCCGGTTGGCCGATGGCCATGTTCCAGGTCTGGCCTTCCTTGTAGTTGGCTACCACCCACAGCGTGTCCGGCACCAGGAACAGCAATTGGCTGCCGGCGGTCACGTACTGGCCAAGACGCACGGTCGCTTCCGATACCTGGCCATCGCGCGGGGCCTTGATCACGGTGTTGTCCAGATCGATCCGGGCCAGCTCCAGCGCTGCCTCGGCCATCGCGACCTTGGCTTCCAGGCCCTTGCGCGCCACCTGGGTGGAGGTGAGGGTCTGCTCGGCGATATGGATGGCCGCCTGCGATTGGGCGACGCCTGCCGTCGCTACCTGCGCAGACGAGCGCAGCTTGTCGCGGTCGCTGTTGGACACCAGCTGCTGCGAAGCCAAGGTCTCATAGCGCTGCAGTTCGGCACGGCTGCGCTGCTGCTCGGCCTGCTCGGCCGAATAGTTTGCCCGCGCCGAGCTGATCTGCGCGCGGTTCTGTGCCTGGCTCTGGTCGGAGTTGGCCAGCTGTGCGCGGGCATCGTCCAGCGAAGCCTGCGCCTGGTCCACCCTCTGCTGGTAGATGCGCTGGTCGATGCGCAACAGCGGCTGGCCTTGTTTCACATGGTCGAAGTCACTGACCAATACGTCGGTCACATAGCCATTGACCTGCGGTGCAAGCACCGTCACCTGGCCGCGCACATAGGCATCGTCGGTATGCATATGGGTGCTGTTGAATGGCCATAGCTGCCAGGCGCGCAGGATCAGGGTCAGCCCCAGCAGGGCGACGACGATCATCACCACCACGGCGGTGCGGCTGGGCCGGTTGTACTTGGACACCGCCGCAGGTGGCGGCGTTGACGTGCTCTTTTCAGTCTTGTTGCTCATGTTTCTGCTCGTTTGTGCGGGGTGCCGGCGCGATCACGGCCGATTACCTGTTTCACACGTGGGTTGCGTAGCGTCACTTCCAGCAGCAGCCATGTCAGGAAGCAGATCGCCACCCAGCCACTGAAGGCGAATACATCGTTGAAAGCACGCACATTGGCCTCGCGCTTGGCGCTGGCCGCCAGTGCCGCGCTGGCCTGTGCCTTGAGTTGTACCGGGTCGGTGATGATGCGGGCGTAGGCTTGCTGCTGCAGTTGCAGCCGCCGCGCCACCTGCGGGTCGGCGGGGTTGAGCTGGCTGACCAGTGCGGTGGAGTAGATATGCTCGCGATGCAGCTGGAAGCTGCTCAGGAAGGCCGAACCGGCCAGACTGCCGAAGCTCTGGGTCAGCGACAGGATCACGATGAAGGACACGATGTGGTCCAGCCCGCGCGCCATCGCCTGGCGTATGCCCATCAGCATCAACGGGCCCATGAACATGCCGCTGCCCACGGCGGCCAGGAACTGGCTCAGGGCGAAATCCATCGGCCGGTCCATGCTGGTGCGGTGCTGGTCGAGGAAGGCCGCGGTGCCCAGCAGGATGATCGAGACCAGCAGCTGCGGGATCAGCGCCTTCGGCCCGAAGGTCAGAGCACCGGCGGCGATGCCGACCAGTACGCCGATCAGGATCACCCCGAACAAGGGCGCCATCTGGTCCGGCCCCATGCCCAGCGCACGCATCATCGAGATCATGCCGTAGGACTGCTCGTTGGTGAGGAAGCGGATCAGGAAAGCGCCAACGATGAAGCGCAGCATCACCGGGCCCATCAGCCAGCGCACCTGCAGCAGGGGATTGCGGCGCTGGTGCTCGATGCACAGGCCGGCGGTGATCAGCACCACCGCGGCGGCCAGTGCCCAGCCCAGCCATGGTGAATCAAACCACCAATGCAGATAGCCCTGGCTCAGCACCACCACCAGCAAGGCCAACCCGGGCGCGAGCAGGGCGAAGGTGAGGAAGTCGGTGCGTTCGAATACCTTGATCTGGATGCCGGGTGGCAGCTTCAACACCACCACGGCAGCGAACGAACACAGCGCCAGACCGGCCTCGAACAGATACAGGTTCTGCCACTCGCCATGGTCGAGCAGGCTGGGCGACAACAGCCAGGCCAGCGGCACCGCCAGCTGCGACAGGCCAACGCCGATCACCAGCAGGTTGCCGACATATTTGCGCGGCAGCGCCTGCAGCATGTACAGCGTGCCCAGGGTGGTACAGGCGGCGCCGGCAAAGCCGCTGCCAGCGCGTACCAGCAGCGTGGTGGTGGTTGTGCCGACAAACAGATGCAGCACCGCCAATGCGGCATACGTGCCCAGGCCGATTTCGGCAAACAGGCGGATGCCGTATTCCTGGCGGAATTTGAACACCAGCAGGTTGGCGCTGACATTGACCATCAGGTAGGCGGCAACCAGCCAGTTCGCCTCGCTGGCCTGCAGGCCCATCTGCCCGGTGATCAGCGGCAGGTTGGCGCTGATCAGGGCGTTGCCCAAGCCGCCGGTGATGGCAACCAGCACCGCCACGGCGGCATAGGCCGCGCGCCGATATGGCGGGTGCCAGGGCATCGATGCCGAGCCGGGCAGGGCGGGCTTTTCGTGCTCCTCCCAATCCGGAATGGGTTTGAGCGGTTTCATTTGGCTTCCGGCGAAACCGGCGCGGACAGGCCGGGACGCAGCAATTCAAGCGCACGCCGTGCGAGGGTGGCGCGATCTTCGGCGGTACGCCCGCGCAGGGCAGCGCCCAGCATGCTGGAGATCAGTGAGATATCGGCCAATTGCAGGTCCTGGCGGCACAGGCCGGCGGCCTTGGCGCGCTGCAGTGCAGGCGCTGACAGCGCCAGGATGTGTTCGCGTGCGGCCTTGATGGCGGGGTTGTCGGGGTCCACCGCGCGCCAGTAATCGGCCAGCGCGGGGGAGTGCACGATACGCCGCGCCATGCCTTTGATCAGCTCGAACAAGGCGTCGTCACGGTCGCCCAGTTCCTGCAGGTGTGCCTCGATGGTTTCCACGGTCCGCTGCAACAGCGCTTCAACCAGCGCGGTGCGGTCGGGGAAGTTGCGGTACAGGGTGGCGCGGCCGACGCCGGCACGTTCCACCACCAGATCAAGCGGGGCGGTGATGCCGTGCTCGCCGAACACGGCGTCGGCCGCGTCCAATAGCAAGGCACGACGCGCGACGGCATCGGAACGAATGGAAGTCATGTCGCCATTATTCGGACAAAAATGTCCGGTTTCAACAAGGCGTGGCAGCAAGCAGTGTTGTGTGCCGCTTCGGGTTCAGCTGCCGGCAGCGAGTTGACGCTGCAGCGGGGCCTCGCGGATCGGCAGGTTGACCAGCGCGGCGGCGACCGCCAGCACCATGTCCGCGTACCACATCCAGCTGAAGTCGCCGCCATATTCCAGCGCCACGCCGCCCAGCCAGGCGCCGAAGAATGCGCCGATCTGGTGCGAGAACAGGGTCAGGCCGAACAAGGTGCCCATATGCCGCGGCCCGAACAGCTTGCCAACCAGGCCAGCGGTGGGTGGCACTGTGGCCAGCCAGGTGACGCCGAGCGCGGCCGCGAACACGTAGAAGGTCATCGGCGTGGGCGGCGAGACCAGGTAGACACCGATCAGCACGACGCGGCTGAGGTACATCCAGAACAGCAGCCACTTCATGCGGAAGCGCTCGCCGAGCGCACCGATGATCAGGCTGCCGGCAATATTGAACAGGCCGATCAGCGCGATCGAGATCGAGGCCACGTTGGGGGAAAGCCCGCACAGCGCGATTTCGCCGGGCAGGTGGGTGACCAGGAAGGCGATATGCACGCCGCAGGTGAAAAAGCCCAGGTGCAGGCACCAGTAGCTGCGGTCGCGCAGCGCGCGCTGCAGTTGTGGGCGCAGGGCCTCACCGTCGGCGGCACCTTCACTGTGTGGGGCACGCTTGCGCAACGGCCAGGCCAGCGGCAACGACAGCACCACGATGAAGGCCAACGCGTATACGGTCTTGATCCAGCCGAAGGCACTCAGCAACACCTGCACCAGCGGAGCGAACAGGAACTGCCCCAGCGAGCCACCGGCATTGATGATGCCGGCCGCGGTCGAGCGCTTGTGTGCAGGGATGCGCCAGGCGGTTGCGCCAATCAGCACCGAGAAACTGCCGGCACCGGCACCGGCGGCCAGCAACAGGCCGAAGCTGAGATTCAGGCCCCAGGCACCGGGCAACAACGGGGCGGCGACCAGACCGACGGCCAGCAGCAGGCCGCCACCGATAAGCACCGGCAAGGGGCCGCGCTTGTCGGCCATGGCGCCGAACAAAGGCTGCACCGCACCCCAGACGAACTGGCCGATGGCCAGCGCGAAGCTGATCTGGGCGATGCCCAGACCGGTGGAAACATGGATGGGGTCGATCAGCAGGCCGCTGGTCTGGCGCACGCCCATGGTCACCATCAGGATGCTGGAGGCGGCCAGCAAGAGCAGCCAAGGCGTCCGTGCGGGGGATGTGTTGTTCATGCGTGCTGCCCCTGTTCCAGCACCTGGTTCAGGGCTTCCAATTGCTGGTTGAGCGCGGTGATGCGGCTGCTGCCGAACAGTGCCTCGACTTCCTCCTGCGCTTGTTGCCAGAGCGGGAAGGCCTTCTGCAGGCGCCGCTTGCCGCTGGTGGTGATGTGCAGCTCACGCCGGCGCGCATCTTCGCCCGGTTCGGTGCTGAGCAGGCCCGCTTCCAGCAATGGCTTGAGGTTGCGGGTGAGGGTGGTGCGGTCCATGCCCAGCGCATCGGCCAGTTCGCCCAGCGGGCGAGGTTGGCTGGAGCGGCGCAGGATGGAATAGGCGTTGAGGCTCAGCTCGGCGGCGGCCAGATGCCGGTCATAGACCTGGGACACCCGACGCGCGGCGCGGCGCAGTTGGAAGCAGGTGCAGGGGCTGGGGGTATGCATTGGCGTCGTCGGCAGGGCGATGGCTGAAGTTTATGTGTATATGCACATAATTGCGAGTGGCGACTGGCAGGTTTTGATGCTGTTGCTGTTGCTGTTGCTGTTGCTGCCTTTGCCTTTGCCTTTGCTCTGGCTCTGGCCCTTGCCTTGCCTTGCCTTGCCCTTGCCCTTGCCCTTGCTCTGGCTCTTGCTCTGGCCCTTGCTTTGGCTCTTGCTTTGGCTTTGGCTTTGGCTTTGGCTTCGGCTGTCCCTTCTCCCGCTTGCGGGGGAAGGTGCCCGGAGGGCGGATGGGGGCGCTTTTGATCCGGCTTTCTTGCACGTCTAAATGCGCTTCTCCGCAAGTTGGTCAGCGAAAAAAGCCACCTTGCGGTGGCTTTCATCTGTGCTCGGGCTGTAGGGGGGGGGGTAGAGGCTAAAGAGCAGAAACAAAGAGCAGAAGCTTGCCCTCACCCCTACCCCTCTCCCGCAGGCGGGAGAGGGGACAGCAAAGGCTGAAGCTTAAAACTGAGCACCAGGTCAAAGCACCAGGTCAAAGCAACAGCTCAAAGCAACAGCTCAAAGCAACAGCTCAAAGCAACAGCTCAAAGCAACAGCTCAAAGCAACAGCTCAAAGCAACAGCTCAAAGCAACAGCTCAAAGCAACAGCCTGACTGCTGTCGTCAGCCACCGCTTAGAACCAGGCGCGGATACCAAACGCCACACCACGTCCCGGCAGCGGCGAGTAATCCCGCAACAACGAAGTGTGCGGGCGTGCCTCGCGGTTGGTCAGGTTGCTGCCATCAAGGAAAACTTCATAGCTGTTGTCGCCGCTGCGATCCCAGCGGTACGCGACGTGGGCATCGACCAGGGTGTAGCTGCCGCTGGGTTCTTCATTCAGCGCGACATCCTTCTGGCTGCCATAGCGCACCGCACCCAGCGAGGCGCGCCAGCCGCCCAGCGACCAGTGCAGGTCGGCGCCAACGCGGGCAGGCGCGATGCGCGGCAGGTAGCCGCCATTGGCCAACTCGACGTTGTAGTGATGCGCATGATCACCGTGCGGTACGGCGATATCGGCATTGCGGGTGCCGCTGCCATCCAGTTCGGCCTTCACATAGTCACCAAATACGCGCAGGTCCCAGTCACCGGACTGGCCTTCGATCATGTGCCAGGTTGCCTCGGCTTCGGCGCCCTTGAAGGTGGCGTCGCTCTGGGTCCAGGCGCGTACCGGCAGGCCACCTTCGGCCACGCCGGTGTCGGCCAGATAAATGAAGTCCTTGAACTTGGTCTGGTAGATCGCCGCCTGCACGTCGATGCGCTCGTTGTGCGCATGCAGGCCCAGCTCGACGCGCTGGCCGCGCTCGGTATCCATGTTGGCGTTGCCGATTTCCAGCGAGCGCGTGGCGATATGCGCGCCGGCGGCGTACAGCTCCTCGTTGGTCGGCGCACGCTCGGAGGCATCCACGCCGAAGCGCAGGTCGAAGGTGTCGTTCAAGGCCCAGATGCCGGACGCCGACAGGTTGGTCGCGCCGAAGCTGCGGTTGCGCTGGGCGTCGTCGGTATCCAGCTTGACGCGGTCATGGCGGGCGCCCAGTTCCAGCTTGAACGGGCCGAACTGTTTTTCCTGCAGCACGAACGCACCCAGCGTGTCGGTGGTGGTGCCAGGCACGAAGGCTTCTTCGCCGATGGCACCAAAGTCGCTGCTGCCGAACTGCAGGCCGAAGGCACCGTCCCAGCCCGCCAGCGGCTGCTGCACCGCTTCCAGCCGGCCTTCAAAGCCCTTGTTGGTGAAGCGGGTAGAGGGCGTGCCGGCTTCCAGCTCGGTGTGCTCGTAGTCGGTGTAACCACCGCGCAGGGTTACGCTCTTCAGGAACGAGGTCGGGTTGTAAAGACCGCCCTTCAGGTCGAAGCGGTTCTGCACCATGTCGATGCGCACGTCATGCTCGCCGCCTTCTTCTTCGGCGGCATGGTCATGGCCATCATCGCCGTGGTCGTGATCATCGTCGGCGTGCACATGGGCGCCATTGGGGATGCCGTAGTTGCTGCGGTAGGTGCCCAGCGACGCGCCCAGGTAGCCGCTTTCACCAAACCAGGTGGCGCCAACGCCGCCGGCGCGGGTGCGCACCGAGCTGTTCTCCAGGCGGCCACGCGGGCCGAGCTCGTCGCTGTCCGCGGCATGGTCGCCATGGCCATCGGCGTCCAGCGCATGCGGGTCGATCGCATAGCCGGGGATGCGGTAGTCGTCGCCGTTGCGGATCAGGCCATCGACATGCAGGACCAGGTTGTCGCCGCTGACTCCGTCCAGGCGGAACATGCCGCTGCGTTCTTCGTTCACCGAGTTGCCACGCAGCTCGGCGCGGCCGCTGAGCGGGCGATCCGGCACTTCGCTGGCAATGCGGCCATCGACCACATTGACTGCGCCGCCAATCGCGCCGCTGCCGAACAACAGCGTGGCTGGGCCTTTCAGCACTTCGATCTGGTCGGCCAGGAACGGCTCAATGCTGGAGGCGTGGTCGGCGCTGACCGTGGAGGCATCCATATTGCCGACGCCATTGGAGACCACCGCCACGCGCGGGCCTTCCTGGCCGCGGATGATGGGCCGGCCCACGCCGGGGCCGAAGAAGGTGCTCTGCACGCCGGGCAGCTTGGCCACGGTGTCGCCCAGTGTGCCGGACTTGTGTTCGTCCAGATCGGTGCCGGCCAGCACTTCAACCGGGCGCGCCAGCGAGTCGGCTGAGCCCTGCAGCGGCGAGGCCGTGACCTTTACGGCGGTCAGCTCGGTCAGGTGATGGCTCTGCCCGGCATCGTCATCGGCGGCACTGGCAACGGCGGGCAGGGCGGCGGCAAGGGCGAGGAATAGCAGGTGGTGCTGGGTGCGACGGGAAAGGGGCATGAGGATCTCTCTGTTACTTTGTATCACTTGGGTTGCAGGCTGAACCATTAGCGACAAGGGGCTGACGCAGGCGGTTCGGGCGGGGAGTACGATTATGTTATATTATTCCATAACGTTCCGTCGCCCCTGCTGGAAGTCATGCCAACCCCACCCACCGGACTACGCAAATTCCTCGATCGCTTTGGCGCGACCGGTTCCTTGATCTGTGCGGTGCATTGCGCGCTGCTACCGGCCCTGCTGGCGATAGCGCCAGCCTTGGGTCTGTCGTTCTGGCTGAGCGATGGGGTCGAAGCGACGATTGTCATCTTCGTCACCGTGTTGGGTCTGTTCAGCCTGATCTGGGGCTATCTGCGCCACCGTGCGTTGATGGCATTGCTGCTGCTGGTGCCGGGCCTGTTGTTGCTGTGGGCCGGTTTATTGCATTCGGAGCTGCACCATTCGGCCGTGCCGCATGCAGTGGTGATGACCTTGGGTGGCGTGTTGGTGGGCTTGGCGCATATCGCCAACCTGCGCCTGAATCACGTTCATATACATGACGCAAGCTGCGCACATTGAGGGGCGCATGGTAGGCTTCCTGTCCATGCGCGAGGGCGCTTGTTGCGGCCTCGCCAAACCCGTGCACGCACGGGGTAACTGATTACAAACCAAGGAGTTGACGACATGGGTAAGGGTGACCGTAAGACCGCCAAGGGCAAGCGCTTCAACGCCAGTTATGGCATTTCGCGTTCGCACGTGAGCAAGGTGGCCGTGGGCGCAGCTGCGCCGGTTGCCAAGAAGACCGTCGCCAAGGCCGCCGCCAAGAAGGCTGTAGCCAAGAAGACCGTCGCCAAGGCCGGCTGATCCCAGCCCGGCAGTGGCAAGAAAAAAGCGGCGCATTGCGCCGCTTTTTTTTGTGCGTTGGTCCCTGGCTGCAGGGTTCCCGGGTGCGCTGCGCTTACCCGGGCTACGTTCCTTCGGCGCCTACTTGGAGCCGCGTAGTGCCTGTTGCAGGGCCTGCGGGTCGCCATCGTTGGGCTGGGCCGGGATGCCGATCAGGCGGGTCAGCAAGGGGTAGACATCCACATTGTCGAAGGCGCTGAGTTGCTTGCCCTGCGCAAAGGCCGGGCCGCGCGCCACGAACACCGCCTGCATCGACGGCAGTGCCGGGTCATAGCCGTGTGAGCCGCGGTCGCCGGGCGGGCGCTTGGCAATGCTGTCGCGGGTGATCGCATCCCAGCCTTCCTGCATCTGGCAGACGATGGCCGGAATGCGCGGATTGCTGCCGTAGTGCCAGCGTGCCGGCAATGCCGCCTTGTTCCAGCACTGGTAGTGCGCGTGCTCGCCCAGCAATGCCTTCTCAGCGTCGGCCTGTTTGCCTGGCAGCGGCGCAAAGCCTACCGACTGCCCCACCGACACCACCTTGGCGATATCGGCAGGCACCATGTCTTCGATGGCGACCGTGTTGCCGTCTTTGACCGTTGCCATGCCGTGATCGGAAACCACGATCACATTCGTTTCATCGAGCAGTCTGTCGCGGCGCATGCCATCAATCAGTTGGCCCACTGCGGCGTCCACCTGCTGCAAGGCTGCGGTGTACTCGGCCGAGTTCGGGCCATGTGCGTGGCCGGCCTTGTCGACCTGCTCCATGTAGGTGGCAACAAAGCGCGGCTTGATCGCGTCCGGTTCGCCGTGCAGCCAGCCCAGCACCTGCTTCATGCGCTCGGGCAAGGGCACGCTTTCGTCATACATGCGCCACTGGTTGGCGTGCAGGCCGCGCACCGGCGCTTCGCTGCCAGGCCAGGACCAGGTGGCGCTTTTCAGGCCGGCCTTGCGCACGCTGACCCAGATCGGCTCGCCGCCGTCCCACCATGCGGCGTTCTGCACGGCGGCGCGGTCACTGACCTTGAACTCGCCCAGAGCGTCGGCGCTCATCGCGTTGTGGACCAGGCCGTGGTGATCCGGGCGCAGGCCGGTGACCAGGGTGTAGTGATTGGGGAAGGTGAGCGCGGGATAGGACGGGCGCATGCCGATGCTGCGCACACCTTCGCGGGCCAGCCGCATCAGGTTGGGGCTGTCCGCTTCGCTGAGCTTGTCCGCGCGCAGGCCGTCGATGGAGATCATCAGGACGGTGGGTGGAACGTCCGCCGGGGCGATGGTTGAGGGCGTGCTGGCGCAGGCGGCAAGCAAGCCGCAGGCCAGCGCGCTGGCCGAAATACGTAGGAAAGTCATGCCGCAATGATAGGCCGCACCGGTGACCGTACAAATACAACCTTCGGCATGTTGTCTCCGGTTGATCGGCCGTGTAGCCCGGGCAGGCAATGCGCTGGCGGGAGGCGGGCAGGCTCAGCCAAACAGATCAGCCAAACAGATCAGCCACTCGCTCCTGCGCGCAGGGCACGCCTTCCAGCTTCAACAGCGCCGCCTTGGTCGGCAGCCCGCCGCCGAAACCGGTGAGCGTGCCGTTGTTGCCGATCACGCGATGGCAGGGCAGCACGATGGGCAGCGGATTGCGGCCGTTGGCGGCACCCACGGCACGCGTCGCGGTGGGCCGGCCGATCTGTTCGGCGAGCTGCCGGTAGCTCCAGGTTGCGCCAAACGGGATCTGCGCCAGCATGTGCCAGACCTGCAGCTGGAATTCGGTGCCGACCGGCGCCAGCTCAAGCTGGAAATCCTGACGTTCGCGGCGCAGGTATTCCAGCAGTTGCCGGCGGGGCTCGGCCACCGCATCGGGGTCACGCTGCCAGTGTTCGCGTCCCTTGGCGTCGTGGCGGTTCTCGGCAAACAGGATGTGACGTACACCGATGTCGTCGACGGCGACGGTCAGTGCGCCGATGGGGCTGTCAAAGCGGTCGTAGTAGAGGGTGTTCATGCGCTGGCCTCCGTTGCAGTCTTGGGATTCTTCTTTTCCGCCGGCACCGCCAGGTGCCATAGGTGCAGCACGGCGTAGGCACGCCATGGCCGCCAGAGTTGTGAGCGGCGCTCGGTCTCGCGTTCGCTCAGGCGCTGGCCTTCGCCCAGTACCTGCTGCAGGACAAGGTCGCCAGCGGGGAACGCGTCGGGCATGCCCATCGCGCGCAGCGCCATGTAGTGCGCGGTCCATGGGCCGATGCCGGGCAGGGCGGTGGCCTTGTGCACGAAACTTTCCAGGGTCTGCGCGCGGCTGAAATCCAGCCGTTGCTCGGCGCAGGCGCGGGCGATGGCACGCAGGGTGGCGGCACGGGTGCGTGGCAGGCCGATGCTTTCCAGCGGGGCCTCGACCAGCGCGGCGGGGATGGGGAACTGTCGGTCCAGGCCTTCCGGCATGCCGGGCAGGTGCTCGCCGAAGCGGTCGACCAGGCGCCTTGCCAGTGTGGTCGCGGCGGCAACGCTGACCTGTTGGCCGAGCACGGCGCGCGCGGCAACTTCGAATCCGTCCCAGCCGCCGGGAATGCGCAGCCCCGGGCGTTCGGCGATGCCGCGCGCCAACAGCGGCTCCTGTTGCAGGCAGGCATGAACCGTATGCAGGTCGGCGTTCAGGTCGAACACGCGGCGCACCTTGGCGACGATGGCAGGGATGGCGCGTGGATCGGTGGTGCCCAGCTGCAGGCGCAGTTCCGGCCGCTTGGGGTCGGCGGTAACCCGGATCAGGCTGGCAACACCATTGGCAACCACCACACGCTGGTAGCTGCTGTCATCGATGCATTCGATGCCGGGCAACGAGCGCCGCCGCAGGAACCCCAGCATCAAGCTGAAATCCAGTGGCGGGCGGTAGGCCAGGCGTAGTACCGGTTCGCCGCCGGCTACCGCGCCGTGCTGTTTGCGCAGCGCACTGGGCGGCATGCCACAGCCGTCCAGGAAGGCGCTGTTGAAACGGCGCAGGCTGTTGAAGCCGGCCGCCAGGGCGATCTGGGTCACCGGCAGGGCGGTTTCGGTCAGCAGCTGCTTGGCCAGCAACAGGCGGCGGGTAGTGTGCAGCTGGGCCGGTGTGGCGCCCAGCTTGGCGACGAACAGGCGCTGCAGCTGGCGCGCGCTGAGGCCCATGGCCTGTGCCAGGGCGGTGGCTGGCTGTTCCTGCAGGATGCCTTCGTTGAGTAGGACCAATGCCTGATGCAGGGTCTGGTCCTGCAGCAGATTGGCGTCGTCCGGGGACAGCTCGGGGCGGCAGCGCAGGCACGGCCGGTAACCGGCGGCAGTGGCTGCGGCGGCGGTCGGGTAGTAGCTGACGTTCTCCGGCTTCGGCGGCGGTGCCGGGCACACCGGGCGGCAATAGATGCCGGTACTGCGCACAGCGGTATAGAACAGGCCGTCAAAGCGCGCATCGCGGGCCAGGCGGGCCTGTTCGCATTGAACGTGTGCGGGCATCAGGAAAGTTTGCATGGACCCAGTCTAGGCCCGGACGCGGGCTGGGACTGGCCATTTTCGGACATCAATGCGCGTGACGCTGTGTTGATTCACCGGACGTTGCGGCAGGGTGGGCGTTGCGCACTAGACTGTTCACCTTCCTGGCGCGGCAGCGCCGCAGTACGGACCTGATTGCTCTCCATGTTGCCCAAGTTCTGGTGGTCGTCGCTGTTGTGCCTCGGGCTGTTGGCCTGCAATCCGCAGGGCGGGGATAAAAAGCCTGTCGCCGATCCGGCCACCGCGCTGGCCGCCGATGGCGACCACATGGTGTCGATCAATGCGGCCGATGCGCCGAATCCGCCGGCGCCGGTGTTGCCGGCCAAGGACAAGCCGTGGCCGGAGCTGGTGCTGGAGAACGGCAAGGCCTGGGTCAGTTGTGGCACCGACTATGCCGGCGAGAACGGCGATGGCGCCGAGCTGGCGGGGCTGGACCGGGCCAGCATGGATGCGGCGCTGGAGCCCTGCAAGGAACGTGGCCTGCTGCGCGTGCGCTATGCCGGCAAGATCAATCCTTCCTTTGCCGCGATGGTGACCCGGCTGTCAGTAGTGGCCGATGCGATGAAGATCGGCAAGCGGATCCTGGATCTGGATTCCAGTGGCGGCCAGGTGGAAGCGGCCATCGTCGCTGGCGACAGCATCGGCGAGTCGGGTTGGACCATCTGGGTGCGCGAAGGCTCGGTCTGCCACAGCGCCTGCGTATTCGTGCTGGCTGCGGGCGACAACCGGCTGATCTCCGGCAAGGTCGGTATCCACCGCATGATGCGGATCAGCTCCACCGCCACCTCGCGTGCGGAGTTGAACAAGGAGCTGCACGAGGTCTACGACAACGTGAAGGATTACCTGCAGCGCAACGGCGTGGCGGTGGGCGTGGCCGATCTGATGATGACCGTGCCCAACCGCAGCCTGCGTGTGCTGACCAGCGACGAGCTCAAGCAATACGGGCTGGACGGCACCAATGCGGTGCAGGACGACCTGGAGCGGATCAAGCAGATGCGCAAGTGCGGTGATGATTTCGTTCGCCGCAAGGACTCGTTCCTGATCGCCTTTGACCGCCAATGCAAGGCGGAGGGCGCGGACCTGGAAACCGTCAACCGCTGTGGCCAGGCCTTGAAGGAGCAGTTCGGCTTCCCCGATGAGGTCTGCCCGGAGGAGAGCCCGTTGTCGGAAATCGATACCGCGATGCTGGAGCCGATGCCGACCACGATCCCGACCGGCGCAGCGGCGGTAGCGCTGCCGGCTGCCGTGGTGCCGGCGGCGACGGCCGCGCATCTGGGCGGCGCGGGGACACGAAAATGAATGAATGGGTTGATGCGGGCGGCAGTAAACCGTGATTGGATTGGCATTCCGTTCAACTGAAAGCGTCATGGAGAGAGCTATGCGATCCAGTTGTTTGTTGATGGCGTTGTCCCTGGTCCTACCTGCCGCAGGCGCGTTCGCGCAGGCCCCGACAGCGGCGCCTGCACCCGTCGCCGCACCGACGCGGCCAGCAGCACCGGCGGTGCCATCGGCTGCTGCCCGGCCGGCGCCGGCGCTGAACGCGGCGCAGCAGGCGCAGGTGGCCAAGCAGGATGCGGAGATGACTGCAGCCGCACAGCGCGTGGCGCAGCTGGTGGACAACCAGCAGGCGGGCTCGGTGTGGGACGGGGCGTCTGCCGTGGCGCGCAAGGCGGTGACCCGCGATGTGTTCGCCAACAACGTCAATACCGACCGCGCCAAACTCGGTGCGCTGGTATCGCGCGGCAAGCCATCGATCACGCGCGTGCAGTATCCGGCCGGTGCCTCGGTGCCGGAAGGCATCTATCTGAATGTCAGTTTCCCCACCCGTTTCGCCAACAACGCACAGCCGGTCCGCGAGCTGGTCTCGTTCCGTCTGGACGAGGATAAGGTGTGGCGGGCGTCGGGCTATAGCGTGCGTGCGGCTTCGGCCAACTGAGCGCAACGGCAGGCGGCCTTGGCCAACTGAACACAACACGAGGTAGTGCACACGGGCGCCGCGAGGCGCCCGTCGTGTTTGTGGCCGTAGTGATGGCTTGTTGTCGTGTAGCTGATCTGGATCAATGAATCCTTACGTCAGCCTGCTTACGCTACCGGTGGTAGGCATAACGGAGCAGGACATGCGCAAGCTGGATGTAGTGGTGGTGGGGGCTGGCCCGGCGGGTTTGAGTCTGGCCCGCAGTCTGGCCGGCAGCGGTCTGTCGCTGGCACTGGTCGAGCCGCAGCCGCTGGCTGCGCTGGCCGAGCCGGCATTCGACGGCCGCGAGATCGCCTTGACCCACGCCTCGCGGCAGATCATGCGCAGCATGGGCCTGTGGCAGCGCATTGATCCGGCGCAGATCTCGCCATTGCGCAGCGCCAAGGTCATGAACGGCAGTTCGCCGTTTGCGTTGGGGTTTGCCGCGCAGGGCGAGGGCGTCGATGAATTGGGTTGGTTGATCCCCAATCACCTGATCCGGCGCGCGGCCTGGGAGGCGGTGCAGGGCCAGACCGGGCTGGAGCTGATCGACGGCCGTTCGGTAACTGCGATCGATGCCGGTGATGCGTACAGCACGGTGACCCTGAGCGACGGCAGTCAGCTTGGCGCCCGGCTGGTGGTAGCGGCCGACAGCCGCTTCTCGGCGACCCGGCGGATGATGGGTATCGGCGCGCAGATGCGCGACTTCGGCAAGTCCATGCTGGTCTGCCGGATGCAGTGCGAGCGGCCGCATGAACATGCCGCCTGGGAATGGTTCGGTTACGAGCGCACGCTGGCGATGTTGCCGCTGCCGGGTAACCAGGCCTCGGCGGTGATCACCATGCCGCAGCAGCAGCTGCAGCATCTGCTGGCACTGGATGACGCTGACTTCGGCCGCACCGTCAGTGGCTATTTCGAGCGACGGCTGGGGGCGATGACGCCGGTTGGCACCCGCCACGCCTATCCGCTGGTGGGCGTGTATGCGCACCGTTTTGTCGGCCAGCGCTATGCGCTGATCGGCGACGCCGCGGTGGGGATGCATCCGGTCACCGCGCACGGTTTCAATTTCGGCCTGCAAAGCCAACAACGCTTGGCGCGGCTGTTGCTGGACGCCGCCCGCGGCGGTGGCGATATCGGCGCGGACAGCCTGCTGGCCAGTTACCAGCGCGGCCACCGCTTGGCGACGCGGCCGTTGTATGAAGCGACCAACGCCATTGCCGGCCTCTACAACGACAGCCGTCTGCCGGCGCGCTTGCTGCGCGGGGCGGCCTTGCGGGCCGCGCAGGGCGTGGTGCCGTTCAGGAAGTTGATCGCCGGGCACCTGACCCAGGCGAGTGCGTAGCCTGCGCTCCCTCCCTTGCGCCGAAGGTGTAGGGGAGGGTTGGGGAGGGGTAGCTTTTGGGGCCTTTGGGGCGGCGCAGGCTTCGCGGCTTACGCCGCTCC
>NZ_LDJJ01000080.1 GCF_001431465.1 Stenotrophomonas terrae | reverse complement strand
CTTGCGCTGGCGCAAGGGCGTTCGTGGGGTAGCGAACCTTTGGTTCGCGAACTACCCCCCTCACCCCGCAAGCGGGAGAGGGGAGGAAGCCTAGCTTCGGTTGGTTCATTGGGAAGCCTGGCTCCGGGTGGGTCAAAGCAGGCTTTGTCTTCCGTTCTTACCAGGTACGACGCAGCGGGTGGGCTTCGGTGTTGAAGACTACGCCGTTGAAGTCCAGGGTCTTGGCCGGGGCGAACAGCAGGTAGTAGTACTTGAAGGTCTCAGCGAACAGGAAGCTCTCCATCGAGTCGTCCTTCTCCTTGCTGCGGACGTCCTTCAGCGCCGAGAAGCCATGCTCGGTGCGGGTGTAACGCACGAAGTCATCGAAGAACTCCTTGCCCATGCCGCGGTAACGCGCATCGCCGGTGTAATGGTGCAGGTAATACGCCGATTCGACGATCTCCGGGCGCAGCGCATAGCTGGGCGAGCGCACTTCCATCTTGGCGTAGTCCAGCGACTCCGGTTCGATGTCGTGCAGGCGCCACATCTTCAGATTGGATTCCTGCAGGCGCTTGGCGCGGTCCAGGTCACCGCCCAGTGCCAACAGGCCCGGCATGAACGCATCCAGTGCGCCATAGGTGGTGGAAGTGCGGGTGCCGGTATCCATGTCGGCGTGGCCGTACCACAGCTCACCTTCGCGCACTTCGTCGGCCAGGTACTGGTTGATCGGGCCGATGCTCTCGTCCCACATCTTCTTGCAGTCTTCGTCGCCGAACAGCTTCCAGCACTTGAGCAGGTACTCGTAGTACGAGTCGATGCCACCGGCGATCGAGGCGTCCTTGTTGGTCCACTCGCCGGTCTCGACGTTGATGTTCAAACCCACCAGGCCGATCTTGGAGCGACGCTTATGGGTTTCCACCAGCGCACGCTTGGCCTTGTCGTAGTACGCCTGCTTGCCGGTGAGCTTGGCCAGGGTGCCGAACTCGAGCAACAGGGTGCCGGTCTCGGCCGGGTTGCTGATCTTGCCGCTGGTCTTGCCGGTATGCAGGTTGACGTGGGTGTACGGCAGGCCGGTCGGGCTGTCGAATACCGGCGACAGGCGCGTGCCCAGATCATCGGCGAGCTTGAGCAAGCGCTCGTCGTTGGTCATCTGGTAGGCCGACAGCAGGCCGCCCAGCAGACGGATGGTGACTTCGAAGTTCTGTACGTCGATGTCCTGGTCGAACGACAGCTGGGTGACGATCAGTTCGCGGGCCTCGTTGGCCTCCTTGTCCAGGCCAAGCAGCAGCAAGGTGTCCAGCGCGTCCACCGGCGACATCAGCAGCGGCTTCGGATACCAGTCGCGCGGCTGCGCGCTGATCGGCTTCAGGTCATCGTGGCCCTTGGCGTACTGCATATAGCCCTGCCAGGCGTGGCGGGTGGCCTCGCGGACCTGTTCGGCCATGCGGGCAGCTTCGGCATCATCCACCGCAGGCACGGCGGCATCCGCACTCGCTGCAGTAGCGGCGGCGGGTGCGGCCGGGGCGGTGGCGGGAGCGGCGGCCTGCTGGCTGCAGGCGGAAAGCGCCAGCATCAGCGCGGCGACCAGGGGGGCGGTACGCAGGGAACGGGTCATCAGTGAATCCTCTCGACGGAAGCGTTGTCTTGCGATGCAACGGGACGGGACTGCAGGGTGTCGCCCAGCGTCTGCAATTGCAGGGCTGTGCGCAGGGTGGAAAGCGGAGCGGTGCTGCGGGCGATCAGCTCGCGGGTCTGACCGGGCAGCAGGTCAAAGGCGTTGTCTTCAAGGGTCGCGCCCGCGCCATCGAAGCCGATCCAGATGCCGCGCACCAATGCATCGGCGCGCAGCTGCAAGACGTAGTGATCACCTTCGGCACGCAAGGCGGTGCGCAGCTGACCGGCCTGCAAGACCTGTTGTTTGGCGGCGACGAAATAGACCAGACGTTGCGCCAATACTTCATCGCCGCGGGTCAATTCGAAGATCGCCACGCTGCGGTGCGGATCTGCGCCCTGCAGCAGTTCGGCATCACTGAAGCGAGCCACTGCGGTCGCCGACAGCGCTGGCAAACGGATCGCTTTGCGTTCCTGCCGCAGCACACGGCCGTCAAAATCCAGCACACGCAGCTGCCACTGTGCATCCAGCGGATCGCGGCCATCGTTGAGCAGACTCAAGCGCGTCGTGCCCTCATCGCGCAACGCTGCCACTGCGACATCGGCGAAGAAGTGCTTGGCCTGGTAGTTCAGCGCCTTCCAATTGCCGTAGTAATCCACGCTGGACCACGACGCACCCGGCCACACATCGTTGAGCTGCCAATACAGCGAGCCCATGGTGTAGGGCCGCGAAGCACGGTGATGCAGCGCTGCCAGCGCGATGCCTTCGGCCTGCATCATCTGGCTCAGGTAAACGAAGTCGGCGAAGTTGCGCGGCGTACCGAACTCCATCTCGATGTAGTGCAGCAGTCGTTCATTGCCCTTGCCGGCCAGGAACTTCTGGTGCGCCTGGATCACCGGGCCATCAATCTGCTGCTCTTCAGCCGTGGCGAAGGCATTGACCGTCGACAGCTGCGGCCAGGCCTGCAGTCCGTACTCGGACATGAAGCGCGGGGTTTCCTTCAGGTAGGCGGTCGGCGGCAAGGCCGGGTTACCCCAGACTTCCCAGTAGTGCTTGTCACCACGGCGCGAGTCGTTGGCCTTGGCATCCAGATCATTGCTGGGCGAGCTGGACCAATACGGCACGCCAAGGCCTTCCTCGGCAACCACGCTGCGCAGGTCCTTGCCGAACAGATCCACATAGCCCTGCCATACCTTCTGCGCGAACACCGGATCGGCTTCCTTCAGCGTCTTGCCGTGGCCCCAATCCTTCCACGCGGTTTCTTCCTCGTTGTTGCCACACCACAGCACGATGCTGGGGTGGTGGCGAAGACGGCGGATGTTGTCACGAGCTTCGGCCACAACATTGGCGCGGAACGCAGGGTCATAACCCGGCTGCATGCCGCCACCGAACATGAAGTCCTGCCACACCAGCAAGCCCAGCTCGTCGGCGATGTCGTAGAAGGCATCGTCTTCGTAGTAGCCACCGCCCCAGTTGCGCAGCATGTTCATATTGGCATCGCGCGCAGCCTGCAGGTCGCGCCGCAGTCGCTCGCGCGTGACCCGTGCCGGGAAGGCATCGAAGGGAATGACGTTCGCCCCCTTGGCGAACACAGGCACGCCATTGATGACGAAGGCGAAGCCCTGGCCGCCGTCCTCGTCCTCATCGCGCTGCAGCTGCACGGTACGCAGGCCGATGTGCACGCTCGACGCCAATGCATCCTGCTTGCCGTCACCCAGTCGCGCCTGCACGGTATAGCGATCCTGGGCGCCATAGCCCACCGGCCACCAACGCCGTGGCTTGTCGATCTGCAGTGGCAGCGACACGCTGTTCTCGCCCGGCTTCAGCGCGATGTCCTGGCTGATCTGGGCGACCTTGGCACCGTCCGGGCCGAGCACATCAACAACAACCTTCTGCGTGGCAGCGGCATCCACCTGCTCAACCTGCAGCAGCACGCTCAGCCGCGCGGTATCCGCATCCAATGCATCGGTGCGCACCGACAGATCGGTGATGCGCTGCTGGTCCCAGCTGTCCAGATGTACCTGCCGCCAGACGCCGGCAATGACGTAACGCGGACCCCAATCCCAGCCGAAATGGTAGGCCGGCTTGCGCACGAAGTTGCCCACCATCGCGTCCTTCGGTTCGTCACCGTAGGGCGAGGGATAGTTGCCGGCGATCTTGTGCGGCATCGCCTGCACTTGCGGAAGCAGCGTGCGGATAGGCGAGCGGAACACGATCTGCAGTTCATTGCCCTGCGCGCGCAGGCGGCCGTCAACGCGGGCACGCCAGGTGCGATGCGCGTTGTCAGCTTTCAGCAAGGGGTGCCCGTTGAGACGCACCTCGGCAAAGGTATCCAGTCCATCGAAGCGCAACTCGGCATGCGGGCGCGCCAGCGTTGCCGCATCCACATCGAAGCGTGCGCGGTATTCCCAGTCGCCCAGGCCTATCCATTGCAAACCCGCCTCTGCGGCACCCACGTAAGGATCACCAATCACACCGGCAGCCATCAGATCGGTGTGCACGCTGCCGGGCACTGTGGCCGGCTTCCACGCGTCCAGGCCGGGATGCGCCTGCAGCTGCGCATCACCGGGCAGCAGACGAAAACTCCACTGCGCCTGCAATTCGGCCGCCAGTGCATTTCCCGCCGCGACCAGCAACCCACACGACAACAAGGCGCGCCGCACACCGCGCATGCCAATTTGTATCGATCCAAATTTTTCCTGCAAACGCTGCCGCATAGCCCCTCCGCTAGTGCTTGACGTTGCCGGGCCTCAGCCCGGCTGCTGCTCGCGTACCACGTTCAATACTTCGTGGCAGGCGCCCATGGTGTGGTAGTCGGTCTTGCCGGCCGGGCTCTTTTCGTCGTCGTACTTGCCGTTGTCGGCATCGAGGATGCGGAACCAGGCGCCGTAACGATGATCGACGAAGTAATGCCACGAATACGCCCAAAGACGGTCGTACCACGCCCAGTAGCCGGCATCGCCGCTGCGCTTGGCCAGCAGCGCGGCGGCGGCCAGCGACTCGGCCTGCACCCAGAAATACTTGTCGTCGTCGCAGACAAAACTGTCACCACCGATCGCGGCACCGTCCATGTTGGGCTGCCGGCGCGACTCCGGCGCGAAACCGTAATACAGGCCACCACGTGCCTCATCCCAGGAGCGCGTCATGGCGGTATCGAACAGATGCCGCGCCGTCGGCAGCAACCAGTCGGCATCGACATGGCGGTCGAGGATCATCAGCAGTTTGGCCCACTCGGTCTGGTGGCCGGGCTGGAAACCCCAGGGACGGAACAGGTGCTTGGGATTGTCCAGGTTGTAATCCCAGTCGATGTTCCAATCGATGTCGTAGTGCTCCCACACCAGGCCACCGGCCTTGGCCGCCTGGCGACGGGTCATGTTGTCGGCCAGCTGCAATGCGCGCTGCAGGTAGCGCTGTTCGCCGCTGGCTTCGAACGCGGCCAGCATGGCCTCGCACATATGCATGTTGGCGTTCTGGCCGCGGTAGCCGGTGAAGTTCCAGTTGGCATCGGCTTCGTCGCGGTACAGGCCGTGCTGCGGCTCCCAGAAATGGCGCTCCAGCAGCTGCCAGGTTTCATCCATCCACTCCCGGCCCTGCTCGATGCCCGCCTTCAACGCGCAGCTATAGGCCAGCAGCACGAAGGCCACGCCGTAGCAGTGGTTCATGTCGTCCTCGACCTTGCCATCGCGCAGGGTCCAGGCATAACCGCCGGTAGCCGGGTTGCGGTGCACTTCGCGCAGATAGCGCACACCGTGCTTCACCGCTTCCAGGTACTCGGCATTGCCGTACTCGCGGTAGGCCATGGCGTAGTTGAAGACGAAACGCGTGCTGCTGACCAGGTGCCGGTGGCTGCGGTCATAGATGCTGCCGTCGTCACGGTAATAGTGGAAGAAGCCACCGTCCGGATCGATGCAATGCGGATGGTAGAAGGCCATCGTGTCGGCGATATGCGCGCGCAGGAAGGCCGGTGAACGGAAATCCGGGGTGCTGGTCATGCAGTGGCCTCCTGTTGTTGCAGCAGCTGCTGCACTTCATTCAATGCGGGCATCGCGGCAAATGCGCCCTTACGGGTCACCGCCAGTGCGCCCACCGCGGCGGCAAAGCGCAGCGTGCCGTGGATGGCGTTGGGGGTTTTGCAGAACGCGGCAAAGCCCGCGCCCGCACCACCGCGTTCGACCAGGCCCACCAGCACACCGCCGACAAACGCATCGCCTGCAGCGGTGGTATCCACCGCCTGCACACGGAAACTGGGCACCTCGCCTTCACCGTGGCGGGTATACCAACGCAGCGTTCCCGCTCCATCGGTGACGATCACCCACTGCGCCTGTGCGGCCAGCAGGCGGCGCAGCACCTGCGCCTCGCCATCGGTGCCCAATGGTGCGGCCAGGTAATCGAGTTCCTCGCGCGAGAGCTTGATCAAGTCCGCACGCTCAAGCGCCTGCCATAGACGCGGCGTCGGATCGACATCGACCGGCCACAGCGCCGGGCGCAGGTTCAGATCCAGGCTGACTACCGCACCGGCCGCACGTGCACGCTCCATACCCTCGAACGTCACCGCCGCGATGTCCGCCTCGGTAAGGCTGTTGGAGCAGACGTGGAAGCAGGCGGTGCCGTCGAAGCAGGCTGGCAGATAGTGCTCGGCACGGAACAACAGGTCCGCCGCCGGCGGCCGGTAGAAGCTGAAACTACGCTCGCCGTGTGCATCCAGGGCAACAAAAGCCAGCGCGGTCTTGGCCTGGTCGGTACGCACGATGCAGTCGGTTTCAACACCGGCCTGCTGCAGGCTTTCCAGCAGGAAATCACCAAACATGTCGCGGCCCAGCATGCCGGCGAAATGGCTGCTGGCGCCCAGCCGCGCTGCGGCCACGGCGACATTGGCCGGGGCCCCGCCGGCGTACTGCAGGAAGGCGCGCGGGGTGTCGGCCGAGGCCGGCGGTTGCGCTAATAGATCGATCAAAATTTCGCCGAAACAAACAATCTTGCCCATCTGGCCTCAGTCCTTTTGGCTGACACCGGCGCTGGCGCGTGCACCGACCAGCCCGTAGAAAATGATGTAGCCGTAGCACAGCAACGGCAGGATGAAGGAGTGATGCACGCCGATGCGGTCGGCCAGCACGCCCTGCAGGAATGGCACCACCGCGCCACCGACAATCGCCATGATCAGCAGGCTGGAAGCCTTGTTGGTCAACGGCCCCAGGCGCTCGATACCCAGCGCGAAGATGGTCGGGAACATGATCGAATTGAACAGGCCGATCGCCACCACCGAGTACAACGCCAGCGCGCCTTCACTGGCCATGGTCAATGCCAGCAGGCCGACGTTGATCAAGGCGAACAGGGCCAGCAGCTTGCGCGGCGAGAACCGCACTAGCAACGCGGAACCGGCAAAGCGGCCAATCATCGCCATGGTCCAGTACAGCGACACGTAATGCGTGGCCTGCTGCTCACTGAAGCCGCCGATATTGGGCAGCGACAGGTAATTGACCAGGAAGCTGCCGATCGACACCTCGGCACCCACATAGAAGAAGATTCCCAGCACACCGAACAGCAGGTGCTTGTGGCGCAGCGCATCGCCATAGCTGTGACGCGTACTGTCGGCCTGTTCGCTGTTCTCGCTCAGCGACGGCAGGCGGAACAGGAATACAAACAGCGCAAGCAGGAACAGCGCTACCGCCAGGCCGAGATACGGCCCCTGTACCGACTGCGCTTCCTGCGCGCGGTAGGCCAGCTGGTCAGCCAGCGGCAGCGCGGTCAACTCATCGGCGCTCTTCACCGTATTGCCCAGGATCAGCATGCCGCCGAAGATCGGCGCAATAGCCGTACCCAGCGAGTTCAACGCCTGTGCCAGGGTCAAGCGGCTGGAGCTGGTACGTTCCGGGCCGAGCAGCGCGACGTAGGGATTGGCAGCCACCTGCAGCACGGTGATGCCGGTGGCCAGCACGAACAAGGCCGCAAGGAAGGCACCATAGACACGCAATTCGGCCGCCGGCCAGAAGCCAAGTGCACCGATACCGGCAATGACCAGCCCGGCGACGATGCCCTGCTTGTAGCCCAGCCGTGCCACCAAGCGCCCGGCCGGCAGCGACATCAGGAAGTAGGCACCAAAGAACGTGAACTGCACCAGCATTGCCTGGGTGTAGTTCAGTTCGAACACCGACTTCAGGTGTGGAATCAGGATGTCATTGAGGCAGGTAAGAAAGCCCCACATGAAGAAGATGGTGGTCGCCACCGCCAAGGCCACGCGCGTATTGACCACGGGTGCCGACTGGCTTGATGTAGACGATGGCGATGTAGGTATTTGCATGTGGGCTGCCTGGATGCGGTAGTCGAAGTGGGGTTACGAACTCAACGTGGCCTTGCTGCACTGCTCTCACGGATCCGCAGCTGCACCGGTGCGACGGTGCGCATCGGTGCCGCATCCGGGTTGTCCAGCCGCTGCAGCAACAAGGCTGCGGCCTGCCGGCCACGTTCGCGCGGATCGGCGGTCAGCGTGGTCAACGGTGGCACCGCGACCGCAGCCTCGGAGATATCGTCGAAGCCGGTAACGGCGAAGTCGCCGCCCGGCCGAATGCCGCGTGAGGTCAGGCCCAACATCAGGCCCAAAGCAACCGTATCGTTGTAGCAGACCGCCGCGCTGGGACGTTGTGCGCCTTCGAACAATTCACCGGTACGCGCGGCCGCCTCCAGTCGATTGGGGGCGGACTCGATCATCCACTGCGCATGCACCGGCAGGCCGGCTTCACTCAAGGCCTGCTGGTAACCGCGGCGGCGCTGTGCGCAGGAGCTGGATACCGCATGGCCGCCGAAGAACGCGATATCGCGATGTCCACGTTCGATCAGGTGACGGGTCGCCATATAGGCGCCGTGCTGGTTGTCCAACGTCAGGAAGTCCCAGTCCGCGCCAGCCAACTCACGGTTGAACAGCAATACGTTGGCGTGCGTACCCAGCACATGGCGCAACTCTTCGGCATCGCTGCCTTCGGCCGGCGACAGGATGAAGCCGGTGGGGGTGTGCTCCATCAAGGTGCTCAGCACCGCCTGCTGCCGCTGCGGTGATTCACCGGTACTGCCCAGCAATGTCACATAACCCTTGCCGCCCAGCGCCTCATCCACGCCCGAGGCGAACTCGGCGAAGAACGGGTTGGACAGATCATTGATCACCAGTGCGATCGATGAGGAGGTGCGCCGGCGCAGGTTGGCGGCGGTGCGGTTGTAGACATAGCGCTGCTTGCGCAGCTCCGCCTCGACCTTGGCGCGGGTGTCGACATTGACCAGCGGGCTGCCACGCAGCACCAGCGACACGGTCGCCCGCGACACCCCCACCGCCTGTGCGATGTCGGTGACGGTGACTGCGCGCTGGCCGGCCTTGCGTGCGCCCTTGGCGCCGGTAGAGGTTTCTTTCATCGTTTCCGCTGCGGTTCCAGGATGCGCCAAGCCTATAGGATCGCGGTCACCGCTTCTTGCGGTGCCCGCTCCTGTCTTTGCGGCCTTGGTGCGGCCCGTGCTCACGGCTGGGCGCTGCCCGGGCTGGCGCAGTACGACACCGGCAGGTCGGCCGTTGCGGTGCCCCAGCCCTGCTCGGGTGCCTGCGTGCCCAGCGTGAAGCGGACATCGCCGCCCTGCTGCAGGCGCTGCCAATCCAGCCACACCGCCGGCTGCGGCTTGCCGTCAACCTGCACCGCCTGGATGTACTGCAGGCTGCGGCCGTCAGCGCCCGGGGCCTGCAGGCGCAGGCTGCGGCCGTTGCCCAGGGTGATCTCGGCCTTGCTGTAGCGCGGCGCGTGCAGCAGGAACTGGCCACTGCCCGGCACCGCCGGGTACAGGCCCAGCGCGCTGAACAGGTACCAGGCCGACATCGTGCCCAGATCATCATTGCCGGTGACACCGTTCGGCGCATTGGTGAACAGCTGCTGCGCGGCGCGGACCACGGTAGCGGTCTTCCACGGCTGGCCGATCAACGTATACATCCACGGCGCATGCAGGTCCGGCTCGTTGTTGGGGTTGTAGCGGTACTGGTTGTAATAGCTGTACGGGCCGACCACCCACTCCTTGCGCGCGGCGGTCAGTGGCGCCTGCAGCAGGGCGTCATAGGCGAAGAAGGCATCCAGGCGCTTGCCGGCCTGCTCGCGGCCATGCATGGCCTGCAGCATGCCCGGCACGTCCTGCTGCACCAGCCACTGGTACTGCCAGCCGGTGCCTTCATGGAAGCCGTGCTGCGAACGCGGGCTGTAATGGCCATCGGCCGGCGTATACCACTTGCCGTTCTCGTCGCGCGGACGCGGGAAGCCGGTGAACCCGGTCTCGGCATCACGCACATCCGCATCCCATACCTTGTGCCAGTTGCCGCCGCGAGCACGCAGGGTAGCTGCATCGTCAGCATGGCCGAGGCCATCGGCCATCTGTGCCAGCGCACAGTCGGCCAGCGCGTATTCCAGCGTTGCCGAACCACCGTGATGCGGATCCACATCCATGCCCTTGGACGGGAACGCACGGTCATAACCGACATAACCGTTGGCGAGATAACTTGCGTTGCCGGAACGCCCCGCATGACGCGAATTGATCGGTGGCACTTCGAACGCATTGCGACGCAGGGCACCCCAGGCTTCCGCCTCGCGGCCCTTCAGCGCACCGAAACGCCACAGGTCGACCATGAACGGCGTTACCGGGTCACCGGTCATCACATTGGTTTCGAAGTTGGCATAGCCCCAACGCGGCAGCCAGCCACCCTGTTCGTTGATGGCCAGCAGGCTGCGACCGATATCGCGGGCGACGTCCGGGCGGGTCAGCGCCAGCCACTGGTTCTGCGTGCGGTAGGTATCCCACAGCGAGAAATACTCGTAATAGGTCCAACCATCGGCGCGATGAATCCCGTCGTCATAACCGCGGTAGCGGCCATCGGCATCGCTGCCGGTCATCGGCTGCAGCAGTGCGTGGTACAGCGCGGTATACAGCACGCTGCGGTCATCGGCACTTGCGCCTTCCACCTTGACGCTGCCCAGCTGCTCGCGCCATTGCGCCTGCGACAGCGCGCGCATGCGCTCGAAGCTCAACAGCTTGCCGCCCTGCATGCCGTCGCTGCGCAGGTTGTTGCGCGCGCCTTCGGCATCCACATGCGAGATCGCACTGGTGGCGGTGACGCTGCGGCCATCGGCCAGGTCAAAACTCAACCACGCGCCATTGGGCTTGGCCTCGCCTTCCATGCTGTGGCGCGCACCGGGCAGCCCGCCTTCCTCGCCCCAAGTGCCATGCGCCTTGAACGGACGATCGAACTCGATGCGGAACCACGTCGTGTACTGGTGGCCACCGCAGAAACTCTTGGTGACCAGCTTGCCTTCCACCGCGCGGTCACCGACCACATCGATGACGCTGCCGATCACCGAATGGCGCTCGTTGGCCTGCGCAACGTTGACCAGCACCTGGCCTTCATTGACACCGGCGCTGAAGGTATAGCGCTCGGCGGCGGCGCGGGTGAGCGCGGTGGTTTCCACGTCGATACCGCGGTAGTCGGTCAGCCGGACCTTGTAGTAGCCGGCCTGCCCTACTTCACCGTCATGGCTATAGGCCGATGCGTAATTCTTGTGATCGAAACGCTTGGGGTCCTTGGTATCGAAATCACCACCCGGGCCAATGCTGCCGGTTACCGGCAGGACCGACACCTGCCCGCCCTGCTCCCAGCAACCGGCGCCGGAAATGAAGGAATGGCCAAAACCACGGATCTTCTCGTCGTCATAGCGCCACCCCGAGTAATGGCTGCCGATCGGGCTGACCTGGATCAGGCCAAACGGTGCCGACGCGCCCGGGAAGGTGTTGCCGTCATCCTTGCTGCCGATGAAGGTGTTGACCTCGCGCTCCAGCGCGGCCGAAGGTGCGGCCTGCAGCAAGGGCGCGAAACTCAATGCCAGCAGGCAGGCGGCCATTGCCGCAGGGCGGCTGAAATGGGCGGTGGACGGCGATCGGCTCATGTCTTGGATCCTTGGGTCGGTCGTTGCGGCAACGATGTTGGTACGGCAAAGGTTGGCCCGGGCAAGCCGGGCCGCTGATACCCAGCCCGTCCCGCAAGGGACGGGGGAGAGATGCCAGGCATCAGCAAAACGGGCGGCCCCGGCGCCAGCCCCGGCAGTCGTCACGACAGCGGCTGGCGGATCAAACACCGAAAAGCGGGCCATTCGAAGCGCTTTCCAGCCATGTTTTCAGTGACTTGCAGCATCCAGAGATGCGCCCTGCGCAGTCCCAACTGCTTCCCCCGAATCACATTGCTGAAAATTTAGATCGATCCAAGTAAAGCATGAGGATTTCGCCCAACGCATTCTGCGGCGCAACATCGCAGCAAAACCCCGGTAGTGCCGAGCCATGCTCGGCAGGGGCTTTCCCGACAATCCGGCACAAAAGCCAACCCCTCCCCAG
>NZ_LDJJ01000008.1 GCF_001431465.1 Stenotrophomonas terrae | reverse complement strand
TTCACCGGTAAGGCCTCTGCCGAGCATGGCTCGGCACTACGACGTTGGATGCATTGTCGGTGTCTACAACCAGGGGAACGCCTCATGCCTGCAGCACTGCCTGTCTATATGCCTTGGTTGATGACCGCCGGCTTCGGCTGGTTGTATTACCGGCGTATCCGTCGCCACTTCGGTTGGCAGCCATGGCGCCCGCTGCGCAATGGCATTCGCATCGGCATCCTGTCGCTGGTGGGCGTGATGCTGGTCTTCGCCGCGCTGTATATCCCGCATGTGGCGCTCGGTATCGCGGCAGGTGCGGTTGCCGGGATTGGCCTGGGAATATTCGCGCTCAGGCACACCGTGATCAGCCCGCGTGATGGTCGGCCGGGCTATACGCCCAACCCCTGGATCGGCGGTGCGCTGGCGTTGTTGCTGATCGGACGCTTGGCGTGGCGCTGGTATGGCGGCGCTTTCAGCCAGGGCATGGGGCCGGGCATGGGCAATGCCAGTCCGTTGACCTTGGCGTTGGCGGCAGCCTTGATCAGTTATGGGCTGGTGCAGGCCATTGGCTTGGCCTTGCGTCTGCGCCAGCCAAGCGCGTAGGGCTGGCTGGTTGTAGTGCCGAGCCATGCTCGGCAGAGGCCTTGCCGGGAAAGCCCCTTGCCGAGCATGGCTCGGCACTACAGCATCGCTGGGAAAGCCTCTTGCCGAGCATGGCTCGGCACTACAGCATCGCTGGGAAAGCCTCTTGCCGAGCATGGCTCGGCACTACAGCTTTGCTGGGAAGGCCCCTGCCGAGCATGGCTCGGCACTACGGGCTCAGTTGGCTTTGGGCGTCAGCTTCAGCAGTTTTGCATTGCTGCCGTCTTCCAGCAGCCACAGCGCGCCGTCCGGGCCTTGCTCCACTTCGCGGATGCGGTTGCCCATGTCGAAGCGCTCGGCCTCGCGTGCCTTGTCGCCATCAAAGGCGACCCGTACCAGCGACTTCGACGACAGCCCACCGATGAAGCCGCTGCCCTGCCACTGCGGGAACAGCGTGCCGCTGTAGATGATGAAGCCCGCCGGCGAGATCACCTGGCGCCAGGTGACGACCGGGGCGATGAATTCCGGGCGGGTGTCGTGGTCCGGAATCGGGCGGCCGTCGTAGTGGTCGCCGTTGGAGACGATGGGGTAGCCGTAGTTGCCGCCGCGCTGGATCAGGTTCAGCTCATCGCCGCCCTTGGGGCCCATCTCGTGTTCCCACAACTTGCCGTTGCCGTCGAAGGCCAGGCCGAGCACGCTGCGGTGGCCCAGCGACCAAACCTGGTCGGCCGGCGAGCCCTGCGCCACGAACGGGTTGTCCGCCGGCACGCTGCCATCGTCGTTGAGGCGGATGATCTTGCCCAGGTTGGTCTTCATGTCCTGCGCCGGGTCGAATTTCTGCCGCTCGCTGGAGCTGATCCACAGCTTGCCGTCCGGGCCGAACGCCAGCCGATGGCCGTAATGGCCACGGCCGCTGACCTTGGGGGTCTGCCGCCAGATCACCTGCGCATCGATCAACTGGCCGCCGCCATCGGCGTCCAGCACCAGCTTGGCGCGGGCCACGGCGGCACCGCGGGTATCGTCCTGGCCGTCTTCGGCATAGCTGTAATACACCAGCCCGTTGCTGGCGAACTGCGGGTGCGCCAGCACATCACCAAAGCCACCCTGGCCGCCATAGGCCACGGTCGGCACGCCGCTGATGTTGCCGCGCTTGCCGCTGGCCGGGTCGAAGTGGACCAGCTTGCCGCCCTTCTCGGTCACCAGCAGGCTGCCATCGGGCAGGAAGGTCATCGCCCAGGGCTCATTGAAACGGGCCGCCTCGGTGGCCTTGAACGGCCATTGCGCGGGCTTTACCGCGGCTTCGGCAGCCGGGTCCGGGTCAGCGGCGCAGGCGCTGGTGAACAAGGCCGGGGTCAGCGCCAGGGTCATGCTGAGCAGTAGGGTACGGGGCATGGGAGTCTCCAGAAGCGGGAAGCGATACCAGAGCAGGGTTGTACACCATGCCAGCCGATGCTGTCCCTTTGAGGGATGGGACTGGCGCACGGAATCGCTTAACGTAGCGGCCGGGCGCCCGTGGACGTTGGGCCGCTACATCCACAAAAAGGAGTTTTTAAAAGATGAAAGCACAGATCTATCGCCCCTCGGCTGCGTTTATCGCCGCTGCCTGGACCGCATTGTTGCTGGGGGCGGCCGCCTATCTGGTTGGCCTGTTCAATGCGCAGATGCTGCTCAACGAGAAGGGCTATTACCTGACCCTGCTGCTGTTCGGCCTGTTCTCGGCGGTATCGCTGCAGAAGAGTGTGCGTGACCGGCTGGAGAACATCCCGGTGAGCAGCCTGTATTACAGCCTGTGCTGGTTTGCCCTGCTGTGTTCGTTGTTGCTGCTGCTGGTGGGCTTGTGGAATGCCACCCTGCTGCTCAGCGAGAAGGGCTTCTATGGCATGTCGTTCGCGCTGTCGCTGTTCGGCGCGGTTGCCGTGCAGAAGAACACCCGTGATGTGATGGCCGCAGATGCGGCCTACGGCGCGCCGCCGCTGCCGCCGCAGGAATGATCCCAAGGCCACTCCCGCCGGGTGCGGGAGTGGCTGCAGGCAATCAGCTGTCGCTGGCTTGATCCTGCTCCGGGTGCTGCGCGGTGTGGCGGGCAACGATGCCGGTTGCGGTGACCCCGCCGGTGGCGTTGCCAATCGTGCAGAACACATCGGGAATGGTGTCCACCGCCAGCAACACGCCCAGCGGTTCCACCGGCAGGCCCAGGCTCTGGGTGATCGGCATGTTGTTGGTCATGAAGTTGGCCTGGCCGGGCAGGCCGGTCGAGCCCATGCTGATCGCCGCCGCCAACAGCACCGCCACCGCGTACTGCGAGGCATGCACGTCGATGCCGTACAACCAGGCAATGAAGCTGGCCACGGCGATGTACTGCGCCGGGCTGGTGATGCGGAACAGCGACACCGCCATCGGCAGTACCAGTGAGGTCAACGCGGGCGGGTAGCCCAGCCGATTACGCGCGCTGTCGATCATGGCCGGCAACGAGGCCAGCGAGGACTGCGTGCTGCCGGCAATCACCTGCACCGGCACCAGCGCGCTGGCGAAGCGGCGCAGTGGCTCGCCGGCGGCGAAGCGCGCCACCACGTACAGCAGCAGGGTGATCAGGATGTAGATCACGCACATCAGCACGATGTAGTAGCCCAGCACGCCGAGGATGCTCATGCCAACCTCGGCGCAGACCACGAACACCAGCGCGAACACGCCCACCGGCGCCGCCCACAGCACCCAGCGCACGATGGTGATCATGGTGTCGGCGATGATGCGGATGATGTCGAGAATGCGCTCGCGGCGCTCGGGCTGCTGGCGGCTCAGCGCAAAGCCGAAGAACATCGCAAACGCCACCAGCGGCAGCATCGCGCTGGACGCAGCTGCCGCCAGTGCATTGCTGGGAATCAGCGAGCTGATCCACTGCGCGGCACTGAGCGGGGTAGCGGCCGTGGTCGGCGAGCGCAGCGCATCGCGGAAAGCCTGGATGTTGTCGGCATCACGCGGCAGCAGGTCCAGCAGCAGCGGGGTGATCACCGCGGAGAACGCCGCCGAACCCACCAGCAGGATCAGGAACACGATGATCGCGTTGCGTGCGGTACGCCCGGAGGCGGCGGCATTGCTGGCGGTATTGACGCCGACGATGACCAGCGCGGTCACCAAGGGCACCACCGTCATCTGCAGGGCATTGAGCCAGAGCCGGCCGATCGGGCGCAGCACATCGGCAATCTGCAGCGCCAGCACCTGGTCATAAGCGGTCAAGGACAGGCCGACGATGGCGGCAAGTACCAGCGCTATCAGCACCTTGACCGGTGCGGAGACCTTGGAGGATTTTGCGGGTGCGCTGTCGGTCATGGAGAGAAGGCTTGGCTAAAGGAAGGGAAGATGCCCTGAACCGGACAAATGCTTAACGAGTGGTTTCTGAAAGTTGCGGCAGGCCCCAGCTGCGTCGCAGGCGCTCGTACTGCGCAGCGGGCAGCAGCACGAACAGCGGCTTGGCCTGCGGCGACAGCCACGCCAGCAGCGCTGACATGCGCTCGGGCTCCATCGCGGTGCAACCGGCGGTGGCTTCGCCGGGCTGGCGCCACAGGTGGGCGAAGATGCAGCTGCCCTGACCGGGCACCGCGGCGGCATTGTGCTCGATGACGAAACCTTCGCGATAACGGCGGTCGCCATTGTTGTGCAGGTCCAGTCGCATGGCTTCGGTAGAGCCCTTCACCGCGTCCTCGCCGACTTTGCTGGCGTCGACGATCTGGTTGTACAGCGGCGAGGCGGGCACATCCATGCAGTAGCTGCTGACCAGCATCGGCTGGTAGGGCATCTGGCTGCTGATGTGTTCGGCATAGCCAAAGGCCAGGCCGATGTTGAAGATGCCGGCCGGGCTGCGGCCATCGCCTTCGCGCTTGTGCGGGCCGTCCTGCTGCTGCGGATGCACGCCAACACCCCAGGCGCTGCCACTGCGACCGAGGGCGACATCGAAACCGGCCCCATGCGCCTGCCAGCCCTTGTCGGTGCGCTCGTAGGCCTGCAGATGGCCGCTGCTTGCATCCCAATCGGGGGCGGTCACCACGATCAGCTGGCGCGCATCGTGCAGCGGAGTGGCAAGGCAGGCCGGGGCGATGAGCGCCAGCATGCAGGCCAGCAGAGGACGGACGGTGCGTTGGAAGAGCTTGGGCATGGCGAGGGTTCCTGCGCTCAGTTGTCGATCAGGTGCTGGATGCGTTCCTGGTTCATCGCCAGCTGCCGTTGCCGGTCTGGATTGGCCTGGCACAGCAGTACAAACACGAAATCCAGCAGATATTGCAGCGAGCTGCGGTAGAGCAGTTGGGCAACGGGTGGCTGCGGGTCGTGCGCGCAGATGGCCAATGAAGCATCTGCATGTGCGCGCAGGGGATTGGCGGTGTGGCGGGTGATCGATACCACCTTGCCGCCCACTTCCTGGAACTGGCGCGACAGCTGCCACAGTTGCGGCAGCTTGCCGAATTCGGAGAACACCAGCAGCACATCGCCAGGCCGCGCGGCGGACAGGTTGGCGATCATGAGGATGGGATCGGCCTGCTGCACGGTGAGGATGCCAAGCAGCGACAGGCGCATGGCGAACTCGCGCGCATACAGGCCGTCATCACCCAGGCCATAGATGAAGACCTTGGGTGCATTGTCGACAAGTGCGATGACCGTTTCCAATTCGACTTGTGAATTGGCGGCCATGGTTTCTTCTTCGGCGGCAGCCTTGGCGCGGCGCAGGGTTTCGGCGACCAGCAGATAGCCACCTGGTTGGTCTTCCGGTGGCCAGCGCGTGCTTTCGCCGTTGCCGGCGGCAGCCACGGCAGCTCCGACCGAGTACTTCAGGTCGGGATAGCCCTTGAAGCCAAGTTTCTGGCTGAACTTGACCACGCTGGACTGGCTGATATCCAGCGCATTGGCCAGCTGCTGCGAGGAGTAGTCGCGCAGCAGGTGGGCGTTGTCGAGGATGAAGTCGGCAATGCGCCGTTCGATGGCCGACATCTGTTCGCGCTCGGAGCGGATTTTTACCAGGGGTGGCATGGGCGTGTTGGTATTTATCTGCTGAAGACTTTAAGGGATTGCACTGGTGAGCGGAGCAGCATTTCGCTCTCGAACTTGCCAGAAGCAGCAGGAAGCGCTGGGAAGTTGCAGCCTTGCTTTTGTTTTTGTTTTTGTTTTTGCTCCAGCTCCCTCCCTTGCACGAAGTGCAGGGGAGGGTTGGGGAGGGGTAGCTCCTGCAGTTGCTCCTGCTCTGGCTTTTGCTGTTGCTTCTGCCTTCGCCTTTGCTCTACCGGGTTCCCTTCCGCAGCGACGGAGGTGGCAGACAAGACCCCGAATGGGGCGACGTGCAAGGATGCACGTCGTTTTTCGACGAGACAGGGATGTCTCGTCGAAAAATCCTGCCAGCGGAGTGGACCCGCGTCGCATAGCGACGTGGGCGCGTAGGCAGGGTGTGCTTTCTTTGGGCCACCTTTCTTTGCACAAGCAAAGAAAGGTGCGCTCGCGCCCCGAAGGGGGGCGAAAGCCTTTGATCCTGCTCCTGCCCTTGGTTTCGCCTTTGCTTCCACTTCTTTTGATTTCAAAGCGCGCAAGCTAAAGCCAGGGCTGAAGCTAAAGCCAAGGCTGAAGTTTTCACTCCCCTGCGGGGAGCGAGTCACTTTTCTTTGCTTGTGCAAAGAAGAAGTAACCAAAAGAAAGCACACCCTGCCTCCGCGCCCACGCCGCTGCGCGACGCGGGTCCACTCCGCCGCCGGGATTTTTCGACGAGACATCCCTGTCTCGTCGAAAAACGACGTGCATCCATGCACGCCGCCCCTGCGGGGTCTTGTCCGTCGGCTCCGTCGCTGCGGAAGGGGACCCGGTAGAGCGAAAGCTGGAGCAACGGCAACGGCAACAGCAACAGCAACAACAACAACAGCAGGAGCAGGAGCAGGAGCAGGAGCAAAAACTACCCCTCCCCAACCCTCCCCTGTGCTGCGCACAAGGGAGGGGGCTGGAGCAGAAGCAGATGCAGATGCCGAAGGCTGGGCCACTCCCCAAAACAAAACAGCGCCGGGCATTGCCGGCGCTGTTTCAGTTCGTTCCGCATGCGCGACCACGGCGGCGGCAACCGGGGAGAGAACGGTTGCCGCCTGCGTGATCACGGCTTGATCATCTCCAGCCCGCGTACCTCGATGATGCCCAGGCCCGGCGCGTCGGTGATGCTGATCTCCGATTCATTGAAGATCACCCCGCCTACCACCGGATTGAACTGGCTCAACGACGGCCCGTCCAGATCCACCTTGCTGATCGCGCCGGACTTGGCCACGCCCAGGTGCACCGCCGCCGCCACGCTGATGCTGGATTCCAGCATGCAGCCGATCATGCACGGCACGCCGTACAACGAGGCGATGTCGGCAATCTTGATCGCGTTGGAAATGCCGCCGGTCTTCATCAGTTTGATGTTGATGATGTCGGCTGCACCCTGTTGGATGAGGTCAAACACCTGGTGCGGACTGAACACGCTTTCATCGGCCATCACCGGAGTGTTGACGCGCTCGGTGACGTACTTCATGCCGGCGATATCGGCCGCCTTCACCGGCTGCTCCAGCAGCTCCAGCACCACACCGGCGTTTTCCAGCACGTTCATCGCATACACCGCCTGCTTGGCGGTCCAGCCCTGGTTTGCGTCCAGGCGCAGCAGGGCGCGGCCTTCGACGGCGGCGTGGATCGCCTTGACCCGCTCGATGTCCAGGCCGATGTCCTTGCCTACCTTGATCTTCAGCGACTCGAAGCCTCGGTCCACCGCAGACAACGAATCGGCCACCATCTTGTCGATGTAATCCACGCTGATGGTGATGTCGGTGGTGATCACCGGATCGCCGCCGCCCAGCATCTGGTACAGCGGTGCGCCGTGCAGCTGCGCCCACAGGTCGTAGATGGCGATTTCCACCGCCGCCTTGGCGCTGGTGTTGCGCTCCAGCGAGGTCTGGATCAAGCCGCAGATGCGGTTGAGGTTGCTGATGTCCTCACCGATCAGGCGTGGCTTGATGAAGCTGTTGATGGCTTCGATGATCGAGCCGTGCGTATCGCCGGTGATCACCGCCGTGGCCGGGGCCTCGCCGTAACCGGTGTTGCCGCTGTCGGTGCGTACCATGACCACGATGTCTTCCACCGTTTCCACGGTGCGCAACGCGGTCTTGAACGGGGTTTTCAACGGCACGCGGAGCATGCCCAATTCGATATCGGTGATCTTCATTTGGTGTCTTGCAGGCGGATGCGCTGGATGTTGGTCATGCGGTCGATGTAGCTGGCGGTGTCGCTGGCCATCATCGGCTGTAGCGGGGTTACCGATACGCCATTGAGGCTGGCATGCACGCGCTTGCCGCTGGCGTCGAACCAGCTGCCACCGGAAGTATCGTGGATAACCCAGGTCATGCCATTGGCCTGACCGAGCATCATCATCACGTGGCCGGGGATGTAGATCAGGTCGCCGACCTGCAGCTGGGCGATGGCGTCATTGCGCTTGGCCTTGCTGTCCTTGTCGGTGAACGCCACCCGGTTCAAGGCTGGGCTGATTGCCTGCGCGCTGGTATTGCGCGGCAGCAGCACGCCGAAGCTGCGGTAGATCTCCGAGACGAAGCCGCTGCAGTCGCGGGTGTCGTAGGAATGGCCCCAGCCATAGCGCTCGCCGAGGAATTTGAAGGCTTGGCTGATCAGGTTGGCCTGGGTCAGCGGCAGGTAGTCGCTGGCCGATTCCTGCGAGCGCGGCAGCAGCGCCGGCACCAGCGCCAGGCTGCCATCGTCGTTGCGTACCGGCAGCTGGATCACATGGCCTGCGTGGGCCTGTTGGCCGTTGACCGGATCCATCACCGGCCAATCCGCCAGTACCGGCACGCGCACGCCCATTTCCAGCTGCAGGTCGGACACGCGCGGCTCTTCCGGCGTATGTGCGGTGAAGGCCTTGCCGGCGGTGATTACCCGGTACGGGCCCTTGGCGCCGTAGCCGAACACCTGCTCGGCGCTGCCGATGCCGACGAAGCGCTTCTCCATCCACGCTGCATAGCGCTCGCTGGCGACGAATACCCACTTGCCGTCGGCGCTTTCATGCAGCACCGCCACCGCGTCGCCGGGAAACAGCGCCGACTCCTGGAAGCGGTCGATATCGGTATCGCCCTGGCTGCTGAACACGCGCAGCTCGGTGGGGAAGGCGCGCAGCGCCGCGCGGTGCACCACCAGGCCGTACTGGATCGGACGGCTGGCCGGAACCGCGTCCAGGCCGAGGTTGGCGGTAACCGCCTGCAACTGGGCGGCACCGACCTCGCGACCCTTGACGTCATACAGGGTGCGGCTGGGCGCGCGCGAAATCTTGCCGATCTGCTCGCGCACCCATACTTGTGGCAGTAGCGCCGGCAGCGTGTGCAGGTCGATGATGGAGGCATCGAGCTGGCGCATGCGCGCGTTCTGCGCGTCGATCGCGGCCCGGTCCATGATCAGCGCATTGGCGTTGGGCAGCGCAGCAATCCACGCTTGCGGCGCCAGCAGGTCCGGTTGCAGGCCGATGATGCCGGCATAGCCGGGCACCGCAGTGGCTGCGGGCGGTGGCGACAGGGCGAATACCGGCCCGGCGCATAGCGCTGTGGCAAGGATCAAGGCCCGCGCAAGCGGGGCGAGACGTCGGCGCTGCGACAGCGGCGGCAAAGCAGGCATTGAGAGTTCCCCTCGTTGATGCTCTGGAATATTTATTCCTTTCTCCGGCGAAAGCAAGAATAAATTATTGACCGTGTACCGGGTGCGTGTTAAACAGCGTTAACCACCCCGCACGTGGAAGTGTTGCCGTGGCATCAAACGCCGATTCTGCCTGCTTTGCCCGCGTACCGTTCGCCCGCAAGGCCCTTGCCACTGCCTTGTGCATGGCGATGGCCTGCACCGTCCATGCCGCCGAGGCGCCCGCCAAACCATTGCCCGAGCTTGCGGCACGCGTGGACCGTGGCGATTTTGCCGGTGCCCAGGCCGAGATCGACAAGGCCCTGGCCGCACCTGGCGTGGATGCCGATACCCGCGCGTCCTACCTGTTCCAGCGCGAACGCATGCGCCGCATCGGTCTGGATTTCACCCTCGACGAAGCCCAGGCCAAGGCCGCCGTACGCAAATCGGTGCCGGACCTGCGCGATGAAGAGTTCGCGGCCTGGGATGCCGCCGGGCTGATCGAGCACCTGGACATCGATGGCCAGCGCCGCTGGTTCAAGCGCGCGCCCAATAACCTATTCCTGTTCAGTACCGAGGCGTCCAACCGTCGCCCGCCGGACAAGCGCGTTTCCCGGCCCGGCCCGTACGAGCGGCTGGGCTCGCACCATGTCGAGGTGATCAAGGCCTCCGAGCAAAGCGGCCAGACCAGCATTACTCCGCGTCGGGTCCGCGTGACCCAGTCGATCAAGGTCGATGCCGATGCGGTACCCGCCGGGCAGACCGTGCGTGCGTGGCTGCCGTATCCGCGGTCGATACCGGGCCAGCAGGAGAACATCCAATGGCTGGCCAGCGTGCCGCAGGGCGCGCAGATCGCGCCGGAAGACACGCTGCAGCGCACCGCCTACCTGGAGCGCAAGGCCGTTGCCGGCACGCCGACCGAGTTTTCGGTCAGCTATGAGCTGACGATCTCCGCGCGTCGTTTCATCATCGACCCGGACAAGGTGCTGCCGACGCCGCGGGACCCGGCGCTTGCCCCCTACCTGGCCGAACGCGCACCGCATGTGGTGTTCACCCCGGCCATGCGTGAGTTCTCGCGCAAGGCGGTGGGCAATGAAACCAACCCCTACCGCGTGGCCAAGAAGTTGTTCGACGCGGTGGATGCGATTCCCTGGGGCGGTGCGCGCGAATACTCGACGATCAGCAATATTTCCGACTACGCGCTGCATGCAGGTCACGCCGATTGCGGCCAGCAGACCTTGCTGCTGATCTCGCTGCTGCGCATGAACGGCATTCCGGCGCGCTGGCAGTCGGGCATGGTCTATTCGGACAACGAGGTCGGCTACAACAACCTGCACGATTGGGGCGCGCTCTATCTTGCGCCCTACGGCTGGGTGCCGATGGATGTAAGCACCGGCGCACTGAACAGCGAGCTTCCGGCGCAGCGCAATTTCTATTTCGGCGGGCTGGATGCCTACCGCATCGCGTTCAACGATGACTACTCACGCGCGTTCGTGCCTGCCAAGCAGCACTTCCGTTCGGAGACCGTTGATCTGCAACGAGGTGAGGTTGAGTGGGAAGGGGGGAACCTTTACTTCAACCAGTGGCAATACGACTTCGAGACCGAGATTTTGGCGCCGGAGTCCAAGTAATAGAACGTCGTAACCGTTGTCTTACTTACCGATCTACATCTGCAGGAGAGAGCAGGGGATGAACAGGAAAATGTTGAAAAGGGCGGCGCTGACCGTCGCATTGGGTGCCTGTCTTGGCGTCATCGCGCCAAGCGTGATGGCACAGAGCGCGAGCGGCGCCATCGCCGGCCGCGCAAGCTCCGGTGACCAGATCACCATCGTGAACAAGTCCACCGGCCTGACCCGCAGCGTCACCGTCGGCAGCGATGGTTCCTATCGCTTGAGCCAGTTGCCGGTGGGCGATTACAGCCTGCAGGTGAAGCGTGATGGGCAGACCGACAAGGAACCGCTGGCCGTCAACGTGTCGCTGGGCGGCACCACCACGGTCAATCTCGGCGGCGGCGACAGCGGCGCGGTAACGCTGGATTCGGTGCAGGTGACCGGCTCCAAGATCGTCAACCGGGTTGATGTCTACTCCACCGAATCCTCGTTCAACATCAAGCGCGAAGAACTTGCGCGCATGCCGGTTGACCAGAGCGTTGCGGCGGTTGCATTGCTGGCACCGGGCGTGGTCGATTCCGGCTCGAGCTTTGGTGGCCTGAGCTTTGGTGGTTCGTCCGTGGCCGAGAACGTGGCCTACATCAACGGCCTGAACGTCACCGATCCGTACCGCCGCCAGGGTTTCTCCACGGTTCCCTTCAATTTCTATGAAGAGTTCCAGATCAAGACCGGTGGCTATTCGGCCGAGTTCGGCCGCAGCACCGGTGGCGTCATCAATGCCATCACCCGTTCGGGCGGCAATGAGTTCAAGGGCGGCGTGCAGGTCACCATGCAGCCGTCGGCATGGGCCTCGGACCGCAAGGATCATTTCCACAGCGACGGCACCATCGACGAGCGCAACCGCACCAGCCGCGATCGCGCCCCGCTGACCAAGACCAATGTCTGGGCCTCCGGCCCGATCATGCAGGACAAGCTGTTCTTCTTCGCGATGTACGAGAACCGCGACAGCAAGTCGCAGGACGTCGATAACTCCGAAGCGTGGAAGACCAAGAGCAACAACGATTTCTGGGGCACCAAGCTTGATTGGCGCATCAGCGACAACCATATGCTGGAGCTGCTTGCCTTCTCCGACAAGACCGACTCGGTGACCAGCAGCTACGACAACTACAACTGGGACACCAATGTTTTCGGTGAATCCAGCGGCCAGAGCAGCGGCTCCTCCGGCGGCGACAACTGGTCGTTGACGTATACCGGCCACCTGACCGACAACTTCGTCGCCAAGGCCATGTACGGCGTCAACAAGCGCAGTGCGGTAAGCGACAGCCCGATGGATGGTGAATGCAGCATCATCACGGTGGCGTCCAGCTACAGCAAGATATATGGCGAACAGGAAGGCGTGGGCTGCCACCCAACCAACGAAGCAATCAGCAACCGTGAAGACAAGCGTGAAGCGGCGCGCCTGGACTTTGAATGGACCCTGGGTGACCACCTGGTTCGCTTCGGTCTGGACCAGGAAGTGATGGATTCGGTGAGCTCGACGCTTTACCCGGGCGATGGCTCCACCTATCAGGTGCTCTCCGTAGACGCGGGCAGTTCCGTCAACGGTGTGGTGCTGCCTCCGGGTGTCACCAACATCGTTGACGCGCGCTATAAAGTCACCGGTGCGCCGGTCAGCACCAAGGCGCAGGCGTTCTATCTGGAAGACAACTGGAACGTCACCCCGAACCTGTTGTTGAACCTTGGTGTGCGTTTCGACCAGTTCCACAACAAGCTGGCCTCGGGCGCCACCTTCGCCAAGTCCAAGTTCAACGACATGATCTCGCCGCGCCTGGGCTTCAGCTGGGACGTGAAGGGTGATGGCTCGATGAAGGTGTTCGGCAACGCAGGCCGTTACTACACCCCGCTGACCAACAAGCTCACCGACTACTTCGGTGGTGGTACCACCGACGAGCACACCTACTACGCGTTCAATGGCTGGGCAGAGAAGCAGAGCTCCAGCGGCAACACCTACAAGGTTCCGGTGCTCGGCCAGCAGATTGGTCCGGTCAATACCGAAGGCAATGCTCCGGCACCGACGGATGTACGTACGGCGGTGGCACGTGACCTGAAGCAGGTGTTCCAGGACGAATACATCCTCGGTTTCCAGCAGGCGCTCAACGAGGAATGGTCGTACGGTGTCAATGCCACTTACCGCCGCATGACACGCGCGGTGGAAGATGCGCGCATCAATCATGTTGAAGGCTGCGACTGGTACTCGGGCGACTGGCCGATCATCAACCCGGGTGAAACCAACAAGCTGTGGTGCCCGGACACCAACAGCTGGGTGACGCTGGATTCGTCCAAGGACGGCTACAAGGCCTTGGGCAGCGGCACCATCATGGGTTACAAGCGGCCCAAGCGTACCTACAAGGCGCTGGAGTTCCAGATCGACCGCGCCTGGAATGACAAGTGGTCGTTCAATGCCAGCTACCTGCTGTCCAAGAGCGAAGGCAATATCGAAGGGCCGGTCAACTCGGACACCGGCTACAACGACACCAACCTGGTGCAGTACTACGACCATCCGGCGGTCAATGAACGCTTCGGTGTGACCTTCAACGATGCCCGTCACCAGTTCAAGCTGCGTGGTGCGTTCAAGTTGAACGAGCAGTGGTCCTTCGGCAGCACGCTGACGGCGCGCTCGGGTGGCCCGATCACCGCGTTCGGCGTGGTGTGGCCGAACGACAACCGCAATGCCGGTGGTCCGGGTGAATACAGCGGTGGTGGTTCTGGCTGGCTGTGCAAGGCCAATTGTTCGGACTGGGCCAACCGCGAGCTGGAGTACTCCGGGCGCGGCGCATTCGGTCGCATGCCGTGGGTCATCGATCTCGGTGCCAGCGTGATGTGGACGTTGCCGGTGGAAGGTATCGATCTGACCGCACGCCTGTCGGCCTACAACCTGCTCAACCGGCAGACCGTGGTCAACGTGCACTCCCGTTACGAGAGCACCCCGGGTACGAAGATGCCTTACTTCGCCGAGGGCACCAATTGGCAGGCACCGCGTTACACCAACCTTGTCGTGACCTGGAACTTCTGATGTAGTTTGTGAGAACGGCCCGCTTCGGCGGGCCGTTCGCTTTGGGGAGGAATGAACGTGCGATTGAGGATCTGGCTGTTCGCCGCAAGCGTCGCCGTGGGCGGAGCTGCGCAGGCAGTGGTTGCGGAGAGTGCGGATGGCGCGCGTTTCGACGCCTTTCTCGACCAGGCCGTCCAGCACTACCAGCTGCCGGGTATCGCCATGGGCGTGATCGAGGACGGCAAGCTTGTCTATCGCGGTACGCGCGGCGAGCTGGTTGCAGGGCAGGGTGCGGCGATCAACGACGACAGCCTGTTCAAGATCGCCTCCAATACCAAGGCGATGACGGCGGCAGTGTTGGCGCGGCTGGTGCAGGCCGGCAAGCTGCGTTGGGACGACCCGGTCACGAAGCATCTGCCGCAGTTCCGCATGCAGGACCCGTGGGTGACGCGCAACATGCAGGTGCGTGATCTGTTGATCCACAACAGCGGCCTGGGCCTGGGCGCCGGTGATCTGATGCTGTGGCCGGAACCGAACAACTTTGATCGCAGCGACATCATTGCCGGGCTGGCGCATCTGAAGCCGACTGGCAGCTTCCGCAGTGAGTACGCCTACGACAACCTGATGTATGTGGTGGCCGGCGAAGTCGCCGCTGCTGCTGGCGGCAAACCATACGCGCAGCTGCTGCGCGAGGAGATCTTCCAGCCGCTGGGCATGCAGCGCTGCCAGGTGGGCGCGTGGTCGCCGGCCGCGGTTGGCAATATCGCCCAGCCGCATCAGCGTGACGGCAAGCGCAATGTCGCTGCCGAGCGCGATCCGCCGCAGCTCACCGATTTCCCCTCCATGGCTGCGGGCGGTGTGCGCTGCAGCCTCAATGACATGCTGCGCTGGATGCAGGTGCTGCTGGATCCGGCGCAGGCACCGGGCTGGCTGGATGCCACCCAGCGTCGCGCCTTGTGGACCGCGCATATGCCGATGCCGATCAGCCAACGCCTGCGCGACTGGGACAACACGCACTTCTACGCCTACGGCTATGGCTGGCGGCTGTCGGATATGGACGGGCAATGGAAAGTTGCCCACACCGGCACCTTGTCCGGCATGTATTCCTCGCTTGCACTGCTGCCGGACCGCAGGACGGGTGTGGTGATCCTGATCAATGGCGAGGGCGAAGATGCGCGCACCGCCCTTATGCAGGCCATGCTCAAACATTACACCGCACCGGCTGGGGATGTGGACGTGCTGCACTATGCGCAGCTGATCGAAACCGCAGCCGCACAGCGGCGCTCGGCCGGCCATGTGCGCCCGGCCTTGCCGGCGGCACGTGCAGCCACAGTCGCCGAGTTCGGCAGCAAGGCCGGTGTGTGGCAGGACCCTTGGTTTGGCGAGGTGTCCTTGTGCCGGCGCGATGGCAAGCTGCAGTTCGCCTCGGTCAAGTCACCGCGCATGACCGGGCAGGTGATGCGTGCAGGCGAGCGCTGGTATGTGTCCTGGCAGGGATTGGGCGAAGATGCCGATGCCTGGCTGGAATTCTCCGGCGACGCGCAACAACCACGGCTGCAACTACGCGCCATCGATCCGGATATCGACTTCAGCTATGACTACCCCGATCTGGAATTCCAACGCCGTGACGATTGCCGCTAGGGCACTGCCTTTGCTGCTGGCGCTGATGCCGCTTGCCGCACTTGCCCAGCAGACGGTACAGGTATCGCCGGCGGCAACGCCTGCGCAGGCCGGCATTGTCGACGTCACCACGTTGGCGCCGGATATCGCACTGGACATCCGCTACGCCGGCACCGACAACTTCACCGGGCGCGTCGTGCCGGGTTACGAGGCGCCGCGTTGCTATCTGCTGCAGCCGGTGGCGCAGGCCCTGGCGCGGGTGCAGCGCGGACTGCGTGCACAGGGCTATCGCCTGCAGGTCTTCGACTGCTACCGGCCGGTGCACTCGGTGACGTCCTTCGTGGCCTGGGTGCATGACGCCAAGGATCAGGTCGCCAAGCAGCGCTATTACCCCAATATCGACAAGAGCCGGCTGTTGGATGGTTATATCGCCGAGACCTCCGGCCACAGCCGCGCGGCAACGGTGGACCTGGGCGTGCTGGACTGCCGAAAGGGCCCGTGCGTGGCGCTGGACATGGGCACCGGATTCGATCGATTCGATGTGCTGGCACATACCGCCAATCCCGATATCAGCGCGGCGCAAAAGCAGAACCGGCAACTGCTGCTGGAGGCGATGCAGGCGCAGGGGTTTGCCAACTACCCGATGGAATGGTGGCATTACACCTTCAAGCCCGAGCCCACGCCGACCACGGCCTACGACTTCCCGGTGCGTTAGCCGGCACGGGGGCGGTTAGACTGCAGTCCCTTGAATGGACCCGCCCTCCGCCGATGAATCTGGTTCTGCATTACGGCCTGCTCGGCTCACTGGAGGCGGGTTTGATCGCCCTGGCCATTGGCTTCGTGGTGTTCGCACTGTGGTGGCAGGTGTGCCGACGCACAGGGCTGCGACATGGTCATGCCATCGCCTATGCCGCTTTGATAGCGGCGGTCATCGCCGCCGGTGTGGACAGCTGGAAACTGTTCTCGCTGGGCATGATCAATCTGCAGTCACCGCTGTATGCCAAACTTGCGCTGGCATCGATCCATGATCCGGACCAATTGGGCACGCGCGTGCTGCTTGAGTTGATCGGTGTAGCGGTTGGTGTCGGCCTGGGTTGGTTGTTGTTCAGTTCGCGGCAGCCGTTGGCTGACACCACGCATGAGGCTTGAAGCCTTGGGATCGAATTGATAGGCACGATGGGTGGAACGCTCTAATCATCGGCTTACGTTCGTTTCATGCACGGCTAACGTCGGCGGTAACCGCTGAATCGGCACAAGTGGTTAACAGGATGTTTTCCGCGGTTTTATGGGGTGCAAGCGATTCAGTCGCAGCTTGTCAGGGTTGGGGTGTGCGGAATTTCCGCGCTTTTGCCAACACACGAGGAAGACCTGATGACCGTTCGTAATCGCACTCCGCTGTTCGCCCTGGTTGCCATCGTAGGTTCCGCGCTTGCATTGCCGGCCATGGCGCAGGATGCACAGGATCAGGCCGCCGCTGCACAAGCCCAGGCCGCGCAGGCACAGGATTCAGCCGATCAGGCGCAGAACGCTGCAGCCAGTGCATCGAGCAGCGCCGCCAAGGCCTCGGCAGCGGCAGGTGGTGGCCAGAGCTGGGCTGATGTGGATGCCGATGGTGATGGCGCCATCACCAAGACCGAATCGCAGGCCAATGCCGGCCTGGCACAGGTGTTCGACCAGGCCGATGCCAACAAGGACGGCAAGCTGACGCCTGAGGAATACCGGGCTTATGCAGCTGCGCAGAAGAAGTAATCCGGATTGATGGAGGAGCTTCAGGAGCACCCCTCCCCAACCCTCCCCTGCGCTGCGCGCAAGGGAGGGGGTAAAAGCGGCTTCGCGCAATGAACTCACAGTTCGCACGGTCCGCTCCCTCCCTTGCGCGTAGCGCAGGGGAGGGCCGGGGAGGGGTGCTTTGGCAGTTGATTTTGGCCGTCACTGAAAGCCCTCGCGCTTTGCCCCAGCGGCCAATCCAGCTGACCAATCGGGGCGTTCCCAGAGCAATCCCCTATTCACTGCAGGGTAGATTGCTATCCTGTGCGGCATGAATATGCAGACCTCCCCTTCCGCCATCGGCCTGGTCGGCTTCGACGGCGATGACACGCTCTGGAAGAGCGAAGACTATTACCAGAAGGCCGAGCACGAATTCGGCTTGATCCTGAGCAACTACATCGACCTGCATGACGCCGGCACCGCCCAGCATCTGCTCAAGGTGCAGCGGCGCAACCTGGCCGTGTTCGGCTATGGTGCCAAGGGCATGACCCTGTCGATGCTGGAAGCGGCGATCGAACTCACCGACGAGAAGATTTCCGCGCATGACCTGCGCCAGATCGTCGAGATCGGCCGCCGCACCCTGGAGCATCCGGTCGACGTCATTGATGGCGTCCGCGAAGCAGTGGCAGCGATTGCCGCCGAATTCCCGGTGGTGCTGATCACCAAGGGCGATCTGTTCCATCAGGAGCAGAAGATCGAGCGTTCCGGCCTGCTGGATCTGTTCCCGCGTATCGAGATCGTCTCGGAAAAGGACCCCGGTACCTATGCCAAGGTGTTGGCCGAGTTCAACATGCCGGCCGAGCGCTTCGTGATGGTTGGCAACTCGCTGCGCTCGGATATCGAGCCGGTGCTGGGGTTGGGCGGCTGGGGCATCCATACCCCGTACGCAATGACCTGGGCGCACGAAGCCGAGCACGGTGTTTCCGCCGATGAACCGCGCCTGCACCATGCCGATACAGCCCACCAGTGGCCCGAAGCGGTGCGTGCTGTCGCCGTGCAGGCCGCAGCGGCGCAAGGCGGCTGAGGTGACAACGGCAGGCTGTCGGCCCTCTATGCGGCGTGCGGCCGTGCTGCTGCGGCTGGGCCTGCTCGGCACTGCCATGCTGGCGTGGCCGGCGCTGGCCCAACAGCCGGTGCCGGCAGCGGTGGCCGAGGCCTATGCGCCGGCCACCGGCGATGCCTGGGTGGACCGGCAGCTGGCCGATATCAACGCCTATGCCGCGCGTTATCCGGAAGCATTCGTGGACGAACTGGCGCGCTATGCCGGCGCCCGCCCGGGCTATGTGCAGGCCTTGCTGCAGGACCACGGCTGGAAGCCGGGTGATGTCTATCTGGCCTGTTTCTGGGGCCGGCTCAGCGGCAGCAACTGCCGCACAGCGGTGAAGGCACGGGCACAGCAGCCCGAGGCCAGCTGGAAAGAGGTACTGGCCGGCCTGCAGCCACCCCCGGACAACCTGCGCTGGCGCGCCCTGCGCCACGCCATCGTCGCCAGTTTCGACCACTGGGACCGGCCGATAACGCTGGATCCGCTGCTGCAGCGCCAGCTCGGCGACCGCGCCCAGCGCGAGGCCGCGGCACGCAAGGCTGCCGCGGAGTAAACAGCGGCAGGCTTTGCTGCCCTGCAGATAGGCGTGGCCCCCGATTCCGGGCGAAAATGGCGGTTTCCTCGACTCCGTGCCAGCGCGCCCCATCATGACCGCCGACCGTTTCGTTTCGCCTGATCACATCCGCAGCCTGTTCTCGCAGGCGATGTCGCATATGTACCGCACCGAAGTGCCGTTGTACGGCACGCTGGTGGAGCTGGTTGGCGCGATCAACGCCGACGTCCTGGCCGCGCAGCCGGAGCTTGCCGCGCAGATACAGCGCAGCGGTGAGCGTGAGCGCCTGGACGTGGAACGCCACGGCGCGATCCGCGTAGGCACCGCGCAGGAGCTGGCCACGTTGGGCCGCCTGTTCGCGGTGATGGGCATGCAGCCGGTGGGTTACTACGATCTGTCGGTGGCAGGCGTGCCGGTGCATTCCACCGCGTTCCGGCCGGTGGATGGCGAGTCCTTGAACCGCAACCCGTTCCGCGTGTTCACCTCGCTGCTGCGGCTGGAGTTGATTGAAGACGCGGCATTGCGCGAGCAGGCCGCCGAGATCCTGGCCCGCCGCAACATCTTCACCGCCGGTGCGTTGCAGCTGATTGAACAGTGTGAACGTGATGGCGGTTTGAGCGAAGACGATGCCTGGCGCTTCGTCGTTGAGTCGCTGGAAACCTTCCGTTGGCACAACGAAGCCACGGTGTCGCTGGAGACCTATCACGCCCTGCACGGCGCGCATCGGCTGGTGGCGGACGTGGTCAGTTTCCGTGGCCCGCATATCAATCACCTCACCCCGCGCACGTTGGACATCGACGCCGCACAGGCAGCGATGCACGCACGTGGGCTTGCCGCAAAGGCGGTGATTGAAGGCCCGCCGCGCCGCGATTGCGCCATCCTGCTGCGCCAGACCAGCTTCAAGGCGCTGGAGGAAATGGTGCATTTCCCCTCCGGTGCCGACAACGAAGCCGGTACCCATACCGCTCGATTTGGCGAGATCGAGCAGCGCGGGCTGGCGCTCACGCCGAAGGGCCGCGATCTGTATGACGCCTTGCTTGCGCAGGCGCGTGGTGGCGAAGGCAGTGCCGGTGGCGACTACACGCAGCGCCTGCAGGACGCGTTTGCCGCGTTCCCGGATGAGCATGCAACACTGCGCCGCGAAGGCCTGGGCTATTACCGTTACAGCCTGACCGAAGCGGGCCAGGCCGCCGATGCGCAGACGCGTGCCTTGCCGGCGGAAGTATTGATCGAGCGTGGCCTGGTCACTGCCGATCCGATCATCTATGAAGACTTCCTGCCGGTCAGTGCGGCGGGCATCTTCCAGTCCAATCTGGGCGGTGGTGAGCAGCGTGCGTATGCCGCGCGCGCCAACCGCGATGCCTTCGAGCAGGCCCTGGGCGCGACGGTCAGCGACGAGTTCGCGATCTACGAGCGGCTGCAGGCCGAGTCGCTGGCAGCATTGAAGGCGTGATGATCAGCTCCCTCCCTTTGCCG
>NZ_LDJJ01000079.1 GCF_001431465.1 Stenotrophomonas terrae | reverse complement strand
GCTGCAAGCTGCTTGAGATGCAAGCTCATAAGCCTGCAGCTGTCTCGAGCCTATATGCGCTGAAGCCTCCAATGCATGTGCGATTCAATGAGGGGTGGTGCCGAACATTGACGCAAACCAGAAGGACTTCTGATTGCGCAACCAGCTCGAATGGGCAGTGCGGTCGAAAATCGCAAGCTGTTCCATGGGTACTTCATACCTCCAGAAAAAAGCAATCAAATCCCGCAAAGAGGCTTCATCAACAGCTCGGGAATCGACATGCAATAAAAGCTCAGCCCCTAGGCCTTCATGGTGAGAGATGCACTTGATCCTGTTCAGCCAATGAAAGAATGCATCCTCGTCTCCTGTTGAGTAGAAGCGAACTCGAGACAGGGATAACACCGATTTTTCAGGAGGAATCATCGTTTCAGCTCATAGATAGGAGAGTTGAATGGCCGTCAGTCACGCTCGTGCGGGCAACTCGCCGAGCTGCAGTCATGGTCGTCAGGACTTACAACAACATCTCCACTCGTTCGCATTGAAACACGGCGATACATTCCTGGGGGTGGGATTTCCCCGGCGCCTGCTCCTTCCGGGAGAAGATTCCAACTCGACCGAACAGCAAGCTCACCCCAATCCTTTTCGCCCGCCAATGCGCGCCAGCATATTATTGAACCCAGCTGCAACGAGCCCGGTTACAGATCCCACAGCAATAAAATATAAAAGCTGCCCCTCAACCATGCCCTGACGATACAACAGATGCGCGAGACCGGCACTTGCCAAAGCTCCAACAACGGGCGCAGATACAAGGAAAGGGATCTTGGAGCGCCGCAGGATGTAGTACGTAGCGATACCTATGGGAAAAACAGTAAGCAACGAAAACATGTACCAAATCGCCACTCCTAGCAAATCATCGAGTGGATCACGCTCTCCCTGAGACGTGACAAGTGCCGCTACACCAGGCACGATGGATGCAAGAAGAAGAGATACAAATGCACGCAGATCAGGCGATCTCATTGGCATCCACATCGCTTGGCGCTCCGCTCAAGCATTTTTCCATCTGCCGCCCCCCGCACGACCTCATTCGCCAGCGCATCAGGAAGGGATCTGTCCTGCTGGGACCAGTTAGCACCTTCACTGTACGTGTGAGCGACTCCGCCGTTTACAGTTCTCGCCACGTATCCCGGACTGAACATGCTGCCTGGAGCCGTAATGTTGACAACTAGCGCATTGCCATTCCGCAGATCCGTTGTCAAATATGAAGTAACCAAGTTGTTCCCTCGTCCCAATACGCTCGCGTCGTTATGGCTTGTGCGGCCCGGAGTAGCGGGTCTCGCGTACGGTGATAGCGTGGGGTGGTTCACGAGCGCTTGCATCACAGCTCCAGGTTCCGCACATCCTAAGTCACGAGTTATGTCGTAATTGTAATGCAGGACATCGCTCACGTCGAAGTCTTGAAAGTCAGATGGCGTGGGCAAAGTAAAAATGGGACCGTTCGGATACTCGCAATGTGTTAGCCCAGCAGCTGATCTGCAGGCTAGTCCTTCGGGGTCTATTCCAGCCAACGGATTCCCGCCCGCATACCCATGCGTACTTATCCGCCACCCAGCCCAATCGGGTCACTCTGCATGGCGGCCTCTCAAATCTTAAGCCGATCTAAGGTAGAAAAATCGGCGTGTTTGGGGCTGTCCGAAATGCCTCGGCGAACTGCGCTGGCGCGGCATTTCCCAGGGATGAATACGGACGAAAATGATTGTAGTCGGTTCTCCAGTTTTCGATCTTTCGGCGGGCGTCGTCAAGGGGCAGGAGCCAGTGCACGTTCAGACATTCGTCGCGGAATGAACCATTGAAAGATTCGACGAACGCGTTATCGGCCGGCTTACCCGGGCGCGAAGAATCGATCGTAACGCCGTGATCGTAAGCCCATTTGTCCAGCACGATACTGATGAATTCAGGTCCGTTATCTGCCTGAACCCGGCGCGGTGAACCGCGTTCCTGTCGCAGGTATTCCAGCGTTTCGACAACATCCTCGCCACGCAGGCTCTGCCCCATGACAATGGCCAGGCATTCGCGGCTGAAGTTGTCGACCACGGTCAGCGAGCGGAAACGACGTCCATCGAAGAGCGCATCGCTAACGAAATCCATGCTCCAGCTCTGGTTGGGTGCGGTGAGTACTGGTCGATCCAATCGGTCCGCAGCGGCCCTGCGCCGCCGCGGTCGCTTTGAGCGCAAGTTCAACCCTGCCAGCTTGTACAGCCGATGCACGCGTTTGCGATTGATCGGCCAGCCTTCACGACGCAGCAGAATGTGGATGCGTTGGTAGCCGTAACGCACCCGCGTCTGCGCTATCTCCTCGATGCGCCGCGTCAATGGCGCATCCAGAATCTTGCGCACCGGTTTGTACGCCAGCCCGGAACGGGCCTGGCGCATCACGGCGCATGCCCGCCGTTGGCTGATTCCGTAAGCACGCTGCAGAAAGCTGATGAGCGTATGTCGCTGCCCCTGCCTCAGAGCTTTTTTGAATGACGTTCTGAAGCATCACTTTGTCCAGGCTCAGATCTGCGACCAGCTGCTTGAGCTTGCGGTTCTCTTCCTCCAGTTGCCGTACGCGCCGCAGCTCGGACACGCCCAAGCCGCCGTACTTCTTCTTCCAGTTGTAGAACGTAGCCTCGAAAATGCCCATCTTCCGGCACGTCTCGCCGACCGATGTGCCGCGCTCGGCCTGGCGCAAGGCAAACGCAATCCGCTCTTCGGTGAGCTTCGACTTCTTCATGGCAAAACCACCTCTCTGCTTGGGGTTGGTTTCGCCGAATTCCTCTACTTTTGAATGGCTCAAAAAGCTGGGAGGTGGTCACGAACCGGAGACCTCTAATTTAGCCTGGCATTGAAATACGGGAAGTCGACATGCGGATCGTAGTAGCGCTGGCCTATTTTGTCTGAATCTCAGCTTCCTGTGTCGCCTATACAGACCCTGTCACCAAGCAACAGACCAGAGTTAGTTCTGTAGCCCGCTGAAGCAAAGTTCAGGGGCCAATAACAAACCTCCATTGATTCCGTCAGATTTCTGGACTGAACAAAAGATACGCCTGAAACCGCGGTGCCCAGTACCACATCTAGCTTCCGACCTGGCTCTGCGCACGTCAAACAAGCGGAGGCAATGGCAAGGCGACCTTCATACTTCCAATTGGGAACATATGGAACCCCGCCGATGTGCGGGCGCTCAATGAGCCTGGATTGAAACGCCACTACACCGCCTCCCCTTAGTTTTAACATTAGTCTAGAGGTGCGCCCTTCCATGTCGGTTACTACTTCGACCTGGTATGGATTGTATGGTTCTTGCGAAATCACCTCTACGCAATAAGTGGCCGCGCAGGCCTGGGGGCGGCTAACAGGTGGCGGCCCCGAAGCAGGGGAGGAATCAATCGATAAAATAGAAATCGTTGTTGCAAAAAAACTGAAAACGTGCGGCGCATCATTTTGCATCGTCCTTCAATAATGTATACAGCTCTCTCGCACTTCCGTTTCCATTGAATGCATCTTTCAAGAAGCTCGTTTCGAACGCCTTCATCATGTTTCCACCAGTATTTGCCATTATTTGATTTGGGCCGAAGCCGGGCTTATATCCCGTGCGCACTCGGTTTCCATTCATATCAAAGCCCTGCGTGTAGCCATCTGACTTTCTGCCGTCACCGAGGCCGGGCACGAAATGGAGCGAGTCGTGGAACACGGCACCTGCAGCGTCGGTACGATTTGAGTCAATGTGTGCAGCCGATCCATTCGTGTCTTCTACTATGCCCTCGCCTTAGATTGTGCGCGGATTATGACCTGGCGAAACGTCCATAATGTTTGAGCGAGGATGCATGCCCAGCAGGGGGTTGGTCGGAATCAGCCCCCAGCTGACCGCTTTGGACAATGCCGCCCGCAGGCAGGCCAGATCGCGTGCCGCAGTCGAGCGTGTGGGCGGGGACTTGGTCTTGCCCGTGGGCGTAGACAAGCGCAGCTGTAGCCATTGATCCGCCCATGCAGTATTGAAATCGGTCAATGGATCGTCCAGATGATCGACGAAGACTTGCTCCAGCCGGTTGGCGTACATGTGGCCTCGTTTGAGTTCCAATGTGGCCCAAGCCCGATATTGCTGATCGATGAAGTCTTGCAGGGTAGGGGCGTGGGACTTGCTGTGTCCGATCCGAGGCAAACCCGATTGCAGGTACTCAGCGATAGCATGGGTGGCTTGAGCGCGAGCTAGATCCAACGGGATCGCAGTCGTTGGCCCGATAGTGCGCCGCTTCCCACGCGCCCACGACACGATCCAAGCTTCATGGCCCGACGGCTGCACCCGCAAGATCAGTCCTCGCACCTGGGCGTCCCGTACTTCATAGGGGCGCTCTTGGGGCTGATAGGTTTCGACTTGGCGTTTGGTCAGCTGGACACGCATTGAACCGGCTTCTGTAAGTTGGCTTACCGCCAAGATAGGATGCCGGGATGGTCGGAGGCTGGATACGGATCGTCCGTGATCGACGAAGAGGGGCAGAGCAGTGAAGGATCTGCTGCCGTCCTTGTCGCTCTCGTTCCCGTACCACGTAAATCTGGGTGGCGATACTGCCGCAGTGATGTTGCTGAGTAGCCCATCGCACTCGGGGCGGCGGAGCGATCCCCTCCATCCGGGCGCCGCTCGCGTTCGATCCGGGCCGTGGCGTTTTGCGTGGCGCGGGCAACAGCGCTATGCTCGGTTCACCGCGTGGGGCGGTAGCTCAGCTGGGAGAGCGTCGCGTTCGCAATGCGAAGGTCGGGAGTTCGATCCTCCTCCGCTCCACCAAGTCTTCAAACAAAGAGCCGCGTCGGATGATGCGGCTCTTTGCGTTTGTGCGCTGGTTGCGGGTGGTTTGATCAAATTTTCGCCAGGCCTTGCTGCTGCTCTGTGGCTCGCAAGCTCGGCCGCGCAAGGCATTTCAAGGAATTTTCAGCGGATGTGAAAATTTTTGTGAAATTGGCTTGCCGAAATCGAAATAGCTCCGTAATATACGCCTCCTCGACGGCAGCAACGCCGACGAAAACAAAACAAAGTGGCCGAGTAGCTCAGTTGGTAGAGCAGGGGATTGAAAATCCCCGTGTCGGCGGTTCGATTCCGTCCTCGGCCACCAAAATTTCAAGGGTTCGCAGAAATGCGAGCCCTTTTTTGTGGTCGCGATTTGCGGCGGATTTGATCGAGTTGAGGTTGCGTTGGTGTTGTGTCTGCCCAGCAAGGATCGGGCTACGCGGCGCTGGTGTGCTTTTGTGGGAGCGGCGTCAGCCGCGAAGCTGACGATCGACACGGGCCGCGCGCTTGGTCCGCAATTTATGCGGGTGCTGTTCGGGGCTTGTAGCGCGCCTGCCGACGTTGCCGACGCATTTGGCTGATGTGGCTTGCGGTTGGTTTTTTGCCGAGCATGGCTCGGCACTACAGGGCGCTGGTTGGCTTTTGTGGGAGCGGCGTCAGCCGCGAAGCTGGCGATGACAGGGCGCGCGCCTGGTCCGCAATTTGTGTGAGTGCTGTTTGGGGCTTGTAGCGCGCCTGCCGACGTTGCCGATGCATTTGGCTGATGTGACTTGCGGTTGGTTTTTTGCCGAGCATGGCTCGGCACTACAGTTGCGTTTTTGCACGCCCCGACGTGGTCGGGGCGTGCTGTTGCTCAGGTGGTGGGCAGCAGTGGCCGCAGCACCGGTTCCAATTGTTGCTGGCGCCAGCCGGCCAGTGCGGTGGGCCAGTTGCCGCTTTCCAGCAGTGCTTCCAGGTGCTTGCGCGAGGCCAGCAGGCCTTCGGGCAGTTCCAGCTCGGCGCTGCGTTTGCTCACTGCGTCCTGCAGGCGCTTGATGGTGTTCTTGTTGCCATCGGTGGCGGGCAGGGCCATCGGCGCGAGGGCTTCGTCGGCAAGCGGGGTGTTGAGGGCTTCCCACAGCGATTGCGCCAGCTTGCGCGGGGCTTTGGGGAAGCGGCCGAACAGCTTGAGCATGCTGTCGTAGTCTGCCGGCGGGTTGCGTGCCAGCAGGTTGGCCAGTTCGTTGTCCAGGATCCAGCTGCGCGGCTTGTCGCTGCTGCGCGCCTGCTGGTCACGCCAACGCAGCAGGCGCAGCAGGCGCAGCTGTGCGTCGCGCTCCAGTACCTGCGAGGAGCGCATCGACAGGTGTGGCCAAAGCTCGCCTTCGTCGCCTTCAACGCTGGCCAGCAGGCGCTCGCCGTCGTCCTGCAGCCATTGCATGCGGTTTGCCGCCTGCAGCTTGGCACTGATGGTGTCGTGCAGGGCGAACAGGTATTCCACGTCGTCGGCGGCGTATTCCAGCTGAGCCTCGCTGAGCGGGCGCTTGAGCCAGTCCGAGCGGGTCTCGCCCTTGGGCAGGGTGACGCCGGTGATCTCGGCCACCAGCTTCTGGTAGCCCATGCCGCCGCCGATGCCGGCCAGGGCGGCACCAATCTGGGTGTCGAACAGCGGCCGCGGCAGCGCGTCGCAGGCGCACTTGAAGGCCACTAGGTCTTCGCTGGCGCTGTGCATGATCTTGGTGATCGAGGTGTCGGTCAGCCAGGGTTTGAGCGCCTCGCACATGCCCGGTATCAGCGGGTCGATCAGCAGGATTTCGTCGCCGACCGCCATCTGTACCAGGGCCAGCTGCGGCCAATAGGTGCGTTCGCGGATGAATTCGGTGTCCAGCCCGATCCGGCTCGGGCGCTGGCGGTAGCGTTCTTCCAACTCCGCCGGGTGTTTGATCCAGTAAGCCACGTGGGGTTCCGTCAACTGCAGGGTTTGCTCAGGCAGGCGAGAATAGCCTAACGTCGGGCCGCTCCCGGAGAAGTGTGCAAGGTCATGGAGGCGTTTTTGGGTAAAACCGGCCAATTGTTGGCTCTGGCGGCGCTGTTTGGGGCCTTGGCCGGATGTAGCGGCAGTGCGCCTTCGGTCGCGCCAAATGCGGAGCCTGCCAAGAATCCAACGCTGGTCGAGCGGCTGGAGGCGCGGGCCGAGGCGCGTGCTGAAGCCAAGGCCGAAGCCGAAGCGGCGGCTGCGGCCAAGGCGAAGGCCGCTACGCCAGACCCTGCGCCGCAGGTTGAAAGCATCGCCCTGCCGGTCTGGAACGCGCCGGAAGTGAGTCTGCAGCCCAGCGAGCTGGCCGAGGCACGCAAGGCCGCTGACAAGGCCTTGGCCGAGGACCGGCTGTACCGCGATGCCGAGGATGCGATTCCGCTGTACCTGGCCATCCTGGCCCTGCAACCGCAGGATCGGGCCGCGCAGCGCGGCCTGGACAAGGCCCGGCAGCGGCTGCGCGCGCAGGCCACGGCCTTGATGGCGCAACCCGAGAACCAGCGTCAGGCGCTGGCCCAGGCGGCCGAAATCGCCGGCGTGGCTGTGGCCCTGGCGCCGGAAGGCAAGGCCGAGCAGGCCTTGCAGCAGCGCATCGCGGTGGCGCGGCGGCTGCTGGCGTTGAATCGGGCCGGCGAGCAGGCCCTGCGCCAGCACCAGTTTGGTGAGGATGGCGGTGGTGCGCAGGCGGCCTTCCGCGAAGTGCTGGCTACCGACCCACTCAACAGCCGGGCCAGACAGGGCTTGGCCGCGGTCGAAAGTGGCTTGATCCGCCGCGCCGAGTACGCCGCCGCGATGGAGTCGGATTTTGACGCAGCGGCGCGCTGGCTGGACAAGGCCACCACCATCCGTGGTGAAGCGGTGACCCTGAAGGATGCGCGGGCGCGCATCGAGAACATCCGTACCGCCCAGCTTGATGCCCTGCGTGAAGGTGGCCTGCGCGATCTGGTGTCGTCCAAGGGGCTGAAGGACGCCCAGCTGAAACTGGCCCAGGCCGAGCGCATTGCGCTGCCCGGTGACCGCACCGTGGTCCTGCTGCGCGAACGCATCGAGCTGGTCACCCATTACGGCAGCTTCCGTCCGGGCCAGGTGTTCAGCGATGCGCTGGCCGATGGCAGCCGCGGGCCACAGATGGTGGTGGTGCCGTATGGCAGCTTCCAGATGGGCGCGGCCGAGGGCGAGATCGGCAGCAGCGACGCCGAGCGGCCGCAACATCAGGTGCGCTTCGAGCGCGGCTTTGCCATGTCGATCACCGAAGTCACCGTGGCCGACTTCCGCCGCTTCGTCGAAGCGGCCAAGGCGCGGCCGCGGGCTACCCGGCGCGGCCATTCCATTGTCTATGACGAGCGCAGCGGCAATTTCATCCGCCGCAGCGGGGTGGATTGGCAGTCCGATTACAACGGCGCCAAGGCCGCACCCAATAGCCCGGTGATGCATGTCAGCGTGCGTGATGCCGAGGCCTATGCGACCTGGTTGTCCGAGCAGACCGGGCGCTATTACCGGCTGCCCAGTGAGTCGGAGTTCGAATATGCGCTGCGTGCAGGCAGCCAGGGGCGCTACCCGTGGGGGCGCTCGATGACACCGCCGGAGAACAGTGGCAACTTCACCGGCAGTCTGGATGTGTCACCCAGCGGCCGCCATTGGAACAATGCTTTCATCGGCTACGGCGACGGTTTCTGGGGGACTGCGCCGGTGGCGATGTTCCGCGCCAACGCCTGGGGCCTGCACGATGTCAGCGGCAACGTCAGCGAGTGGGTGGCCGATTGCTGGCATGCCAGCTACCGGCGTGCGCCGGCCGATGGCGCTGCCTGGTACAACCCGGGTTGCCGGCAGCGGGTGATCCGCGGCGGCAACTGGGCCAATGCGCCGGAGCAGACCCGCGCGGCATGGCGGCAGTCCCAGGACTCGGACGTCACCTCCGCGCGCATCGGTTTCCGTCTGGTGCGCGGCATTTGACCTTGCAGCGGCGTACGCTGGCGTTACCATCGGCCAAGGCCAGCCCGGCCCAGACGGAACCCAACCATGCGACAAGATCCTTTCGGTAACCAAGGCAATGGCGGCCAACGCCGGCGTGGCGGCGGCCTGTTCGGCAATATCCGTTGGGTGATCCTGCTGGGCTTTGCGGTGTATGGCGGTTGCTATTACTTCGGCAATCGCTCGGTGGACCCGTATACCGGCGAGAAGGTGCTGATCGACAGCTCGCTCAATGCCAGTGAAGAGAAGGCGATGGGCCTGCAGGCCTACCAGGAGATCCTTGCGCAGGAGCGTCCGGTCGATCCGAATTCGCAGATCGCTCGCCAGGTACGTGAGATCGCCAACCGCCTGATCGCCAAGGTGGATGTTGTGGAGACCTCGTTGGCGCAGGAGCATGGCCTGCAGCCGCAGCATTTCGCCAAGGATTTCGAGTGGGACGTGAATGTCCTGCAGTCCGATGAAGCCAATGCATTCTGCCTGCCCGGCGGCAAGATGGCGGTCTATACCGGCTTGATTCCGGTCGCGCAGAACGCCGATGCGTTGGCGGTGGTGATGGGCCACGAAATCGCCCACGCGCTGCTGCGCCACGGCGCCCAGCGCATGGCCCAGCAGAAGCTGACCCAGATCGGCCAGATGGCCGGCGCGGCCAGCGGCATGGACGTGCAGCAGCAACAGATGATGATGTCGGCCATGGGCTACGGCTATCTGCTGCCCTACGCGCGCTCGCACGAAACCCAGGCCGATGAAGTGGGGCTGATGCTCGCCGCGGCGGCCTGTTTCAACCCGGAAGAGGCGGTGCCGTTGTGGCAGCGCATGAGCCAGGCCAGTGGCGGCCAGGCGCCGCCGGAATTCTCCTCCACCCATCCCAATCCCGGTACACGCATCCAGAACCTGCAGGCGCTGATGCCCAAGGCACTGGAGTACCGCCAGCGCTATTGCACGGCGGGCGCAGCGGCTCGCTAGCAAGCGCGTTGACGCATTGCACAAGCACGTAACGAACGCCGGTGGATGCTCGCCGGCGTTGTTACTTTTGTCAGAGGTTGCGGATGCGTCGTGCTGCAGTGTTGGGGCTGGGGGTATTGCTGATCATGGTGGTGGTCAGCTGTGGCTGGCCTGCGCATGCCAAGCGTATGAATGCCGGCCGTTATGGTCGCGTGCAGGTGCTTGAGCCGCCATCGGTACCGCGAGGGCTGATCATCTATTTCGCCGACCCGGCCTTGCCACAAGCGCGGCGGCAGCAGTTCGCAGAACGCTTGGCGCAGGCCGGTGCCTGGGTGGCGGTGGTGGATGCGGCGCGTTACCGGGAACAGCTGCACAAGGGCAATGGTAGTTGCCGGGCGATGGCCGATGATGCGGCCCTGCTCACCCAGAAGCTGCTCAAGCGCGAGCGTGCTGACCAGTTTTTCCTGCCGGTCCTGTTGGGCCAGGGCGAGAGCGCCGGGCTGGTGCGTGACAGCGCGGCCGGGGCGGCACCGGGTGAAATGGCAGCGGCGCTGGTGACCACGGCCGATGCGTCAGCTGCCACCGGCTGCCAAGGTGGCACGGCAGCCGTGCCGGTCAGGCAGGTCGCCGAGGCGGCGTTGTTGGCGACGCTGCCAACAGTGCTCGGTGCCGCGCCGGTGCAGGGGATTGCCAACCTGCCGCTGATCGAAATGCCGGTTGCCGGCAGCAAGCGGCTGGTGGTGCTGATCTCTGGCGACGGCGGTTGGCGTGACCTGGACAAGGGGTTGGCACATGAACTCAACCAGCGCAGCATTTCCGTGGTCGGTTGGAACAGCCTGCGTTACTTCTGGAAAAAGCGCACGGCGGCGGAGCTGGGTGCCGACCTGGACAGCGTCGTGCGCAGCTACCGGCAGCGTTGGCAGGCCGATGACGTGGCGCTGGTGGGCTATTCCTTCGGTGCGGATGTGTTGCCGTTTGCCTATCCGCTGCTGAGCGAGCCGCAACGCCGTTCGGTGCGCCTGGTATCACTGCTGGGGCTTGCCCACGGTGCGGCGTTTGAAGTGCGGGTCGGTGGCTGGCTGGGCTGGTTCCGCGCCCAGGAGGTGCCGGTGCAGCCAGCCTTGGCGGGCCTGCAGCCGGTTGCGCAGCAATGCATCTACGGGGCGGACGAGAAGGACAGCCTGTGCCGGGACCTGCAGGGCGATGCGCGCATGCAGGCGGTTGAGCGCCCCGGTGGACATCATTTCGACCGCGACCCGGCCAAGCTGGCACAGATCATTGTCGAACGCTGGGATGCGCTGCCGGCTCAGCCCTGAGTGGGTTCGCCGTTGGCCGGCGTGCCGTCAACGTGTTCCACCCGCAGTTGCAGCTCGCCTTCAGACAGGCGCGCGCGCAGCTGCTCGCCGGGTTTGACCTGTGCGGCGGAGCGCACCAGCGCACCGTCTTCCACCCGGGTCAGGATGGAATAGCCGCGCGCCACCGTGGCCAAGGGGCTTACCGCTTCCAGCGAACGGGCGATGCCACGCAAGCGCAGGGCATCGCCCTGCAGCTGGCGGGTCATGGCCGCATGTGCGCGCGGCGCCAGCGTCGCCAGCTTTTCAGCCAAAGCATTCAAGCGGCGCTGTGGTTGGTTGCCACGCAGCCCGGTGGCGGCGTGGGCCAGGCGCGCAGTGCGGCGCTCCAGCTGCTGCCGCCATTGCGATTGCAGGCGCGCGAAGGCGGCCTGCTGGCGATGTTCGAGCAGGCTCAGGCGCGCCTGCGGGCTGTGGGCCTGCAGGCGCAGCGCGGCGCGGTCGGCGCGTTGCATGGCCTGGCCCAGTGCATGCACCTGCAGTTGGTTCAGGCGTTGCGCCAGGCGACGTACGCGCAGGGCCAGGTCACGCTGGTCGGGTACCAGCAGTTCGGCTGCCACCGATGGGGTTGGCGCACGCAGGTCGGCGGCGAAGTCGGTCAGGCTGAAATCGGTCTCGTGGCCCACCGCCGAAACCACCGGCGTCGTGCTGGCGGCAACCGCGCGCGCCAGCTGTTCGTCGTTGAAGGCCCACAGGTCTTCCAGCGAGCCGCCACCACGGGTCAGCAGGATCACATCGTAGCGGCCACTGGCATCGGCCTGGCGCAGCAGCGAGGTGATCTGCGGTGCGGCGGTGGCGCCCTGTACCAGCGACGGCAGCAGCTCGACTTCCAGCATCGGGAAGCGCCGCTCCAGCACGCTCAGCACGTCACGTACGGCCGCACCGCTGGGCGAGGTGATCACCGCCAGTCGGCGCACATGCGCCGGCATTGGCCGCTTGCGTGCGGGGTCGAACAGTCCTTCGGCTTCCAGCCGGGCCTTGAGTTCATCATAGGCGCGGCGCAACGCGCCTTCGCCAGCTTCCTCCATGTGATCGAGGATCAGCTGGTAATCGCCACGTGCCTCGTACAGGGTCAGCCGGCCACGCACCAGCACGCGCATGCCTTCGCGCGGAATGAATTTCAGCCACTGGCTCTTGGGCTTGAACATCGCCGCGCGGACCTGTGCACGCGCATCCTTCAGGGTGAAATACAGATGCCCGGAAGCGGGGCGGCTGACGCTGCCGAGCTCACCTTCCACCCACACCAGCGGAAACGTGCTTTCCAGCAGATCGCGCGCCAGGGTGTTGAGCTGGTTGGGGGTGAGGATGTCGTTGCTGGAGGCCATTATTGAATTGCTTTGCCGGTGGGGCGCTCGCCGCAGCCATTGGCGCAGGCGAACTATTGGTCACTATCTTACGGGAGCGGCCGGAGCAGTCGAGCAGATCGAGGCGGCAGGTGCTTGGCTATTGCTTCGGCGTGTCGCCGGCATGCCGCTGCAGCGCCCATTGCACATGCTCGCGTACCACCTCCGAGGGATGTGCCTGACGCGTCTGCAGTGCCTGTTGCACGACAGGCGAGGGCGCGGCATTGCCCAGCGCCACGGCGATATTGCGCAACCAGCGCTCGTGGCCGCTGCGGCGGATCGGGCTGCCTTCGGTGCGACGCAGGAACTCGTCCTCTTCCCAGGCGAACAGTTCGGGCAGGGTGGCGGTATCCAGGTTGTTGCGGGCGCGGAAATCCGGCTCGTCGGTGCGCTGGGCGAACTTGTTCCAGGGGCAGACCAGTTGGCAGTCGTCGCAACCGTAGATGCGGTTGCCCATCAGTGGGCGCATGTCCAGCGGGATGGCGCCTTCGTGCTCGATGGTCAGGTAGGAGATGCAGCGGCGTGCATCCAGCCGGTGCGGGGCGATGATGGCCGCGGTCGGGCAGACATCGATGCAGCGCGTGCAGGTCCCGCAGTGTGCGGTGGCGGGTACATCCACCGGCAATGGCAGGTCGACATAGATCTCGCCAAGGAAGAACCACGAGCCGCCGTTGCGGTCGATCAGGCAGGTGTGTTTGCCGATCCAGCCCAACCCGGCATTGCGTGCCAATGCACGTTCCAGCACCGGTGCCGAGTCGACGAACACGCGGTAACCAAACGGGCCGATCTCGCTGCCGATACGTTCGGCCAGCTTCTGCAGCCGGTTGCGCATCAGCTTGTGGTAATCGCGGCCCAGCGCATAACGCGCCACATAGGCGCGCTCGCTGTCGTTCAAGTTGGCCCAGGCTTCGGCGTCGTCCTTGTGGCCGTAATCCAGGCCCACCGAAATCACCCGCAGCGTGCCCGGCAGCAATTCCTGCGGGCGTGCGCGCAGGGTGCCATGGCGGGCCATCCACTCCATCGTCCCGTACAGGCCCTTGCCCAGCCAGTCGGCCAGATGCGCTTCATCCTCGCCCAGCTCGATGCCGCTGACACCACAACGCTGGAAGCCTGCCTCGCGGGCGAGCTGGCGGATGCGCAGTGACAACTGGGCAGGATTTGCGGCGGTAACGGCTTCAGACATGGCGCAAGTATAGAATTGCCGGCATGTCAGAGCCCGTCGAACTGTTCGATATCGCCGCTGCCCGCCAGATTGATGGGCAGGCGACCGCCGCCCTGGGCGGCGATGCGTATGTGCTGATGCAGCGCGCAGGCCACGCCGCGTGGCAGACCGCGCTGCAGTATTGGCCGCAGGCGCGCCGCATCGTGGTGGTCTGCGGGCCGGGCAATAACGGCGGTGACGGCTATGTGCTGGCCCGTCACGCCCGCCAATCCGGGCGCGAGGTCAGCGTGCTGCATCTGGCCGATGCTTCGCCGCGCACGCCCTTGGCGCAGCGCGCCTGTACCGACTACCTGGCCGTCGGCGGCCACGTCGAGATCACGCCCGACTGCCTGCAGCAGGCCGATCTGATCGTCGATGCGCTGTATGGCATCGGCTTCAGCCGCGCGCCACAGGCCGAAGACGCAGCGCTGATCGAGGTGATCAACGCCGCCGCAGCGCCGGTGTTTGCCTTGGATGTGCCCAGCGGCGTTGATGCCCTCACCGGCAACGTGCCCGGCGCGGCCGTGCGCGCGCAGCGCGTATTGCAGTTCATCGTCGCCCACCAGGGCCTGCATACGGGGGCGGCGCTCGAGCATGCCGCACAGCGGCTGCTGGCCACGCTGGAGGTGCCGCCGCTTGCATTCGACGGGGTCAAGGCCAGCGCGCTGCGCTGGGCCAGGCCGCAATTGGCGGCACTGCTGCCGCCGCGTCGGCTCAATACCCACAAGGGTGAATCCGGCCATGTGCTGTGTGTGGGCGGCAACCATGGCAGCGGCGGTGCGGTGATGCTCAGTGCCGAGGCCGCGCTGCGCAGTGGCGCTGGCTTGTGCAGCGTGGCGACCCGTGCGCTGCACGTGGCACCGCTGTTGGCGCGTTGCCCCGAGGCGATGGCGCATGCGGTGGATAGTTCCGAGGATTTCGCACCGCTGCTGGCGCGTGCCGGCGTCATTGCGCTGGGGCCGGGGCTGGGCCAGGACGACTGGGCGCAGGCGCTGTGGTCGGCGGCGCTGGCCAGTGGCAAGCCGCTGCTGCTTGATGCCGATGGCCTGAATCTGCTGGCGGCGGCTCCACGGCCGCTGCCACAGGCCATTCTCACCCCGCATCCGGGCGAGGCCGCGCGCCTGCTCGATACCGATACCGCCAGCATCCAGCGCGATCGTTTTGCCGCCGCCCATGCCTTGGCCACGCGCTACGCGGCGGTTGTCGTGCTCAAGGGCGCTGGCAGCGTGATTGCCGCGCCTGCACAGCTGCCGCGGGTGCTTGCCGCCGGCAACCCGGGCATGGCGGTGGGCGGCATGGGCGACCTGCTGACCGGCGTCATCGCGGCGCTGCGCGCGCAGGGCCTGTCGCCCTTCGATGCAGCCAGTACCGGAGCCCTGCTGCACAGCCTGGCTGGTGATGCCGCAGCGGCCGAAGGTGAGCGTGGGCTGTTGCCGCGCGATCTATTGCCGCACCTGCGCGCCCTTGCCAATCCATAATGTGTCCATGATCGAATTGTCATTGCCCCAAGCCGAGAGCACCGACCTGCTGGGTCAGGCCTTGGCCCAGACCCGGCCCGCGCAGGCGGTGGTTCACCTGCAAGGGGATCTTGGTGCCGGGAAATCCACCCTGGCCCGCGCCTTGTTGCGCGCGCTGGGCGTGCAGGGGCCGATCCGCAGCCCTACCTACACCTTGATCGAACGCTATCCGCTGGACAGCGGCGAAGCCTGGCATCTGGATCTGTACCGGATCGGCAATGCCGGCGAGCTGGATTTCCTTGGCCTGGACGACGCCAGCGCCGACCTGTGGTTGATCGAATGGCCCGAACGTGGGGCCGGTGGTCTGCCGCCGCTGGACCTGCTGGTGGCGCTGGAAATCGATGGCCATGGCCGCCGCGCGCAGCTGCAGGCGCATAGTCCGGTCGGCGAAGCCTGGCTGCAGCGGCTGCGCAAAACGCCCCACTTGCAGGGGCTTCCTGCCCTCTGACTACAGGAAGTTACGGCAGGTTGCGGATTATTAAGGGAAAACATGTTGCAATTACTGAATTCCGGTGATTGAATCCGCCCATGACTACGGGAAACCGCCTGTTCGCTTTGTCTGTCGCCGTCGCCGGCCTGTGCCTGGCCAGCGCTTCCGCGTGGGCCGGTGAGATCCGCGGGGTCGGCCTGAGCGCCGGTGCCACCGGCACCCGCGCTGAGATCCAGTTGGCCGGTGGTGGCAGCTACAAGACCATCAGCCTGGCCGGTCCCAACCGCCTGGTGATCGATTTCCCCGATTCCACCTCCGTGCGCGGCCTGAAATTGCCTTCGCCGGTTGGTGTGGTGACGGCAGTGCGCACCGGTAATCCGGTCGCTGGCACATTCCGGGTGGTGTTCGACCTTGCCGAGTCCGTGGCTGCGTTCAAGCCGCAGATGCAGGGGCAGGGCGCCGAGTCCAAGCTTCTGATCGAGTGGCCGGGTGAAACCGCGCCGCGTGCCGGCACCCCAGCGCCGGCAGTTGTTGCTGCCGCTCCGGCTGCAAGCGCACCTGCCGTGGCTACGCCAGCGTCGAACCCTGCGCTGGCCACCCCGGCAGTGAACCCTGAGCAGGCCCGTGCCGAGGCAGCCCGCGCTACCGCAGCGCTGACCGCGGCAGTGCGCCAGCAGGCCACCACGCCGCCGCCGGCACCCGTCCAGGCGGCGCCCAGCCCCGCGCCGGCCGTTGCCACGACCGTGGTTGCCAGCGCTCCCGCCGTGGCCAGCCCGTCAACGGCCTCGCCGGCAGCCATCCTCAATGGGCAGGGCACGCCGATCCGCACCACCATTGCCACCGGCGTGCCGACCCCGATCACGCCGAACCCTGCCGCCACCGCTCCGGTTGCCGCAGCGCCGACGCCGGCGCCGCGTCCGGTGATGCCAAGTGACGCGTCACGAATTCGCATGGCACCGGGCATGCGCAATCTGGTGGTTGCCATCGATCCGGGCCACGGTGGCCAGGATCCGGGCGCCGTCGGGCCTACCGGCAAGCGTGAGAAGGACGTAACGCTGGCCGTTGCGCGTGAGTTGGCCCGCCAGGTCAATGCCACGCCGGGCCTGCGTGCTTACCTGACCCGCGACACCGACGTATTCATCCCGCTGCCGATGCGCGCCCAGCGTGCGCGTGCGGCCAAGGCTGACATCTTCATCTCGATCCATGCCGATGCCGCCGAGAACCGGTCGGCGACGGGTTCATCGGTCTATGTGCTGTCGACCAAGGGCGCCTCTTCGCAGCGTGCGCGCTGGCTGGCGGACAAGGAAAACTCGGCCGATCTGATCGGCGGTGTCAGCCTGACCCGCACCGAGGGCACCTTGGCCAATGTGCTGCTGGACCTGGCCCAGAGCGGCTATATGAAGGCCTCCGAAGACGCGGCCGGGCATGTGCTGGGCGGGCTCAAGCGCATCGGCAACAATCACAAGCCGAACCTGGAGCGCGCCAACTTCGCGGTGCTGCGTACCTCGGACATGCCGGCGATGCTGGTCGAAACCGCGTTCATCTCCAACCCGGATGAAGAGCGTCGCCTGATTGATCCGGCCTATCAGCGCCGTATCGCCGGTGCCGTGCTCGATGGCGTGCATACCTTCTTCAGCCGCCAGCCGCCGCCGGGCACCTTGTTCGCCGCCCGCGCCCAGGCCGAGATGGATGCCGCTGCAGGCACCGTTGCAGGTGGCAGCAAGTAAGGCAGGGCCGGCTTGAAGCCCGCTCCTGACGCGGTTTCAAGCTATGAGACATATGAAAACCGATGCCAGCGATGCGGGCATCGGTTTTTTATTTTGTGGGAGCGGCGTCAGCCGCGAAGCTGACGCACCAACAGATCGCCAGGGCACCAAGGCCTGCAGCAATGTCAGCTTCGCGGCTGACGCCGCTCCCACAAGGAACTGTTGGGATGCGGCACGATTGACCAGCACCGATATCGGTGTTGAGGCTGCGCTCGGCTATCATCGTGCGCATGCATGATGTCAGCCTGATCCCCCTCAAAACCTCGTTCATAAACCTCGGCAAGGCCCTGCAGTTGCCTGGCGGTGTGGCATGAATGCGATCCGCCCCCTGCCGGAAATCCTGATCAACCAGATCGCCGCCGGCGAGGTGGTTGAACGGCCTGCTTCGGTGGTCAAGGAGCTGGTCGAGAATGCCCTTGATGCCGGCGCCACGCGCGTGGATATCGATCTGGAAGAAGGCGGCGTCCGCCTGATCCGCATCCGCGACAACGGTGGTGGTATCGCCGCCGAGCAGTTGCCGCTGGCGGTGTCGCGGCATGCCACCAGCAAGATCGCCAGCCTGGACGATCTGGAGTCGGTGGCTACGCTCGGCTTCCGTGGCGAGGCGCTGCCATCGATTGCCTCGGTCAGCCGTTTCACCCTGGCCTCGCGTCGTGCCGAGGATGAGCGCGGCTCCGCACTGCAGATTGAAGGCGGCAAGCTCGGCGAGGTGGCACCGCGGGCGCATGCGCCGGGGACTACGGTGGAAGTGCGCGAGCTGTTCTACAACGTGCCGGCACGGCGCAAGTTCCTGCGCGCCGAACGCACCGAGCTGGGCCACATCGAGGAATGGCTGCGCTCGCTGGCGCTGGCACGTCCGGATGTCGAGCTGCGGGTTTCGCACAACGGCAAGCCATCGCGGCGCTACAAACCTGGCGATCTGTATTCGGATGCGCGCCTTGGCGAAACCCTGGGCGAGGACTTCGCGCGCCAGGCCTTGCGCGTGGATCACAGCGCGGCAGGCCTGCGCCTGCACGGCTGGATCGCACAGCCGCAGTATTCGCGGGCCAGTGCCGACCAGCAGTATCTCTACGTCAATGGCCGCTCGGTACGCGATCGCAGCGTCAGCCATGCGGTCAAGATGGCTTACGGCGATGTGCTGTATCACGGTCGCCAGCCGGCCTATGTACTGTTCCTGGAGCTGGACCCGACCCGGGTCGACGTCAACGTGCATCCGGCCAAGCACGAAGTGCGTTTCCGTGATTCGCGGCTGATCCACGACTTTGTCTATCGCACGCTCAAGGACGCCCTGGCCGAAACCCGTGCCGGCATGGAGCCAACTGCGGGTCAGGTACATCCGGCCGATCCGCAGCTGCAGCAGCCGGCACCGGCGTATGGCGCCGGCGGCTATGTGTTGTCGCGCCCGGGCGGCAGTGCCGGCGGTGGCAGTGGCAACTGGCAGGCGCGGCAATCGCCGCTCGGCCTGCAGGTTGCTGACGCGCCATCGGCCTATGCGGCGTTGTACTCGTCGGCAGCGGCCGGTGACGATGCAACGATGCGTCAGGCCGACAACGGCCCGTCGCTGCCGCCCACATCCAATGATGCCGGCGTGCCGCCGCTGGGCTATGCCATCGCGCAGCTGCATGGCATCTACATCCTGGCCGAGAACGCCGAAGGCCTGATCGTGGTGGACATGCATGCCGCCCACGAGCGCATCGGCTACGAACGCCTGAAAAACGCGCATGACGGCATCGGTCTGCACGCGCAGCCGCTGCTGGTGCCGATGACCCTGGCGGTGGGCGAGCGCGATGCCGATACCGCCGAGCGCGAGGCTGCAACCCTGGCAGCACTGGGGTTCGAGGTAACCCGTTCCGGCCCCGGTTCGCTGCATGTGCGCAGCATTCCGGCCCTGCTTGCCAATGCCGAGCCGGAAGGTCTGCTGCGTGATGTGTTGGGTGATCTGCGTGAGCACGGCCAAAGCCGGCGCATCGCCACCGCGCGCGACGAGCTGCTGTCCACCATGGCCTGCCACGGCGCGGTGCGCGCCAACCGGCGCCTGACCATCCCTGAAATGAATGCCTTGTTGCGCGACATGGAAATCACCGAGCGCTCCGGGCAATGCAACCATGGCCGCCCCACCTGGGCGCGCTTTTCCTTGGCTGAAATTGATCGCTGGTTCCTGCGGGGGCGTTGATGAAATACCTATTGGGGGGCGCGGCGCTGATTGCCGTGATGCTGCTGGGCGGCTGCGGCGATGATGCGAACAAGGCCAAGCCAGCGGCGCAGGTCGATCCGAGCTTCGCGCGCGACAATGGTCTGTGGCGCGAACAGCGCTTGACCGAGCTATTGGCGACGGATGGCTGGACCAGCCTGGTCGGGCTGCATTGGCTGGATCTGAAAGCGCATTACATTGGCAGCGGCAGCACCAGCGGTATCCGCCTGGCAGTGGGCCCGCCGCGGATGGGGCTGGTCACCCGCGAGGGCAAGTCATGGTTCTTCGCACCGGAACCGGGTGTATCGGTGAAGGTCGATGGGCAGGTGGTGAAAGGTCGCATCCCCTTGCACAGCGACCATGCCGAGACACCGACGGTGATTCATTTCGACGATGACAAGGGCAGCCTGAGCCTGATCGAACGCGGCCCGCGTTTCGGGTTGCGGGTGAAGCATGCCGATGCTCCGGCGCGTGCCCAGTTCAGCCATCTGGATTACTGGCCGGCCGATCCGAGCTGGCGCATCACCGCGCGCTTCGTGCCGAACGACGTCAACAAGACCCTGCCCATCGTTGATATCACCGGCCTGACCACTGAGCTGGCCAATGCCGGCGCCATCGAGTTCGAACGCGACGGACGCACCTGGCGGCTGGAAGCATTGGGCGATGCCGGGCGTCCGCTGCAGGTGATCTTCGCCGATCGCACCAGCGGCCGCGGCAGTTATGCGGCGGGCCGCTACATCGATCTGGACGTGCCCAACGGCAAGAGTGAAGTGGTGATCGATTTCAATCGCGCCTACAACCCGCCATGTGCATTCACCGCGTTTGCCACCTGTCCCTTGCCGCCGCCGGAGAATCGTCTGGACATGGCGGTGGAGGCCGGTGAAAAAGCCTATGCCAAGCCCAAGCAGGAGCCGGCCGCATGAGCTGGATCAAACGTCTGGGACTGTTGTTGGCCACCGGCCTGTTGATCGCAACGCCGCTGCTGGCTGCCGCGGCCGCGCCCAAGGCGGGCAAGCAGCCGCCGGTGCCGCTGTTGTGGAAGGTCACCGGTGCGCAGGGCAGCGAGCTGTACCTGCTGGGTTCGTTCCATCTGCTCAAGGCCGATGATTACCCGCTGTCCAGCGACGTGGACCGCGCATTCGCCGGTGCGCAGCGGCTGCTGTTCGAGCTGTCGCCGGAGGAAATGAATTCGCCGGAGCTGGCCACGCAGATGATGCAGGCCGCATTGCGCCGCGATGGTCGCCAGCTCAAGGACGATCTGGATCCGGCAACCTGGCGGCAGCTTGAAGCCTGGGGTGCGGCCAACAACATGCCGGTCGATCGGCTGGCCGGCCTCAAGCCCTGGTTCGTGGGGCTGACCGTCAGCATCGCGCAGATGACGCGGCAGGGCCTGGATCCGAAGTCGGGCCTGGACCGGCATCTGATGGAGCGTGCGGCGCAGGCCAACAAGCCGACCGCTGGCCTTGAAAGCGCCGCCTCGCAGATCAGCATGCTCGACAGCATGAGCAACGACGAGCAGCGCCAGCTGCTGCGCGAGGCACTGGAGCAGGTGGAGAAGGGCGACGAACAGAGCCGTCAGCTGCACGATGCCTGGCGCCGTGGCGACGACGTGATGCTGTGGCGCGACATGGCTGCGCAGATGAAACGCGAGTATCCGGGCCTGTATCAGCGGATCAACGTGGAGCGCAATGACGCCTGGTTGCCGAGCTTGAAGCAGTGGCTGCAACCGGGCCGTGGCAACACCCTCGTGGTGGTTGGCGCGCTGCATCTGCTGGGCAGCGATGGCGTGGTGGAAAAGCTCCGCGCGCAGGGCTACAAGGTCGAGCGGATCTGCAGCGCCTGCAAGCGCTGAGCCGGCACGAGTTTGTGGGAGCGGCGTAAGCCGCGAAGCTACCGATGCCTGATAGTCGATGAGCTTCGCGGCTTACGCCGCTCCCACAAAAAGAAGCAAAAAAGCCTGACCCACAAAGCAAAAGGCCGACGCTTGCGTCGGCCTTTCTGTAGGCAACCCTCAGCGGCTGCTGCGGGTCTTGCCAGCCGGGCTGGCCGGCGGCGGATCCGTTGGCTTGCCGGACGCTGCCGGCGGGCGGGTGCCGCCAAAACCGGTGCCCATGTTGCGCTGGAATTCCTGCCACAGCTCCAGGTTGCGCTCGGTGAGCTGGTTCATCATCGCCCACGGGGTCTGCCCAAGCAGGTTGCCCATCTGCTGGCGGAACTGCTGCTGCTGGTCCAGGAACACCTGCATGCTGCGCTCCAGGTAATTGCCCATGAAGCCCTGCAACGAGTCGCCGTAGAAACGGATGAGCTGGCTCAACAGCTGGGTCGACAGCATCGGCTCGCCGTCCTGCTCCTTGTCCGCGATGATCTGCAGCAGCACCGAACGGGTCAGGTCGTCGCCGCTCTTGGCGTCACGGACCTCGAACTCCTCGCCGTCCAGAATCAACTGGCGTACGTCTTCGATGGTGATGTAGCTGGAAATCTCGGTGTCGTAGAGCCGGCGATTCGGATACTTCTTGATGATGCGGGTCGCAGCCATTAAGCAGTCACTCGTCACGGTAGGTGCGCAGCATGGCGCAGTGCAGCAGGGCTTGCAACCGCCATTAGTACAGGTTGCAAGCATCGGAGAACGCTGGGTTTGTTGCGCAGCATGAAAGGCTGTGCCCTGCAACATGGTGGGGCCTGTCACCAGCCCATGTGGTGGCCGCCATTGATGTCCAGGTTGGAGCCGGTGATCCAGCTGGCTTCCTCGGCAACCAGGAAGGCCACCGCGTAGGCGATCTCCTCCGGCTTGCCCAGGCGCCCGGTGGGGATGTCGGCAATGATCTTTGCCCGCACTTCCTCGGGTACGGCCATCACCATGTCGGTGGCCACATAGCCGGGCGAGATGGTGTTGACGGTGATGCCGAAGCCGGCGTTCTCGCGCGCCAGGGAGATGGTGAAGCCATGCATGCCGGCCTTGGCGGCGGCGTAGTTGGCCTGGCCGTACTGGCCCTTGAGGCCGTTGATCGAGCTGATCTGGATGACCCGGCCCCAGCCGCGCTTGCGCATGCCTTCGATCACCGGGCGGGTCACGTTGAACACCGAGTTGAGGTTGGTATTGATCACCTCATGCCACTGCTCCGGGCTCATCCGGTGGAACGTGGTGTCGCGGGTGATACCGGCATTGTTGACCAGGATTTCCA
>NZ_LDJJ01000078.1 GCF_001431465.1 Stenotrophomonas terrae | reverse complement strand
CTTGCGCTGGCGCAAGGGCGTTCGAGGGGCAGCGAACCGATGGTTCGCAAACTGCCCCCCTCACCCCGCAGGGAAAGGGGCTTTGAGCGCTGCGTGCGGGAGTGGGCTTTGAGCACGCCGCGCAACAGCGCGGCTTGCGGTCAGGCGCGGCGCTGGGTCTTGGCTTCGTCCGAACGCAACTGCTGGATGCGCTCGAAGTAACCGGGTTCGATACCGGTGACGTACTCGCCGTTGAAGCAGGACGAATCGAATTCCTTCAGCTCCGGGTTGCCTTCGCGTACGGCAACTTCCAGGTCTTCCAGGTCCTGGTAAACCAGCCAATCGCAGCCCAGGTGCTTTTCGATTTCCTCGACGCTGCGGTTGTGTGCGACCAGTTCCTCGGCGGCCGGCATGTCGATGCCGTAGATGTTCGGGTAACGCACCGGCGGCGCGGCGCTGGCCAGGTAGACCTTGCGTGCGCCGGCATCGCGCGCCATCTGTACGATCTGCTGGCTGGTGGTACCGCGCACGATGGAATCGTCCACCAGCAGCACCACGCGGTTGCGGAACTCCAGATGGATCGGGTTGAGCTTGCGGCGCACCGACTTCACCCGCTCACCCTGGCCCGGCATGATGAAGGTGCGGCCTACGTAACGGTTCTTGACGAAGCCTTCGCGGTACTTCACGCCGAGCACGTTGGACATCTCCAGCGCGGCATCGCGCGAGGTGTCCGGGATTGGGATGATGGTGTCGATGTCGTGATCCGGACGCAGGCGCAGGATCTTCTCGCCCAGCTTCTGGCCCATGCGCATGCGCGCCTTGTGCACCGACACGTTGTCCATCATCGAGTCCGGTCGTGCGAAGTACACGTACTCGAAGATGCACGGCGTCTGCTGGGTGTTGGTGGCGCAGATTTCGGTGAACAGTTCGCCGCGTTCGGTGATGACCACCGCTTCGCCCGGTGCCACATCACGCACGCGCTCGAAACCGAGCACGTCCAGCGCCACCGATTCGGAGGCCACCACGTATTCGTCGCCTTCGGCGTGGCTGCGCTTGCCCAGCACCAGCGGGCGGATGCCATGCGGGTCGCGGAAAGCCACCAGGCCCAGGCCCAGCACCACGCTGACCACCGCATAGCCGCCCTTGCAGCGACGATGCACGCCAGCCACGGCGCGGATGGCCGCTTCCGGGGTCAGCATGCGCTGCGCGTCCAGCTCATAGGCGAACACGTTCAACAGCACTTCGCTGTCCGAATCGGTATTGATGTTGCGGCGATCGGCCTCGAACACCTGGCGACGCAGCGCCTCGGTATTGATCAGGTTGCCGTTGTGCGCCAGGGCGATGCCATAAGGCGAGTTGACGTAGAACGGCTGCGCCTCGTCGGTGCCTTCCGAACCAGCGGTCGGGTAGCGCACATGGGCGATGCCGATGCGGCCCTGCAGCAGCGCCATGCGCCGCTCGTCGAACACATCGCGGACCAGGCCGTTGGCCTTTTCCACGCGCAGGCGGGTGCCGTCGGCGGTGGCGATGCCGGCCGCATCCTGGCCACGGTGTTGGAGGACGGTCAGGCCGTCATAAAGCTGCCCGGCGACGTTCTGGTTGCCGACGATTCCGACGATGCCACACATGTTGCGCGATCTCCGCTGGGCGATGCCCGTTAACGTGAAGGTGGCCGTGCCTGGCCCTGAGGCTCAACCCGTATCGGCTTGAGTTGACCCGGGCGCACCTGCGCCGGATCGATGTTGGAGGGCAACGCCCCCGCCGGGTCAGCTCGGCCTTGCTGTCCGCTGCCTTGGCGGGGATCAAAACGCGTCCCCTCCAACTGCGCCGGTAGCAAGCCACTGCCCGCATCTGCTTCGTTCGGTCCGCCATTATCGCCTGCCAACACCGACTTCCCCAAGTCCATCAGCGCCATTGCCGGCGATTCAGGTGGCTGCGGCAGTTTCTCGCGCAGCTTGTCGGCCATCGGCTGCAGCCAGGGCAGCACGGAGGACTGGCGCCAACCGGCCTCCTCGCGCATCGAGGTGAAGCCCAGCAGCAGTACCGCCAGCACCGCGAACAAGACCCCGCGCAGCAGGCCCAGGGCCAGCCCCAGCAGGCGATCCGGCCATTTCAGCAACACCGTGGCATCCACCACCCCGCGCAGCAAGCGCCCCACCAGGCTGGCCGCCAGCAGCACGCCGACGAACACCAGCAGGTAACCGCCGGCATAGTCGCCGGCACTGGGCTGGGCCTGGCCGGCCAGCAGCAAGGCCGCGCGCTCGCCGTAGTAGAACGCTGCCGCGCCGGCCAACAGCCAATTCAGCACGCCCAGCACGGTTGCCAACAGGCCACGCATCAGCCCGAACAGGGCCGATACGCCGATCAGCGCCAACAGCGCCAGATCAATCACCGCATGCCCCGCGAAGGCGCGATGGCGTCATGTGAGCGGTCAGCCGAATACAACGCCGCATCAAGGAACACCGCATCAAGGATGGGGGCGGACCATGCCGGCAATGCCGACCTTGGCCGCGACCTGTGCCTTGAGCTGTTCAGCCTGTTCGCGGCTGGCGACCGGGCCGATACGGACGCGGTTGAGCACGCCGTTGTCGGTGCGCACCTGTTCGACAAAGGCACTGAAGCCGGCCGCGCGGGCGCGGTCACGCAGCGCATTGGCGTCGGCTGCCTGGCCAAACGCCCCCAGCTGCACGGCAAAACCGACGCCGCTGGCAGCCGGTGCCGCCGGCGTGGTGACCGCCGGCTTGGCCGGTGCCGGCGTTGCCGCGACCGGACGCGCCGGTTCGGGCTTGGGTGCTTCCGGCTTGGCAGCGGGCTTGGGTTCGGGTTTGGGCGCTGCCGCGACCGGCTTGGCCGGCTCCGGCGGCAAGGCCTCGGTGCGTACCGGGGCAGTTGCGGCCGCCGCTGTGGCGGTGCTGCTGGCCGCTGCAGCAGCCGGGGCAGGTGCCGGAACTGCATTTTCGGCAGCGGCGTTGAGCACCACGACCTGTGCATTCACATCGTTGCGAACCTTGCCGGCCTCCAGCCGCACCAACTCGGCTTGGGCACGATCGGCATACGGGCCGATGCGCACGCGCCAGGCCTGGCGGCCATTGATGGTGTCGGCCTGGCGGAAGCCGGGCAGATTGGATTTCTTCAGGTGCGCGATCACCGCATCGGCATCGGCCTCGCTGCCATAGGCACCAAAGTTGACCGCGTAGTTGCCAGCGGCAGCCGACGGCGGCAAGGCACTGGCCGACGGCTCGGGCGCTGCGGCGACGCCGGTTTCCGGCTGCGCGGCAGGCATGCCCACGGCGCCGCCTGCCGGTGCGCCGGGCGCTACCAGTGGCAGTTCGCGGGTTTCAAACTGGCCTTCGCCAGGCGCTGCAGGCGCGCTCAGCGGCACGTCCTGTACGCCACTATCGGGCGCCGGGCCTTTGACCAGCATCGGCAGGAAGATCACGGCAAGAGCCACCAGAACGATGGCACCAATCAGTCGCTGTTTCAGAGGAGTATCCACAATTGGCGTATGCGCGGCGCGGCGGAGTGCCCCGGTGATTATATGCGGGGCACGCGCGGCAGCGTCTTAGTCAGCTGAACGGAGCAGTGGCAGTGCTTCGGCCACCGTATGGAAGGAGCCGAACAGCAGCACCCGGTCGCCCTGCCGGGCTTGGCCTACTGCCGCCTCCAGCGCCTGGGCAACCGTGTCGGACAGCGTGGCGCTCGCGACGTCGGTCTGTGCCACACGTTCACGCAACTCAGCGGCAGTCTGCCCGCGGGCGCCTTCGAGCCCGGCCAGGAACCAGCCATCAACCTGTCCCTGCAAGGCCTCGACCACCCCGGCCGCGTCCTTGTCAGCCAGCGCGGCATACACCGCCAGGGTACGGCCAGCCACCGGCTCGGCCTTCAGTGCAGTCGCCAGGGCGGCGGCAGCCTGCGGGTTGTGGCCGACATCCAGCAGTACTTCAATGCCGTGGTGCTGGAAGCGCTGCAGACGCCCGACCACCCGTGCGTCGGCCACGCCCTGCGCCCACGCGGTGCGCGGCACCGGCTTGTCCAGCGCGCGCAAGGCGGCCACCGCGGTGGCGGCGTTGTTGCGCTGGATTGGCGCCCACAAGGCCGGCTGCGGCAATTCCAGTCGGAACGAAACGTCACGCCAGCGCCACAGCTCGGCGTCGATATCCTCGGCAAAGAAATCGCTGCCGAAGCGGATCGCATTGGCGCCAAGTACATAGGCACGACGCAGCACGCTCGAGGGCGGATCGATCTCACCCAGGATCACCGGTTTCCAGCCGCGGATGATGCCGGCCTTTTCCTCACCGATAGCCTCGCGGTCGTTGCCCAGCCAATCGGCGTGGTCGATATCGACGGTGGTGATCACCGCCACATCGGCATCGATGATGTTGACTGCGTCCAGGCGCCCACCAAGACCGACTTCCAGCACCGCCAGATCCAAACCGGCCTGCTGGAACAACCACAGCGCGCACAGCGTGCCGTACTCGAAATAAGTCAGCGGGGTATCGCCACGTGCGTCTTCGACCGCATTGAAACCTGCCACAAGGCGGGCGTCATCCACGTCCTGGCCATCGATGCGCACGCGCTCGTTGTAGCGCAGCAGGTGCGGGGAGGTGTAGGCACCCACCTTCCACTCCGAGGCACGGGCGATGGCTTCGATGAAGGCCACGGTCGAGCCTTTGCCATTGGTTCCGCCGACCACGATGCAATGCGCGGCCGGTTGCCCCAGCTGCATGCGCTTGGCGACTTCGCGCACGCGCTCCAGCCCCATCGCGATGGATTGCGGGTGCTGCTGTTCGATATGGGCAAGCCACTGTTCAAGCGTGGCGGGACGGGCGGAAGACATGCGAAAGACTCTCTGGATCATGGACCGGCGTTGAGGGCCGACTGCGCGTTGCGCGCGGGAATAACGCCCATGATACAGCGGCCGCTGCGTGCGGCCGCCAAGCTTGCCGGCATGTCATGCCGGGACATGCGTAGTGCCGAGCCATGCTCGGCAGAGGCTTGCCCGGTAATGCCCCAGCCGAGCATGGCTCGGCTCTACAGGTCAGGAACCCGCATCAAGCCGCGAAGAGCG
>NZ_LDJJ01000077.1 GCF_001431465.1 Stenotrophomonas terrae | reverse complement strand
GAACAGCACGCGCGCTGCCGAGCAACGCTGGCCAGCGGAGGTGAAGGCCGAGCCGATGGCGTCCTTGACCAGCTGCTCCGGCAGCGCCGAGGAGTCGGCGATGAAGGCGTTCTGGCCGCCGGTCTCGGCGATCAGCACGCCGATGGCGGCGTCACGCGCGGCCATGGTGCGGTTGATGATGCGGGCGGTCTCGGTGGAGCCGGTGAAGGCCACGCCGGCCACGCGCGGGTCGGCGGTCAGGGCGGCACCCACCACCGAGCCGGAGCCCGGCAGGAACTGCACAACGCCTTCCGGCACGCCGGCATCGAGCAGCAGCTTCACCGCGTAATAGCCGATCAGGTTGGTCTGTTCGGCCGGCTTGGCGATGACGCTGTTGCCGGCGGCCAGGGCGGCGGCCACCTGGCCCATGAAGATGGCCAGCGGGAAGTTCCACGGGCTGATGCAGACGAACACGCCACGACCGTGCAGCTGCAGTTCGTTGCTTTCGCCGGTGGGGCTGGGCAGCTTCTCGGCAGTGCCGAACTGCTCGCGCGCCTGCTTGGCGTAATAACGCAGGAAATCCACTGCCTCGCGCACTTCGGCGACGCCGTCGGGCAGGCTCTTGCCGGCTTCCTTCACGCACAGCGCCATGAACTCGGCGATGCGGGCTTCCAACTGGTCGGCGGCGTGCTCGAGGATGGCAGCGCGGCTGGCGGCCGGGGTGCGGTTCCAGGCCGGCTGTGCGGCTACGGCATTGGCCAGCGCCTTCTGCACGGTGGCGGCATCGGCGGCCTGCCAGTGACCGACGACCTGGCGGTTGTCGGCCGGGTTGGTCACTGCCTGGGTGGCACCGGTGGTGCTGGCGCCCGGTACCAGCGGGGCGGCCTGCCAAGGCTTGATGGCGGCGTTGAGCTGCTCGGCCAGTGCGCGCAGTTCGTTGTCGTTGGCGAGGTTGATGCCCATGGAGTTGGTCCTGTCGTGGTTCTGGCTGCGCAGCAAATCAACCGGCAGCGGGATCTTGGGGTGAGGAATGGAGGCGAACGAGGACACGGCTTCGACCGGATCGCGGATCAGGTCATCGATGGACACGTCTTCATCGGTGATGCGGTTGACGAAGCTGGAGTTGGCGCCGTTTTCCAGCAGGCGACGTACCAGGTAGGGCAGCAGGTCTTCGTGCGAACCGACCGGCGCGTACACGCGGCACGGCACGTTCAAGCGATCGGCTGGAATCACTTCGGCATACAGGTCATCACCCATGCCGTGCAGCTTCTGGTGCTCGTAGACGCCGCCCTTGGCGATCTGCTTGATGGTGGCGATGGTGGCCGCGTTGTGGGTGGCGAACATCGGGTAGATCGCGTCGCTGTGGCCGAACAGGCGCTTGGCACAGGCGATGTAGGACACGTCGGTGTTCTGCTTGCGGGTGAACACCGGGTAGCCGGGCAGGCCCTCGATCTGCGCGCGCTTGATCTCAGCATCCCAGTACGCGCCCTTGACCAGGCGCACCTGCAGCTTGTGACCGATGCGGCGGGCCAGGTCGGCCAGGTAATCGATCGTGTACGGGGTGCGCTTCTGATAGGACTGGACGACGATGCCGAAGCCTTCCCAGCCCTTCAACGAAGGATGGCTGACCACGCGCTCGATGATGTCCAGCGACAGTTCCAGACGGTCGGTTTCTTCAGCGTCGACCGTGCAGCCGATGCCGTAGGACTTGGCCAGCTGTGCCAGTTCCAGCACGCCCGGCACCAGGTCCTTGAGCACGCGCTCGCGCTTGGCATGCTCGTAGCGCGGATACAGCGCCGACAGCTTGATCGAGATGCCGTGCGAAGCGGTGACGTCACCATCGGCCTTGCCGCCGCGGGCGATGTTGTCGCTGCCGATGGCGTGGATGGCGCGGCGATAGTCTTCCAGGTAACGCAGCGCATCCTTCATGGTCAGCGCACCTTCGCCGAGCATGTCGAAGGAATAGCGGTAGTTGCTGTTGTCGCCCTTGTGCGAGCGCGACAGCGCTTCGTCGATGGTGCGGCCCATGACGAACTGGTGGCCCATGATCTTCATGGCCTGACGCACGGCCAGGCGGATCACCGGCTCGCCAACGCGGCCGATCAGTCGCTTGAAGGCGCCATGCACGTCGCGCTTGGTGGCATCGGCCAGATCAACCAGGTGGCCGGTCAACATCAGGCCCCAGGTCGAGGCGTTGACCAGCACCGAGTCGGACTGGCCCATGTGGCGCTTCCAGTCGGCTTCGCCGAGCTTGTCGCGGATCAGCTTGTCGGCCGTTTCCTGGTCCGGAATGCGCAGCAGGGCTTCGGCCACGCACATCAGCAGCACGCCTTCCTCGCTGCCCAGGTCGTATTGGCGCATGAACGCCTCGATCGCGCCCTGGTTCTTTGCGCGCGCACGCACGCGCCGTACCAGGTCGGCGGCGGTTGTCTGTACCTGCGCCTGTTCGGCGGCTGGCAGGCGCGCCTGCTCCAGCAGTTCGCGTACATGGCTGGCTTCATCTTTCAGCCAGGCATCGGTGATGGCCTGGCGCAGCGCGGACGGCGCCGCTGGCAGCTCAGGCGCCAGCAACGGCGGGCCTGCTGGCGTAGGGGAGGCGACTTCGGGAGACGGTGTTGCGTTCATGCGCTCGGCCACAGTTGGATTCGGCCATTTTAATCTTCGGCGGCGGATTTCCTAGTCCCCTGCGAGCATCTATTTGCAGGGTGAAAGCACTGGCCTGTGGGCGATTTCGCAATATTTAACAGGCGGATTTTTATTGTGCCGATTCCGGCATTTAAAGCGACGTGCTGGGGCGATATCGGGGCAATTCCGGTGTGCACTGCAGCATTGATGACGTTGATGAATGGAAGCTTGCCGGGCGTGCGCAGGCAGGGCTACCATCGAACTCGATTTCCGCGATGGACGCGGCTGCGATGATCCAGGTGCTTCGGCAAGATTCCGATGGCTCAGGGACGCAGTTGTTACTGCACCCCCCACGGGCACTCAGTGCCCGGCAGTTCGTCCAGTTGTTTGCGGCGTTGGCAGGATTGATGGTGTTCGCCGCTGGCCTTGCTTGGCTGTCCGGTAACCGCCTGGCCCCTGTCTTCGCGTTGTTGCATGGCTTCCTGGTGGCCGCTGCCCTGCGCGCGTGTTGGCGCAGCAGCAATCGCCAGGAAGAGATCCGGGTAGGACCGGACTGCGTGGAAGTGATTCCCGCAGCCGGAGTTTCGCCGGTATTCCGCGCACACCCGTATTGGGTGCGGGTGGTGACCGGGAAGGAACGGGTCCTGCTGGTTTCCAGCGGCAAATGGGTGGAAGTGGGGAGTTTCCTCGCGCCCGTGGAACGTCGGGAACTTGCGGTGACACTTGAAGGCTTGCTCGCTGCCAGCAGTGGTGGCAACCGATGACGTCAAGGGTCTAGGCAATGAAGCAAAGCAGCGTGTGGGGCGCGAAGTTGAAACACGGTTTGGCAGCGGCAACGATGATGTTGTCGGCGCAGGCAGCATGGGCGCAATCGGCCGATCCAAAGGAATGGCAGCTCAACATGGGCAAGGGCGTCACCCATACCTCGCGTATGGCGTGGGACGCGCACATGGTGGCGTTGTGGGTGTGTACCGTCATCGGCGTGCTGGTATTCGGCGCGATGGCCTACGCCATCTTCAAGTTCCGCAGGTCCAAGGGTGCGGTGGCCAAGCAGTTCAGCCACAACACCAAGGCGGAAATCATCTGGACCGTCATCCCTATCGTCATCCTGGTGGTGATGGCCTGGCCGGCCACGGCCAAGCTGATCGCCATGTACGACACCCGCGATTCCGAGATGACGGTGAAGGTCACCGGCTATCAGTGGATGTGGAAGTACGAATACCTCGGTGAGGACGTGGTCTTCACCAGCCGCCTGGACCGCAAGTCCGACGAGGTGCGGCAGAGCGGCAGCGTGCCGACCATGGCCAGCGACCCGCATTACCTGCTGGACGTGGACAACCCGCTGGTGCTGCCGGTGGATACCAAGGTCCGCTTCGTGATCACCTCCGACGACGTGATCCATGCGTGGTGGGTGCCGGCACTGGGCTGGAAGCAGGATGCCGTGCCGGGCTTCATCAACGAGCGCTGGACCAATATCGAAACCGAAGGCGTGTACCGCGGCCAATGCGCGGAGCTATGCGGCAAGGACCATGGCTTCATGCCGATCGTGGTCAAGGCCGTGTCCAAGGACGAGTTCAAGTCCTGGCTGGCCTCGCGCAAGCCGGCGCCCGCTGCACCTGCCGAAGCTGTGCCTGCACCTGCTGCCGAACCGGCACCGGCAGCGGCGCCTGAAGCAACCCCGACTGTCGCTACACCCGCCGCACCTGCGGCGGCCGGTGCCTGATACCACTGCGTGCCGGTGCTGCCGGCGCGATGCCTGAAAACGCATAACGAGGTGTAGTTGCAATGGCGAATACCGCAGTGGACCACTCCGATCACCACGGGCACCAGCAAGGTTTCTTCGAGCGTTGGTTCTTCTCGACCAACCACAAGGACATCGGCACGCTCTACCTGCTTTTCAGCTTCACGATGTTCATCGTCGGCGCGGCGATGAGCGTGGTGATCCGGCTGGAGCTGGCACAACCCGGCCTGCAGTTCGTCAAGCCGGAGTTCTTCAACCAGATGACCACCGTGCATGCACTGGTGATGATCTTCGGTGGCGTGATGCCGGCCTTCGTCGGCCTGGCCAACTGGATGATCCCGCTGCAGATCGGCGCACCGGACATGGCCCTGCCGCGCATGAACAACTGGTCGTTCTGGCTGCTGCCGGTGGCCTTCGGCATGTTGCTGGTGACCTTGTTCCTGCCCGGTGGCGCACCGGCCGGTGGCTGGACCTTGTACCCGCCGCTGTCGCTGCAGGGCGGTTACAACGTGGCCTTCAGCGTGTTCGCCATCCACGTCGCCGGCGTCAGCTCGATCATGGGCGCGATCAACATCATCGCCACCGTGCTCAACATGCGCGCACCGGGCATTGATCTGCTGAAGATGCCGATCTTCTGCTGGACCTGGCTGATCACCGCCTTCCTGCTGATCGCGGTGATGCCGGTGCTGGCTGGTGCGGTGACCATGTTGCTGACCGACAAGTTCTTCGGCACCAGCTTCTTCAACGCCGCCGGTGGCGGCGACCCGGTGATGTACCAGCACATCTTCTGGTTCTTCGGCCACCCCGAGGTCTACATCATGATCCTGCCGGCGTTCGGCGTGGTCAGCGAGATTCTGCCGACCTTCAGCCGCAAGCCGTTGTTCGGCTACCAGGCGATGGTCTACGCCACTGCCGCCATCGCCTTCCTGTCCTTCATCGTCTGGGCACACCACATGTTCACGGTGGGCATGCCGCTGGGTGGCGAGATCTATTTCATGTTCGCCACCATGCTGATCTCCATCCCGACCGGGGTGAAGGTGTTCAACTGGGTCAGCACGATGTGGGAGGGCTCGCTGACGTTTGAAACGCCGATGCTGTTCTCCATCTCGTTCGTGATCCTGTTCACCATTGGTGGTTTCTCCGGCCTGATGCTGGCCATCGTGCCGGCCGACTACCAGTACCACGACACCTATTTCGTGGTGGCGCACTTCCACTACGTGCTGGTGACCGGTGCGGTGTTGGCGCTGATCGCGGCGGTGTACTACTGGTGGCCGAAGTGGACTGGCCGCATGTACAACGAGTTCTGGGGCAAGGTGCATTTCTGGTGGACGATGGTGTTCGTCAACCTGCTGTTCTTCCCGCAGCACTTCCTCGGCCTGGCCGGCATGCCGCGACGTATTCCGGACTACAACCCGGTGTTCGCCGACTGGAACCTGATCAGCTCGATTGGTGCCTTCGGCATGTTCGTCACCCCCTTCATGATGGCGGCGATCCTGCTGTCCTCGCTGCGCAACGGCAAGCGTGCCGAAGCGCGTGCCTGGGAAGGTGCCAAGGGCCTGGAGTGGACCATTCCCTCGCCGGCACCGGCACATACCTTCACCGTGCCACCGGTGATCAAGCCGGGCGATCTGGCCCATGACGACGTGAGCCATTGAGGAGTTTTGGCTCTCAATGGCCGCGGATAAGATGATCATTTTTCGCCGTGCATGCGCGGTTGGGGGGTTGGCACTGCTTGCACGTTGCGTGTTTCAGGCTTACACCGGATCTTTACATAGGAGGCACGGCAGCGACATCCTTCGCGCAGATGATCCCTTGTTCTTCTGGATATTCCTGGTAGCCGAAACCTGTCTAGGCATCTATTTGATTTACTTTTCATTGCGTAGGCAATGACACCAGAATTGGTGTGCAAGGATCAGCTCCAACAATTCACTCAAGCCGACTCGCTTTGCGATTCGGCATAGTTCCGGAGGTAGGCGATGAGCAACAACGAACACTTCCAGGCTGAAGAAATGGCCTTGCGCCGGAGGCGCTCGCGGCGCACCGCGCTGGTGGTTGGCCTGATCGCGGTCGCGGTCTATGTCGGCTTCATCCTGTCCGGGGTGCTGGCGAGTTGACCACGCCGGCGCCCGCACCCAAGCCCAATGCCGGCCTCGGTCGGTTGATCGGCGTGGCCTTTGCGGTGTTCGTGCTGACCTTCTCGCTGGTGCCGCTGTACCGCATCGCCTGCGAAAAAGTATTCGGCGTACGGCTGGAGCGCGGCGCCACCACGCATGAAACCACGGCACATGCGGCCAACAGCAAGCGCACGGTGCGGGTGGAGTTCGATGGCGGCGTCAATTCCAAGCTGCCCTGGGCCTTCCATCCGGAAAAGCTGACGATGGACGTGGTGCCGGGCGAGTTGAACGAGGCCCTGTACTTTGCCCGCAACGACAGCGAGCGCGCATTGGTGGGCAGTGCGGTGCCGTCGGTGGCACCGGCGCGGGCCTCGGGCTACTTCAACAAGACCGAATGCTTCTGCTTCACCGCGCAGACCCTGCAGGCGGGGGAGAAGCGCGAGATGCCGGTACGTTTCATCGTCGACCCGGACCTGCCGGCCGACGTCAACACGATCACCTTGTCCTACACCTTCTACAAGAATGATGCGCTGACCGAGCAGCTGGCCCCGGCAACCGCCGCGACCGCTGCCCACGCAGCTCCCTGATCACGGACCCGGAAGCAACGCCATGGCCCATAACGCCCCTGATGCCAACGTCTACTTCGTGCCTAGCAGCAGCAAATGGCCGTTTGTAGGATCGATCGCGATGCTGGTGATGATGGTCGGGGTAGCCAGTTGGCTCAACGACGCCAGCTGGGGCCGTTGGACCTTCTTCACCGGCGTGGCGATGCTGGTGTTCACCCTGTTCCTCTGGTTCGGCGATGTGATCCGCGAATCGGTGGGCGGCAACTACAACCGGCAGGTGGATGGCTCGTTCCGGATGGGGATGATCTGGTTCATCTTCTCCGAGGTGATGTTCTTCGCCGCCTTCTTCGGTGCGCTGTTCTACACCCGCAACATGGGCCTGCCGTGGCTTGGAGGTGAAGGCCATGGCGTATTGACCAACGAATACCTGTGGGATGGTTATTCGGCCGCCTGGCCGACCAACGGCCCGGCCGATATCGGCGGCGCTTTCCAGACCATCCCGGCCTGGGGCCTGCCGCTGATCAATACCCTGATCCTGCTGACCTCCGGCGTCACCCTGACCATCGCCCATCACGCGCTGAAGGCGGGCAACCGCAAGCAGCTGCTGATCTGGCTGGGCCTGACCGTCGTACTGGGCTGTGTGTTCCTGTTCTTCCAGGCCGAGGAATACATCCACGCCTACAAGGAATTGAACCTGACCCTGGGCTCGGGCATCTACGGCTCGACGTTCTTCATGCTGACCGGCTTCCACGGCGCACACGTGCTGCTGGGAACGATCATGCTGCTGGTGATGTGGTTCCGCGCCGCCAAAGGCCACTTCACCCGCGACAACCACTTTGGTTTTGAAGCAGCCGCATGGTACTGGCACTTTGTCGACGTGGTGTGGCTGATGCTGTTCCTGTTCGTCTACGTGCTGTAACCACGATCGGCGGCCGCGCTGCTAGGCAGTGCGGCCGTTGTGATATCAGCCGCCCACGCCGTGCGGCCTGATCCAGCCGGTATAGATGCCCAGCGCGACCAGCAGGATCAGCACCACTGACAGCGCGATACGCCGCGTCAACGCATTGACCGTCCGTTTGGTCTGGCCGCGATCGATCATCAGGTAATAGAGGCCGGCTCCAAGATTCCAGACGATGACGATCAAGAACGCGATCACCAACAGGGTCTTCAACGAATCATTCATGCGTCGCTCGTTCGGTGGGAAGGCAGTGCTATATCACCCGCTTGGCGGCAGCTTGTCATGACGCGACAGCACACGGCCATCTTCGGCTGGATCCTGGCGCTGCTGGTGGCGGTGCTGTTCTGCGCGCTGGGCGGCTGGCAGCTGCAGCGCATGCACGAGAAAGAAGCCCTGCTCGCACAGCTGCCACCGAGCCGCGAGGCCGCGATCAGCCTTGCCGAGGCCGCCGCCGCACCGGAAGCCCTGCATTGGGTGGCGGACCAGCTGCAGTTCCTGCCGGCCACGGTGCTGCTGGACAACCAGCTGCGCGAAGGCCGCGCCGGTATCAAGGTCTATCAGCCGGCGCGCGCTGCCGGTGGCACGACGGTGCTGGTCGATCTGGGCTGGCTGCCACTGCCGGCGGACCGCAGCATGCCGGCCATCAACACGTTGCAGGGCATGCAGGCCGTGCAGGGCCTGTGGGCGCCCGCACCGGCAAGCGGCATTGCCTTGGGCCCGGCATTGACCACAACCGCGCAGCCGCAGACCTGGTTGGCGACGCGGATTGATCTGCCTGCCATTGCTACGCAGTTGCAGCTGGGCAACGGCGCCCTGGCGCCGAAGGTGCTTCGGCTGGATCCGGCAATGCCGCTGGGTTATGCCCGTGACCTGGACCTGCTGCCCAATACCTTGCCGCCGTCGCGGCACCTGGGCTATGCGGTGCAATGGTTCGCGATGGCCTTGGCGGTGTTGTTGATTGCGCTGGTATTGCAGTTCAGGAGGCGCAGGAGGGTGGGGGTTGGAAATGGGGGTTAGGTTGGAGCTAGGGCAGAGCCAAAGCCAAAGCCAAAGCCAAAGCCCTCCCCTTGGCTACGCCAAAGGGAGGGGCAGATCGCCTCGCCGTCGCTTTGGCCTTGGCCTCGGTCTTTGCCGTTGCCGTTGAATTTCCCCCTCCCTTTCACCGAAGGTGAAGGGGAGGGCCGGGGAGGGGTGCTTTCAGCCTTTGCTTCAGTTCCTGCACCAACACCAACTCTAACTCCAGCTCCCTCTCCCGCTTTTGCTCCCAGCCACTCCCCATTGCCAGCTCTAAAAGACCCTCAGCCATGAACGTACTCACCCCCGACCAGCTCGCCACCCGCAACCGCGGTCGCCGGGTGTTGCTGCTGATCTTCGCCATGTTCTTCGGCTCGATGGCGCTGGCCGGCATCCTGCGCTTCTCCGGTTGGACGCCGCAGATCAACCGCCACCATGGCCAGCTGCTGCAGCCGGCGGTCGACCTGCGCAGCGAGCAGCTGTATCTGGCCAATGGCCAGGCCTACGACTGGAACCCGGGCGAGCGGCACTGGCGCATCCTGCTGTCACCGGCTGCCGATTGCGCGCCTGCCTGCGTCACTTTGTCGCAGCAATTGGACAAGGTGTGGCAGTTGTTCGGGCATAACGCGGATAATGTCGAGATATTGTGGCTGGGCACGCCGCCTGAACAGGTGGCCGCCACGCCGGCACTGAAGGTGCTGCAGCCCCAGCCTGCGTTCCGGGCCAAGCTGCCGGGTGTTGATGACCCGGCCGGTACCCCGGTGTATGTGATTGATCCCAATGGCTTTGTGGTATTCCGCTATGCGCCGGGTTTTGAACCGGGTGGATTGCGGGCTGATCTATCCAAGCTGTTGAAACTGATGTGAGTTCCGTTCGATGAATGCCTCCGCGCGTCCGGCGCTGTACCGCAATTTCCACCGACTGGCGTGGTTCGCACTGATCATGACGGCGAGCACGATCATGTTCGGCTCGTTCGTGCGCCTGTCCGATGCCGGCCTGAGCTGCCCGGATTGGCCTACCTGCTATGGCCGCGTGACCTGGCCGCAGACGCAGATGGAGGCGGCCCAGCACGTAGCCAGCGAGATCCGTCCGCTGGAAACCCACAAGGCCTGGCGTGAGCAGGTCCACCGTTTCCTGGCCGGCCTGCTCGGTGTGGAAGTGTTGACCCTGGCGCTGCTGGCGGCGCGTAAGCGCAAGCGTGGCATCGCCCAGATCGTCACCGCCTCGGTGCTGGTGGCCATCGCCATACCCTTGTACATGCGCGGCGAGCACGTCGCCGCGAGCGTGCTGGCAATCGGCGGTGAAGCGATCCTGCTGCTGGCGGCGCTGCGCTGGTCCAACATCGATCTGGCGCGCGCGGCGGTGCTGACCCTGGCGGTGGTGATCTTCCAGGCCCTGCTCGGCATGTGGACGGTGACCTGGCTGCTCAAGCCGATCGTGGTGATGGGGCATCTGCTGGGCGGCATGGCGATGTTCTCGCTGCTGGTGTGGATGGCCTGGAAGGCCACGCATCTGCCTATCACCCTGGCCGAGGCACCGCGCCTGCGCTGGTGGCTGCGCGCGGCAGTGGCGATGGTGGTACTGCAGATCGCGCTCGGTGGCTGGGTCAGCGCCAACTACGCAGCCTTGGCCTGTGGCGGCGGCAGTGCCTCGCTGGACAACTTCCCGCGCTGCGTCAGCCAATGGTGGCCGCAGCAGAACTACAGCGAAGGCTTCACCCTGTGGCGCGGCATCGGCGTGGACTACGAAGGTGGCGTGCTCGATGGCGCCTCACGTATCGCCATCCAGATGGCGCACCGGATGTTCGCGGTAGTGGTGGCGCTGTATCTGCTGGTGTTGTCGGTACGCATGTTCCGCTTGCCGGGCATGCGCGGTTGGGCGACCACGCTGATCGCGTTGGTGCTGTTGCAGGTCACGCTGGGCGTGCTCAACGTCAAGCTGGCGTTGCCGCTGGCGGTGGCCGTGATGCATAGCGGCGGTGCGGTTGCCCTGTTGTTTGTATTGGTCACGCTGCTAGCGCGGCTGCGCGCTCCGGAGTGAATGATGCGTACAACATGGCGTGATTACTGGGACCTGACCAAACCGAAGGTGGTGGCACTGATTGTGTTCACCGCCCTGGTCGGCATGTGCCTGGCCATTCCCGGCCTGCCGACCACCGCGCAGGTGGTGACCGGTCTGCTGGGTTTCCTCGGCATCTGGTTGTCGGCATCGGCGGCGGCGGCCATCAACCAGCTGCTGGATGCGCGCATCGACGCACAGATGGCGCGTACGTCCTGGCGCCCGCTGGTGGTGGGCAAGGTCTCACCGCGGCAGGTGCTGGTGTTTGCCGGCGCGTTGACCGCGTTGTCGATGACCATCCTGGTGCTGTGGGTGAATGTGATCACCGCGGTGCTCACCTTCGCCTCGCTGATCGGCTATGCGGTGATCTACACCGTCTACCTGAAGCGTGCGACCTCGCAGAACATCGTCATCGGCGGCCTGGCTGGCGCAACGCCGCCACTGTTGGGCTGGGCGGCGATCACCGGCATGCAGGGCAGCTCGGATTGGGCTTACGCCTCGCTGCTGGTGCTGATCATCTTCATCTGGACTCCGCCGCATTTCTGGGCGCTGGCGATCTTCCGTCGTGTTGATTACGCCAAGGCCGAAATCCCGATGCTGCCGGTAACCCATGGCGTGCCGCACACACGCAAGCAGATCCTGGCGTATTCGGTGGTGCTGGCGGTGGTGACGCTGCTGCCGGTGGCGATCGACATGAGCGGCATGTTCTACCTGGGCGGCGCCACGGTGCTGAACATCGTGTTCCTCTGGTACGCATGGAAGATGCAGGACCCGCCGGACGAGATGTTCAACATGAAGATGTTCGGCTATTCCATCGTCTACCTGATGGCGCTGTTCGCCTTCCTGCTGGTCGACCACTGGCTGCTGCCCTGGTTGTGATCCAGCACTGAAAAGGCCGGCGAATGCGGGCCTTTTCATTTGAATGCCGGCTGCAGCTTTGCTCCCTCCCTTTGCCGCAGGCAAGGGGAGGGTTGGGGAGGGGTTGGCTTCTAGGCCTTTCCGGCATTACTGGCTTCGCGGCTTACGCCGCTCCTACAACGCTGGTGCCGCTTATTGTTGCGTTGTTCCTGCGTTCTGCTTCGCATACCGCTGCGCCACCACCGAGCAGACGATCAGCTGGATCTGGTGATAGATCATGATCGGCAGCACGATCGCGCCGAGGCTGCCGCCGGCAAACAATACCTTGGCGATTGGCACGCCGGTGGCCAGGCTCTTCTTGGAGCCGCAGAACACCAGGGTGATCTCGTCGGCGCGGTTGAAGCCCAGGCGCCGCGCCAGCCAGGTGATGCCGGGCATGGCGATGGCCAGCAGCACCACCGCAACCAAGGCAGCTGCCAGCAGTGAAAGTGGTGGCGTCTTGCTCCACAGGCCTTCGCTGACGGATTCACCAAAGGCCGCGTAGACCACCAGCAGCACCGTGCCCTGGTCGGTATAACGCAGCAGCGGCCGCTGCCGGTCGACCCAGCGGCCTATCCACGGCCGCAGCAGATGGCCGAGCACGAACGGCACCAGCAGCTGCAGCATGATCGCGCCCACCGCATGCAGCGGGTTGGCCATGCCGCCCTGCGAGCCGGCTAGCACCGTCATCAGCAAGGGGGTCAGGAACACGCCGAGGATGCTGGACAGGGACGCCGCGCAGACCGCGGCCGGCACGTTGCCGCCGGCGATCGAAGTGAAAGCGATCGAGGACTGCACGGTGGATGGCAGCGCGCACAGGAACAGCACGCCGATATACAGCTCCGGCGTCAGCACCCAGCCGGACAGCGGTTTCATTGCCAGCCCGAACAGTGGGAACAGCACGAAGGTGCAGGCCAGGATGGTAATGTGCAGGCGCCAGTGCAGCAGGCCGGCGATGATGGATTCACGCGGCAGGCGTGCGCCGTGCAGGAAGAACAGCGCGGCGATGGCGACGTCGGTGAAGCGGTCGAAACCCTTGGCGGCGGCGCCGCTCAGCGGCAGCACGGTGGCCAGGGCGACGGTGGCGAGCAGGGCGAGGGTGAAGTTGTCCGGTCGCAGTCGCGACCACCAGCGTGTCATGTCGGCAAGGCCTCCTGATCAGGGTGTGGGTACTTCCAATGCAGCGCGTGCAGCTGGTTCCAATGACGTCATGCCGGCATCACGGCCGAGTTTGAGTGCGTTGTCCACTGATGCGCCATTGATGCGGGCATCAATCAGTGACAGCAGTGCGCCGGCGCGGTTGGAGGATGCGCAATGTAGCAGTGTCTTGCCGCCGTCCTGTTTGAGCAGGCGGTCCAGCGTGCGTGCATTGGCTTCGGTGATGTCACCGGCACCGGCGATGGGCAGGCGCACATAGCGCAGGCCGAGCTGCTCGGCCAGGGCCGCTTCGTCGTAGCCGCGATCTTCATCTGCCCGGCGCAGGTCGATGATGGTGGTGACGCCGTTGCCGGCGGCATCGCGTAGTTGTTGCGCGCTGGGCTGGCCGGCGGTGAAAAGATCGGGCCGCGGTTGGCGCACGGTGGCGTCATCGGCGTAGGCATTGGCGCAGAGCAGCAGGGAGAGCAACAGTGTCAGGCGATGGATGTGCATGCGTGGCTCCGTTCGTTGCGGTTACAGGCGCAGGGTGGCGCGCGCCTTGAGCAGCTCGCGCAGTTCGTATTTGTCGGTGTCGTCCAGGCCTTGCTGGCGTTGCTTGGCCTGCAGTTCATCAAGCCGTTGCTGCAGCAGCTGTTTTTCCAGCTGCAGTACCGCATCCTGCAGTTCCTGCGCCCACATCGCTTCATCACCGGGCAGTGCCTGCGCAGCCAGCTTGTGCAGAGCGGCCTGTTCCTCACGTTCGTTGAAGTGTTCGAGCAGGGCGCCGGTGCTGATGTCGGGGCGCTGCTGCACCAGGTTCAACAGCTCGACCAGCAGCTCGATGCCGGGTAGGCGCAGGCCGCCGATGGCGTGGTGGCCGTCAAGGTTCATTGCCAGCGACGGCTGCTGCAGCAGGATGGCGATGGCCGCACGCACCAGGCTGCGCTTCTGCGCCGGCACCGCGTTGTTGCGCATCGGCGGGCGCGGCGTGGCGGCGGCTGCGGTGGTGGTACTGCCGATGCCGGTCAGGCGCGCCAGCTCCTGCTTCATCAGGTCGCCGAAGGCGCCATCGGGTATCTGTGCCAGCATCGGCTTGGCGCGTTCGGCCAGGCGTGCCTTGCCGTCGAGCGTGCCAAGGTTGATCTCGCGGCTGAGCTCGTCGAAGAAGAACTGCGACAGTGGCGTGCCCTGTTTGAGCCGGGCATCGAAGGCCTCGGCGCCTTCCTTGCGCACGATGGTGTCCGGGTCCTCGCCATCGGGCAGGAACAGGAAGAAGGCCTGGCGGCCATCCTTCATGCGTGGCAGCACCGACTCCAGTGCGCGCCAGCCGGCGCGGCGACCGGCGGCGTCACCGTCGAAGCAGAAGTAAACATCCGGCGCATTGCGGAACAGCAGCTCGGCATGGTCGGGGGTGGTTGCCGTGCCCAGCGTCGCCACCGCCTGGGTGACGCCGAACTGGAACAGGCTGACCACGTCCATATAGCCTTCAACCACGATCAAGCGCTCGATCTTCTGGTTGGCCTGGCGGACCTGCCACAGGCCGTACAGTTCGCGGCCCTTGTGGAACAGCGCGGTTTCCGGCGAGTTGAGGTACTTGGGGCCGTCGTCCTTTTCCATGACCCGGCCGCCGAAGGCGATGACCCGGCCACGGCGGTCGAAGATCGGGAACATCACCCGGTCGCGGAACTTGTCGTAGACGTGGCCGCGGTCGTTCTTGGAGAACAGGCCGACCCGTTCGAGCAGCTTCATGCGCCGCTCGTCCTTGCCCAGTGCATCCTTCAGCGCGCTGTAGCCATCAGGCGCATAGCCGATCGAGAAGCGCGCGCGGGTATCGGCATCGACGCCACGGCCATCGAGGTAGGCACGCGCCTTGTCGTTGCCTTCCAATTGCTTCTGGAAGAAGCGGGTGGCGGCATCCAGCGCCGAGTACTGGTCGCGGCTGTCGTCCTGCTGCTGGGGCGTGCGGGCATTGGTTTCGCGCGGGATTTCCATGCCCACGCGCTTGGCCAGCTCGTCCACCGCATCGAGGAACTCGAGGCGGTCGTAATTCATCAGGAAGCTGATCGCGGTGCCATGCGCGCCACAGCCGAAGCAGTGATAGAACTGCTTGGTCGGCGAGACCGTGAACGAGGCCGAGCGCTCGTCATGGAACGGGCAGCGTGCGGCATATTCCTTGCCCTGGCGCTTGAGCGGCACACGCGTGCCCACCACCTCGACGATGTCGGTGCGGGCCAGCAGGTCGTCAATGAATGCGTCGGGAAGTCGGGCCATGCGGCATTGAACAGCGCCGCCGGTTGGCGGGGGCGCGATTAAAAGGGGAACAGGCAGTGTACTAGGCTGGGCTGCTGCTGGTTGCGGCTTGGGCTTGATGGTTTTCAGTCAAAGGCTTGGAGCTACCCCTCCCCAACCCTCCCCTTGCCTGCGGCAAAGGGAGGGGCAACGGCTGCAGCCCTCGTTAGTTTTGCGAACTGCAGCTCTTGCCCCCTCCCCTTCGCGCAGCGAAGGGGAGGGCTGGGGAGGGGTAGCAGCTGTCGCCCTTGCTTCCACATCACTCCACAGCCCCAGCATCAACTTCCGCAGCCGCCTCCACCTTGCGCCGCGCATACGCGCGCTCATCGATCACCGCGGTGATCAGTGCGCCGCCAAAGAACACCACGCTGGCGTAGTAGATCCAGATCAACATGATCACCAGCGTGCCCATCGAGCCATAGGCGCTGCCGGGGGCGGCATTGGCGATGTACAGGCCGATCGCGTAGCGGCCCAGCGCGAACAGCACCGCGGTAATGACACCGCCGAGAAAGGCCTGGCGCCAGTCCACCGGCCGGTCCGGCAGGTAGTGGTAGAGAAAGGCAAAGCCCAGCGCGTACAGCAGCAGGGTGGTGATGTAGCCCACCGTCGGCAGCGCCGAGGGCAGGTGCGAGAAGATCACCTGCAGGGCGGTGGTGGCGACCATCGAGACGATCAACAGAAAGCCCAGTGCCAGCACCACGCCGGCGGAGAACACCCGCTTCTTCAGCCAGCCAAACACCCCCTCGAAGCGCTTGGAGTCGCTGCGGAAGATCAGGTTCAGCGCCGCCTGCAGCTGGGCGAACACCACGGTGGCGCCGATGAACAACAGCACCAGGCTCCAGATGCCGGCGAACGAGCCCAGGTCCGGCTGCGCGCTGGCGTTGGTGATCACCGTGCGCGCCACCTCGGCCACGCTGGGGCCGGCCAGCGAGCCGATCTGGTCGATAAGTGTCTGCTGTGCAGGTGGGTACAGCGAGGCGGTCAGCCACAGCAGCAGCACCAGAAGTGGGGCCAGCGACAGCAGCGTATAGAAGGCCAGTGAGGCGGCCTGGGTCATCACGTCGGTTTCGACGAAGCGGCGGACCAGGGCGGCCGGCAGGCTTTGCTGGAGCAGCTCCAGGCGGGATTTGAAGGTGTGCAGGGTAGGGGGCATCAGGGTTTGATGTAGCGTGAAGACAGGGCTCTGTTCTAGCAAAGCCGGGCTTCCCTCAGGGTGAATGGGGATGGCTTGGCGGGCTAAATCGGCCCAGAACTGTAGTGCCGAGCCATGCTCGGCAGGGGCTCTCCCGACAATGCATAACGATGTGGTGTGGGAGCGGCGTAAGCCGCGAAGCCAGATATTCCGCAGATTGCAGGCAGGCCCGTGATTTCAGCGTTGCCAGCTTCGCGGCTGACGCCGCTCCCACAAAGGCGCAGCTCCGCGCCGCACCTGTAGTGCCGAGCCATGCTCGGGAGGGGCTCTCCCGGCAATGCCCAAAATGTAGGAGCGGCGTAAGCCGCGAAGCCATATATTCCTCAGATTGCAGGCAGGCCGGTGATTCCAGCGCCGCCAGCTTCGCGGCTGACGCCGCTCCTACAAAAGCGCGGTCCGGGCCGCATCTGTAGTGCCGAGCCATGCTCGGCAGGGGCTCTCCCTGCAATGCAAAACGATGTGTAGGAGCGGCGTAAGCCGCGAAGCCAGATATTTCTCAGATTGCAGGCAGGCTGGTAATTCCAGCACTGCCAGCTTCGCGGCTTATGCCGCTCCCACAAAAAGACAGAGGCAAAAACAACAAAGCCCGCACGTGGCGGGCCTTGTCGGTACAGACTTGGCAGCTGCGATCAGCCGGCCAGGGCCTGCTTGACCAGCTTGGACACCAGGCCCATGTCGGCCTTGCCAGCCAGCTTGGGCTTGAGTACGCCCATCAGCTTGCCGATGTCGGCAGCGCTGGCAGCGCCGGTTTCAGCCATGGCGGCGGTGATCGCGGCCTGGATCTCGGCTTCGCCCATCTTGGCCGGCACGTAGCGCTCGATCACCACGATCTCGTCGCGTTCGATCGCGGCCAGGTCTTCACGGTTGGCGGCTTCGAACTGGGTGACCGAGTCCTTGCGCTGCTTGACCATCTTGTCCAGCACGGCAATCACGTCGGCATCGGTCAGCTCGATGCGCTCGTCCACTTCGCGCTGCTTGATGGCGGCGTTGATCAGGCGGATCACGCCCAGCGAGTGCTTGTCACCGCCCTTCATGGCGGCCTTCATGTCTTCGGTCAGCTGTTGCTTCAGGCTCATGGAGCACCTCTTTGGGTCGGGAATATGGGAAAAGACGCCGGCATTGGCGGCGTCTGGAACGCAAAAAGCCGGCTACGCTTGCGCGTGCCGGCTTTCGCTCCAGTACGGAAGGCCGGAGCCCCCCGTTCAGGAGTTGCGTACGATCAGTACAGGCGCTGACGCTTGGTGACGTCGCGCGAGGAACGACGCAGCTGGCGCTTCACGGCAGCAGCGGCCTTGCGCTTGCGTTCCTGGGTCGGCTTTTCGTAGAACTCGCGCTTGCGGGTCTCGGCCAGTACGCCGGCCTTTTCGCAAGTGCGCTTGAAGCGGCGAAGAGCAAACTCAAAGGGCTCGTTCTCGCGGACTTTAACGCTGGGCATGGAATCTCCGGGGACTCTGTAGAAAAACCGGGTCATACCCGGTGAGCCGCGCATTATAGTCCCTTTGAACAGACGTGCAACCCCCTTGGATTTGGCGGGGGCGTCAGACAGGTCCACAATACGCCTTATGAAAGTCCTTGGCATTGAATCTTCCTGCGATGAGACGGGCGTAGCCGTCTATGACACCTCCCTTTCCGGGGCGGCCGCGCTGCGTGCGCATGCCGTTTACAGCCAGATCGCGCTGCATGCTGAATACGGCGGCGTAGTGCCGGAGCTGGCCAGCCGCGACCACGTGCGCAAGACCCTGCCGCTGATCCGCCAGACCCTGGACGAGGCTGGCATTGCCATCTCCGAGATCGAGGGCGTGGCCTACACCGCCGGCCCCGGCCTGGTCGGGGCGCTGCTGGTGGGTGCCGGTGTGGCCCGGTCGCTGGCCTGGGGCCTGGATGTGCCGGCCATCGGCGTACACCATATGGAAGGCCACCTGCTGGCACCGCTGATGGAAGACGACCCGCCGGAACCGCCGTTCGTCGCCCTGCTGGTCTCCGGTGGCCACACCCAGCTGATCGCGGTGGACGCCATCGGCAAGTACCGCCTGCTCGGTGAGACCCTCGACGATGCCGCCGGTGAGGCCTTCGACAAGACCGCCAAGATGATGGGCCTGCCGTACCCGGGCGGCCCGCAGCTGGCCAAGCTGGCCGAGCTCGGCACCCCCGGGTGCTACAAGTTCACCCGGCCGATGACCGACCGGCCGGGGCTGGACTTCAGCTTCTCCGGTTTGAAGACCCAGGTGCTGATGGCCTGGCGCGACAGCGACCAGACTGACCAGACCCGGGCCGACATCGCCCGTGGCTTTGAAGATGCGGTGGTCGACACGCTGGTGATCAAGTGTGGCCGCGCGCTGGATGCTGCCGGTTGCGATGTACTGGTGGTGGCCGGCGGCGTCGGCGCCAACAAGCGCCTGCGCGCCAAGCTGCAGGAAGCTGCCCAGCGCCGTGGCGGCCGGGTCTGCTTCCCGCGCCCGGAGCTGTGCACCGACAACGGCGCGATGATCGCCTTCGCCGGCGCTCTGCGCCTGCAGGCTGGCCAGCACAGTCCGGCCGAGGTGAAGGTCACCCCGCGCTGGGACATGGCCTTGTTGCCGCCGCTGCAGGGCGAATGAGCAGGCCTGCCGTGTTCGTCCACGGCAGGCTCAGTCTGCTGCGTTTACCATGTCGTATTCATTCAAAACGACAGATGCAATGGACAAGGTATTCATCGAAGGGCTCGAAATCGACGCCCTGATCGGCATCTACGACTGGGAACGGCGCATCCGCCAGACCCTGGTGTTCGATCTGGAAATGGGTTTCGACAACCGCAAGCCGGCCGCCAGCGACGACATCGTCGACACGCTGAACTACAAGGCCGTCAGCAAGCGCTTGATGGAGTTCGTGCGCGCCTCCGACTTCGGTCTGGTGGAGACGCTGGCCGAGCGCTGCGCGCAGATCGTGCTGGACGAGTTCAATGTGCAATGGCTGCGGCTGAAGCTGAGCAAGCCCGGTGCGGTGCGCGGTGCGCGCGCGGTCGGGGTGATCATCGAGCGCAGCCGCGCAGCGGGGTGAGCCCACATGCATCAGGCCGCGCGTCGTATGGCGCACGGCCTGGGTGGTTTCCTGTTCGCACACTCCCAGCAGTGACTTGATGGGCCGGGCAGGGTGTTTCTGCAATACACGTAATAAAAGGAAGCGAGCACGATGGCGGTAATGGGAATTCGTTGGCTGGATCAGCTGGAAAACATGCTGGCGCCGTACCCAATGGCCTACCCGGCGGTGGTGTTGGCGGCGTTGCTGCTGGTGGCGTGGCTGGCCAACTTCGTCACCAAGCGTGTACTGCTGCGCGGCCTGCGTTCGATGATCGAACGGTTCTCCGGCCCCAATCACAACGCCAGGCAGCCGCTGCGGGTGATCGCGCGGCTGTCCAACATCGTGCCCTCGGTGGTGCTCGCCGCCGGCCTGAGCATCGTGCCGGAGCTGCCGCCTGGCCTGGTGCACGGCTTGAAGGCGCTGTGTCATGCCTGGACCGTGCTGACCATCGCAATGGCGGTGTCGCATGCGCTGGATGCCTTCAACGATTTCTACGAACGCCGTGCCGATGCCCGCAACAAGCCGATCAAGGGCTACCTGCAGGTGGTCAAGATCGTGGTGTTCGTGTTTGCCGGTCTGTCGATCGTGGCGATTCTGGTTGGCGTGGAACTGCTGCATCTGGTCACCGGCCTGGGTGCGGCCACCGCGGTGTTCATGCTGATCTTCCAGGACACCATCCTGTCGCTGGTGGCCAGCGTGCAGATCAGCGGCGATGGCCGCGTGCGCATCGGTGACTGGATCGAGATGCCCAGCCAGAACGCCGATGGCGACGTGATCGACATCGCCCTGCACACCGTCACCGTGCAGAACTGGGACAAGACCGTCACCACCATCCCGACCAAGAAGCTGGTCACCGAGTCGTTCAAGAACTGGCGTGGCATGCAGGAAGCGGGTGGGCGACGGATCAAGCGTTCGATCTACCTGGACCAGCACAGCGTGCGTTTCCTCGATGGCGCCGGGCTGGAGCGGCTGGGCCAGATTGCGCTGCTGGATGACTATCTTGCCGGCAAGCAGCAGGAGCTGCAGCAATGGAACGCGCAGGTGGCACAAGCGCATCCGGAGCCGGTCAATGCGCGCCGGCTGACCAACCTGGGCACGTTCCGCGCCTATGTCGAGCTGTACCTGCGGCACAACCCCGGCATCCACCAGGACATGACCCTGCTGGTGCGGCAGATGGCCCCCACCCCGCAAGGCCTGCCGCTGGAGATCTACTGCTTCACCTCCTCGACCGCGTGGGCAAAGTACGAAGCCATCCAGTCGGACATGTTCGACCACCTGCTGGCGATGCTGCCGGAGTTCGGCCTGCACGTTTTCCAGGAATCCAGCGACGCGATGCTGATGACCGCCCGCGACCAGCGCGACCGCCAACCGTAATGCCAGCCCCGCCCGGTAGTGCCGAGCCATGCTCGGCAGAGGCCGTACCAACAAATCCGAAACACCAAACCTGCACTGTAGTGCCGAGCCATGCTAGGCAGGGGGCCGTACCAACAAACCCCCAGCACAGCAAAGCTCAGCCCACCACTGCAACCTGCGCGCCAACCGCTTAACGAACGGGGCGCTAGAATCCCCCGCCTGCTTGTGTTTACCAAGGAACACCGGTGTCCCCCGACCGCATTGAATCCCTGATCGCGCGCATGACCGTCGACGAAAAAGTCGGCCAGCTGAGCGTATTCGCCGACATGGTCCGGCCGTTCGCACCGGATGTGAACCCCGAAGCCAACGCAAGCAACGCCGAGCAGGTACTGGAGCAGGTACGTACTGGCCGCGTGGGTTCGCTGTTCAACGGCGTCGGTGCCGAACTGGGCCGGCGCCTGCAGCAGGTGGCACTGGAAGAAAGCCGCCTTGGCATTCCGCTGATCCTGGCCTCGGACGTGATCCATGGCATGCGCACGGTGTTCCCGATACCGCTGGGTGAAGCCGCCAGCTTCGAGCCCGAGCTGGCCCTGCGCACCGCGCGTGCCACTGCCATCGAGGCCACCGCCGCCGGCATCCACTGGACCTATGCACCGGCGGTGGATATCGCCCGCGATCAACGTTGGGGGCGTGGTGCCGAAGGTGCGGGCGAAGATGTGCTGCTGAGCTGTGAATTCGCCGCGGCCCGTGTGCGTGGTTTCCAGGGCGATGACCTGAAAGCCGACGATTCGCTGCTGGCCACGCCCAAGCACTTCGCCGCCTACGGCGCCGTTGCCGCAGGCATGGAATACGCGCAGGTCGATATCTCGCCGCAGACCCTGCGCGATGTGCACCTGCCGCCATTCAAGGCCGCGTTGGATGCCGGCGCTCTGTCATTGATGAGCGCCTTCAACGACATCAACGGCGTGCCCGCCAGCGCCAACCGCGCGCTGCTGACCGACCTGCTGCGCAACGAGTGGAAGTTCGAGGGCGTGGTGGTGTCCGATTACACCGCCGACATGGAGTTGATCGCGCACGGCTATGCGGCCGACGAAGTGGATGCCACCCGCAAGGCCTTCCTCGCCGGGCTGGACCTGAGCATGCAGAGTGGTTTCTACGACCAGCATCTGGCCGGGCTGGTGCATGCCGGTGAGGTGCCGATGGCGGTGCTGGATGCATCGGTACGGCGCATCCTGCAGCTGAAGGAGGCGATCGGCCTGTTCGACAACCCCTATCGCTCGCTCGACCCGGCACGCGAAGCCGATCAATCGCATATCGCCGAACATGATGCACTGGCGCGCGATGCCGCGCGGCGCTCGGTGGTGTTGTTGAAGAACGACGGTGAGCTGCTGCCGCTGAAGAAGCAGGGGCAGAAGATCGCCTTGATCGGTCCGTTCGTGCAGGACCGCGAGAATATCGAAGGTTGCTGGACGCTGTTCGGCGACAAGTCGCGCTACGTCACCCTGGAAACCGGTATGCGCGCCGCAGTGGCAGCGGATGCCGAGCTGGAAATCGTCGCGGGCTGTGGTTTGGAAGCGCCGCTGGAAGGTGGCATCGAGGCGGCAGTAGCCGCCGCACAGCGCGCCGATGTGGTGGTGCTGGCGGTAGGCGAACCGCAGCGCTACAGCGGTGAGGCGCAGTCACGGGTGGAGATCACCTTGCCGCCTGCGCAGCAGGCGCTGGCCGAAGCGCTTGCCGCTACCGGTACTCCCCTGGTGGTGGTGTTGCGCAATGGCCGCGCGCTGGCACTGCAGGGTGCGGTACGTGATGCACAGGCCATTGCGGTGAGCTGGTACCTGGGCACGCAGAATGGCCATGCTTTGGCCGATATCCTGTTTGGCGATTACAGCCCTTCGGCGCGCCTGCCGGTGAGCTTTCCACATGCGTCGGGCCAGCAACCGTATTTCTACAGCCACCCGCGCAGCGGCCGCCCGGAACTGCCGACGATGTCGGAGTTCAAGTCACGCTGGCGCGAGTTTCCCAATGCCGCGTTGTATGCGTTTGGCCACGGCATCGGCTATACGCGTTTCGAATATGAAGCGCCGCGCCTGAGTTCAGCGCAGTTGGACTGGGATGGTGAGCTTGTCATCCGCACCCGCATACGCAACCTCGGTGCGGTGGCGGGCGAGGAGGTGGTGCAGTTGTACGTGCACGATCGCGTCGCCAGCAGGGTGCGCCCGGTGCGCGAGTTGAAAGCCTTCCAGAAAGTGGCCGTGGCGGTTGGCGCATCGGTGGAAGTGGAATTCCACCTGGACCGCCATCAGCTGGCTTTCACCGGGGTGGATGGCGAATACAGCGCCGAGCCGGGGCTGTTTGATCTCTGGGTATGCGCCTCGTCGGTGAGCGGCGAAGCCGTCAGCTTCGAGCTGCTGGGCCGCTGATCCAAACGGCCCCCAAGGTAGTGCCGAGCCATGCTCGGCAAGGGGCTTTACCGGTAAGGCCCGCTGCCGAGCATGGCTCGGCACTACCTCCCACAAGCAATCTTCCTGTTCTGCGCGCGCTATGCTC
>NZ_LDJJ01000076.1 GCF_001431465.1 Stenotrophomonas terrae | reverse complement strand
GAGGGTTGGGGAGGGGTAAGGCCCCGCCCTGCCACCGCAGGCAAACCACCTGACCAGCCAGTGCTGCGATACTGGGCGCCTGGGCTGCACGGGGATTGTGCGCCACCTTCATCCGCTGCCGTTGCGTGAACCACGCGGCGGCGGCCCTGCAGCAGAGCGATCAAACAATGAAGATTCTGGTTACCGGCGGTGGTGGTTTTCTTGGTCAGGCCTTGTGCCGTGGCCTGGTCGAACGCGGCCATCAGGTGCTGAGCTTCAATCGTGGCCATTACCCGTCCCTGCAGGAGATCGGGGTGGGGCAGATCCGTGGCGACCTGGCCGACGCCAACGCCGTGCATCACGCTGCGGCAGGCGTGGATGCGATCTTCCACAATGCCGCCAAGGCCGGTGCCTGGGGCAGCTATGACAGCTACTTCCAGGCCAATGTGGTCGGCACCCGCAACGTTTTGGCGGCGTGCAAGGCGCACGGCATCGGGCGGCTGGTCTATACCTCCACACCCAGCGTCACCCACCGCGCTACCCATCCGGTCGAAGGCCTGGGTGCGGACGAGGTGCCTTATGGCGAGGATTTCCAGGCGCCGTATGCCGCTACCAAGACCATCGCCGAGCAGGAAGTGCTGGCCGCCAACGGCGCCGATCTGGCAACCATCGCTTTGCGCCCGCGCCTGATCTGGGGCCCGGGCGACAATCAGCTGGTGCCGCGGTTGGCCGAGCGCGCCCGTGCCGGCCGGCTGCGCTTTGTCGGTGATGGCAGCAACAAGGTCGACACCACCTTCATCGACAATGCCGCGCAGGCGCACTTCGATGCCTTCGATCACCTGGTGGTGGGCGCCGCCTGTGCCGGCAAGGCCTACTTCATCTCCAACGGCGAGCCGCTGCCGATGCGCGAGCTGCTCAACCGGTTGCTTGCCGCCGTTGGCGCGCCGGCAGTGGAGAAGTCGATCTCGTTCAAGACCGCCTACCGGATCGGCTCGGTCTGCGAAAAGCTGTGGCCATTGCTGCGCCTGTCCGGCGAACCGCCGATGACCCGTTTCCTCGCCGAGCAGCTGTGCACGCCGCATTGGTACTCGATGGAGCCGGCACGGCGCGACTTCGGCTATGTGCCCAGGGTTTCAATCGAGGAAGGCCTGCGGCGCTTGGCAGCGGCAAGCTGAATGCAGGGGCGTGATCATCATGTGGCGCTCACGCACCCATCACCGCCTCACTACCGGCGATTGCCGAGGATGGAACCCTGTTTCCAACCGAGGACCAGCCACATGCTGCATTACGCCGTCGTTTTCTTCGTCATCGCCATCATTGCTGCCGTGCTCGGCTTCAGTGGCATTGCCGGTGCGGCCAGCAATATTGCATGGATCCTGTTCGTCGTATTCCTGATCCTTGCGGTGATCTCGCTGTTCCGCAAGAAAGTCTAGCCATTCGCAAAGCGTGAAATGAAACGGCCCGCATCCTCATCGAGGGTGCGGGCCGTTCCGTTTCTGCGTTGCGTTTGCTCAGGCCGAGGCGCTGATCGAACTGCGCAGGCCCTTGTCGTCAGCGTGGCGTTCCAGCGCCAGCTCGATCAGGCGGGTGATCAGCGCGGTATAGCCCAGCCCGCTGGCGCCCCACAGCTTGGGATACATGCTGATCTTGGTGAAGCCGGGCAGGGTGTTCAATTCGTTGATGACAACCTCGCCGCTGGCGGTGAGGAACACGTCCACTCGCGCCATGCCGATGCAGTCCAGCGCCTGGTAGGCGCGCACCGCGATATCGCGGATGCGCTGCTGCGCGTCGGCGGCGATATCGGCCGGGATCACCGTCTCCGCGCCGCTGGCACTGATGTACTTGGTGTCGTAGGCGTAGAAATCGTCATGTACCACCACCTCGCCGCAGACGCTGGCTTCGGGCACATTGTTGCCCAGTACCGCGCATTCGATCTCGCGGCCGACAATCGCCGACTCCACCAGCACCTTGTGGTCGAAGGACAAGGCCAGCGCCATCGCGGTGGCGAATTCCTCGGCATTGCGCACCTTGCTCACGCCCACCGACGAACCCTGGTTGGCCGGCTTGACGAACAGCGGCAGGCCCAGGGTCGCCACCAGCGCGTCGTAATCGGCGCCCGCAGCGGTGACGTGGTTGAAGCAGGCGAACGGTGCCACCGACAGGCCGGCGTCACGCAACAGGCGCTTGGCCATGTCCTTGTCCATCGCCGCCGCCGCGCCGAGCACGCCGGGGCCAGCGAACGGCAGGTTCAGCGTGCGCAGCAGGCCTTGCAGGGTGCCGTCCTCGCCCAGTGTGCCGTGGACGATGGGGAACACCACGTCCAGCTGCGGTACGTCGCGGCCGTCGGCGGCCAGCAGCTGGCCACGCTCGGCGCCGGGCAGCACCGACAGCACCGGCCCGGAGGTATCCAGCGCGATGCGCTTGGGATCATCGGCGTTGAGCAGGAAGCCGGCGGCATCGCACAGGTGCCACAGGCCCTGCTTGTCCACGCCGATAAGGCTGACGTCGAAACGCTCCTTGTCCAATGCTTCGAGGATGTTCTTCGCCGACTGCAGCGAGACCTCGTGCTCGGCCGAACGACCGCCGAAGATGATGCCAACCCGGGTCTTGCCCATTGCCTGTGTGCTCCTGCCGCTGTGTTTAAGGGGTACGCATAGCATGAACTCAAAGACGGTAATGGGGAATCGCGGATTGGGCGGGTGAAGCCACCGCGCCAGCAGCCAGCGATCGCCACAGCGTGGCGCTCTGTGCAGGGCATTGCTGTCCAGCAAACGTGCGGGCTACATGAACAAAGCCTGTGGCAGTGACGTAGCCCGGCTAAGCGCAGCGCAGCCGGGGCTGTTGGCCGATAGCCTGAAAGAGCGCCATATTCCTGCTCCCGGGTGCGCTGCGCTGACCCGGGCTACGCTGGCGGGGCGGCTGAAACATCGTGCTTGTCAGGCGCCCAATCCCGACCCTCCGGTAGAATGCCCGGCATGCCTGCATCCCCCCTCAAGATGATCAAGCCGCTGGCCGGCCGTGCGCTGGAAGTGGCCTTGAACCGCGCCCTGGCGCTGGACCCGGACACCCGTACCGCGTTGGCCGCGCTCGATGGCCAGCGCATCGCCCTGACCCTGGAGTCGCCATCGCTGGCCATGCAGATCGGCGTTGCCGGTGAGCGCCTGACCGTGGGCCCGGTGGATCCTTCGCTGGAACCGGACCTGGCGGTGCGCAGCACCGTGGGCGGGGTGCTGGCGCAGCTACCGTTCCTTGCCAATACACGCCGCAGCAACAGCGCGCCGGCCGGCCGGGTCAAGGTATCCGGCGATGCCGAACTGGCGCGCCGCCTGCAGCAGCTGGCCACCCGTTTTGATCCGGATTGGCAGCAGCCTTTTGTCAAAGCCTTTGGCGAAATCCTCGGCGTGCAGATCGCACAGACCCTGCGCGCGGCCCTGTTGCAGGCCCGCCGCAGTGCCAAGGATCTGGCCGAGACCGCCGCCGAATACGTTACCGAGGAGTCGCGTGATGTTGTTGCCCGTGCCGAGCTGGACGCCTTCCATGACGATGTGGACGTGATCCGCGATGACGTCGAACGCATGGCCGCGCGCATCGCGCGCTTGCGTCAGCGCGCCGGAGGTGCCGCATGAAGGCCACCCGCGCCATGTTCCGCGCCAGCCGCATCGGCCGGGTGATCCTGCGTTACCGGCTGGACGACCTGCTTGATGGCACCCCGGTTGAACGTTGGCTGGGCATCGCCAAACCGTTCGTGCCGCGTGCCAGTGCCGATATCGCCTCGCAGTCGCGCGGTGCACGGCTGCGCCTGGCGCTGCAGGAACTGGGCCCGATCTTCGTCAAGTTCGGGCAGATCCTGTCGACCCGCCGCGACCTGGTGCCGCCGGATGTCGCCGCCGAGCTGACCCTGCTGCAGGACCGGGTCAAGCCCTTCGATGGTGAACGCGCGCTGCAGATTGTTGAGCAGGCGCTGGGCCTGCCAATCACCGAGGCCTTCGCCAGCTTCGACACCACGCCGCTGGCCTCGGCCTCGATCGCGCAGGTGCACGCGGCCACGCTGGACGATGGCCGCCAGGTAGTGGTCAAGGTGCTGCGCCCGGATATCGAAAAGCAGATTGCCGGTGATATCGCCCTGCTCAAGTCGCTGGCTGCATTGGTCGAGCGCACCCACCCGCGCGCCGACAAGATCCGTCCGCGCGAAGTAGTGGCCGAGATCGAAACCACCCTGGCCGCCGAGTTGGACCTGCAGCGCGAAGGCGCCAACGCCAGCGTGCTGCGCCGCTTCTGGGAAAACTCCGACGATCTGTACGTGCCGGAAGTGATCTGGAGCCACACCGCCGAACGCGCACTGACGCTGGAGCGGGTCTGGGGCATTCCGTCCGACGACATCGTTGCCCTCGACAAGGCCGGCATCAACCGCAAGGCGCTGGCGGCCAAGGGCGTGCGCGTGTTCTACACGCAGGTGTTCCGCGACAACTTCTTCCACGCCGACGCGCATGCCGGCAACATCTGGGTCGACATCGATCCGGCACGCCGCGACAACCCGCGTTTCATCGCGCTGGACTTCGGCATCATGGGCCAGCTGTCGGAAGAGGATCAGTTCTATCTGGCCGAGAACTTCATGGCCATCTTCAACCGTGATTACCGCCGCATCGCCGAGCTGCACCTGCAGGCGCAGTGGATGCCGAACACGGTGCGCATCGATGAGCTGGAAGCCGCCGTGCGTGCGGTCTGCGAGCCGTACTTCACCCGCCCGCTGTCGCAGATTTCGTTGGCCGAAGTGCTGATGAAACTGTTCCGCACCGCCCAACGCTACCAGCTGACCCTGCAGCCGCAGTTGATCCTGCTGCAGAAGACGCTGCTCAACATCGAAGGCGTGGGCCGCCAGCTCGACCCGAACCTGGATATCTGGGAAGTGGCCAAGCCGGTGCTCGAACGCATCCTGCGCGAACGCTACAGCCCGCGCCGCGCGCTGAAGGAACTGCGCAAGCGCCTGCCGGAGATCATGACCCAGGCCCCGGACATGCCAGCGCTGCTGCACAGCTGGCTGCGCCAGCAGGTGGAAGGCAAGCATGAGCTGGCGATGCGTTCGCAGGACATCGTCAATCTGGACGGCACGCTGCAGCGTATGCAGCGGCGCATGGTGACCGCCGTCGCCGGTGCCGGTTTGATGGTGGTTTCGGCCTTGTTGTACGGCCTGCAGGCCGGTGGCCCGCAGTTCGCCGCGATCCCGCTGTGGTCGTGGGTGACCGGTGTGGTTGGTGTGATCGCAGTGGCGTCGGCGTGGTTGCGTCGATGAGTGATGTGATTGAAGAAGTGGCAGCGGCGCCGGTTGTGTTTGAACCGCTGCCGCTGTTGTACGAAGACCAATGGTTGGCGGTGGTCAACAAGCCCGCCGGTTTGATGGTCCACGACAGCAAGCTGGCGCGTGGCGAAGATGATTTCCTGGCCGACCGGTTGCGCGAGCAGTTGGGCAAGCAGATTTTCCTGGTGCACCGGCTGGATCGCGCCACCAGCGGCTGCCTGCTGCTGGCGTTCGATCGTGAAAGCGCCAGCACGCTGGGCAAGACCCTGATGGGCGGCGAGGTGGAGAAGGACTATCTGGCCGTATGCCGCGGCTGGCCGGCTGAGGATGCCTTCACCGTTGATCACGATCTGGATGGCGGCCCCGGCAAGCCGGTCAAGAAGCAGGCCATCACCCACTTCCAGAAGCTGCTGGTGGGCGAGTTGCCGATTCCGTCGGCGGGCTTTCCGACCTCGCGTTATGCGCTGCTGCGCTGCCAGCCGCAGACCGGTCGTTTCCGCCAGATCCGCCGGCATCTCAAGCACATGTTCCACCACATGATCGGCGACACCAGCCACGGCGATGGCCGCCATAACCGCAGCTTCCGCATGCAGGGCGTGCACCGCATGTTGCTGCATGCCGAGCGCCTGGCCTTCCCGCACCCGCAGGACGGCCGCCGCATCGAAGTACGCGCCCCGCTGGACCGCGAGTTCCAGAAGGCAATGGACCTGTTCGGCTGGAAGCTGCCAGGGTGAAGGTAGTGCCGAGCCATGCTCGGCAGAGGCTTTCCCAGAAACCCATCAACACTTGCGGGATTGTGGGAGCGGCGTAAGCCGCGAAGCTCGTAGACTTTCAGATCGCGGGCATGCTGGTGATTCCAACAATGTCAGCTTCGCGGCTTACGCCGCTCCCACAGCGCCCACTGACGGTTCTGCGGTAAGGCCTCTGCCGAGCATGGCTCGGCACTACAGATGCAGATAAAGCCCCTGCCGAGCATGGCTCGGCACTACCGATGCACCCTGTTTGGGATCTGTAGCCCGGGTGTAATGCCGGGCAAGCACAGCCAATGTAGTGCCGAGCCATGCTCGGCAAGAGGCTCTCCCGGCCATCCATCAGGTGTTGTGGGAGCGGTGTAAGCCGCGAAGCTCATAGACCGTCAGATTGCGGGAAGACCGGTGATTCCAACAATGTCAGCTTCGCGGCTTAGGTCGCTCCTACAGGGGCCGGATGGGTTCGCTCGATAAGGCCCCTGCCGAGCATGGCTCGGCACTACATTATTGCTGCGGCTTACTTGGCGGCTTCGCTGCTGATCTTTTCCAGATCCTTCTGCAGGTCTGCCATCAGCGGCGTCATTTTCTGCTGGATGGCGATCATCAGGTTCTGCATCAGCGCCGGGGTCTTGTCGAGCAGGCTTTGGCCTGCCGGGCTCTCGTAGAACTCGGCCATCGCCAATACGTCTTCCTTCGAGAACGACTGCTTGTACAGGTCCACATACATCGGCCGCATCTGCGACCAGGCCAGCGCCTGCCGCAAGGTCTGCGAGGTGCGTTGCTGGATGCGCTGCAAACCCGCCTTCTGTTCCGGGGTCAGCGACTCCTTCTCTGTGATCTGGGCGAACTGCTGGGCCTGCATGGCCTCCATCTGCGGCAGCATCGCGTCGAGCATGCTTTGCGCGCGGGATGCCGCCAGCAAGCGGTTGACGTCGGCATCGGTGGCCGGTGTGGCCCAGGCCGGGGCGATGGCGGCCAATAGCAGGCTGGCAGCCAGCAGCAGGGGGGCAAAACGGGAACGGAGGGATCGGCAGCGCTGCATGGGTCGTCCTTGCGGTTGGCGGGTATTGAGCATAACCGGGGTGGTGACAGGCCCGATGAGGGGGATTCTGGTCGCTATTTCACCGACGCAAGGCTGCCTCGGCTTCCTCAGTAAGCGATCCAAACGATTGTTTTTAATGAAATATTTACATCTTACGACCGGTCGTTAGCATAATTGGATGACAGAAACATTACCGGAACTGCGAAATTTAGAGACTCAGTTCACGTTTTTATCTATGCTTCACGCCAATTATGCAGGACCCAGGGGGGGTACGTGGATTCGCAGCCATGTGCCCGAAACAGTAGGAAGATGCGATGGACAGTTTGACCGAGGGACCGACAGTTCTTGTCGTAGCCAGTGGGGTAGCGATATTCACCTTGCTGCTGGCCAGCGTTCTGTTGGCGATCATTGTGTTCCTGCGTGTGCGTGCTCAACGGCGAGATCGGCGCGATATCCAGGCCCGGCAGTACTGGTCTGAGATTCTGCAGCGCGAACTTGCCGGTGAAACCGTGCAGGTAAATCCGCTGCAGCGCGACGAGGTGATCGGCTTCATCGAAGCCTGGAACGCGCTGTGTGAAACCCTGCCCGATGCCTCGGTACGACGATTGGCCTCGCTCGGCCATCGGGTTGGCTTGGCGCAGGCGGCGCAGCGCATGCTGCGTGGCAGCTACCACGATCGCGCCATGACCATCATCGCGCTGGGCCACCTGCGCGACCGCCACCTGTACGACCAGTTGGCCAAGTTTCTGGATGACCGCAGTCCCATCGTTTCGCTGTGTGCAGCGCGTGCGCTGGCGCAGGTGGATCCGCCGCGTGCGATGGCGGCATTCGTGCCGATGATCGCGCAGCGCGAGGACTGGGTACCCGGCAGCGTTGCGCGCATCCTGGCCGAGAACGTGGATGGCAGCGCCGCCCACGAGATCAGCAATGCCTTGCTGCGCGCCAATGCCGATTCCACCGTCAAGCTGGTGCGGTTCCTGGCCGACATCGATCCGCAGCGTGCAGCGGTGGTGGTGCGGCAGTTGCTGGACGGGCATGTGGATGACCACATCATCTCGGTCTGCCTGCAGCTGATCACCGACCCGCAGGACCGCGAACGGGTGATTGGCTTCCTCACCGCCTCGCGCTGGCATGTGCGCATGCATGCGGCGGCGGCGTTGGGGCGCATCGGCAGCAATGGCGACAGTGTGCGTCTGGAAGCCCTGCTGTCCGACAGCGTGTGGTGGGTGCGTTATCGCACCGCCCAGGCGCTGCTGATCCTGCCCGGCATGGGTGCCGCTGCGCTGCGCGAAGTGCAGTCGCGGCACACCGATGCCTACGGCCGCGACATCATCGAACAAGTGTTGTCCGAGCATGCGTTGAGGAGTTCGGTATGAACGGCTACTGGCAGATGCTGGTGAGCTATGTGCAGCAGATTCCCTGGCTGCGCATCGCCGATTCGATGCAATGGTTTTTCATGATCTATTTCGTCGCGATCAACCTTGCCTACCTCATCCTCAATTACATCTCGGCCTATCAGATCGTGCGCTATATGCGCGAGTACCGGGCCAACTATCTGCCGGCCGGGCTGCGTGAATACCAGCCGCCGGTAAGCATCGTGTTGCCGGCATACAACGAGGAAACCTCGGTGGTGTCGTCGGTGCGCTCGCTGCTGAAGACCAGCTACCCCGAGTTCGAGATCGTGGTGGTCAACGATGGCTCCAGCGACCGCACCCGCGATGCCTTGATCGCCGCGTTCGGGCTGGTGCGGGTGCCCGAGGCCTACCGCACCCGCCTGCAGACCGCGCCGGTGCATGGCGTCTACGCTTCGGCCAGCTACCCGCGCGTGCGCATGGTCGACAAGGGCAACGGCGGCAAGGCCGATGCGATAAATGCCGGCATCAACTGCGTGCGCTACCCCTTGTTCTGTGTGGTCGATGCCGACAGCATCCTGCAGCCGGAAAGCCTGTCGCGGGTAGTGCGGCCGTTCCTGGAGGACAGCCGCGTGGTCGCCAGTGGTGGCGTTGTGCGTGTGCTCAATGGCTGCACCGTGCGCGATGGCATGCTCGACAAGATCGGCCTGCCCAACCGTTGGCTGCCCAGCTTCCAGCTGGTCGAATACCTGCGCGCGTTCCTGTTCGGGCGCATGGGCTGGTCGCCGATGAACGCATTGCTGATCATCTCCGGCGCCTTCGGTGTGTTCTACAAGGAACGGGTGATCGCCATCGGCGGCTACCGCACCGATACCGTCGGCGAAGACATGGATCTGGTGATCCGCCTGCACCGCAACCTGCGCGAGGAGCAGCGCGACTACCGCATAGTGTTCGTGCCCGATCCGGTCTGCTGGACCGAGGCCCCCACCGACCTGGCCTCGCTGCGCAACCAACGCATGCGCTGGCAGCGCGGCCTGGCCGAAAGCCTGTGGACCAATATCGGCATGATGTTCAGTCGGCGCGGTGGTGCGGCCGGCTGGATCGCGTTCCCGTTCATGCTGTTCTTCGAGTTTCTCGGGCCGATGATCGAGGTGGTGGGCTATGTCTCGATGATTGTGCTGGCGCTGTGCGGGCTGGTGCAGCTGGATGTGTTCCTGATCTTCCTGGCCGCGGCGGTGGGCATGGGCATCCTGCTCTCGGTCAACGCGATGCTGCTGGAAGAACTCTCCTTCGGCCTGTACTCGCGGCCAACGCAGCAGCTGCGTCTGTTCCTGGTCGCGATCCTGGAGAACTTCGGCTACCGCCAGTTGAACTCCATCTGGCGTTTCTCCGGCACGCTGAGCTGGATGTTCACGCGGCGCAAGCGGCATAGCTGGGGGCGGATCAGCCGCGATGGCTCCTGGCAGCACAGTCACAAGGAAGACGCGCCGGCGGCATCGTCGTCGGCGGCGGTCAGCGAATCGAGCACTCATCAATGATTTCCAGGAACCGTTCCATGACCCCGTACCGCTCCCTCCGCGCTCCCCGTCATGTACTGGCGCATTGCCTGCTGCTGGCACTGGCGGCTACACCCTTGTTGGCCAGCGCGCAGGAGGCGCCCGATGCCTTGACCGTGCAGCTGACGCAGATCCGCGAGCAATCCGATGCAAACAACCGCGCGGCCACCATCGCACGCTATACCGCGCTGCTGGCCGAGCATCCGGACAATGGCGACGTGCTGCTGGCGCGCGGCCGCACCTATGCCTGGGACGGCCAGTACGCCGCTGCCGAGGCCGATCTGCAGCAGGTGGTGAAAAACAGCCCTACCTATGCCGATGCATGGTCGGCGCTGGGTGATATGTACCGCTGGAGCGACCGCCCGCAGCAGGCCGCCGATGCCTATACGCGCTGGGTGGAGCTGGCCCCGCAGGATCCGGCGGCGCGCATCGCGCGTGGCCGTGAACTGCGTGCGCTGGGGCAGATCGCCGCGGCGCGCGCCGACTTCGACGCTGCCGCCACGCTGGGTGCCGATGCCAAGGAAATCGCCGAACTGCGCACCAGCCTGCTGCCGCGCATGGCCAATCCCGATGCGGTAGCTGCCGACGGCTACCGTTGGGGCGCGAGCGTGGGCTGGGACCACACCCGCTTCAGCGGTGACCGGCAAAGCTGGAACGACAACGACCTGACCCTGCGCCGCTATTTCCCGCGGGGCTCGCTAGGCCTGGAACTGCTGCGCGCCGATCACTTCAATACCGCCGACACCGCCTGGGCACTGGATGGCTACGTGCCGCTGTGGTCGCGGGCCTATGCAAACCTGCGCTACCAGCGTGGTCCGTCCAGTGGCGTGCTGCCGCGGCAGACCTGGCGTGTGGAAGTGTTCCAGGGCGTGGGCAATGGCTGGGAACTGTCGGCCAGCGTCGATCACCTGCGCTTCTCCGATGACACCGAGTTCTATGGCGTCGGCGTCGGCCGCTATGTCGGCAACTGGTACGGCCGCTACAAGCTGCAACACGTGCCCGGCGTTGGTTCGGGCAGCTGGAGCCACCGCGTGCTGCTGCGCAACTATTACAAGGGCGATGCCGACGACTACCTGGAAGTCAGCGTCAGCAGCGGCCGCAGCACCGACCTGGACCGGTTCGGCAGCGTCGTGCGTGACAGCAACGCGGCCATTGGTGTGGCCTGGCGGCACCAGGTCACGCCGAACTGGGGCTTCAAGCTGGGCGCCGGTTATGCCGACGATGATGGCGGCTTTGAAGAACAGCGCCTGTCCGGCTCTATCTATACGCGTTGGTAACGGAGCAGCTGACGATGACATCCACGCATGACGGCGGCGCCTGGGCGCGCTTTTCCTCGGTATTCCCGGTGTTGCTGCTGGCGCAGCTGGTGCTGGTGGCGATGGCGGTGAGCAACGGGGTTGCCGCTGCCGGCGGTGGTTTGCAGGGCGGGGCAATCGCCGGCATCGCCGGTGCGCAGGCGCTGTTGATGCTGCTGCGCACGGTGCCGCTGCTGATGCTGTTGACCATTCCTCTGCTGCTGATCAAGCGGACGCTGCCGCGTGTGATCGCGGTGGGCGTGCTGTGGTCGGTATTCCTGATCGTGCAGGTGATGCTGGACCAGTATTTCCAGGTGGCGCATGTGCCACTGGGCGCGGACCTGTTCGGTTACAGCGTGGCTGAAATCCGCACCACCTTGGCCGATGGCGCGCCGCTGGGCCTGCGCGGCGTGCTGGCGATGGCCCTGCCATTGCTGGTGCTGTGGCTGGGCCTGCTGTGGGTGGCGCGTCGCGACCTGAAAGGTTCGCCGGTGTGGAGCACGGTATTGCTGGTCGTCGCCGGCATCGCCTGGATCCTGCCGCTGCCCACCGGTGCGGTGGCTTTGAAGGATATTGCCTCGCGTGACCTGGCCTGCAACAAGCTGGCCTGGTTCAGTGGTGATGTGTGGCGTTGGTTCAAGGGCGAGGCGGATGTGGCGGCCGCGCCCAGCGCATTGGTGAGCAACGAGCCGGCGCTGGATCCGGAGTTCCCGTTCCTGCGCCAGGAGCAGACGCCCGATACCTTGGGTACCTATTTTTCGCCCACCAGCGATGGCCGCCCACCGAACGTGGTGCTGATCGTGGTGGAAGGCCTGGGCCGCTCGTTCTCCGGCCCACAGGCGCCGCTGGGCAGCTTCACCCCATTCCTCGATGAGCTGGCTGCGCGCAGCCTGTACTTCGACAACTTCCTGGCCAACCAGGGCCGCACCTTTGGCGTGCTGCCGACCCTGATTGGTTCAGCGCCGTTTGCCGACGAGGGCTTCACCGCGCTGGGCGACCGCATGCCGCCGCATCCGGGCCTGTTCAGCGTGCTGCGACAGCAGGGCTACAACACCGCCTTCTACAACGGCACCGATACCAGCTTCGATGACGAACGCGGCTACATGCAGGGCCAGCAGGTGCAGATGCTGGTGGACATGAACAACTTCGGCGAGGGTTATCAGCGCAATCCTTTCAGCGCCTGGGGCTACCCGGACAAGGAACTGGTGTCGCGCGTGCTGGCCGACAACGACACCCTGCAGGCGCCATTCCTGATGGCGATGCAGACCATCTCGATGCATACCAGCTACGAGTTCCCTGACCAGGACGTCTACCGCAAGCAGTTCGAGCAGCGCCTGCAGCAGTTGCAGGTGCCCGAAGCGCAGCGTGCCGGCTACCGCGCCAGCACCGATATCTACAGCACCATCATGTACACCGATGAGCAGCTGCGCCGCTATTTCGCCTCTGTGGAGAAGACGCCCTGGTATGCCAACACCATTTTCGTGGTGACCGGCGACCACCGCCTGCCGGAGATTCCGATGGGCGAGCATGTCGACCGCTATCACGTGCCGCTGATCGTGTTCTCGCCGCTGCTCAAGCAGCCCAAGCGCATCCGCGCGGTGTCCTCGCAGCTGGACGTGACGCCGTCGCTGATGGCGCTGCTGTCCAACACCTATGGTCTCAAGCGGCCTGCGCAGACGGCGTGGCTGGGTACCGGCCTGGATATGGCCGAGACCTTCCGCAACACCCATCAGCTGCCGTTGAAGCAAACCAAGACCAGTGCGCCGGAGTATCTGGCCGAACGCTGGTGGTTGCATGACGGCAAGTTGTACGAGTTGCAGGACGGCATGCATCTGGCCGAAACCGACGACGCCAGCGTGCGTGCCTGGGCGATGCAGCGCCTGCAGCGCTACACCCAGGCCAATGCGATCTTCATGAAGAAGAATGCACTGACGCCGGAAGGCGTGACCCCGAAACTGGTGGCCTATAGCGCACCGGCCGCGGCTGCGACGGCGGCAGCGACCACGGCACCGGTCGCGCACGGCCTGTCGCTGACCTCGGCCGAGCTGGCCACTGTTGCCGATGGCGTGCAGCTGACCGCGGTGTTCAGCAGCGGTGATCCCAAGCCCAGCCGGATGTTCGTGCCGCTGGCGGTGATGTCCGGCGAGGACGGTCGTGAGCTGCAGGAAGTCTATGGCCAGGCCATGCAGCTGCCACCCGGTGGCAGCCAGCAGGTACAGCTGCAGCTGCGCCTGCCGCAGGACTGCGGCGGCCATTGCTATGTATCGGTGTTCCCATCCGATCCCGACACCGGCAAGGCGATTGGGCAGGGCCGCTATCATCTGCAGGTAGATGCCGCCGCAACCGTGGAGAGTGCGCCATGAACCGAGGTTTCCGTCTTGGCCTGTTGGCTGCGTTGTGCCTGTTGCCGATGAGCCATGCAGCCGCCGCCAGCCGTGCGATCTGGACCTGGGAGGCCGAGTCCTACGCGATGATCGAAGACCCGGCGGTGGCCGATGAGGCGGTGGCGTACCTGAAGTCGCAGCGTATCGATACGGTCTATCTGTATGCCGATGCCTTCAAGGACCGCAACCTCATCGTCGAACAGCCGCAGCTGTACCGCGCTTTCATCGAGCGCCTGCACGGCAAGAACATGAAGGTGTACGCACTGCTGGGCTCCTGGTACCTGAGCACGCAGAACTACGTGTTGCCGGAGTACCGCAAACAGGCCGAGGCGATGTTCCGGCGGGTGGTGGAATACAACGCCTCGGTGCCGGCGGCGGCGCGCTTTGATGGTGCCAACCTGGACATCGAGCCGCATATTCTCGACCAATGGGAAGACGACACCCGCGAGGACCTGCTGATCGGCTTCCTCGACATGAGCGCGGCGGTGATGCGCATCAAGCAGGAAAGCGGAGCCACCCTGACCGTGGGCCCGGCGATCCCGTTCTGGCTGGACGGCATCGAAGTGGAATGGAACGGCCGCAGCCGGCCGGTCAGCGAGCACACCATCAACATCTACGACTACGTCGCGCTGATGGATTACCGCGACAAGGCAGAGGGCCGCGACAGCATCCTGTCGCACGCCGCCAGCGAGATCGCCTATGCCAACGAGGTTGGCAAGAAGGTGGTGATCGGCCTGGAAGTCTCTTCCAATGACATCAACAAGGTCACCTTCGACGAGGAAGGGCCGAAGGTGTTCGAGCAGGAAGTCCGCAAGGTGGAACGCGCACTGCGCAATGAGCCTTCATTTGATGGCTTTGCGATCCACCACTACCGCGCCTACCGGCGTTGGGCAGGGCGTTACTGGGAGTGAATGAAACCCCCTCTCCTTTGCGTAGCGAAGGGGAGGGCGGATGGCTGCAGGCTGCAGGGCCCGCGCGGCGCCTGCTTTGCCCCCTCCCTCTACGCAGCAAAGGGGAGGGTTGGGGAGGGGGGCTTTTGAGGCTTCAACACCGCAGCAAAATCCAGCTTGCAAGAATCCGTAGTAGTCACCTCTGCTGGTACTCCGGATCAATCGCGAAAAGCACCCCTCCCCAACCCTCCCCTGCGCTATGCGCAAGGGAGGGGGCAGATGGCTGCAGGCTGCAAGGTCCGCGGTGGCCCGTGCTTTGCCCCCTCCCTTTTGCGCAGCAAAGGGGAGGGCTGGGGAGGGGTGCTTTTGAAGCTCCAACGCCTAGGGAAAATGCAGCGCCGTAGCCCGGGTAAGCGCAGCGCACCCGGGGTCCAGAAATGGCATGGTCTTCCCGAAGGTGCGCCAACCACCCCGGGTGCGCTGCGCTTACCCGGGCTACGTTCATGCCTCACCCCCCGCACCACCGTGTCATCCCGCGCTACGCGCAAGGAAGCGACCAAAACGCTGCGCTCCAGGGGAGGGGCTAAAACTGCCGCAGCCCGTACAATGCGCCGATGGCGACGGAACAGATTGAAATCTCGGAACGATTGGCGATACCGGAAACGGAGATCGTCGAGCGCTTCGTGCGTGCGTCCGGCGCCGGTGGGCAGAACGTCAACAAGGTCTCCACTGCGGTGGAACTGCGTTTCGATATCGCCGGCTCGCCGTCCCTGCCCGAGCCGCTGCGCGAACGTCTGCTGGCCCGCCGCGACCGCCGGGTGACCAGCGAGGGCGTGCTGGTGATTGACGCACAACGCTTCCGCACCCAGGACCGCAACCGCCAGGACGCGCGTGAGCGGCTGGCCAGCTTCATCCAGGCCAGCCTCAGCGTGCCCAAGCCGCGGGTCGCGACCAAACCTTCCTACGGCTCCAAGCTGCGCCGTCTGGACCAGAAAAAAGAACGCGCGCAGGTCAAGCGCGGCCGTTCAACACGTAATTGGGAGTAGTGCTTGAGCAACACGCCGCCGACCGTTCCGGTTATCCCTGCCGCCATGCCACAGCGCAAGAATGCCGCCTTCAGCCGTTGGCTGGGGCGCAGCATCCTGCGCCTGGGTGGCTGGCATATCCGTGGGCCGATCCCGGACCTGGCCAAGGCGGTGGTGATCGCCGCGCCGCATTCGTCCAACTGGGACGGCCTGTGGGGGCTGGCGGCAAAGATGGCGCTGGGCCTGGAGGCGCGCATCCTTGGCAAGGACAAGCTGTTCTGGTGGCCGCTGAGTGTGCTGCTGCGCCGGCTTGGCGTGGTGCCGCTGGACCGCAGTTCGCCGCAGGGTACGGTGGGCCAGGCGGTGGCGATGATCCGCGACAGCGAGCAGGTCTGGTACGCGCTGGCGCCGGAGGGCACGCGCAAGCAGGTGACTGAATGGAAGGGCGGTTTCCTGAAGATCGCCCGCATGGCCGATGTGCCGGTCATCCCTGCGTATTTCCACTACCCGGAACGGGTGATCGGCTTCGGCCCGGTGTTCCATACCAGCGGTGACGATGTGGCTGACATGGCCGCCATCCGCCAGTGGTACCGGCAGTGGCAGGGCAAGAACCACAGCTCCAGCTGAGCCGCTGCCGACACATCCGGCGCCGGCCGGCGCCACCATCGGCACATGTCGCCGGGGCTGGATCGGAGTAGGGTGAAAGGCTGTTCGAAGCCCGTTCCCAAGGAGCCGTTTCATGTCGCGTACCGTTGTTCTGGCCGCCGCCATCAGCCTTGCGCTGGCCGCCTGTTCTGGCAAGGAGTCCACTGCCCCCGTGACCGCCAATGCCCCCGCGCCGGCCGCCAATCCGGCCGATGCTTCCACCAACCCCTTCATGAGCGTCAGCACGCTGCCGTTCCAGGCGCCGGCCTTCGACAAGATCAAGGACAGCGACTACCTGCCGGCCTTCGAGGAAGGCATGCGCCAGCAGCTGGCGGAGATCAAGCAGATCACCGACAACACCCAGCCGGCCACCTTCGACAACACCTTGCTGCCGATGGAAAAATCCGGCGCCATCCTGGACCGCGTCAGCCGCGTGTTCTTCAGCGTGGTGCAGGCCGATACCAATCCGGAGCGGCAGAAGATCCAGGAAGACGTGGTGCCCAAGCTGGCCGCGCATGGCGATGCCATCCACCTGGATGCCAAGCTGTTCGAGCGTATCAAGAGCATCTATGACGGCCGCGCCGAAGCCGGCCTGGACCCCGAGCAGCTGCGTGTGGTCGAGGAAACCTACAAGGGCTTCGTCAAATCCGGCGCCGAGCTCAGCGATACCGACAAGGAAACGCTGAAGCAGTACAACGCCGAGGAAGCCACCCTCGCCAATGACTTCCACAACAAGCTGGTTGCGGCCACCGCCGCCGGTGCGGTGGTCATCGACGACAAGGCGCAGCTGGCTGGCCTGTCCGATGGCGATATTGCCGCCGCCGAAGATGCCGCCAAGGGCCGCAAGCTGGATGGCAAGTGGGTGCTGAGCCTGCAGAACACCACCCAGCAGCCGGTGCTCGGCTCGCTGCAGGACCGCGACGTGCGCGCCAAGGTGCTGCAGGCCTCGGAAACCCGCACCGAGCACGGCGACGCCAACGACACCCGCAAGATCATCCAGCGCCTGGCCCAGCTGCGCGCGGCCAAGGCCAAGCTGCTTGGCTTCCCCAACTTCGCCGCCTACAACCTGACCGACCAGATGGCGCAGACGCCGGAGCACGCGCTCAAGCTGCTGACCGACACCGTGCCGGCGGCAACCGCCAAGGCGCGTGGCGAGCTGGCTGAAATCCAGAAGGTGATCGATGCACAGAAGGGTGGCTTCAAGGCCACCGCATCGGATTGGGACTTCTACGCCGAGCAGGTGCGCAAGGCCAAGTACGACCTGGACGAAGCGCAGATCAAGCCCTACTTCGAGCTGGACAGCGTGCTGCAGAACGGCGTCTTCTACGCCGCCAACCAGCTCTACGGCCTGACCTTCAAGGAGCGCAAGGACCTGCCGGTCTACCACCCGGACGTGCGCGTGTTTGAAGTCACCGATGCCAACGGCCAGCCGCTGGCGCTGTTCTATGCCGATTTCTACAAGCGTGACAGCAAGTCCGGCGGCGCCTGGATGGACGTGTTCGTCGAGCAGGACGGCCTGACCGGCACCAAGCCGGTGGTCTACAACGTCAGCAACTTCACCAAGCCCGCCGCCGGCCAGCCCGCGTTGCTGAGCTGGGACGACGTGACCACCATGTTCCACGAGTTCGGCCACGCCCTGCACGGCATGTTCTCCAACACCAAGTACCCCAGCGTGGCCGGCACCGGCGTGCCGCGTGACTTCGTCGAGTTCCCGTCGCAGTTCAACGAGCACTGGGCCTCGGATCCGAAGGTGTTTGCCAACTATGCCAAGCACTACCAGACCAAGGCAGCGATGCCGCAGGAGCTGGTGGACAAGATCGCCAAGGCCAAGACCTTCAACCAGGGCTATATGACCACCGAGTACCTGTCGGCGGCGCTGCTGGACCTGGCCTGGCATACGCAGGGCGCCGACGCACCGCTGCAGGACGTGGACAAGTTCGAAGCCGACGCACTCAAGCGCTACAAGGTGGACCTGGCACAGGTGCCGCCGCGTTACCGCAGCAGCTACTTCGACCACATCTGGGGCGGCGGTTATTCGGCCGGTTATTACGCCTATTTTTGGGCGGAAATGATCGACCACGACGCCTTTGAGTGGTTCAAGGAGAACGGCGGCCTTACCCGTGAAAACGGCCAGGTGTTCCGCGACAAGATCCTGTCGATCGGCAATACCCGCGACCTGGCAACGGCCTACCGCGATTTCCGCGGCAAGGACCCGAGCGTCGAGCCGCTGCTGCATAACCGCGGCTTGAAATAAGCCGGCTTGGAACAAGCGTTCGGTAACCTGAGCGTGTGAAACGACGAACGGCAGGGGAAACCCTGCCGTTCGTGTTTGTGCTTGTTGTGCTACAGCCGCAGCGCGATGGGCAAGTTACTCGCAGCGCACCGCGGTGATCACATTGTTGGCGTCGACGAACACGCGCAGGCGGTCCTTGCGGATATCACGCGAAACAATGGTGGTCGGGCTGATCGGGTTGAGCAGGCCGGCGCCGCTTTCTTTCTTGAGCCGGCGCACGGTGGCTTCATCGTTGACCGTGCCCACCGCCCATTGCAGCGAGGCGTCGCTGCACAGGCCAAAGTTCGGATCGGTATTGGCGACCGGCGGGGCGCTCACGCAGGCGCTCAGGGCGGTGGCCAGCAGGCCGCCGACCAGCAACGGGCGCAGCGCTGCGGCAGTGTGATGCAGTGTGATTGCAGGCATGGGGCGGATCCTCCATTCAAATATGCGCTGAGCATAGCAGCGGCCTGTCACCGGATATTTGTTTTTTTGGAATGCCAACTGCGTCGAAGCTGAAAAATGAATAGCTGTTAGGATCATTCTGATTGCATTACTGATCTGACCCCGCCAAGGAAGCTCACCCATGAAATCAGCCAAGCGATCCCTTATTGCCGCCTGTGCCACCTTGCTGGTCGGCATGGCAGGCCTGCAACACGATGCCGATGCCTGCACCCGTTTCGTCTACCACGGCGCCGGCAATGAAATCTTCACCGGCCGCTCGATGGACTACAAGATCGACACCGGCACCCACCTGTGGATGTTCCCGCGCGGCATGCCGCGCACCGGCGAGACCGGCCCGGACACGCTGAAGTGGACCTCGCGCTACGGCAGCGTCATCGCCAGCGCCTACGACATCGCCACCACCGACGGCATGAACGAGGCCGGCCTGGTCGCCAACCTGCTGTGGCTGGCCGAGTCCGAATACCCCGAGCGCAACAGCGGCAAGCCCGGCCTGAGCATCTCGGTGTGGACGCAGTACATGCTCGACAACTTCTCCACCGTCGAGGAAGCGGTAAAGGTGCTGAGCGCCGAGCCCTTCACCCTGGTCAGCGATGCTGCGCCCGGCGAGCAACGCCTGGCCACGCTGCACCTGTCGCTGTCCGATGCCAGCGGCGACAGCGCCATCATCGAGTACATCAAGGGCAAGCAGGTCATCCATCACAGCCGCGACTACAAGGTGATGACCAACTCGCCGATCTTCGAAGAGCAGCTGGCACTGGAAAGCTATTGGCGCCAGATCGGTGGCACGGTGATGTTGCCGGGCACCAACCGCGCAGCGGATCGCTTCGCCCGCGCCGCGTTCTATATCGACGCCATTCCCAAGTCGAGCGACCCGGTGGAATCCACCGCCAGCGTGTTCGGCGTGATCCGCAACGTCTCGGTGCCGTACGGCATCACCACCCCGGACCAGCCCAATATCTCCTCCACCCGCTGGCGTACGGTGTCCGACCAGTCGCGCATGCGCTACTACTTCGAGTCAGCGCTGGCGACCAATGTGTTCTGGGTGGACCTGAAGAAGATCGACTTCAGCGAGAACGGCGGCAAGGTCAAGCGCCTGGACCTGGGCCCGCAGCAGCGCACCATCTATTCGGGTGAAGCCAACGCCCAGTTCAAGGAAACCAAGCCGTTCCGTTTCCTCGGCGTGTAACGCACACCCTGCGTGCCCGGGCAAGCCGGGCACGCGACATCCGGAGCTTCAATGAAAACCCGATTCAACCTCAAGCGGCCGTGTTTGCCGCTGCTGTTGCTGGCGATGAGCGGCATTCCGCTTGCACACGCGCAGGGCAACAGCAATGACGACAGCAATGACGACAGCTGGCGTTTCCAGGCCACGCCCTATGTGTGGATGAGCGGCATGGAAGGCCAGGTAAGGCCGTTCCGTGCTGCACCGATGGCCGACGTGGACAAGTCCTTTTCCGAGTTGATGGACAGCCTGGACGCGGCCGCCTTCATCACCGGCACCGCGCGCCGTGGCGACTTCGTGCTGCAGGCCGATTTCACCCATGCATCGACCTCGGATTCGACGCCGCTGCCGATGGGTCTGGCAGCGAAGGTGAAAGTGCGCCAGACCTCGGTGACTGCGACGGCGGGTTACGCCTGGATGGCCACCGAGCGCACCGGCATCGATCTGCTGGCCGGTGTTCGCTATTGGGACATCAGCGCCGCGGTGAACGTACCGGGGCTGGTATCGGCGCGTTCGGATTCCTCCTTCGTCGACCCGATTGCCGGCGTGCGCTGGCGGCAGGCGCTGACGCCGCGCTGGAGCAGCATTGCCTACGTGGACGTAGGCGGTTTTGGTGTGGGCTCGGATTCCACCTGGCAGCTGTTGGCCTTGGCCAACTACCAGGCCACCGACAAGCTGTTCGTCTCGATGGGCTACCGCCACCAGAGCCTGGATTACCGCGACAACGGCAAGCGCCTGGACGTGTCCCTGTCCGGCCCGATGCTGGGCGTGACCTACCAGTTCGGCGCAGCGCGATAAGGCCCAAAGCCTGAAAGCCCCTCTCCCTGCGGGAGAGGGGTTGGGGAGAGGGTAGGGGGCGAAGCCCTCCGCAATGATCGTCGCAGGTGCTCCGCACCAACCCTCATCCGCCCTCCGGGCACCTTCTCCCGAGGGGAGAAGGGAAGCGCTAGAAGCCCCTCTCCCCGCGGGAGAGGGGTTGGGGAGAGGTTAGGGGGCGAAGCCCTCATCCGCCCTCCGGG
>NZ_LDJJ01000075.1 GCF_001431465.1 Stenotrophomonas terrae | reverse complement strand
CGCACGCCTCCCCTCTTCCGCCCTACGGGCACCTGCATTCGGCACATCCCTGTGCCTCACCCTTCGGGCGGCTTCGCCGTGCAATCCGGCAATCCCGCCGGATTGTCGTCCCGCAATGGGAGAAGGGCGGAATTCCGAACGCGTGTAGTGTCGGTAGGCGCCACCAGCAACAAACAACAAAGGCGCCCGCAGGCGCCCTTGTCTGCCCGCGAGGGCGCTGCTGCATGCGTTGGCTTACTTGCCCAGCACGCTCTTCACGTAGGCGACGATGTTCTGGTCCTGCGCGTTGTCGAAGAATGCCTTCTGGAAGCGCTCACCACCCACGGCCTGCTTCACCAGTTCCTGGTCGATGGACTTCAGGCCTTCGACGAAGTCCTTGGAAGCGCCCTGCTTCACCTGTGCCAGGATGCCGGCATTGGCCATCTGCGATTCCTTGCGCTCGGCCGGGTAACCCTGGCCGCGCTCACCGGCAAATGCCTTTTCGAAGATGTAGCGGATGTTGATTTCCGCGCCCCAGCCGAAGCCCTTGGCGAACGGCAGTGCCAGCGCGTTGCCGCTGTTGACCTGGGCGAACAGGAAGGCATCGGTCGGCTCGATGCAGTAGCCGCAGTACACGCCCGGCCATGCGTTGAGCGACATCATCGCGCCCTGCCCGGTGCCGCAACCGGCCACCACGAAATCCACGGCCTTGGCATTGAGCAGCAGTGCGGCGCAGATGCCCAGGTGGATGTAGGTCAGGCGGTGATCGTTGTCACCGTCCATGCCGACGTTGTACACGTCGTGGCCCTGTGCGGCGGCGACGGTGTTGAGCTGTTCCAGCACCACCGGGTTCTTGGCGGCCTGGCTGAACTCCTGCATCAATGCGATTTTCATTGCGTGACTCTCTTGATTGAAAAGACTGTGTTTTGAAGGGAGCTCTCAAGCAGGAGCAAAAACCCCCCTTCCGCCCTTCGGGCACCTTCCCCCGCATGCGGGGGAAGGAAAGTGCGGTTAACGCGCCAACCAACCGCCATCCACCGGGATGATCGCGCCGTTGACGTAATCCGAGGCGCTGGATGCCAGGAATACCGCGGTGCCGCCCAGGTCTTCCGGCTTGCCCCAGCGGCCTGCCGGGATGCGGTCCAGGATTGCCTTGTTGCGGTCTTCGTCAGCACGCAACTGCGCAGTGTTGTCGGTAGCCATATAACCCGGCGCGATGGCGTTGATGGTCACGCCCTTGCCTGCCCATTCATTGGCCAGCAGGCGGGTGATACCGGCAATGCCGCTCTTGGACGCGGTATACGAAGGCACGCGCACGCCGCCCTGGAAGGACAGCATCGAGGCGATGTTGATGATCTTGCCGCTGCCCTGGGCGATGAAATGCTTGCCGGCCGCCTGGCTCATGAAGAAGGCGGACTTGATGTTGACGTTCATCACGTCGTCCCAATCCTTCTCGCTGAAATCCACGGCATCGGCGCGGCGGATCAGGCCGGCGTTGTTGACCAGGATGTCGACGCGGCCCAGACCGGCAATCGTTTCGGCAACCACGCGCTCAACCGGCTCGATGCTGATCAGGTTGGCTTCGATGTTGAGGAAGCGGCGGCCCAGCGCGCGCACCTTGTCGGCGGTCTCGTCGGCCGGGACGATGCCGGCGCCGGCAATATCGGCACCGGCGGCGGCCAGCGCCAGCGCGATGCCTTGGCCCAAGCCGGTATTGGCACCGGTTACCAGGGCGACCTTGCCTTCGAGACTGAATGGATTCGTCATGCTGTTCCTCTCCCAGAGCGGTAGTTCGATGGTGCTGGCGGCGGCGGGCGCCGTAGCGGGGCGATGGCTCCGGGGTGGGCCCGGTCAGCGCATCTGTCCAGTGGCCCGCTACTGCATTCGGCGGGCCTGCCAGACGATTCTAGCCAATTATGGAAACCGGTGTCATTTTGCACTGCAAGATAAGCGATTTCCTTTGCAAAACAAAAACTTGGGGTGCTCAGTCCTGCGGCGGCTGGCAGGAATCGCGCACGATCAGATGCGGGCGTACGCTGGCCATTGGCATGGCGTTCTTGCCCTCGGGCTGGATCAGCATCGCGGCCGCTGTACGCCCGGTGTCACGGGTATTGCGGCGCACCGAGGTCAACGACGGCCACAGCCGCGAGGCCAGCGGGCTGTCGTCGTAGCCGACCACCGACAATTCACGCGGAATGCTGATGCCGGCACGCATGGCGACCTTGTAGACGCCGGCGGCCATTTCATCGTTACCGGTGAAGATGGCGGTCGGGCGCTGCTTGCCCAGCAGCAGCTTCTCGGCGGCGGCCACACCGGATTCGAAGGTGTAGCCGGCCTCGATGATGCGTGCTGGCGGCAGCTCGATGCCACGCCGTTCCAGCGCCTCGATGAAACCGGCGGTGCGTTCATGCGCCGAACGGTAGGCAGTGGGGCCGGTGATCAGGGCGATATCGCGGTGGCCCAGTGACAGCAGGTAGTCGGCCGCCTCGGCCGCACCGTCACGGTCGTGGGTGATCACCATCTGCGAGGTTTCATCCAGCGGCAGCGCGGCGATGCGGGTGAAGCGGCAGCCGATTTCATCCAGCATGTCGGCCAGCGCCTGGTCTTCGGAGGCACGCGGCACCAGGATCACGCCGTGCAGCTTCTGCTGCTGCACGAAGCGCTTCACGCCCTCGATGTAACCGGGGCTGCGGGTGTCGCAGGGGTGTACCACCAGCTCGAAGGTGGAGCCGCGCAGCGCGTCCAATGCACCGTTCTGCATGTCCACCACGTATTGCGCGGTGGGGTTGTCGTAGACCATGCCGATCAGGAACGAGCGCCGGAACGCCAGGCCACGCGCCAGCGGATCGGGCGTGTAGCCGACCTCGCGCATCAACGCCTCGACCTTGTCACGGGTGTCTTTGCGCACCAGCGGCGAGTTGTTGATGATCCGCGAGACGGTTTTCTTGGAAACACCCGACAACCGCGCGATGTCGTTGATGGTGGCGGGCCGCCCCAGTGACTGGGGCGTGGCGGCGACGTCGGCTTTCTTGCGCAAGGGGATGTCCTTGAAACCGTTCAATACATTCATTCTATCGGGCCGCGCTCAATCCAATGCGCGGTAGCGGAACTGGCGGAAATGCACCTTGCCGTTGCCGCCAGCGTAGATGGCCGGCTTCAGCGCAAGGAATTTCCCCGCCACATTGTGATGGTAGCCGGAGACTTCCATCTGAACAGGATACTTCTGCCAGCTGCTGCCGTCCTTGGAACTGTGGATGGTGAGGATATGGCGGTTGTTGGTTACCCGCAGCCACAGCTTGCCGCCGGTGGCGCTGGGCTGGGGCCGGGTGGGGCGCTCCTCGCCATAGCGGTGCAGGATGAACTGTTCGCCATTGCTGCCGACGCCGGCATACAGGCGGTCGCTGTAGAACAGCAGGGCACCGCCGAACGCACCCGGCTCGATGTCCATCTCCACTTCGAATTCATAGGCCACGTCGCCGGCAATGGCAGTCAGCGGTGAGCTGTCGCGCGGGGTCGTACCCTTGCCCTGCAGGCTCATGCCGTTCTGGTCGAAGGACAGGCGCTGGTATTCGTCGCGGGCCGGGTTGAAAAACGACCACTGCGGGCCAAGCTTGCCACCCTTGAAGTCATCGGACAGCGCCATGCCATGCGGCACGGCCTCACCGGAAGGCTTGGCCAGCGGCGCACCAAGATCGCCGCCCTTGGCCACGAACCAGCCATCGGCGGTCCATTCGATAGGCTCCAGCAGCATCTGCCGGCCCAGCGTCCAGTAGCCGTTCTCATAGCCGTGGTACATCATCCAGCCGCGTCCGTCGGTACCCTCGATGAGGGTGGCATGGCCGCGTGACCACCACGGTTCATCGCGGTTGACGGTGCGGGTGATGGGGTTGTTCGGCGCGTTTTCCCACGGCCCGTGGATCGAACGCGAACGTGCGGTGATGACCATATGCCCGGTCGGCGGGCCGGCGGTGCCGCCCACGGCGGTGGTCATGTAATACCAGCCATTGCGCTGGCTGATCTTCGGGCCCTCCTGGGCATAGGACTCCACGTCCCAGCTTGCCGGGTAACGCCAGCCGTCATACACGTGCCTGGGCTTGCCGACCACGCTCAGGCCATCGTCGCTGATCTGTACGTAATCACCGCCGGACAGGAACAGGTAGCGCTTGCCGTCTTCGCCGACGGCGTGGCCCGGGTCGATGTAGCCGGACAGGCCGATGTCGATCGGCTCACTCCACGGCCCCTTGATGTCATCGGCCCAGACCACGAAATTGCTGCGCGACTCGCCGGTACGGGCCGGGAAGTAAATGTAGTAGCGGCTGCCGTGCTTGATGATGTCCGGTGCCCAGATCGCGCCGACATTGGTGGTGATGGCATGGCCCAGCGGCTGCCAGTTCACCAGGTCGCGCGAATGCCAGATCGGCAGGCCGGGGTAGGCGTCGAACGAAGACAGGGTGAGGTAGTAATCGTCACCGTCCTTGAGCACCGAAGGATCCGGGTGATCGCCGGCCAGCACCGGGTTGAGGAAGCTGCCATTGCCCAGATCGGCCATGCGCTGGTGCTCGATGCCACGCTTCGAGGCGGTCTGTGCATCGGCGGCCCAGGCTGGTGCGGCGGCAAGCAGGCAAACCGTGGCCAGCGCGGCCAGGGTACGGGTCACGTTCATCGTCATCTCCAGGTTGAAGGCGCGGCGCACAGGCCAACGCCAAGGCACGTTGCAGGCAGGCGCGAACCTGCCCGCAGCGCGCGTGCATCAGCTACGCAGCAGGGCCGGCAGCCACAACGACAGTTCGGGGAAGAAGGTCACAATCAGCAACACCACCAACCCCGCCATCCAGAACGGCCAGATGGTCTTCATGCTTTCGCCCACGCTGATCTTGCCGATGGCGGTGCCGATGAACAGCACCGAGCCCACCGGCGGCGTCACCAGACCAAGACCACCGGTCAGTACCAGCACCAGGCCGAAGTGGATCGGGTCGATGCCATAGGCCTTGGCCACCGGCAGGAAGATTGGCGTGCAGATCAGGATCATCGGCGCCAGGTCCATGAAGGTGCCCAGCAACAGCAACATCACCACGATCATCAGCAGCACCATGTACTTGCTGTGGGCAAACGACTGCAGGAACTCCACCGCCGCTGCCGGCACCTGCAGGTAGGCCAGCAACCAGCCGAACACCGCGGCGGTGGCGATCACGAACAGGATCACACCGGTGCTGCGTGCCGCATGGATGACGGTCTCGAAGAACTCCTTGATGCGCAGCTGGCGGTACAGCACGGTGGTTACCAGCAAGGCGTAGACCACGGCAATGGCGGCCGACTCCACCGCGGTGAAGATGCCGGCGCGGATACCGAAGAAGATCAGGCCGACCAGGCCCAAGCCGGGCAGGGCGGCAACCAGCCGCAGCAGCACCGCACGCCAGCCCGGGAAAGCCTCCACGCCGTAGCCACGGCGACGTGCAACCACATAGCCGGTGACCATCAGCACCACCGTCATCAACAGCGCCGGCATGATGCCTGCGGCAAACAGATCGGCAATGGACAGGCCACCACCGGCGGCGGCCGAGAACAGAATCAGGTTGTGCGAAGGCGGCACCAGCAGCGCCACCAGTGCGGCGGTGATGCTGACGTTGACCGCGAAATCACGGTCGTAGCCGCGCTTGACCATCTGCGGAATCATCGTGCCGCCTACCGCCGACACGTCGGCAATGGCCGAGCCGGAGACGCCGCCGAAGAACAGCGAAGACAGGATGGATACCTGCCCCAGCCCGCCACGCATGCGCCCGACCAGCGACGAGGCCAGCGAGATCAGCCGCTCGGAAATACCGCCACGCATCATGATTTCACCGGCGAAGATGAAAAGCGGAATGGCGATCAGCGAGGCCGAGCCGGTGCCGGCGGAAATCTGCTGCACCATCACGATGCTGGGCAGGTCCAGGTACAGCAAGGTGGCCAGCGAAGCGGCCGCCAGGGCATAGGCCACAGGCACGCCGATCAGCAACAGCACGCCGAACACGGCAAAGAGAATTGCGATACCCATGACTCAGCGGTCTCCTTCAGCGTTGGCGGTCTTGCCGGCGCCAGCACGCAGCGACAACAGCAGGCGATTGAGCGCGAACACCGCCATCAGCGCACCACCGATGCTCAGCGGCAGGTAGTTCACGCTCTGCGGCAGGTTGGCGCCGGCGGTCTTGATGTGCAGGCCATCCAGCCACAGCACCCAACCCCAACGGGCGAGGAAGCCGCCAATGGTGGCGACGATCAGCGGCACCAGCGCATCGATGACGCGCTTGACCAGCGGATGCAGCTGCTCGGCCAGCAGGAAGAAGCCGAAATGGCGGTTGGTATACACGCCAGCGGCCGCGCCCATGCTCATCGTGGTGCTGAGCAGCAGCAGGGTGACCGGCTCGGTCCAGCTCGGCGAATCGTTGATCACATAGCGGGCAAAGACCTGCCAGCCCTGCACCAACACCAGCCCGAGCAGGGCCGCCACGGCGATGTAGATGACCACGTCGGCGAGTTTTTCCAGCACACGCTGGAAGCCTGCCGGGGCCGTTTGTACGTTGGAATCGGACATCGGTACGGCCCCCTCAGGCGAAGTCGCGGATGCGACGGTGCAGCGCGGCGATATCGGCCTGCTGCAGGTAGTCACGCAGCAATGGCGCAGCAGCGGCGCGGAACGCCGGCATGTCCACTGCATTGGACTTCACCCCGGATGCCAGCACCGCTTCACGGGCCTTGTCTTCGGATGCGTCCCAAGCGGTGCGCATCACCTGCACCGACTGCCGCGCCAGCTCGATCACCAGGCGGCGATCGGAAGGGCTCAGTGCATCCAGGCTGCGGCGCGACATCAGCAGGATGTCCGGCGCATACGAATGCTGGCTTTCGGACCAGTAATGCGCGGCCTCGAAATGGCGGCTGGAATGGAAGCTGCGCATATTGTTTTCGGCGCCGTCGATCATGTGCGTCTCCATGCCGGAGAACGTGTCGCCCAGCGACATCGGCGTGGGGTTGGCACCGAACAGACGCATCAGCTGCAGGAAGATGTCCGAGCTGGCCACGCGCAGCTTCAGGCCATGCAGGTCCTTGGGCTCAACAATCGGATGCTTGGTGTTGTAGAAGCTGCGTGCGCCGGAGTCATAGACCGCAAGGCCGACCAGCTCGCGGCTTTCAAAGCCCTGCAGCACCGCATCGGCAATGCCGCCATCCAACGCGCGGCGCATATGTGCAACCGAGTCGAACACATACGGCAGGCACAGCGCGCGGGTCAGCGGAAACGCATTGTTGAGCGCCCCGGAATAAACGCGGGTGATGTCGATGGCACCGAAGCGGGCCATGTCGATCGCCTCGGACTCGCGGCCGAGCTGGCCGGAGTGGAACTGGTTCAAGCCCAGGCGGCCGCCGGTTTCGCGGCGCAGCTGTTCGCCGATCCACTTGACCGCGGTGACGGTCGGGTAATCGGCCACGTGTACATCGGTGGCGGTCAGCAGCTGGCTGCCGCCGGCTACACCCTTGCTGCCTGCCGAGCAGGCGGCAAGTGCCGGTGCGGCCAATGCCCCCATGCCGGTTTTGAGAAAGCCTCTTCGAGTAACCATAGCGCCCTCCAACGCGTTGCTACCGTGGCTGCCGGGATTACCCGGCCGGCACAGCCTTGCAGGAAATGTCGCCGTAACCGGCGAAGCGAATCAATGCCAGCTGGCCCACGGCGATGTCGTGGATGCCGGTGGCGTTGCCGGTGGCGATCAGCTCACCCTTCTTCAACGGCCGGCCACGCTTGGCCGAACGCGACAATGCAAAGGCATAGGCCGCACGCAGGCCGCCGGGCAGGGTACTGGCGCCACCGGTGCCGACCACCACGCCGTCGATCTCGGTCTGTGCGCGCAGCTCCGGCTCGTCGCAGCGGGTCCAGTTCGGTACTTCGCCGCCCAGCACCAGGCCGTTGTTGTTGCCGAAATCGGACACCACCACGCGCGGGCCCAGCACGTTGATGGTCTTGAGCGGGCTGCTGGCCACTTCCACGCCGATGAGCAGACGCGCCGGCAGCGCTTCGGCTTCTTCCGGGGTCCAGTCCAGCTTGTCGGCCGGTGCATCGGCCTGCAGTTCCAGCACGTATTCGGCCTCTACCGCGGCGAAGCCGCCGGCGGCCGCAAATACCGGGATCTCCACGATGCTACCGGTAGCATTCCAGAGATTGCGCTTGAAAATCGGCCCAAGCAGGCGGTCGTCACCGGAGTTGTCGCGACGCTCGGCAGCGATATAGCCCACTTTCCAGCCGACCACGCTGTCATCCCAGCGGCCGATGGCCAGGTCCTGCACCTGATAGGCGGTGACCAGGTCTTCCGGGATTGCACCCGGGAAATCCGGAAGCGAACGGCCGTCGCGGCGTGCTTCCACAAAAGTGCGGGCAATCTCGTCCAGCGCGGCGCTTGCCTGCTGCTGGCTGCCTTGGTCGTTGCTCAAGTGCGTCTCCTGGTGACTTTGTTGCACTGCCCATCGACAGTGCCGTGACTGGCTGTATAAGGTAAACCGGTGTCATCTGACAATGTGCAGTGCACCAGAAGCTGTACCGCGCCACCACCATCCATCCGATCCCAGCCCTTATGATTCGACTGAAACCCCTGCGCCAGTTGGCTTTCGCCGCCTTTATCGCATTTCTGCCGGCGGCCGCAACGGCCGCCACCGCGAGTGAACCTGCAGAGGGTTCCGCCGAGCGCATCGCGCTGTGGCCGCAAGGTATGGCACCGGGGGACAAAGCGCTGCCGCAGGCGCAGCGCATCGTCGAACGCAGCGCCGATCCGGCGCTGCCGGACCGCTATATCGAGCATGTCAGCACGCCCTACCTTGTGGCCTATCGCCCGGCCAGGCCCAATGGCAGCGCGCTGCTGGTGATCCCCGGCGGCGGCTACCAGCGGGTAGTGCTGGACAAGGAAGGCACGGCGCTGGTGCCTGCCTTGGCGGAGCAGGGCGGGGTGACCCTGTTCGTGCTGCGCTACCGGCTACCCGGCGAAGGCCGCGCCGATAGGGAGGCCGCACTGGCCGATGCGCAGCGCGCGATGCGGCTGGTCCGTCACCGCGCCACGGAATGGGGCCTGCACCCGCAGCGTATCGGCACGATGGGTTTCTCGGCCGGCGGACATCTCGCAGCACGGCTGGGCAATGGCTTTGACCGCAGTGTTTACCCGCACAGCGATGTGATCGACGCAGAAAGCGCGCGCCCCGATTTCCAGCTGCTGATGTACCCGGTCATCACCATGCGCGGCGACGACGTACATGCAGGCTCGCGCCAGCGCCTGTTGGGCAACACGCCCAGCGACGCACTGCTGCAGCAGTACTCGATGCAGCTGCAGGTACGCGCGGATACGCCACCGACCTTCCTGCTGCATGCCGCCGATGATGACGTGGTGCCGGTAGGCAACAGCCTGCAGTTTTACGACAGCCTGCGCAGTGCCAAGGTCAGCAGCGAAATGCACCTGTTTCCGCACGGCGGCCACGGCTTCGGCACCCGCGGCACCGCAGGCCTGACCACCGCCGCCTGGCCGCAACTGGCGCTGAGCTGGATGGCATCGCAGACAACTCAACCGAAGTAGCGCTCAAGCCCCTCTCCCTGCGGGGTGAGTACGGTCGCCTGCGAACCACCGGTTCGCGACCCCACGAACGCCCTCGCGCCAGCGCGAGGGCCGGGGCGCGAAGCGGGGGTTGGGGAGAGGGCGAAGCACGCCCAGTCCCCGCCATTCCAGGACAAAACCATGCCCCAGAACCCAAACAACCCGGCCCGCCGCAGTTTCCTCCAGCAAACCACCCTGTTGGCCGCAGCAACCAGCCTTGCCACCCTCAGCAACAGCAGCTGGGCCAGCACCACCAGCCCCATCGCCCGCGTCCGCAGCGGCCGCCTCGCCGGCCAGACCGAAGCCGGCGTACACGTCTTCCGGGGCATCCCCTACGGCGCCGACACCGCACCACGCCGCTTCCAGTCCGCGCTGGTTGAACAACCCTGGCGCGGCGTCCGCGAGGCCCTCGACTACGGCGCAGCCGCACCGCAGACCGGCAGTGAAGGCCCGGGCAGCGAAGACTGCCTTTACCTCAATGTGTGGACGCCAGCCCTGCGCGACGGCGGCAAGCGGCCGATCCTGTTTTATATCCACGGCGGCGCCTACAACAACGGCTCCGGCAGCGACCCGCTGTATGACGGCAGCAACCTGTGCCGGCGTGGCGACGTGGTGGTGGTCACGGTCAATCACCGGCTCAATCTGTTCGGCTATCTCTACCTGGCCCAACTCGGCGACGAGCACTTTGCCGACTCCGGCAATGTCGGCCAGCTTGATCTGATCCAGGCGCTGCAATGGCTGCGCCAGCACGCGGCCGAGTTTGGTGGCGATGCCGACAATGTCACCGTGTTCGGCCAATCCGGCGGTGGTGCCAAGATCGCCACGCTGATGGCGATGCCGGCTGCAAAAGGCCTGTTCCATCGCGCCTGGACGATGAGCGGCCAACAGGCCACCGCCGCTGGCCCACGTGCGGCCACCCAGCGCGCGCAGCTGGTGCTGGAGCACTTCAAGACCGACGCCGATGCATTGCGGCGCATGCCGATGCAGCAACTGCTGGAAGCGGTGAAGGTGCGCGATCCCTCGCGGGTGGAGAACAGCAGCCTGTATGTCGGCCCGGTACTGGACGCACGCAATCTGCCGGTGCATCCGTTCTGGCCGCAGGCAGCGCAGCAGTCGGCGACAATCCCGATGGTGATCGGCAATACCCATGACGAAACCCGCGCCTTCCTCGGCAATGATCCAAAGAATTTCGAACTGAGCTGGGAAGAATTGCCGGCCAAGCTCGAGGCGCAGCAATACGTGGATCTGTTGCCGTCGGTGGTGATCGCTGAATACCGCCGGCTATACCCGCAGTATTCGCCGTCGGAGGTGTTCTTTGCCGCCACCACCGCTGGCCGCTCCTGGCGCGGTGCCGTGGAAGAACTGGAAGCACGCGCGCGCCAGGGCGCACCGACCTGGGCCTATCAACTGGACGGCTATGATCGCGACGGCGATGCTGCCAAATTGCGTGCCTTCCATACCCTGGATATTCCGCTGGTGTTCCACAACAACGCCCAGCCCGGTTCACGCACCGGCAGTGGTGCGGCGATGCAGCAGCTGGCAGACACAATGAGTGATGCACTGCTGGCCTTCGCTCGGAATGGCGACCCCAACCATCCCGGGCTGCCGCAGTGGCAGCAGCATGCGCTGGAGCGCCGGCAGACAATGCTGTTCGATACCCGGAGCAGACAGATGGATGATCCGCGTGGTGGCGAGCGCCGGCTCTATCAACAGGCACCCTTCATCCAGCGCGGCACGTTCTGAACAGGCGAGCAGATAGTTTCAACGGAATCTTTACCTGCCTTGCCTAGACTGCGGCAATGACATTGCATTGCCCGCATCCCGAATTTGCCGGACGCCAGCGCCTGTTGGATGGCATTGATGCCGCCCTGCAGGCGAGCGACACCCACGTCGCCGTTGCCCGGATCCAACGCGTACTGGAGCAGGCCATCCGCGATCCGCAGATCGTGCTGCCGGCCTGCGTGCATGCACCGTTGCACGGCCACTACGCGCGCCGCGAGATCTACCGCAGCCCGCAGCATGGCTACAGCATCATCGCCATGACCTGGGGGCCGGGGCAGGGCACGCCGCTGCATGACCACGACGGCCTGTGGTGCGTTGAAGGCGTGTGGCAGGGCACGTTAGAGATCACCCCCTACCGGATGCTGGAGCGCGATGGCGAGCGCTACCGGTTCGCCCCGCGTGACTGCCTGCAGGGCTGCAAGGGCAGTGCGGGTAATCTGATTCCGCCGGATGAGTTCCATACGCTGCGCAACAGCGATGCCGAGCGGATCGCGATATCGGTGCACGTCTACCAGAGCGTGATGGAACGCAGCCACGTATTCCAACCGATTGGAGATGCCCCGCGCTGGTATGCGCGTGAGTGCAGGGAATTGGGCTTGGACGCGTAATCGGCGCGCAGGGTTTTGTGGGAGCGGCGAAGCCGGCACGCCTGTAGTGCCGAGCCATGCTCGGCAGAGGCTTTCCCGGTAATGCCACCTGCCGAGCATGGCTCGGCACTACAGTTGGCGCCGGCGCTTTTGGCTTTTGGCTTTTGGCTTTTGCTCCCTTCTCCCCTTGTGGGAGAAGGTGCCCGAAGGGCGGAAGAGGGGAGGCGTGCGGAGCACGCTCGCTTTTGAGCGAATACAAGCAGCGATCTTCGATCGCGTCCCCTCTCCCCAACCCCTCTCCCGCAAGGGGAGAGGGGCTTCAAAGCCTCGAAGCATCAAGGCTCCGGTTAATCAACGCGTCGACAGCGGCAACCGGTTATTAAGCTTCGTCACCTCAGCCCCATCCCCCTCAAGGCCCACCCGCACACTCGCCCCCTCACGCTTGAAGCCAACAGGCAATGCCAGCTCAACCGTCACTGTGCGCGGCACCAGGTCCAACGGCGCTTCCAAGGCAGGCACCGCAACCCGCGCAACTTCACGGCCGCGCGCATCCTCAAGCACCGCATAGCCAGCACTGGTGCCCACATGCCCCAGGCTGTGCACGGTCAGCAATACGCGCTCGCCCTCTATCTTCAGATCGCCGCGGCCAATACCCAGGTCGGCGCGTGTCTCCACCGGCGTGCCCGCTGTCACCAGCTCGAACTCGAATACCTGGCTTTGCTTCGGCGCAAACCGCAATTGCGTGCTCGCGCTCTTCTCCAGCAGCAGCTCACGCACTTCCGCCTTGCCGTCGATCACATCATCACCGTCACGATCGACGCCACTGCGCACCCGCCAGGTGCCGGCAGCGATGTTCCAGCCGGTCATCGTCGCGTCCAGCGGCGTGTTGCCCAGGTTGTAGGCGATCACCTTGAAGCGCTCGCGTGAGGGCGCATGCACCAGCAGGGCGACCTGCTCGGCACCCTCAGGCTGGGCGAACTGCCAGCTGACGGTATGTCCCGGCCAGCTCTGGTTACGCTTCAGGCCGATACCGCCCAGGCGCAGGCGCTGCAGGAACTCGCTCGGCGCCTCGACGCGGTCGCTCCACCAGTGGCCTTCGGTGTTCATGTACTCGCGCTGCGCCTTGGCCTGGATGCCATCGGCATGCAGCGCTTCCAGGTACTTCTTGTCACCGGTCTGCTGCCAGGCACTGATCGCAGCAAAGCCACTGCCGCCCTTGTCGGCGTCGGCCAGCAACCGCTTGCCCCAGTCCTGCTGTCTGCCGAGTACATCGACGTAGTTCTCGCCCAGATTGGACAGCACGCCCGGCCCACTACGCAGCACGCGGTAGTCCAGCGCCTGCAGGTACTTGGCATCGCCGCTCCAACGCCACGCGGCCCAGAACGTATGCATCACATCGCCGCTGCCCGAGCCCTGGTTCAGCTCACCACCGCGGGTCTTGCCGGTGGCCCAGTTGATTTCATTGGGCAGGGTGAAGCGGCCCTTGTCGTCGGTATAGGCGTGGGCCAGATAGCCGTCAGCAAGGCCGGTGACCAGCTTGCGGCCGGTGGGATCGGCGTTGTACTCGCCGATCAGGAAGGCCGGGTGCAGGGCTGGGAACGAATACGGCTTCTGCCACTGCCAGTTCGGCTCGCGGTAGACCTTGTTGCCACCAAACCAGTTGCTGGAGAACAGCAGGTTGCCCTGCGGGTTGCGCAGGATGATGCGCTCGTCGAAGGCCTTCACCGTTTCCATCAGGCGCTCGACGGTGAGCGGGTCACCCCAGTTGAGGTAGAGCATCGCGCTATTGGCGTTGATGCCTTCCTCGTAAGCGTGCAGTTCGTCGGTCTCGATGGTGCTCAGGCCATTGGAGAACATGCCGTTCTTGTAGACCGCGTCCGACAGCGCGGTCAGCGAGGTGTTCAGCCGCTCCGGTTCAACCCCCATCAGCGCCAGCCCCGGCCATTGCTGGACCAGATCCGAGTCGTCGGAAATACCGCCGCCGAAATCGCCGTAGGGCACCTGTCGGTTTTCAATCCACCAGTCGACGAAGCGACGCACGTATTTCAGGTCTTCCACCTGGCGGAACGCCCACAGCGGCACACCCTTGGGCGGCAGTGGCTGCTCGAACGGCGGCTTGCCCTGGCTGTTGTAGCTGATGTAGTTCCAATACAGACGGCCAAGTTCATGCTCGGGATCAACCCGCAGCAGATCACTCAGGTCGGCATAGACGCGCGCGTACAGACGCTGGCGCTTGGAGGTGGTGTGTTCCTCGACCAGGAAGCCCCAGTTGTCACGCACCTGGTTGAAGCGGTCGGCAACGTGCTGCTTGGTCGCCTCTTTGCGGTCCTTGAAGACAAGCCGCACTTCGCCACCATCCAGCGATGCGGCATTGAAGCCCGGTGCCGCCGAGGCCACCGAGATCCACAGGCTGTCGGCGGTGAGGATGCGGTCGCGCAGATCCAGCCACAACGTGCGTGCCTGGCCCGGCTTCACCGACACCGAGACATCAATCATGTCGCGTGCCGGCCAGATCGGGTCCTTGATGCGGATGTTCAGCGGAATCAGGCCGTCATGCGTAGCCGGTAGATCCAGGGCCGGGATATCGATGGCCACGCCATCGAGGCCATCGTGCATGTTTTCCCAGCTATGCGCCCAGCTACGGATCAGCGGCTGTGCGGCCGGCGCGTCACCCACACCGGACGGAACCAGCACGTGCACGATCGGCATTGGCTTGGCCGGCAGACTGTCGGCGCCGCGCTTGCGCGAACCCGCGCCCTTGGGCAAGGCCATCACCGTGCTGCGCTCGTCCGGCGCGAAGCGACCGTCGATGTAGTCACGCAGGCTTGCGATGTTGATGTAGTCCGGCAACACGTTGCTGTCGATCTGGTAGCGCTGCTTGACCGTGCCCTCCGGCTCGGCGGTGTCGCTGACCTGATAGCCCCAGATTTCCTGGATGGGCGTTTCCTGCGCGGTGTTGAGGAAGTGCAGCGTGCCACCCACCTGATCGGCGAAGCTGTCGACGCTGCGCACCACGCCCTGCGGACGATTGAACAAGGTTCCTGCGGTGCCCTTCAGTTCACCATAGGCGGCACCGCGCATCTCGATGCGATTGATGGTTTCGCCTGCCGGCACGGTCAGGTCAAGTTGCTGGCCACCTTCAACATAGGTGTTCCAGTCCGGCAGCTGCATATAGTCATTGCGGCCGGGCAGGCGCGAACGGTTGTAGACGCCAGGCCAGGTGGTTTCGGCAATGCCGTCGGTGCCTTTCCACATCCACTGCAGCTTGTCCTTGACGTCGGCAAACTCGACCTTGCGGATCGTTGTCGTCGCTGCGCTCAGTACCGGTGGCGGCGCGCCTTCCCAGCCATAGCGGTGCCACCAGGCACGCTGCGACGCGGTCCCGGTCTCGGCACTGCGTGGTTCGGCATTGCGTGCAAGCGCGGCGACGCCGTTGGCATCGAGCATGCGGTCGTAGACGCGGATCTCATCGAAGTCGCTGCCGCGCAGAAAGTTGTAGCGGCTCTGCACCTGGTAGGGCGCCATCACCCGCCCGGCGAGGCCGAACTGGTCCAACGCGGCATCGTAGTCACCGGTGGTCGCCGCCTGCGCGACTTCGCGGCCATCGACGAACAGCTTGACGCCCTTGTCTTCATCCCAGGCAAAGGCGATGTGCTGCCACTGCTCGGGCGAAGGATTGCTGTCGAGCTTGAACGAGACGCGGGTGCGGGCCAGATTGGCATCGGTGACGAAGGCATCGAAGCCGTGGCCGTTCCAGTCGATGCGCAGCCAGGCCATGTCCCAGCTGCTGTGGTCGGCATAGCCGACACGGAAGATCACGAACGGGGTTTCACCCACCGCGTAACGCGAGCGCCAGAAGAACGACAGCGTGCCGCGTTCGGCCTGGATATTGCCGGGTGCGTTCCACGACAGCACGCCATCGTCCTGCCACTGGATGGCGCGGCCATGCGCACCGTCGTCGACAAGGCTGACCTTGTCCTGGAAGTTGGGGGTGGCGTCGCCGCGTGCGCTGTCAGCAACGAAGCCCTGGTCCGCGGATACGTGGAACAGCAGCTGCGGCGAGGAAGAAGCCTGCGCTGCTGTCGGGAGAGCCAACAGCAGCGCAGAAGCCAGAAGCAAGGGGCGGAATACTGGGCGGGTGGAACGTGAAAGCATCGTGCGTCTCTTGGTGGCGTGCGGCGTGGGTACAACGCCGCATGCGGTGGGCCAAGTTAGCGACGCCAACGCGTCTGCACATTCTGCGTCGCACCATTGAAAGCCCCTCCCGGCGTTGCGCCGGGAGGGGCATCACAACATCAGAACTTGTAGCGGAAACCCAACAGGTACTGACGGCCGGTCTCGGTGTAGTACAGCGGCAGCTGGCCGGTGGCCGGCGACTGCACCCACTCGTCATAGCCTTCGTTGGTCAGGTTGATCGCTTCCAGGCTCAGTTCCACCTGGTCGCTGATCTTGTAGCGCAACGAGGCATCAACCACGGTGGTGCCGCTGACGCCATGCACGCCGTCGACGTTGAAGCCGACTTCCGCACCTGGCACCGCCGTCAGATAGTCATCACGATTGGTTGCCGAGATACGTCCGGCGAACTTCTCGCCTTCATAGAACAAGGTAGCGTTCCAGGAGCTGCGCGACAGGCCCAGCAGGTCCTGCTTCAATGCCAGGTCGCCATTGCTGTCCGGATACTTGATGTTCGACTCCACCCAGGTGTAGTTCAGCTGCATACCCAGGTTGGACCACTTGCCTGGCAGGAAGGTGAAGGGCTGAACATAGTTCGCCTCCACGCCACTGAGGTCGCCGCCCTTGGTGTTGATCGGCGTGGTGAAGGTGAAATCGTCATTGACGGTGGCACCCGTGCCATCCAGAAGCGAAGCCGGCAGCCCACTGCTGGCATACGAGCGGACTTCCTTCAGGTTGTAGATGGTGCTCTCGATGTCCTTGTAGAACAGACCGAGGCTGGCCATCGCGCCTTCATTGAAGTACCACTCGAAGCCGAGATCGATATTGGTAGCGCGGCTCGGATCAAGCGCCGGATTGCCGCCACTGACGGTACGCGCGCCACCTGCAACGGCCACGGTCACACCGGGGGTCAGGTTGCCCAGACCCGGACGCGTCATCACCTTGGCAGCGCCCAGACGCACCAGGAAATCCGGCGTGATTTCGGCGACCAGGTTGAACGAGGGCAGGGTGTCGTCGTACTTGCGGCTGGCCGTTGCCGGCGTGGTCACACCGTTGACCAGGCCTGACCCCACCGAGCTCTGCTTGGTCTCGACATAGCGGACGCCGAAGTTGCCGGACAGTGGAATGGAACCCAGGTCAGTGGAGAACTCGCCCATCAACCAGACACCGCGATCTTTTTCTTCGACACTGCGCGTATTGTTCAGGCGCGGCGCCACCGCGAACATTCCGCTGTTGCTGTAGATGTCGAGCAGGTCGGCGATTGCATTGAGATCCGGCACCACCCAGTTGGACGGATAGCCCTGGAAGCCCTTCAAGCCGGCCTGCGAGGTCAAGTCACCCGGGACAAACTTGGTGCCGTCGGCGAAATCCGGCACCGTGGCTTCGGCCGCGCGGCGCAGTTCCACCGTCTTGAAGCTGTAGTCCTTGGCCAGCACGCCGCCCTTCAGACGGAAGCCGGGGCTGATGTTCCAGTTGAAGTCGAGCTGAGCGGTGTCGAAATCATTGTCCACGTACTGCGGGCGCAGGCGGATCTCGGCCAGCGTCCAGCCATTCGGGTCGGTTGGATCGATACCGTAGTTCAGCACCGGGCGATTCATGTTGCCGCGGTAGTCGTAGCTGAAGCCATCGACGTCGAACTTGTCCATGATGACCGTGGTCTGCACCGGGTTTTCATGGGCCGAGCGGGTGCTGCCAACCTTGCCGGAAATGCTGAAATCATCATTGAAGCGATGCTTGAAGTTCAGGCTTACCTGCTTGAACTCGGTGCTCCACTCGTCATGGCGGTTCTCCGAGCGGATGTCGACGTTGTCGAACACACCATAGACCAACGCGTTGTTGCGGACCTCACCGTCTTGAACGATGGTCTGCGGCTTGCCGCTACCCGAGCGACTGAAGGAAATCGCCTCGATGTAGTGCTCGTCGCGCTCGGCATCGATCTTCGAGTACAGCGCATCCAACGAAAGCTCGGTAGCGTCCGTGGGCTTCCACTGCAGCGAGCCGGTCACGCCCAGGCGCTTCTGCATGTGCTCCATCTGCACATAGCGCGGGAAGCGGGGGTGGAAAGTGTCAGCGGAGAGTGCCTCGGTAAACGGCGAACTCTTGTTGAAACCACCATTGCTCGGGCCATTGGCCCAACGGCCGGTGTTGGAACCTTCTTCCAGCGCCTGGCGCTCGGAATAGGCCACCGACAGCAGCGCGCCAAACGTGCCATCGGCAAACGTGTTGGCGATCAACGCAGCAACACGCGGGTCCGCCTTCTGCGCCATGTCGTTGTAGCTGGCCTGGCCGCTGGCAGCGAAGGTGAAGCCGTCATAGTCGAACGGGCGCGCGGTGTTCAGATCGACCGTTGCACCCAGCGAGCCTTCCTCCACATCGGCCGATGCGGTCTTGCGCACGATCAGCTGCGAGAACAGGTCGGAGGCGAACACATTGAAGTCGAAGCCACGACCGCGGTTGGTACCGCCGGTCTGGTCACCGGACCCGACCGTCGACAGCGCCTCCATGCCATTGATGCGCACCCGGGTGAAATCCGAACCCAGGCCGCGCACGGTGATGCTGCGGCCTTCACCGGCATCACGCGCGATCACCACACCGGGAATGCGCTGCAGTGACTCGGCCAGATTCAGGTCCGGGAACTTGCCGATGTCCTCGGCGACGATGGCATCCACTACCCCGGCTTCGCTGCGTTTGATATCCAGCGCCTTCTCCACGCTGGCGCGATAACCGGTGACGGTCACCGCATCCAGTTCGGTGGCGGCGGTGCCGCTGGTGGCCGGCGCAGCTGCATCCTGGGCCATGGCAACGCCGGCCTGCAGGGCCAAACTGATCCCCAACGCGAGCAAGGTAACCGGTGTCTTTTTCTGCGTGTTGCGTGGCTTCATATGCTTCCCCTCTCCAAGGTTTACATGCGATGCAGTGGCTCCGGCTTGTGCTTTTCGTCGGATGACACCGCTGGTCAAAACGGAAAGTAGCAGCTGCGTGAAGAGGGAGCATCTTGCACTGCAACAGGAGCCAAACAGGGCGAAAACCTTTGTCTGAGGGACATTGGCGGACGGTAACACGGGCAGACAAGGGGACAGTGGCGGGCAAATGACACCGATAGTCAATCAGCCGTGCCATGATGCGCGCCGATCGACAAGGAGACAGGAATGCCAATGATTTCCCCCCGTGTTGTGTGTTTCGGCGAGCTGCTGCTGCGCCTGGGCGCGCCCGGCAACCAGTTGCTGCTGCAGTCGCCCGCGCTGGACGTGCATGCCGGCGGTGCCGAGGCCAATGTCGGCGTGTCACTGGCGCACTTCGGCCATGAGGTGGCAATGATCAGCGTGGTGGCCGACAACCCACTGGGTGCGGCGGTGGCCGGTGAACTGCGCCGCCATGGCGTGGACACCAGCCGCGTGCGCCGCAGTGACGGCCGCATGGGCCTGTACTTCCTCACCACCGGCGCCGGCCACCGTCCCAGTGAAGTGGTCTATGACCGCGCCGACTCGGCCTTTGCCAGCGCCCGCGCCGACAGCTACGACTGGCCGGCACTGCTGCAGGGCGCGCAGTGGCTGCACCTGTCCGGGGTCAGCCCGGCGCTGGGCATGGAAGCGGCGCAGGCCACCCTGGCTGCCGCACGCGCCGCCAACGAACGCGGCATCAAGGTCTCCTTCGACGGCAACTTCCGGCCCAAGCTTTGGGAACGCTGGGGCGGCGACGCCAAGGCGATCCTGCGCGACCTGTTTGACTGCGCGCATATCGTGTTTGCCGACTACCGCGACATTGGGGTGGTGCTGGGCGGCGAGTTCAACCAGAGCGAGCCGCAGGCACGGGTGGACGCTGCCGCCGCGATGGCGTTTGCGGCGTTTCCACGCCTGCAGTACATGGCCTGCACGCAGCGCACCGCGCACAGCGTCGGCCACCATTCGCTGGGCGCGATGCTGCTCGGTCGTGATGGCAGCCGTGCGCTGGCGCCGGCCGAGGAGCTGACCGATATCGTTGACCGCATCGGCGGTGGTGACGCGTTTGCAGCCGGCGTGCTGCACGGCCTGATCGAAGGCATGGATGCGGAAACCACGATCCGTTTCGGTCTGGCCGCAGGCTGCCTGAAGCATTCCATTCCCGGTGATTTCAACCCTGTCGGCGTGGCCGACGTCATGGCCCTGATGGGCGAAGGAAAGTTCGATGTCCGGCGCTGATCCGCGCGTACGCGCAGTGCTCAAACTGGCCCCGGTGATTCCGGTGTTCACTCCCGAAAACGTCGACGATGCGGTGCAGGTGGCGCAGGCCTTGTTCAATGGCGGTTTGCCGGTGATCGAAGTCACCCTGCGTACCTCGATTGCGATGGATGCGATCAAGGCCATGGTCGAAGCGGTGCCCGATGCGGTGGTGGGTGCCGGCACCGTGCTGACGCCGGCACAGATGGAGAAAGTGAAGTCCGTCGGCGGCCGCTTCGCAGTGTCGCCGGGCGCAACCGACACGCTGTATGCGGCAGCACGCGCTACCGACCTGCCGTTCCTGCCCGGCGTTGCAACCTCGTCCGAACTGATGCGCGGGCTGGAGCACGGCCTGGATACGTTCAAGTTCTTCCCGGCGGTGCAGGCCGGCGGCGCGGCGATGTTGTCGGCCTGGAATGGGCCATTCGGTGATGTGCGCTTCTGCCCCACCGGCGGCATCAGCGCGCAGACTGCGTCGCAGTTCCTGCACCTGCCGAATGTGCTGTGCGTGGGCGGTTCGTGGTTGACCACGCGTGAGCTGCTGCAGGCGCGTGATTGGAAGGGGATTGAAGCCTTGGCGCGTGCTGCGGCGGTGTTGCCGGGGTGATGGGGGGTTGAGGTTGGCTTTGGGTCAACGTCAAAGACTTACCCCTCCCCAACCCTCCCCTTGCCTTCGGCAAAGGGAGGGGGCAGAAGCTGCAGTCGCTCGCGGTCTTGCAGGCCGCCGAAACCACTCCCTCCCTTTCGCATAGCGAAGGGGAGGGTCGGGGAGGGGTGCTGTTGCTGTTGCTGTTGCTGTTGCCGTTGCTCAGCTCTAAAGCTTCAAACGCCGATACAAAGTACTGCGATTAACCCCCAACCTTTTCGCCGCCAAACTGACATTGCCATCGCAGGCCGCCAAGGTCTGCCGCATCACATCCAGGGCCAGCTCCTGCAGGCTGCCATCCACCACCGGCACCGCAACAGCGCGCTGCGTAGCGCGTTGCAGATACTCCGGCAACAGCTCCACATCTATCGCCGCCCCCGGCTCGGTCAATGCCACCAGGGTGCGCAGGCACGCCGCCAGTTGGCGCAGATTGCCCGGCCAGTCATAGCCAAGCAGAGCGGTCTCAGCCGCCGCGCTGAACTCCCGCCCCTGCGCCAAGGGCTGCCACATCGCCTGCAGCAACTGCATCCGGTCCTGCGTATCACGCAGCGGTGCCAGCCGCGTCACGTGGTCGGCAATGCGGTAATACAGATCCGAACGGAAACGGCCTTCGTCCATTGCCTGCTGCAGATCGCAGTGGGTGGCGCAGATCAGCATGAAATCCAGCTTGACCGGCTTGCCGCCGCCCAGCGGTGACAGCTCGCGGTCCTGCAATACGCGCAACAGCCGCGGCTGCAAGGCCAGCGGCATATCGCCGATTTCATCGAGGAACAACACTCCGCCCTGTGCCTGCCGCAACAGGCCCTGGCTGCCCTGGCGGCGGGCACCGGTGAAGGCGCCTTCCTCGTAGCCGAACAGTTCGGCTTCGATCAATCCTTCCGGCAAGGCCGCGCAGTTCACCGCGACGAAGGGCTTGCCGCTGCGGCTGCCCTGCGCATGCAGCGCGCGTGCGGCCACTTCCTTGCCGGTGCCGGTTTCACCCTGCAACAGGACCGGCAGGCCGGCCTCCAGGACACGGCCGGCACGCAGTAGCTGTTCGCGTTGGCTGGCATCGAATACCACTGCGGGCGCTGCCACCACTACTGCCAGTGGGCGTGCCAAGGGCTGCTCAACGCTCAACGCGCGCGAACGGGTTTTCGGTGTGGCCGCCTCCAGCTGACCATGCAGCACGCGGCCACTGCGATCCTGCAGCATGCCCTCATCGCGCATCCGCGACAGTGGCACCTCGAACAGCGCTTCATACGAAGCGCGGCCGATATCCCCACGTTCCAGCCCGAACAACCGCAGGCCAACACCATTGGCGGCGACCAGGCGGCCATTGCGGAAGCCCAGCAGCGCTTCGCCGGCAGTGCCCAGCAGGGTGCGGTCGTGGTGCAGGCGCAGCAGCTCGCACTCAGCCAGACCATTCTCAAAGAACCGGTGCTCGATGCGGTTGGCGGCCAGCCGCGCCAGGCCCATCGCATGCATCTGCTGCACGCTGGCCGGGCCGCTGATATCGAGCACGCCAGCCAGCTGCCCGTGCGGGTCGTGGATGGGCATGGCCGAACAACTGAGGATGCCGTGCGGGGCGAAGTAGTGTTCGCCGCCGCGCACTTCCACCGCGCGGCCTTCGACGATGGCGGTGCCGATGGCATTGGTGCCCACCGCCGTTTCGCTCCAACACACACCCGGCATCAAGGCCACGCGCCCGGCCTTGTCGAGAAAGCCGGCGCTGCCTTCAGCGTTGAGGATCCAACCGCTCTCATCGGTGAGCAGCACGATGCTGCCGGTACTGGCGGCGTGCGCGGCCAGCCCGTCCAGCTCGGCACGCGCCAAACGCCACAGGCGCTCATGGCGTTCGCGCAGCTCACGCAGGTTGTGGCCAGGCAGGGGTTCCAATGCGGGCTCGGCATCCACCGCCAGACCGCTGCGCTGGCAGCGCCGCCAGGACTGCAGGATGGTGTCGGGCACGGTGCCCACGGGCGTGGTGCCGCGCTCGAAGAACGAGCGGCGAGCGTTGCCCACGCGGTGTTGCAGTGCCAGTGCCATGAGCGCTCCTGTGTCGCATTTTGCGACAGCTGTTCAAACCACTGTCCCGATTAACAGCACAGCCGCGCTGGCACTGCAATCACTGGCCGTTTCGCAGCGCAGCAAAATCCGAGCACCGGCCCGGCCGGCGTTGCGTTTGTGGGCTGCCGCGTTGCAGCAGGCCGAACTTGGCACCGCTCTTGCGCCTGTTACCGGCACCGCCACACACGCGGCCCACACACCGCCGAACCGGAGATCCCACAATGAACGCAGTCCTGTCCGCCAAGCCGCACGCCACTGATCCACAATCGCTGTTCAAATCCCGCTACGGCAACTACATCGGCGGCCAATGGGTGGCCCCACGCAGTGGCCAGTATTTCGACAACATCACCCCGATCACCGGCAAGGTGTTCACCCAGGTGGCGCGCTCCAATGCCGAGGACGTGGAGCTGGCACTGGATGCTGCGCACGCCGCCAAGGATGCCTGGGGCAAGCGCTCCACCACCGAGCGCGCCAACATCCTCAACCGCATCGCCGACCGCATCGAGGAAAACCTCGAACTGATCGCCCATGCTGAAACCTGGGACAACGGCAAGCCGATCCGCGAAACGCTCAACGCCGACGTGCCGTTGATGGCCGACCACTTCCGCTATTTCGCCGGTGCCCTGCGCGCGCAGGAAGGCAGCCTGTCGCAGATCGACAACGACACCGTGGCCTATCACTTCCACGAGCCGCTGGGCGTGGTCGGGCAGATCATCCCGTGGAACTTCCCGCTGCTGATGGCGGCATGGAAGCTGGCGCCGGCACTGGCCGCCGGCAACTGCGTGGTGCTGAAGCCGGCCGAGCAGACGCCGGCCTCGATCCTGGTGCTGATGGAAGTGATTGGCGACCTGCTGCCGCCGGGCGTGCTCAATATCGTCAACGGCTTCGGCCTGGAAGCCGGCAAGCCGCTGGCCAGCAGCCCGCGTATCGCCAAGATCGCCTTCACCGGCGAAACCAGCACCGGCCGGCTGATCATGCAGTACGCCAGCCAGAACCTGATCCCGGTGACGCTGGAGCTGGGCGGCAAATCGCCCAACATCTTCTTCGCCGACGTGATGGTCGAGGACGATGATTTCCTCGACAAGGCGGTGGAAGGTTTCGTGATGTTCGCCTTCAACCAGGGCGAGGTCTGCACCTGTCCGTCGCGGGTGTTGATCCAGGAATCGATCTACGAGAAGTTCATGGAGCGTGCGTTGGCGCGGGTGGCGGCGATCAAGCAGGGCAACCCGCTGGACCCCAACACCATGGTCGGCGCGCAGGCCTCGCAGGAGCAGCTGCAGAAGATCCTGTCCTATATCGAAATTGGCAGGGCCGAAGGCGCGGAAGTGCTGATCGGTGGCGAGCAGAACCAGCTCGACGGCGATCTGGCCGACGGCTTCTACGTCAAGCCGACGGTGTTCAAGGGCCACAACAAGATGCGTGTTTTCCAGGAGGAAATCTTCGGGCCGGTGGTATCGGTAACCACCTTCAAGACCGAAGAAGAAGCGCTGGAAATCGCCAATGACACGCTCTACGGCCTCGGCGCCGGGCTGTGGAGCCGCGATGCTTCACGCCTGTACCGCATGGGCCGTGCGATACAGGCCGGGCGGGTGTGGACCAACTGCTATCACGCCTATCCGGCACATGCTGCATTCGGCGGCTACAAGCAGTCGGGCATCGGCCGCGAGAACCACAAGATGATGCTCGACCACTACCAGCAGACCAAGAACCTACTGGTCAGCTATTCGCCGAAAAAGCTCGGTTTTTTCTGAACCGAAACCAGATCGCGTCCGCGCTGGCTGGCCGGGCGTGATCTGGATCAAGGCGCCGGGCCAGGCTTGGCGTCAAGCTGGACTTATCCCCACAAAGGAGATCGATTGATGGACAAGACGATGAAAGCCGCCGTGGTCCGCGAATTCGGCAAGCCGCTGGTGATCGAAGAAGTCACCGTGCCACGCCCGGCCGCTGGCGACATCCTGGTCAAGATCGAGGCCTGTGGCGTCTGCCACACCGACCTGCACGCCGCCGAAGGCGACTGGCCGGTAAAGCCCAATCCCCCCTTCATTCCCGGCCACGAGGGCGTAGGCCATGTGGTCGCGGTGGGCGAGGGCGTCACCCACATCAAGGAAGGCGACCGCGTCGGCATTCCGTGGCTGTATTCGGCCTGTGGCTATTGCGAGCACTGCCTGGGCGGCTGGGAAACCCTGTGCGAGGCGCAGCAGAACAGCGGTTATTCGGTGAACGGTGGTTTCGCCGAGTACGCGCTGGCCAACGCCAACTACGTGGGCCACCTGCCCAAGGAAGTGGGCTTCGTCGAGATCGCACCTATCCTCTGCGCCGGTGTCACCGTCTACAAGGGCCTGAAGGTCACCGACACCAAGCCCGGTGACTGGGTGGCAATTTCCGGCATTGGTGGCCTCGGCCACATGGCGGTGCAGTACGCCAAGGCGATGGGCCTGAACGTGGCTGCGGTGGATATCGATGACGGCAAGCTGGCGCTGGCCAAGCGCCTGGGTGCCAGCATCACCGTCAACGCCCGCAACACCGACCCGGCGGCCTTCCTGAAGAAGGAAATCGGCGGCGCACATGGCGCCCTGGTCACCGCGGTATCGCCGAAGGCGTTTGAACAGGCTCTGGGCATGGTGCGCCGTGGCGGCACGGTGTCCTTGAACGGCCTGCCGCCGGGCGACTTCCCGCTGGACATCTTCGGCATGGTGCTCAACGGCATCACCGTCCGCGGCTCGATCGTCGGCACCCGCCTGGACCTGCAGGAATCGCTGCAGTTCGCCGCCGAAGGCAAGGTCGCCGCCACGGTGAGCACCGACAAGCTGGAGAACATCAACGACGTCTTCAAGCGCATGCACGCCGGCGCGATTGAAGGCCGCGTGGTGTTGGATTTCAACGCCTGATCGCAACCGGCCAGCACACCCGCACCTCCCCCGGGGTGTGCTGGCTGGATTGCTTTTGAGGGTTTTTGGTTTTTGGTTTTTGGTTTTGGTTTTGGTTTTGGCTTTTGCTTTGGCTTTGGCTTTGGCTTTGGCTTTTGCTTTGGCTTTTGCTTTGGCTTTTGCTTTGGCTTTTGCTTTGGCTTTTGCTTTGGCTTTGGCTTTGGCTTTGGCTTTGGCTTTGGCTTTGGCTTTGGCTTTGGCTTTGTCACTTTTGTCATAGCTGTGTGATGGTACTTCAGTAGATTCTCTCA
>NZ_LDJJ01000074.1 GCF_001431465.1 Stenotrophomonas terrae | reverse complement strand
TTCGCGCAGCGAAGGGGAGGGTTGGGGAGGGGTTGGCTGTTGTTTGTGGCTTTTTCGGTTGATGCGAAGAGCACCCCTCCCCAACCCTCCCCTTGGCCTTCGGCCAAAGGGAGGGGGCCAGAGGCTTAAAACTCCGCACCTACCGTCATGAAGATCTGTCGCGGCGCACTGGCGTGGATCGAGTACCGGGTGCCGTTGGGGTCGGTTGGGGCGAAGGAGCTCAGCTGGCCGGCGTAGCGCTTGTTGCTCAGGTTGGTGACGTTCAAGGACACCTTGACGTTCTGCAGGCCCAGCCCGGGGCCGAAGCTGTAGCCGCCGCCGGCATCGAAGGTGGTCACGCCCGGTACCGACTGGTCGTTGGTATAGGTGTAGTAGCGCTTGCCGGTGTACTTGCCGCGCAGGCTGGCAAACCAGCCATCGCGGTTCCAGCTCAGCTCGCTGGAGGCCATGCGTTGCGGCGTGTCGACGGTGATCTTGCCGGCGACCGGCACCACCGCGCCACCGGAGACATAGTCGTCCTCATAGGTGGTCTTGTTCCATGACAGCGCGTTGTACCACTGCAGGCCATCCACCGGCTTGAAGATGAAGGTAAGCTCAGCACCCTGGCTCTTCACCGAGCCGACGTTGATGAAGCGGGTGATGCATTCCGGGCGCGTGCCTACTTCAATGCTGGTGCAGGGATTGAGCGAGAGCAGGCGGTTGTCGAACATCACATGGTAGGCGGCCAACGAGGCCTGGTACTTGTCACCGAAGCTGCGGAAGCCGGCCTCGAAGGTCTTGGACTTCTCCGGCTCCAGGCCGGCGCTGGCGGCAAAGGATTCCGGTGAGACCTGCAGCGGACCGCCGCTGCCACCACCGACGAAGGCGGCGATGTTTTCGGCATAGGACGCAAACAGCTCGTTGTTGGCATTGAGCTTGAAGCCGATGCCGAGCTGCGGCAGCAGCGATTCCTTGGCGGTCAGCGTGCCCGAAGCGAGCTTCTGCTCGGTGCCGGGTCTGGCAGTGGCACGCATGCGGGTGTTCGGGCTCTTGATGCCGACATCCACGGTCAGGCGCTGGTCAAGGAAGCGCATGCGGTCCTGCACGTAGAACTGGCGGGTGCGGATATCGAAATCCTGGTCGAACAGGCGACGGTCCGGATTCTTCAGGTAGGTGTCGTCGAGGAAGGGGCCATCGATGTAATAGAAGTTGCGCTCGACGTTGTGGTCGTTGTGCTCGAACCACAGCCCGGCTTCCAGCTCATGGATACCGACATTCCAGGCCAGCGCGGCGGTGATGCCCTGCCGGTCGATGGTGTAGTTGGTGCTGCGGATGGAGATCGGCAGCATGCGATCGGTGCCAGGGTAGGACGGCTGGCCCGGCGCCCACCAATGGCCCTGGCCACGATTGTCATGGTGGTAGGCCAGCAGCTTGAGATTGAGTTCGTCACCGAGATGCAGGTTGGCATCGAGCGAGTACAGGTTGTCATCGCGCAGGGCGCGGCTCTGGTAGTAGGCATCGTCAATGCTGTTGACGCCACCGGAGAACGCGCAGCGATCCGCATCGAAGGTGGCGGGGGCGCAATAGGCTGCCGCCACGGCGCGGTCCCAATCCGGTGCATAGATGTTCCAGTCGTAGCCAAGCCCCCGCTGCAGCATGCTCTTGGACAGATAGGCGTAGTTGGCCTGGCTGACGCGCGAGGTGGCGACGAAGGCGCCGAAGCGATGATCGCCCACGTTCCATACCGCCTTGGCGTTGAATTGGCGCGTGGTCTGGTTCTGGTAGGGCGCGGCCCACATGTCAGCGTCCTGGTGCACGCCGGAGACATAGGCCGAGAAGCCGTTGAGGTCGCCGGTATCCACGCGCAGATAGCCGCGGCGCTGGTTGTCATCGCCCACCGTTACGCTGGCGCGGCCGCCGAACACGCTGGAGGGATCCTGCGAGAAATACTGGATGGCCCCGCCCAGGTTGCTGGTCGATGCCACACCCAGCGAGCCGATGCCCTGTGACAGCTCGGCACCGCCCAGGTTCTCGGCGATGATGGCGCGGGCAATGCTCAGGCCGTTGTAGTTGCCGTAGCTGTTGTCGCCCAGCGGGATGCCATCAAGCGTATAGCCCAGCCGGGTCTTGTCGAAACCACGCAGGCTGATGGTCTGCGATTCCTCATTGGCGCCGAAGGCATCATTGGACTGCACCGAGACGCCCGGCAGGCGGTCAAGAATCTTCTGGCCACTGCTGCCCGGCGGCAACACCTGCTTGTCGACCTCGCCGATGCGCTGTACCTGACGGGTCTGGCCCTGGCCGATCACCGAGATGGTGTCCAGGGTCTGCGCGGAGGCACCGTCGGCAAGCGCAGCCTCGGCATAAACGTGGCTGCTGCACAGGGCAAGCGAGATGGCGAGGCAGAGGCGTTTGCAATTCATTGTTCACCGGATCCGTGGAAAGCCGGCGTAGGCCGGTGACGGAAGGGTGGCGCGGGATTGTTAAAGCTCGCTTACGGTTTGCTGCATTGCTTGGATGTTGCAGATGATCGATGGCATGAAAACGCAGAACGCCACGGCAAGCCGCGACGTTCTGCATGCGGTGCGCAGATTGCGATCAACCCATGTACAGGCCGCCGTTGACCGGATAATCAGCGCCGGTCACATAGGCCGCATCATCGCTGGCCAGCCACGCACACAGCGATGCCACTTCCTCCGGTTTGCCCAGACGACGGATCGGCACTGACGCCGCAAGCCTGTCCAGCACATCCGGCGGAAAACTGCTGATCGCCTGGCTGGCGATATAGCCAGGCGAAATGGTGTTGACGGTGACGCCGCGCGCTGCAACCTCCGCGGCCAGAGCGCGGCTGAAGCCGTGCATCGCCGCCTTGGCGGTTGCGTAGTTGACCTGGCCGATCTGGCCCTTCTGCGCGCTCACTGAGCCGATGTTGATGATGCGGCCCCAGTTCTGGTTGGTCATGCCATCCACCACCTGCTTGCTCAGGTTGAACAAGGTGTTGAGGTTGGAGGCGATCACCGCGTTCCAGTCTTCACTGGTCATCTGCCGGAACAGCATGTCGCGGCTGCCTCCGGAGTTGTTGACCAGCACGTCCACTTCACCAACCTCGGCGCGTACCTTGGCAAACGCGGCGGCGGTGGAGTTCCAATCGGCGGCGTTGCCCTCGGACACGATGAAGTCAAAGCCGAGTTCGCGCTGCTCACGGATCCAATTGGCCTTGCGCGGTGAATCCGGTGCGCAACCGGCCACCACGGTGTGGCCGGCGCGGGCCAGGGTCTGGCAGATGGCAGTACCTACACTGCCCATGCCACTGGTGACGTAAGCGATACGTAGCGTCATGTTGCTCTCCAATGCGTCAGGTAGGTACGGCTCAGGCGGCCAGCGGATACAGGGCGAACAGCAGGCTGCCGGCCATCAGGATCAGCGAGATCAGCACCGCCCACTTCAAGGTGAATTTCTGGTGGTCGGCAAAGTCGACCTTGGCCAGGCCCACCAGCAGATAGGTCGATGGCACCAACGGACTCAACAGATGCACCGGCTGCCCGGCGAGCGAGGCGCGCGCCATTTCCACCGGGGTGATGCCGTAGTGACTCGCCGCTTCGGACAGGATGGGCAGTACGCCGAAGTAGAAGGCATCGTTGGACATGAAGAAGGTGAATGGCATCGATGCCACCGCGGTGATTACCGCCAGATACGGGCCCCAGGCCTCCGGAATCACTGACAGGAAGCCGCGCGACATCGCCTCGACCATGCCGGTATTGGACAGGATGCCGGTGAAGATGCCCGCAGCGAAGATCAGCGACACCACCGACAACACATTGCCGGCATGATTGACCACGCGGCGGCGCTGCTCGGCCAGGTTCGGGTAATTGATCACCAGCGCGATGGCGAAGCCGACCATGAACAGGATCGGCATCGGCAACAGGCCGATCACCAGTGCTGCCATCAAGGCCAGGGTCAGTACCAGGTTGACCCACAGCAGCTTGGGCCGCTTGGTGTCTTCGGCATCTTCCACCGTAGGCAGCGCATCGCTGTCATCGGAGACGCTGGCGTCCATCCACGAACCACCCTGCGGCAACGCGACCACGCCCAAGCAGCGACGTTCCTTCATGCCCAGGTACCAGGCCAGCGCGAGGATGCCGGCGCAAGCCAGGACCATCGCCGGGATCAGCGGTACGAACACATCGGCCGGGTCCACATGCAGGGCGGTGGCCGCACGCGCGGTGGGCCCGCCCCAGGGGGTGAGGTTCATCACGCCGCCGGCGAGGATGGTCACGCAGGTCATGCTCAGCGCGTTCATGCCCAAGCGCCGATACAGCGGCAGCATCGCCGACACGGTGATCATGTAGGTGGTGGAACCATCACCGTCGAGCGAGATCAGCATGGCCAGCACGGCGGTGCCCATCACGATTTTCAGCGGATCGCCCTTGACGATGCGCAGGATGATGCGCACCAGCGGATCAAACAGGCCGGCGTCGATCATCACCCCGAAGTAGAGGATGGCGAACATCAGCATCACGCCGGTGGGCGCGATCTTCTTGATGCCGTCCAGCATCATTTCGTCGAGGCCGGCACCAAAGCCGCCAATCAGGGCGAACACGATGGGTACGGTAATCAGGGCGACCAGCGGCGACAGTCGTTTGCTCATGATGAGATACATGAACGTCAGAACCATGCCGAAGCCGAGGATGGTCAGCATCATCTGCAGACTCCTAGAAGGGACAAGATGGGAGAGAGGGCTTAGAAATCGAACTGCAGGCGGCCGGTCACCGCGCGGGTGCGGTCCAGCGTTGTATCGGCAAGGCGATCACGGTTGCGGCTTTCGATCAGGTTGAGCATGAAACGCAGGTTGTCGCGCAGGTACCAGTTGCCGGCCAGCGTCCAGGCCTCGGTGCTGCCCTTGCGCAGATCGGCCTGGCCATCCAGATGCTGGCTGCCGCGCATCTGGTCGTAGCGCAGGGCGAGCTCGAACGCGCCGTGCTTGTGGCGGATGTCCTTGATGCGGGCGAAGCGGCCGGTCTTGCGGTCGTAGCTGCGCGACTCGCCGGTGACGAACCAGCTGAGCATGCCGTAGGCGGCCATCACCTCGCCGCGCTGTGCGCCGTCATCGAAGGTGGCACCACTGAACTCGCCCTGCCATGACAGCGGACCGCGCACCTGCGCATATTCCAGCGACCACTTGTTGACATCGGTGTCGCGGCCGGCCGAGAAATCGACCAGGGTCAGGCGGCTTTCGTCGGACAGATGCCCGGCCGGGCGTGGGCGAATGCGCAGGGCTGGCACGCCATTCACGCCGGGGTTGTCGTAGGCCTCGCGCGCCAACGACAGGCCCAGGTGCAGTACGTCGCCCGCCGCCGGGCTGGGCGCCCAGGTAACGCGGCCGCCAGCGGCGCGGCCTTTCACCTGCCAGGCATCAATGCTTTCCAGGCTGTAGACGCTGGCCGCCCAGGTCATGTCGCCCGGATTGGCCTGCCAGGAAGCGCCCAACCGGTACAGCGGCACCAAGGTTGTGCCGGCATTGCCGCGTTCCAGGAAGCTGCCGTAGTTGGAGCCGGTGCGGTCATCCAGCGAGTAGTACTGCTTGAACTGGCCCACCGTCAGGCGGCCGGCATCGCCGAAGCTGCGGCTGATGTAGACATCCTTGGCCTCAGGATGGTCGCCGGAAAAATCGGCCTCCAGTTTGTAATCGACCACGAAGAATTTGCCCGACACATCCAGCCAGGCGCGACGGATTTCGGTGTCGTCCTTGTTGGGCGTGCCGCGGCCGTCATTGTCGAAACTGGCGAAATCCAGATGCAGGCGCCCGCCGATGGTGGCGGTGACCGGACTCTCGTTGTCAGCGGCCAACAGCGGTGCGCTGAAGCACAGCAAGACAGTGGCGGCAATGCTGCGTCGTTGGAAAACACGTGCTTCCACAAACCCTCCCAGGTGCGCGTCTGGCGCGCGGCAAACGTGGCACCTGCTGGTGCATGGCGGCAGTCTGGAGTGGACTAGCTGTCATCCGCCTGTCAGTGGATTGTGCGCTGCAGCAATGGTCACCAGAACTGCGCCCGTGCAGCTTCCGCGTTAGCATTCGCGCCTTCCCCCACATTCCCTTGCGATGCGCCTGCTGCTGGTTGAAGACAACGTGGACCTGGCCGACGCCATCATTCGACGCATGCGCCGCAACGGCCATGCGGTGGACTGGCAGGCCGATGGTGTGGGCGCTGCCAGCGTGCTGCGTTACCAGAGCTTTGATCTGGTGGTGCTGGATATTGGTCTTCCCAAGCTTGATGGCCTGAGGGTGTTGGCGGGCATGCGTGAACGTGGTGACAGTACCCCGGTGCTGATGCTGACTGCGCGTGATGGCATCGAAGACCGCGTGCAGGCGCTGGATGTTGGCGCTGACGACTATCTGGGCAAGCCCTTCGATTTCCGCGAGTTCGAGGCGCGCTGCCGGGTGCTGCTGCGGCGAGGCCGCGGCCAGGCCAGCGAAGTGGTGCAGATCGGTGGTTTCCAGTTCGACAATGCCGCGCATCGGGTCAGCCTGGATGGTGAGGTGATCGAATTGCCGAACCGCGAATTCCGCCTGCTGGAAATCCTGGTCGGGCGGCTCGGCCAGGTTGTCGGCAAGGATGAGATAGCCAAGGGTCTGTTCGGCTTCGACGACGAAGCCGGGCCCAATGCCATCGAGCTCTACATCGGCCGGCTGCGAAAGAAGCTGGTGGCTGCACCGTTGCGCATCAGCACCGTGCGCGGCGTGGGCTACATGCTGGAAGCCAGCGATGGCGGGGCCGATGGCGACGGTTGAGATCCGCGCTTCGGGTTCGCTGCGACGCACCTTGATGCTGTATCTGGGTGCATTGCTGGCGGTGTTCGCGGTGGCGCTGTTGTTCGCTGCGCGTGATTACGGCCAACGTGCTGCAAATCGCTCCTACGATCACCTGTTGGTGTCTTCGGCGCTGTCCATCGCTGACTCGGTGGCGTTGGTGGATGGCCAATGGCAGGTGGACCTGCCGTATGCGGCCTTGGACCTGTTGTCGATGGCCGAAGAGGACCGCGTGTTCTATCGCGTGGCTGACAGCCGCGGTGTGACCATCACCGGCTATGAGGACCTTCCGCTTGCATCACGTAAGCAGGGCAATTCGCCGCAGTTGTTCGACGCCGCCTACAGTGGTGAGACGGTGCGCTTCGTGGTGGTCAAACGCAGCTTTGCCGCGGCTTCGGCGCAGGGCGAAGTGCAGGTGCAGGTCGGGCAGACGCGCCGTGCCCGCGCGGCGTTGGCGCAGGAAATGGTCAACCGCGCGTTGATCGCCATCGGCGTACTGTCGGCCTTGCTGTTGGCGTTGGTGGCGTTCGGTGTGCACCGTGCATTCCGCCCGCTGGTGCGGTTGGAGCGTGAGTTGTCGCGGCGCGAGCCCTCCGATCTGAACCCGCTGGACTCGCGGGTGCCGCGTGAGATGAACCAGATGGTTGCTGCCTTGAATCGATTCATGGAGCGTTTGTCCAGCAACAACGAAACCCTGCGTGCCTTCATGGCCGAAGCCGCGCATCAGATGCGCACGCCACTGGCGGCGCTGCGCGCGCAGGCGCAGTTGGCATTGGATGAGGAAGCGCCGGAGGACATGCAGCGCAGTCTGCGCGCGATCGAGCGCAATGCCACCCATATGAGCCGCCTGCTCAACCAGTTGCTCAGCGATGCCAGCGTCATCCACCGTTCCAACCTGCAGCGCTTCGCGCCGCTGGATCTGGCCGAAACCGTGCATCAGGCCCTGCACGAAGCGCTGCCGCAGGCTGGCCCGGCGCCGCGTGTGCAGCTGGCCATCACCACCGGTGCGGTTCAGGTCAATGGTGATGCGCTGCTGCTGCGCGAGGCGATCAAGAATCTGATCGACAACGCGATGAAGTACGGCGGCGACGGTCCGCTGCAGATCGCCTTGACCGTGCAGGATGCACAGGCAGTACTGACCATCGCCGACCACGGCCCCGGCATCAGTGCGGCGGATGCGGAACGCGTGTTCGAGCGCTTCGGACGCGGCGAAAGCGCACCTGCCGGCGGGGCTGGCCTGGGTTTGGCCATCGTCAAGCGTGTGGTCGAAAGCCATGGCGGCCGCATCGACCTGAGCAATCGTGCACAAGGCGGCCTGGTCGCCACCATTTACCTGCCGAGGCATGGCGCATGAGCCGCTGCTTGATCCTGCTATGCACGCTTTTATTGGCGGCGCCGTTGCGCGCAGCACCGGGTGATGTGCAGCGCTTCCCTGCCAACGGTGCGGCAACCGCACAGCTGCGCATCCACGGCACCACCGATATCGAAGTGTTCGCGGTGGTGATCGCCGATTACCAGCGGCTGCATCCCGGCACCGAAGTCGTCTACGAAGACATCATCACCCAGGATCTGTACACGCGTTTCCTGCGTGATCGCAGCACTGCCGCCACACCGGACCTGCTGATTTCCAGCGGCATGGACCTGCAGACCAAGCTGGTCAACGACGGCTACGCGTTGCCGCATCGGTCGCTGCAGACCGAGGCGGTGCCGGCCTGGGCGAAGTGGCGCAATGAAGCCTTTGGCATCAGCTACGAACCGGTGGCGATGGTTTACAACACCCGCGCGCTGGCGCCGGGCACGGTGCCGCACACGCGCCGTCAGCTGCTGGATCTGCTGCGTGCCGAAGGCGCGCCGCTGCGCGGCCGGGTGGGCACCTACGACATCGAACGCAGCAGCGTCGGCTATCTGCTGGCCACGCAGGATGCGCAGCGCGGCAGCATCGCCGGCGCCTTGCTTGGCGCCCTGGGTGACAACGGCGTGGTGCGCGAGGAACGTACCGGTGTGTTGTTGGACCAGGTCAGCAGTGGCAAGTTGTCGCTGGTCTACAACGTGTTGGGCTCGTATGCGCAGGCGCGCATCGATGCCGGTGCACCTTTGGGCATCGTCGAGCCGGAGGACTACACGCTGGTGGTATTGCGTACCGCGGTGATACCGCGCAACAGTCCGCATTCGGCCGAGGCAAAGCGTTTTCTCGATTACCTGCTGTCGGCGCGCGGCCAGCAGGTTTTATCGCGCGAGGCGCGGCTGATGCCGATCATCCGCAACGGTGGCGGTGACAGCGACCCCGGGCAGAATCGTCGTCCGATCCAGCTCGGCCCGGGCCTGCTGGTGTACCTGGATGCACTCAAGCGTCGGCAGTTCCTCGATGCCTGGCGCAGCAGCGTCGAGCCCAAGCCGCGCTGAGCGCCGCTCAGCGTACCGGCGCTGGATTCTCACTCATGGGCTGGCGCAGTGGATTGCTGCTGCCTGCGGCGGCGCACTTGCCTTGCACGCAACTGCAACCCTGGATCTCCGGGAAACCGCAGACGCTCATCATGCCCTTGGCCTGGCAACTGGCCTGTACGCCGGCCGGGTCGGTGGGGCTGTTGACGTTGACGCAGGCCGGGTAATACCCGCAGCAGTTGCCGACGTTCTTCACCGTGCAGTCGGCGTCGACCTTGCAGCTGCTATCGACCACGACGGGCGTGCTGGCAGGTCTGGCAGGGGATGTCTGTTCGGTGACCGCAGCAGGGGGAGTCGATTGCGCGCTGACCGGTGCGGTCGCGGCGGGAGCCGTACAGGCGGTCAGGGCGAACAGCAGGCTGAGCAGCAGTGACAGACGGAGCATGGGTCAATCCTGATCTGGGCACGCGGCCATGGTAGCCGCGTTGCCCGTGAGCAGGGGGTAATCGGGCTGTCAGCCGATAACCCCGCCCGCCCTGATCAGGCCGACCAGGTATCGCGCAGCGTCACGCTGCGGTTGAACACCGGCTTGGCCGGGGTGTGGTCGCGGCGGTCGGCGACGAAGTAGCCGGTGCGCTCGAACTGGTAGCTCTGTTCCGGTGCGGCGGCAGCGGCAGCCGGTTCGACATAGCCGGTGACGACCTTGCGCGATTCCGGGTTCAGGTAATCGCGGTAGGTCTTGCCTTCGGATTCGTCGTCCGGGTCGGCCACCGAGAACAGGCGGTCATACAGTCGCACTTCGGCTTCCACCGCGTGCTGGGCGCTGACCCAGTGGATGGTGCCCTTGATCTTGCGGTTGGCGCCTTCCATACCCGGGCGCGATTCCGGGTCCAGCCAGCCACGCAGCTCGACGACTTCGCCGGCGTCGTTCTTGACCACTTCGTCGACGCGGGCAATGCCGGCACCGCGCAGGCGCACTTCGCCGCCCGGCACCAGGCGCTTCCAGCCCTTGGGCGGTACTTCGGCAAAGTCTTCGCGCTCGATCCACAGCTCACGTGCGAAGGGCACTTCGCGGGTGCCGAAGCTCTCGTCCTTCGGGTGGTTGCTGAAGGTGAGGGTTTCTTCGTGGCCTTCGGGCAGGTTGCTCAGCACCAGCTTGATCGGGTCGATCACTGCCATGCGGCGGGCAGCGGCGCTGTCCAGGTCTTCGCGCAGCGCGCCTTCCAGTACGCTGAAATCGATCTGCGAGTTCTGCTTGGAAATACCCACGCGCTCGGCGAACAGACGCATGGCAGCCGGCGTGTAGCCACGGCGACGCAGGCCCTGCAGGGTCGGCATGCGCGGGTCTTCCCAGCCATCGACCAGGTTTTCGGTGACCAGCGCCATCAGCTTGCGCTTGCTCATCACCGTGTAGTTGATGTTCAAGCGCGAGAACTCGATCTGGCGCGGTTTGGCGGCTTCACGCGGCAGGCCCTTGTCGACCAGCGGCTGGGTCAGCGCGTTGTCGTGGGCGAAATCGACGTTGTCCACGCACCAGTCGTACAGCGGGCGGTGGTCTTCGAATTCCAGCGTGCACAGCGAGTGGGTGATGCCTTCCAGCGAATCGCCCAGCGCATGCGCGAAGTCGTACATCGGGTAGATCGGCCAGGCGTTGCCGGTGTTCTGGTGCTCGACGTGCTTGATGCGGTACAGCGCCGGATCGCGCAGGTTGATATTGCCGCTGGCCATGTCGATCTTGGCGCGCACGGTGCGGGCGCCGTCGGCGAATTCGCCGGCGCGCATGCGTGCGAACAGGTCCAGGTTTTCCTCGACGCTGCGCTCGCGGTACGGCGACGGGCGGCCCGGCTCGGTCAGGCTGCCGCGGTAGGCGCGCACTTCCTCGGCCGACAGGTCGCAGACATAGGCCTTGCCGTCGCGGATCAGCTTCTGTGCCGCCAGGTAATAGGCGTCGAAGTAATCCGAGGCGTGGCGCAGCTCGTTCCACTCGAAGCCCAGCCAGCGCACGTCGTCCTGGATGGCGTTGACGTACTCGGGGTCTTCCTTGGCCGGGTTGGTGTCGTCGAAGCGCAGGTTGCAGACACCGCCGAACTCGCCGGCGATGCCGAAGTTCAGACAGATCGACTTGGCGTGGCCGATATGCAGGTAGCCGTTGGGCTCGGGCGGGAAGCGGGTCTTGATGGCCGTGTGCTTGCCGCTGGCCAGGTCCTCGCGGACGATCTGACGGATGAAGTCGCGCTTCTCAGGGGCGTTTTCCGGCGTGGCAGCGGCGGCAGGCGTGTTCTCGGACATGGGGGACGCAGCGTATTGAAGTAAACCGCAAGTTTAGCCGAGCCGGGCCGAGGCTGCCGGGACGGGGCTATGCTGGGGGTCTTCCGCCCCGTGGATCGTGCCGATGGACCGCCCCGTTCTGGTGATAGGCAACAAGAATTATTCGTCCTGGTCGCTGCGCCCATGGCTGCTGCTGCGCCATTTCGGGGTCGCGTTCGACGAAGTGCGGTTGGCCCTGGACACGCCGGACTTTGCCAGCCAGGTGCGCCAGCATTCGCCCACCGGCAAGGTCCCGGCCCTGCGCGACGGGGCCTTGCAACTGTGGGATTCGCTGGCCATCTGCGAATACGCCAACGAGCGCTGGCTGGGCGGACGCGGTTGGCCGGCCGATCTGGCGCAGCGGGCGCTGGCCCGGGCTGCGGCGGCGGAGATGCATTCAGGTTTCACCGCGCTGCGCACTCAGCTGCCGATGAACAGCCGCCGCCAGCCCGATGGCTATCGCTGGGATGCGGCCGCCGACGCCGATATCGCGCGGATCTGTGCCTTGTGGAGCACGCTGCGCAGCGACCATGGCGCTGGCGGCGACTTCCTGTTCGGGCAATTCGGCATTGTTGATGCGATGTATGCGCCGGTAGCGATTCGGTTTGATGGCTATGGCGTGGCGGTGGAGGGCGAAGCCGGGCGCTATCTGCAGGCGCTGCTGGCGTTGCCCGCTATGCGTGAGTGGCGCCAGGCCGGGGCCGAGGAAAGCGAGCAGCTTGCCGCCACCGATGCCCTGCGCAAGCCGCTGTGAACGGAGAACCTTGATGCAGCTGATCTACCAGACCAATAACCTGTTCGACGCGCACCTGGTCAAGCATGCGCTGGAGGCGGCCGACATACCGGCCTTCGTGTTCGGCGAATCCCTGCTGGGGGCGGGCGGCGAACTGCCGCTGTTCGGCCTGCTGCGGGTCTGCGTGCCGGATTCGGCCAAGGCCGAGGCCGAAGACATCGTGGCTGCGTTGGGCTTGGACGAGGGCGGCGATGCCCCCATCTTGGATGACGATGAAGCGCCGGGATTCCTCCCGGCCTGAGGAACTGACCATGTTGGGAATCGGCCAAGGTATTTTGGGTATCGGTGCATTCAAGCAGCGCCTGCCGCGCCCGGAAGAAGCGTTGCCGGGGCGGGACACACCGCTGCCGCTGCACAACGTGCATTTCGTCAACGGCCAGCCCTTGCAGGGCGACTTCGCCGGCCTGCAGGTGCTGGACGTGGGTCTGGGTTGTTTCTGGGGCGCCGAGCGCAAGTTCTGGCATCTGCCGGGCGTGGTGACCACGGCGGTCGGCTACCAGGGCGGCGTCACCCCGAACCCGACCTACGAAGAAGCCTGTTCCGGGCTGACCGGCCATGCCGAAGTGGTGCGGGTGGTGTTTGATCCGGCACAGGTGACGTTGGACACCGTGCTGCGCACCTTCTGGGAAAACCACGACCCCACCCAGGGCATGCGCCAGGGCAACGACACCGGCACCCAGTACCGTTCCGCGCTCTATTGCCATACGCAGGAACAGTACGATGCGGCCATCGCCAGTCGCGATGCCTACCAGCAGCAGTTGTCAGCGGCCGGCTACGGTGAAATCACCACCGAGATCCTGTTTCCGGCGCCGCCGTTCTACTACGCCGAGGACTACCACCAGCAATACCTGGCCAAGAATCCGAATGGCTACTGCGGCATAGGCGGCACTGGTGTGAGCTGCCCGATTGGCCTGGATGTCTGAGCAATGAGTGCCGCACCACGCCGTCTGCTGGTGGTGTGGCACAGCTTTACCGGTGCCACCGAGGCGATGGTGGGCGCCTTGCTGCAGGGCGCGCATGCGGCAGCCGGTGATGCCGTGCAGGTGAGCGCAGTGCGCGCTGCCGATGCAGTTGCCGACGATGTGTTGATGGCCGATGCGGTGGTGTTTGCCACGCCGGAAACCCTGGCCTCGATGAGCGGGGCGATGAAGGATTTCTTTGATCGCAGCTATTACCCCTTGCTGGGACGCTGCGAGGGCAAGCCGTATGCGCTGCTGGTGTGTGCGGGCTCGGATGGTCATCCGACCATTGCGCAGTTGCGGCGGGTGGCCCTGGGCCTGCGACTGAAAGAAGTGGCCGAGCCGCTGCTGGTGTGTACGCAGGCGCAGACGGCGGAGGCGATTCTGGCGGCGAAAACAGTGCCGGAGGCAGAGCTGGCAAGAGGCTGGGAGCTGGGTGCGCTGCTGGCAGCAGGGCTGGAGCTGGGCGTTTTTTGATTTTGCTTCGGCTTAAGCCCCTCTCCCGCATGCGGGAGAG
>NZ_LDJJ01000073.1 GCF_001431465.1 Stenotrophomonas terrae | reverse complement strand
ATCTGTAGGAGCGGCGTCAGCCGCGAAGCCCGTGGTCCATCCGATTGCAGGCATCGTTTCTATTTCATTGCTGTCGGCTTCGCGGCTTACGCCGCTCCTGCGATGCTGCTTGTGAAGCCCCTGCCGAGCATGGCTCGGCACTACCGGGTTACGCGCCCAGCCAATCTCTTGGGACCAGGTATTCGGCCAGGCGTGCTTCGTCGCTGCCGGTGTCGGGCTGGTAGCCATATTCCCAGCGCACGCGTGGTGGCAGGCTCATCAGGATGCTCTCGCTGCGGCCGCCACTCTGCAGGCCGAACAAGGTGCCACGGTCGTAGACCAGGTTGAACTCGACGTAACGGCCACGGCGGTACAGCTGGAACTCGCGTTCGCGCTCGCCGTGCGGCGTGTCCTTGCGGCGTTCGACGATGGGCAGGTAGGCGTCCAGGAAGCCGTCGCCAACGGCCTGCATATAAGCGAAGTCGTTTTCAAAATCGCCGTGCAGGTCGTCAAAGAACAAGCCGCCAACGCCGCGGGTTTCGTTGCGGTGCTTGATGAAGAAGTACTCGTCGCACCAGCGTTTGTGCGCGGCATAGCGATCGGCGCCGTAAGGCGCGCACAGATCGCGGGCAATCGTATGCCAATGCTGCACGTCCTCGTCGAACGGATAGAACGGGGTCAGGTCGAAGCCGCCACCAAACCAGGCGGCCACCGTTCTGCCATCCAGCTCGGCTTGGAAGTAGCGCACGTTGGCGTGGGTGGTGGGCAGGTAGGGGTTGTTGGGGTGGAACACCAGCGACACGCCACAGGCGCGCCAGGACGCGCCTGCCAGCTCCGGGCGGTTGGCCGAGGCGGAAGGCGGCAGGCGGGTGCCGGCAACGTCCGAGAAGCCGATGCCGGCCTGCTCGAACACCGCGCCATCGCGCAGGATGCGGGTGCGGCCACCACCACCTTCGGCGCGCTGCCAGCGGTCCTCGTTGAAACGGGCCTGGCCGTCGGCCTGCTCGATGGCGGCGCAGATGCGGTCCTGCAGGCCGGTCAGATAATCGCGTACGCGGTCGAATTCGTTCATGTGCGTACTGTAGCGCAGGCCGCCGCCGTGGCCTGCGCGCCAGGCCTTACTTGCGCAGCGACTTGCCTTTGCTGGGCGCTGCCGGTGCTTCAGCCTGCTCCTCGTTGTCGAGGTCTTCGGCGGCACGCATCAGCTGTGCGCCCAGGCCGAGCATTGCCCAGTCAGTGGTCTCGTATACATCGCAGGCCACATGCGTGCCCTTGCCATCGCGCTTGCAGACGGACAGCAGCTTGCCGGGGATATCCTCATCGCCGGTGTTCTCGTAGACCGTGCGCAGGTTTTCGCAGCCGACGCGGATGCCGGCCCGGCACAGCTTCTGGTAATACGGCGCGGCGGCCTGCCAGTCACCGGTCAGTGAATGGCGGTGGCCGAGGGCATTGCAGCCCTGCAATTTGCCACTGTCGCAGCAGGCCTGCGGGTCGTTGCCCAACGGGCAGTCCTGCGGCAACGGCAGTTCGGCAAATACCTTGGGTGCGCTGCACTGGCTGCTGCCACCGGTACGCTGGTAGACGGCGTAGCGGTTCCACTCGTCGATGCCGAGCAGGCCGCCGTTGCGCAGCGCCTTGAGTACGAAGTCGCCACCCTTGTCGTGGCGGATATGGATGGCGCCATCCTGCAGGCGTGCGCGCAGCTCGCTGCCCATGCCCATCGTGACCAGGCCTGCGTTGCCAAAGCCGAGCTCATCCATCAGGCCGATGCTGGCCTTGTAGTCGCCGCAGGGCAGGTTGCTGGCGGGGCCGACATCTAGGTCGGCAACGCTCAGCGCGGCCAGGTTCTGTGCGCGCTTGCAGGTCATCTCGTCGGCGCCGGCGGTGCAGGCCAGCTGCAGGGCTTCGCGCGCGGGCAGATAGCGCCCGGCGTCCCAATGGGCATCGGCGACCTTGCCGCAGAAGTTCGCGTCCGGGTGGCTGCGGCACAGCTGCAGCAGTTCGTTCAAACGCGGCTCGGTCAGGACCACCGTGTTACTGCTCAAGGCACCGGCCAGCGCCTTGGCCATGGCGATCCCCAACACTTCCTTGGCCGCTGCCATACAGGCCGCTTCGTTGTACTGCGGATTGCCTTCCTTGCAGACGGCAGGCTCTTCCAGATCCGGGTCAGGCGCTGCCGCCTGTTGCGCGGCCTGGGCCTCGTCGCGGTAGCTGGACAGCAGACGCTCGCAGGCGAAGGGCAGGTCTTCCTGGCACCACTGTGTCAGCTGCTGCGGCGTCGCCGAACTGGCGTTTTCGATGCAGCTGTCGATATTGGCACGGCAGCTGTTGGCGGGCGGCGTGGGCGCGGTGCTGCAGCTGCTGCTGGCATCCAGCACGTAATCGCCGAGGCTGCCGGTGATGCGCTTGCCGTCACGGCTAAGGCTGTACTCGGTGCTGAAACCATTGGATACGTCGGCGGCATGCAGGGTGCTGCCCTGCTGGCGGATCACGTACCGGGTGGGGGCCAGGCCTTCATAGCGCATCGAGGCCTGGCTGCTACTCTCAATCACGAAGCGGGCCGAACCTTCTTCGGCGGTATAGCTGCCGCAGCTCAAGGTGGCGGCAGCGGCGGGCAGGGCGGCCAGGGCCAGCAAGCTGCTGGCCAGTGCAGGCAGTAAGCGTTGGAACGACATGAAAACTCCGGAGTAACTCAACGAAACAGGGCGCGTACGTCGGGGCGGCACAGTTTGACCACCAACCAGGCGTGCAGACCGGCCAATGCCAGCGCGGCGGCAGTGCCGGTGATCAACGAGGTCCACAAGCCCATACGCAGCTGCAGGCGCATTTCCAGGCCCTGCGGGGAATTGAGGAACTCTGCCGGCACCATGGCCTGCATGCTGTCGAACATGGTGTGGATCAGCGGCAGGAAGGCGAAGTTGGCCAAGGCCACCAGCACCAGGAAGACGATGAAGCCGATCCGGCCCCATTCGCGGTGCTTGAGCAAGGCCCAGGACACGGCAAGGAAGATGATCGACAGCAGCAGGCACAACAGGCTCAGCGAAACCGCGTGCTGGTCCAGCCAGATAAACGCTGGCGGCACTGGCAGGCCTTCGTTCTGCAGCACGCCGACTACGTCGAAGCGGCCCATCAGGCCGACCAGCAACAGCTGCAGCAGATTCCAGGCGATGGCCATGACCGCCATCACCAGTGACAGCTTGGCGGTGACAGCGATGAACGATGCGGCTGCGGAGGCTGCGGGAGGAGCTGGAAGCTGTGGCGGGCTCACGGTAACTCGCTGGAAATAGGGTGATGGAACATGCTCGGCCTCAGTGGGCGTTGCCGCTGGCTGCAAGGGCGGCGCGTGCTGCGGGCAATACATGCAACGCACTCAGCGGCGCCAGCTTCACGCCATGCGGTGGCTGTAGCGGGATCCACGCCAGCTCGGCGATCTCGGCCTGCACCTGCGGGTTGCCGTTGATGCTTACCAGGAAGGATTCGCCCTGCACGCGGCGGCCGGGTTCGTTGACGGCGGCGTCCTCGAAGCTGCCCAGCGCGACTGCCTTGCTGCTGTCGATCTGCACGCCAAGTTCTTCGTGCAGCTCGCGGCCGAGGGTCTGCAGCGCGTCCTCGCCGGGCTCGCGCTTGCCGCCGGGCTGGATGAAGGTATCCGAGCCGTGCTTGCGCACGACCAGCACGCGTTGCTGCGGATCGAGGATGACGGCGGTGACGATGCGGATGGGGGATTCAGCGGTGGACATGTGCTTCCTGCGGTAGGGCTCCGTGATGGGAATGGTACTGGAGGCTTGGGTGGTGTTGGGTAGAAGCAAGGGCAAAGGAAAAATCAAGATCAAGATCAAGAGCACCCCTCCCCAGCCCTCCCCTGCGCTACGCGCAATGGAGGGGGCAAGGCCGCTCCCTCCCTTTGGCGTAGCCAAGGGGAGGGTTGGGAAGGGGTGCTCTTCGCTGTTCGCAAAAATCATCCACCATGCCCACAAACAACAAGGGCGCCTCGCGGCGCCCTTGTCGATGCTTACTTCAGTTCCTGCTCGAACAACTTCAGGATGCGCTTGTACTGGTCAAGCCAGGAATCAGCACGGGTGTAGCCGTGGCGTTCCAGCGGGTAGGGCGCGATCGACCAGTTGTCCTTGTGCAGCTCGATCAGCTTCTGGCTCATGTTGATCGAGTCCTGGAAGAACACGTTGTCGTCCATCATGCCGTGCGCGATCAGCAGGTTGTCCTGCAGGCCGGCGGCATACTCGATCGGCGAGGAGATGCGGTAGGCCTCCGGGTCGATGTCCGGCGTGTTGAGGATGTTGGCGGTGTAGGCGTGGTTGTACTGGTGCCAGTCACCGACCGGGCGCAGCGCGGCGCCGGCCTTGAACGTGCCCGGCGAGCGGAACAGTGCCATGTAGGTCATGAAGCCGCCGTAGGAACCGCCGTAGATGCCGGCCTTGCTGCGGTCACCCTGCTTGGTCTCGATCAGCCAGTCCAGGCCGTCCAGGTAGTCTTCCAGCTCCGGATGGCCCATGTTGCGGTAGATGGCGGTGCGCCAGTTGCGGCCATAGCCTTCGCTGCCGCGGTAATCCATGTCCAGCACGATGTAACCCTTCTGCACCAGCAGGTTGTGGAACATCTGCTCGCGGAAGTAGTTGGAATAACGCGCATGCACGTTCTGCAGGTAGCCGGCGCCGTGCACGAACATGGCGATCGGGTACTGCTTGCCCGCTTCAAGCTTTTCCGGACCGTAGTACTTGGCCCAGACGTGGCCGGCGCCGTGCTTGGACGGCACCTGCACCATCTGCGGCTGCACCCACTCGCGTGCCTTGAATTCGGCGCTGCGGGTGTCGGTGAGCTTGCGCGCTTCGCCACCGCTGACCGGCAGTACGGCCACCTGGGCGGGCAGGTACGGTGCGGAGTAACGCACCAGCAACTGCTGGCCGTCGGGTGACAGGCTGAAATCTTCCACGCCATCGAGCGCGGTCACTTCGCGCACGGCACCGCCGTTGGCGTTGACGTTGCACACTTCGTAATCGCCCGGCCACTTCTGGTTGCAGACGAAGTAGAAGCTGTTGCCGTCGGCGCTGACCACCGGTGCCGAGGTTTCCCAGTTGCCCGAGGTGATGGCCTTGGGCTTGGCGCTGCCACTCTGCGTGTACAGGTGCGAATAACCGGATTCTTCGGACAGCAGCCACAAGGTGCGGCCATCCGGCATCCAGCCGTAGTCATTGAAACCCCAGTTGATCCAGCCGGCGTCGGTCAGCCGATGGCGGCTTTCCAGACGCGCGCTGCCGGCGCTGGTGGTGGCGATCCAGCGGTCCTTGTTGTCATTGGCACGCAGCATCAGTGCGGCCTGGCTGCCATCGGCATTCCAGCGGATGCCGCCACCCATGAAGTCGCTCATCAGTTCCAGCGGACGGTTGCCCTTGAGCGCGTCCTTGCCGGCCTTGCGGCGCAGCTCGGCCAACGGATCGGTAGCGATGCCGGGCAGGTTGTCCAGCGACAACGCTTCCACCTTGCCGGTGATGGCATCGGCCAACCAGAACGCATGCGGTTCCGGATCGTTGCGGCCAACGCGGGTGCGGGTATCCTCGGCTTCTTCGTAGCCGGATTCGGTCACGTACAGCGGCATCTTGCCGCCGCGGCCTTCGTCGTAGCCCTTGGGCTTGGTCACCACGATCAGGTGGCGGGCATCGGGCGAAAGTGCGCTGTCGACAATCTCGACGTCGGCACCGAGGAAGATCGGCGCCGGTGCGCGGGTCGGATCGGCCTGGCGCCAACGCTCGCCCTGCTGGCGCAGTTCATCGCGCTGGGCGCGGTCGCTGCGCAGGGTGGACAGGGTGCGCATCTGCTGGTCGCGCAGTACGTCGGCCTTGGGTGCATCGGCCGGGTTCTTGTCGGCCTTGAGCTGGGCAACCTGGCTGGTGATGCTGGTGCGCGGGTTCCAATGGAACCAGTTGTTGCCCACTTCCCAGATCACGCCGCCATCGCTGGCGAAATTGACGCCGCTGGCGCGTTCATTGCTGCGGGTCAGCTGGGTCAGGCTGCCGTTGCGCAGGTCGCGCACGAAGACGTCGCCATTGCGGACAAAGGCCATGCGCTGGCGGCTGCTGTCATAGACGCGATCAGCCGCGTCGAGGGTGCCGCGCTGGTCATCGGCGACCTGCTGCGCAACCCCGCCGGCCAGCGGCAGGCGGAAGCTGTCACGCACGGCACTGCCCTGGCGCTTGAGCGTGTATTCGACCTGCTGGCCGTTCCACGACCACCAGGCGGACTCCACCGGCGGCCCGATCCAGTCCGGGTCGGCCATCGCCTGTTCGATGGTGATCGGCGTGGGCGCAGCATGGGCGTTGCCGAAAGCGGTCAACAACAGCAGGGACAGGGGCAGCAGCTTGGGCATCATTCGGCACCGGTGAAGAGAACCGGGCAAGGGTAGCAGCAGGCCCGCGCGGCGGGCTGGGCCACAGGTCATGGGCGCAGGGTTCGGCAGCTGAGCTGCCGGAATCGGCAATGTTTGTGGTCCCGTACTACGTGCGCGGAGGGCGGCTCTGCTCCCTCCCTTGCGCCATAGGCGCAGGGGAGGGTTGGG
>NZ_LDJJ01000072.1 GCF_001431465.1 Stenotrophomonas terrae | reverse complement strand
TCGGCTCTACAGGGGAGGGGTGTCGGTAAGGCCTCAGCCGAGCATGGCTCGGCTCTACATTGGGTTTAGCCGGCCTTCTTGGCGGCAAAGCGGGCGCGCATGCCGGGTACGCTGACCAGGGCCACGATCAGCAGCGCCAGGACGATTTCGATCCAGGCGTAGAGGGCGGTGTCGCGGTGGCTCCAGGCGCTCATCACGCCGTGGCTGAACCAGAACAAGGCCAATACGCCTGCCCAGAAACGCGCGGCGGCGCGCTGTGCCAATACCCCCAGCAACAGCAGCAGCGGCGGTGCGACGAACACCAGCGCCACCGCCAGCAGATGGCGGTCCGCGCGGAACCACCACGCATACAGCCCCGCCAGCAATGCCAGTGAGGCGGCGAGGACCAGGTCGCGCGTGCGCCGGTTCATCGTGCCAGCCGCCGGGCGATATCGGCCACCCGATGCCCCAGCGCCCTTGCCAGCTGGGCTTCGTCATCGGTGAGCTGGGAATCGGCCTGGGTGCCGGCCACGTGGCTGGCGCCATAGGGGGTGCCGCCGCTGGTGGTATGGCTCAATGCCGGTTCGGTGAAAGGGATGCCAACGATCAGGCAACCATGGTGCAGCAGGGGCAGGTGCATCGACAGCAGGGTCGACTCCTGGCCGCCGTGCATCGAGGCGGTGGAGGTGAACACCGCCGCCGGCTTGCCCGCCAAGGTGCCATTGACCCATTCCGCGCCCAGGCCATCGAGGAAATGCTTGACCGGCGCGGCCATGTTGCCGAAGCGGGTAGGGCTGCCCAGCACGATGCCATCGCACTCGGCCAGGTCGGCTATTTCCACATAGGGAGCACCGTCTTCAGGGACGGGCGGGGCACTGGTCTGGGTGACTGCGGCCACCGGCGGCACCGTACGCAGGCGGGCGCTCATGCCCGGCACCTCGCCGATACCGCGGGCGATCTGCCGCGCCAGCCGCGCCACCGAGCCGCCACGGCTGTAGTAAAGCACCAGAATTTCCGCCATTGCGCCGTTCACTCAATCTTGCAGGAGCCGGCAGTATCAACGATGCGGGCCGCGCTTTGCATCGGGTACCCTTGCCGGATGGAACCTCTGGACTCACTCAATCTATGGATGGAGCGCCTACGCGACCGGGCGCGCAACGCCAGTTTCGGGCGCTTCCTGTGGAAGCGCTTCATCGATGACCGCCTGTTCCAGGCGGCCGGCTCGCTGGCCTACACCACGGTATTCGCGCTGGTGCCGCTGGCGATCGTGGTATTCGGTGTGCTGTCGGCGTTCCCGATGTTCGACCGCTGGAGCGAGGCGCTCAGCGACTACGTGTTCTCCAACTTCGTACCGTCGGCGGCGCGAGCGGCCGAAGGCTATCTGCGGCAGTTCTCGGCCAGTGCCGGGCAGCTGACCGCTGCCGGTTTCCTGGCCCTGGTGGTGTCGCTGCTGATCACCCTCAACAGCGTGGAGCAGACCTTCAACAGAATCTGGCGGGTAGCCTCGGCGCGGCCGCAGCTGACCCGTTTCCTGGTCTATTGGACGGTGCTGACGCTTGGCGCCCTGCTGGCCGCCGCCTCGTTGGCGGTATCGGCCAAGGTCCTGTCCTTGCCCTTGTTCGGGACCACCGAAGGCCGCTGGCTGGCCGATCTGGGCCTGCGTCTGGCGCCGGTATTGATCGAGTTCTTCTGCGTGGTGCTGATCTACCGGGTGGTGCCGCACCACACGGTGAAATGGCGTCACGCCATCCCCGGCGCGTTGCTGGCGGTGTTGATGCTGGAGCTGGTGAAGTGGGGCATGGGCCTGTACCTGGGCAGTTTCCAGTCCTACCAGAAGCTCTACGGTACGGTCGCGTTCGTGCCGATCCTGCTGCTGTGGATCTACCTGAGCTGGGTCTCGGTATTGCTGGGCGCATCGCTGGCCTCGTCGGTGGCGGCGTTCCGCTATCAGCCGGTAGCGTTGCGGCTGCCGCAGGGCTGTGAGCTGTATGGGTTGCTGCGGCTGTTGGGGCGCTTCCGTGAGGCGCGGCAGCAGGGGCAGGGCCTGGACGAGGACCAGATTCTGTTGCAGGAGCCCATGCTCACCGACTCCCTGCTGCAGCAGCTGCTGGAGCAGATGGAAAGCATCGGTGTGCTGCGCCGTGATGAACGCGGTGAGTGGCTGCTGGCGCGCGACCTGGACAGCATCAGCCTGCATGACCTGTATGAAAGCTCGCAGCTACGCATTCCGGTAGCCGAGGAATACCTGCCGATGCGCGAGGACAGCCTCGGGCAAGCGGCCTGCAATGCCCTGGATCAACTACGTCTACCGTTGCGCGAACTGCTCAAGCGCCGTGTGGACGACATCTATGTAGAGCGTGGAGATAGCCGATGACCGCCAAATACCTTCCCTGCGTGCTGCTGGTGCTGGCGCTGACCGCCTGCAAGCCGGAACCGGCGCCGGTCACTGCCGCACCGGCCGCGCCTGCCGCGCCAGCCCCTGCACAGTCCGGTGTGGTCCAGCAGACTGCTGAAATACCGCAGCTGCAGGTGCTGACGGTGGATGGCAAGACCTATGACCTGGCCAGTCATCGTGGGCAGTGGGTAGTGGTCAACTTCTGGGCCACCTGGTGCGCTCCCTGCCTGCAGGAAATGCCGGAGCTGTCGGCCTTGCACGCCATGCGCAGCAACGTCGAAGTGGTGGGGTTGGCGTACGAAGACATTGAGCTGGACGAGATGCAGGCCTTCCTGAAGGAGCATCCGGTGGCGTACCCGATCGCCATCATTGATACCTTCAGCCCTCCGAAGGATTTCGCCACCCCGCGTGGCTTGCCGATGACGTATCTGATCGGACCGGACGGCAAGGTCGCCAGGCAGTTCCTGGGGCCGGTGAATGCCCATGAGATCGAGCAGGCGATTGTGGCTGCCGGTGGCAAGGCGGTGTAAGTCAGCTACGGCTGCCGTCGTCGCCTCGTTGCATGTTCAAGCCACGTCCATAGGATCGCCGCGAGGCCGCACAACACAAGTAGTGCGGCTGCCAGCGACAGCCATTGTGGGACCGTGCCGAAGACCAGGATGCCGGGTTGGTAAGTCGGCGGGGCGACTCCAGCCGCGACATGGAATGAATGAGCGAAGCGCCAGTCGCGATACAACATGAGCGCAATGGGAGCTGCAGCTGCCACTGTTGCGCAGATGAAAGTAAGAAGTGTGCGGCGGACGATGGTGTTGAGCATTGGCAGCGTGGCCTGATGTGGCGGCATTGCTTGCGAGAGCTTACCCCTCCCCAACCCTCCCCTTCGCTACGCGAAAGGGAGGGGGCTGGTCTCGGCGATCTGTCCGGTGGCAGCGGCGGCTTTCGCTCCCTCCCTTTCGCGTAGCGAAGGGGAGGGTTGGGGAGGGGTGAGCCTTGTGTTTCAGTGCTGCCAGCTTCGCGGCTTACGCCGCTCCTACAGCGGCTGCAGCATGGCCGGTAATGCTCCTGCCGAGCATGGCTCGGCACTACCGGCGCCTACAAGGAATTCGCGGCGCGCTTTGGCTTGGCTACGTCCTCGTCCAGCACGAATGCCGGGATCGGCTTCACTACCCCGTACTTCTCTTTTTTCGGCTTGCCCGGCAAGGGCGGCAGCTCGATCAGTGGCTCGTCGATGTGGGTGTCGGGCAGGCGGTCGAGCAGGTCGCGTATCACTGTCAAACGGCCGCGCTTCTGGTCATTGAAATCCACCAGTGTCCACGGTGCATGCCCGTTGTGGGTTGCCTCCAGCATGGCCTCGCGGGCCTGGGTGTAGGCGGCGTATTCCTGGCGTGACTTCAGGTCGATCGGCGACAGCTTCCAGCCCTTGAGGGGGTCGTCGCGGCGTTCGGCAAAGCGCTTTTCCTGCTGTTCCTGGTCCACGCACAGCCAGTACTTGAACAGCAGGATGCCATCGTCCACCAGCAGTTTTTCAAATGCCGGGGTCTGCTTGAGGAAGGCCTTGTACTGCGCATCGGTGCAGTAGCCCATCACTTTCTCCACGCCGGCGCGGTTGTACCAGCTGCGGTCCATCAGCACGATTTCGCCGGCGGCAGGCAGGTGGGCGATGTGGCGCTGGAAATACCATTGTCCGTCTTCGCGTTCGCTGGGCTTGGGCAGTGCCACTACCCGGCATTGGCGCGGGTTCACATGCTTGGCGATGTCCTGGATGACGCCGCCCTTGCCGGCGGTATCGCGGCCCTCGAACAGCACCAGGATCCGCTGCCCGCAATGCTGGGCCCAGCGCGCCATGTTGGCCAGCTCCAGTTGCATCGGTTCCAGCAACGCTTCGTATTCTTTGCGTTTGAGCTTGCCCATGGTCACTCCTTGTGGATGTGCCGAGCCTACCGCATGCAGATGTCAGCCCGCGTCTGCACCGCGCCAGCCATGCCGGCTGGCAAGCTGCTGCAGCAGCTGCGCAAGGTCGGCGGCAAATCCGGCCATGTCGAACAGCGTGGAATGCTGGCGTGCATGGGCCAGCCGCTGGCGCAGGGCCTGCAGGGCGCCGGCATCGTTGCCCAGCGCAACCGCCTTGGCGACGAAGGCCTGGTCATCGGCGAGGTTCAACTCGTCCAGCCCGAGGTGATGATTGAGGCTGCCGGCCACCCGTGCGGCAAAGGTGCTGCCGGGTGCGGTCAGCACCGGGCAGCCGGCCCAGAGCGCATCGGAGGCCGTGGTGTGCGCGTTGTACGGATGTGTATCCAGGAACAGGTCGGCGTGCTGGTAGCGGGCCAGATAATGCGGATGCGGCAGTTTGGCCATGAATACCAGCCGTGCCGGATCCACACCGCGCTGGCGCGCGTAGTCGCGCAGGCGCTGGTCGGCCAGGCCGGGGCCGGACAACAGCCACAGCACGCTGCCGGACACGCCGAGCAGGACCTGCAGCAACCGTTCAAGGCTGCGCGGGTTGAGCTTGTAGCTGTTGTTGAAACAGCAAAACACCACGCCGCTGTCGGGCAGGCCACAGTCGGCGCGCGACGGCGCTGCCTGCAGCGTGCGGGTGTTGTCCGAGGGCTGGAAGGCGCGCGGCAGGCGCAGCACTTTTTCACTGAAGGCCGGCTCCAGCGCGGGCGGCAGCACGAACGCGTCCGCCACGATGTAATCGATCCACGGCGCGCCGGAAGTGCCGGGGTAGGCCAGCCAGTTCAGCTGCAGCGGGGCAGGGCGCATGGCCAGTACTTCCGGGGTGCCGCCGCCGCCCCAGCCGCGCAGATCGAACAGCACATCGATGCCGGCGTTGCGGATGCGCTGGGCAATCGCAGTATGGGGCAGGCCGCGGACATCGTGCAGTTGCCCAGCAGCGGCCTGCAGGCGTTGGCGGATGGTGCTGCCATCGTCGCTGTTGAGGGCAAACAGATGGATCTGCAGTTGCGGGTGTGCGCGCAATTGTTCGAACAGCGCCACCGTCAACAGGCCGGTCGGGTGCGCGCCGAAACCATTGGAAAGAAAACCGATGCGCAGCGCACCTTGGCTACGCAGCTGCGCGGCCGGCAGGCGCGGAATCGACTGGGCCAGGACGCTGGCGCGTTGCCGCGCGCAGGCTAGCTGCTCGGCGGCGCTGCCGTCTTCGCTGAGAAAGGCGAACGGCTCCACGGCCGGATTGCCCTGCGCGACGGCGCCGCGTACCTGCTGCGAGAGTGCATCGAGATCGCGCCAGTCACACAGCCGGCGCTGCCAGTTCAGACGCTGCGCAGCCATATAGGCTTCGTCGGGCGCCAGCGCATGGGCGCGACGATACGCCTCGGCAGCGGCTTCGGGTTGGTTGGCGTCTTCCAGTACGTGGCCCAGCCACAGCGCCATGCCCGGATGCTGCGGAGCGAGTTGGCAGGCGCGCTGCAGTAGCGCAGCGGCGTCGTCGTGCTTGCCCTGCATCCAACGGGCGCGGCCGAGGCGGGCGAGGGCCTCGGGATGCTCCGGGCGCAGCTGCAGTGCTCTTGATGCGGCGGCCTCACCCGCAGCCACATCGCCCGCGCCGAGTTCGGCATCGGCCAGCATCACCCATGCGATGAAGTCGGCGGGCTGGCGGCTGACGGCAAGGCGGAGTTGGTCGCGTTCGTTGGTCATTGGGCTGGCTTTTGCTCCCTCCCTTGCGCATAGCGCAGGGGAGGGTCGGGGAGGGGTGGTTGTTGATTTTGCTCTGGGCTGGTGGCTGAGGCCAAATGCAGAGGCGGCAGTGAAGGCCAGAGCCAAAGCCAAAGCCAAAGCCAAAGCTACCCCTCCCCAGCCCTCCCCTGCGCTACGCGCAAGGGAGGGAGCAAAGCCTGTGCTGCGCGCAAGGGAGGAGGCGTATTACGTCCCTTCAGCCAACCGTGCCAGTTCATCCACCTGGTGCTCGTGCTGCAGGCGCGCGATGAGGTCGTCCAGGCCGCCTTCGATGATGTTCGGCAGGTCATACAGGGTCAGGCCCTCGACACGATGGTCGGTGATGCGGCCTTGCGGGAAGCTGTAAGTGCGGATGCGCTGGCTGCGGTCGCCGCTGCCAACCTGCAGGCGCCGCGACTCGGCTTGGGCCGCGGCCTGCTTGCTGCGCTCGGCATCCAGCAACTGCGCCTTCAGCCGCTTCATCGCCTTGTCGCGGTTGGCATGCTGGCTGCGCTCGGTCTGGCATTCCACCACCACGCCGCTGGGGATATGGGTGATGCGGATCGCCGATTCGGTCTTGTTGACGTGCTGGCCACCAGCGCCGGAGGAACGGTAAGTGTCCACCCGCAGGTCGGCCGGGTTGATCACCACCTCTTCGACATCATCGGCCTCGGGAATGATCGCCACCGTTGCTGCCGAGGTGTGGATGCGGCCCTGTGATTCCGTGGCTGGCACGCGCTGCACGCGGTGGGTGCCGGATTCGAACTTCAGCTTGGAATAGGCACCGCGGCCCACCACGCGCGCCACGATTTCCTTGTAGCCACCGTGTTCGCCGGGATTGTCGGATTCGATCTCGACCTTCCAGCCCTGGCGCTCGGCGTAGCGGGCGTACATGCGGAACAGGTCGCCGGCAAAGATTGCCGCCTCGTCGCCACCGGTCCCGGCGCGTACTTCCAGGAACAGGTTGCCTTCATCGCGCGGGTCGCGTGGCACCAGCAGCAGTGCCAGTTCCTCGTCCAGAGCCTGCAGCCGCGCCTGTGCGGCGCTGATTTCTTCCTCAGCCAGCTCGCGCAGTTCCGGGTCGTTGCGCATGGCTTCGGCCGAGGCCAGGTCTTCCAGCGCACGGGTTTCGTTCGCCAATGCAGTGGCGATGGGTTCCAGTTGCGAGAACTCGCGGGAAAAATTGCGGAAACGCTCGTTGTCGGCGACCACATCGGGGTCGGAAAGCAGGCGTTCCAGTTCTTCACGGCGCTCGGCCAGTGCCAGCAGCTTACGGCGCAGGGTCGGCGTCATCATTCCTCGCTACGGGGTGTTGATACCCGGGCGTTGCCGGGAACAGGCGCTCGGCGGCGCGGGTGAGATCGGTATCGCCTTCCAGCGCGGCTTGGCGCAGGGCGGCGGTAGGCGGGTGCAACAGGCGGTTGGTCAGGCCGTGCGCCAATTGCTCGAGTACTTCGTCGGGAAGTTTGCCATGGGCCAGTTGCTGCCGGGCCTTGGCCAGCAGCTCGGCGCGGGTGGCCTCGCCGAACGCCCGCAGTTGCCGGATCGGCGCTTGCAGGCGGGTGGCGCGCAGGTTTTCCAGGTAGCGGGTGACCTGCAGGTCGATGATGGATTCGGCCTCGGCGGCGGCTTCACGGCGGCCACGGCGGTTTTCTTCCACCGCCCGTTCCATGTCGTCCACCGTGTACAGGTAGGCATCGGCCAGCTTGCCGACCTCGGCCTCGATATCGCGCGGTACCGCCAGGTCGAACAGCAGCATCGGCTTGTGCCGGCGTGAGCGCAGCGCGGTGGCGACCTGCCGGTGCAGGATCACCGGCTCGCGTGCGGCGGTGGCCGAGAACACCACATCAGCCTCGCCCAGATGGCGTTCCAGTTCGCTCAGCGGCAGTGCCACGCCGCCGTGACGGCTGGCCAGGTCCTGGGCATTGGCCACGGTGCGGTTGGCGATCAGCAGGCGTTTCACCTTGGCATCGCTTAGGTGCTTGGCGACCAGTTCCATGGTTTCACCGGCGCCGACCAGCAGCACCGTGGATTCATCCATGCGCGCGAACGAGTCCTGCGCCAGCCGCACCGCGGTGGACGCCACCGAAATGGGATTTGCGCCGACACGGGTGTCGGTACGGGCACGCTTGGCCACCGAGAAGGTCTGCTGGAACAACCGGTCCAATTGTTGCCCGATTGCGCCGCTGTCGTGGGCCAGTGCCCAGGCATCCTTGACCTGCCCCAGGATCTGCGGCTCGCCCAGCACCATCGAGTCCAGCCCGGTGGCGACCCGGAACAGGTGGCGCACGGCGTCGCCATCGCTGTGCTGGTACAGATAGCCCTGCAGGCTGCCGGCATGGTGCTCCAGCCAATGGCTCAGCGCCTTGCTGTCCTCGGCAACGGCATACAGCTCGGTGCGGTTGCAGGTGGACAGCAGCACGGCCTCGGCCAGCTGCGGCGTCTGCCGCAGGGAATCCATCGCGCGCGGCAGTGCGTCTCCGCCAAAGGCAGCGCGTTCGCGCAGTTCTACCGGCGCAGTCTGGTGATTCAGTCCGAGCACCCACAGGGTCATCTGTTCAGTTGCTTGCGATAAGCTGCTGGCTGTTGAAGGCCGCCATTTTACGGCCCGGTTGCGCCAGATGCCCGTATTCAATCGCATATGCACCGTTCTGTTGCTTTCCCTGCCGGTTTTTCCGGTGCTGGCGGCCCCGGCTGCGCCTGTCCAGGCGCCCCTGGCTGCTGAAGGCCTGCCGCTGACCCCGGTGCTGGCCGGCGAGTTCTCGCTGCAGGCCGGCAAGTTGCCCGACGCCGCCCGCTGGTACCTGCAGGCCGCCCAGGAAGCCAAGGGCGACGTAGGCCTGGCCGAACGCGCCACCCGCATCGCCATGCTTGCCGATGACGCTGACCGTGCCGAGCAGGCGCTGGCGCTATGGGCGCAGCGTGACCCCGGTTCGGTAGCGGTGCGCGGCACCCGTGGTGCGCTGGCCATGCGCAATGGCGATGCCAAGCTTGCCCGCAAGGAACTGCTGGCGGTGCTGCGTTCGCCCGAGCCACGCGCCTGGCGCTATGCGCTGCTGGCCCTGGCCACCGGCGGCCGTGACCCGGCGGTGCCGGCCGAGGTATTGGGCCAGCTGGTCGATGCCAATGCGATACCCGATGACCTGGAGGCGTGGCAGGAGTTCGGTCGGCTGGCGTTGCGGATGGAGCGCCCCGAGCTGTCGCGGCGGATGGTGGCCGAAGTGGTCAAACGCTTCCCGGACGAGCCGCGGGTGGCGCTGCTGCATGCCTCGCAGCTCAACCAGGCCGGCAAGAAGGACGAGGCGTTGGCTCTGCTCAAGGGCATCGAGCCGAAGGCCGAGAAAGACGAAGAACTGCGCGCCGCCCTGGCCATCGCCTATGACGCCTTGGGTGACACCACGGCTGCCGAGCATGTGCTGTCGGTAGGCGAGCAGAACCTGCAGAGCTGGGGCATGCGCGCCTCGCTGCTGGCCAAGCAGAAGGATGATGTGGCGCTGCTGGCGCTTTACCAGGACATTTCGGCTAAAGCCAGCAAGCCGGACCCGGACCAGCGCCTGTTGCTGGGCAAGATTGCCGAATACCTGAAGCGCTACCAGGAAGCCGTTGATTGGTACCACAGCGTGCCCGGTGGTGAGCATCGTGGCGAGGCGCAGCTGCGTGCGGTCAATGCGCTGTACCTGATGGGTGACAAGGCCGAGGCCGCCAAGGAAGTGCAGTCGATCCAGGCCGATGCCTCGCTGGATGATGATGTGCGCCGCGACGCCTACCTGCTCCAATCCGAGTTGCAGCTGCGTGACGGCAACGCCCAGGCCGAGCTTGATGTGCTTGGCCGTGGCCTGGCGGCCTTCCCGGACGACAGTGCGCTGCTGTATGCCCGCGCGCTGGCATGGGAGCGCAGTGATGACGTGCCGCGTGCCGAAGCCGACCTGCGCAAGGTGCTGGTTGCCGAGCCGGAGAATGTCGCCGCGCTCAATGCGCTGGGCTACACCCTGGCTGACCGCACCCATCGCTACCAGGAAGCCTTGGAGCTGATCGATCGCGCGCGCGTGGCCGAGCCGGACAATGCCGCCATCGTCGACAGCTATGGCTGGGTGCTGTATCGGCTGGGCCGCAACGAGGAAGCGCTGGTGCACCTGCGCCGCGCCTGGACCTTGAACAAGGATCCGGAAATTGCCGCCCATGTGGCCGAGGTGCTGTGGGTGCTTGGGCAGAAAGAGGAAGCGCGGCGCTTTTTTGATGAAGCCCGCAAGCTGGATCCGGACAACCGCGCGCTGCAGCGTGCGATCGAAAAGTTGGGTGTATGAACGTGATGATGTGGCGGGCGCCGTTGGCGCTTGTGATGGTGGGCGCGCTTGCGGCCTGTGGCTCGGTGCCCAAGCGGCAAGCCACGCCGGTGGCGGCCGAGGTGGCGCAGGTATCGGCAGCGGCACAGGCCGCGGAGCAGGCGCGGCAGGCGGCCTTGATGGCGCAGCCGGACTGGTCCTTCCAGGGCCGGGTGGCGATCAGCAAGGGCCGCAACGGCGGCAACGGCCGGATTGACTGGCTGCAGCAGGGGCCGGCCTACCAGGTCAGCCTTGCGGCGCCGGTCACCCGTCAGAGCTGGCAGCTCAGTGGTGGCGAGCCCGGTCAGCCGGTGCGGCTGGAGGGCCTGGAGGGCGGTCCACGCAGCGCCGATGACGCAGCGCAGCTACTGTTGCAGGCCACCGGCTGGGAAATCCCGGTCGCGCAGTTGGCGCAATGGGTGCGCGGCCTGCCGACCTCTGCCGGCATGGCGCCGGAACATCTCGGTTTCGATGCCGACGGGCGGCCGCGAGTGCTGCGCCAGCAGGGCTGGCAGGTCGACTATCTGGACTGGTACCCGGCCCAGGCCGGGCGCCCCTCGCTGCCGCGGCGGATCGAGGCGGTCAATGGCGACGCCAAGGTCCGTCTGATCGTGGATGAATGGGGCGTGGGCGCACCATGACCGTGCAGGCTGACGCCGCGGGCTGGTCGTACTGGCCGGCCCCGGCCAAATTGAATCTTTTTCTGCAGATCACCGGCCGTCGCGCCGATGGCTACCATCTGCTGCAGACCGTCTTCCGCCTGCTGGATTGGGGCGACCGCATCGGCCTGCGCCTGCGTGAAGACGGGCAGATACACCGTGACGGGCCCTCGGTGGCCGGTGTCGCCGAGGCCGATGATCTGGTGGTTCGTGCGGCTATCGCGCTGAGAAATGTCTCAAATTGCGCTAAAGGCGTCGATATCCGGGTCGAGAAGCGCATCCCGGCCGGTGGCGGCTTTGGTGGTGGCTCCTCGGACGCGGCCACCGTGCTGGTGGCGCTCAACGCCTTGTGGGGCACCGGCCTGGATGAGGATGCGCTGGCTGCCATCGGCATGGGCCTGGGCGCCGATGTGCCGGTGTTTGTGCGCGGCCGCAGTGCCTGGGCCGAAGGTGTGGGTGAATTGCTGACGCCGATCGAACTGCCGGAAGCATGGTATTTGCTGGTGGATCCGGGCGTTCATGTGCCCACGGCTGAACTTTTTCGTTCGCAGCATTTGACGCGGGATGCCAAGCCCGTGAAAATAGCGGACTTCGCTTCCGGGACCGTCCTCGGAAATGCGTTCGAGCCGGTACTACGGCGTCAGGAACCTGCCATCGAGGCAACGTTCCAGGCCCTGTCAGGTATTGGTCGGGCACGGCTCACGGGGTCGGGAAGCGGTTGTTTCGTCGAATTTGCCACGCGCGTTGCTGCAGAGCAGGCGTTGGCGGAATTGCCGGAGCAACTGCGGGCATGGGTAGCTGCGGGCGTTGATCGCTCGCCACTGCTTGATGCGCTGGAGACGACGGGAATTGTTTGATGCAGGGGCGTCGCCAAGAGGCCCAAGGCACCAGGTTTTGATCCTGGCATTCGTAGGTTCGAATCCTACCGCCCCTGCCACACGTTCCCTCCGGCTGTAAGCGCTACGGATGTGCGCTGAACCAGATACGCGCCATCTCTGCAGCAATCCTGTTCCTTTGCTACTCGCCCCCGCCCGAGAGAGCTGTCATGCAAGAATCCCCGAATCTGCTGGTTTTTTCCGGCAATGCCAACAAACACCTTGCGCAGAGCATCTGCAAGGAACTCGGGGTAAGACCGGGTAAGGCGCTGGTTTCCAAGTTCTCCGACGGCGAAGTGCAGGTCGAGATCCAGGAAAACGTGCGTAAGCAGGATGTATTCGTGGTCCAGTCCACCGGCGCCCCGAGTGCGGAAAACCTGATGGAGCTGCTGGTGATCATCGACGCGCTCAAGCGCGCGAGCGCCGCCTCCGTCACCGCGGTGGTGCCGTACTTCGGCTACGCCCGCCAGGATCGCCGCATGCGCTCCTCGCGCGTGCCGATCACCGCCAAGGTTGCTGCAAAGATGTTTTCGGCCGTGCACACCGACCAGATCCTCACGGTCGACCTGCACGCCGACCAGATCCAGGGTTTCTTCGACATGCCGGTCGACAACGTCTATGCCTCGCCGCTGTTGCTGGCAGACATCTGGCGCGTCTATGGCACCGACAACCTGATCGTGGTCAGCCCGGACGTAGGCGGCGTGGTACGCGCCCGCGCTGTGGCAAAGCGCCTGGATGATGCCGACCTGGCCATCATCGACAAGCGTCGTCCGCGTGCCAACGTCGCCACCGTGATGAACATCATCGGTGACGTTGAAGGCAAGACCTGCGTCATGGTCGACGACATCGTCGACACCGCCGGCACCCTGTGTGCTGCCGCTGCTGCCCTCAAGGCGCGCGGTGCACTGAAGGTTGCCGCGTACTGCACCCACGCCGTGCTCTCGGGCCCGGCGGTGGACAACTTGAACAATTCCCAGCTCGACGAGCTGGTGGTGACCGACACGATCCCGCTTTCCGAAGTGGCCCGCGTCTGTCCCAAGATCCGCCAGATCAGCGTGGCCGAAATGCTGGCCGAGACGATGCGCCGCATCGCCTTCGGTGAGTCGGTCAGCTCGATGTACGTGGATTGATGGATCCGGTCCCCGGCGTGTCCGGGGATCACAACAGGCTCTTCTGGTCGCGGAAGAGTCTTTACGCAGCGCCGCGAGGCGGTGCAACAACCTAGAGTAGTCAACAATGGCAAAGTCTCACGAAATCAAAGTCGCTCGTCGTGACGTGCAAGGTCAGGGTGCGAGCCGCCGCCTGCGTCATGCCGGTGTGGTTCCGGGCATCGTTTACGGTGGTGGTCGCGAGCCGGTCAAGGTCGAGTTCAACCACAACGAAATCTGGCTGGCCCAGTTCAACGATTGGTTCTACTCCTCGATCATCGACCTGAACCTCGACGGCACCATCCACAAGGTGCTGCTGCGTGACATGCAGCGTCACCCGTACAAGCAGCTGGTCATGCACCTGGATTTCCAGCGCGTGAACGAAAACGAAGTGCTGCACGCTTCGGTGCCGCTGACCTTCATCAACGAAGACACCTCGCCGGCTGGCAAGGCTGCCGACGTGCTGGTCACCCACGAACTGAAGGAAGTGGCGATTGCCTGCTTGCCGAAGGACCTGCCGGAGTCGATCGAAGTCGACCTGGGCGAGCTGAAGGCTGGCGACATCATCTACCTGTCGGGCCTGAAGCTGCCGGCTGGCGTGGAAATCCCGGCACTGAAGCTGGGCAAGAACCACGACGACGCCGTGGTCATCGCCAAGACCGCCGCTGCAGAAGAAGCAGCAGCCGAGTAATCGGCACTGTTGCGCCCGCTCTTCGGAGCGGGCGCAGCAGATGCATCTGACAGATGACTGGCTTGCGATTGATTGTTGGTCTCGGCAACCCCGGACCCGAACACGCCCGAACCCGGCATAACGCTGGGTTTCATTTCGTTGAGGCCCTGGCAGAGCGGCAGGGCGCGCGCTGGGCGCTGGAAAGCAAATTGTTTGGCGAAGTCGCCAAGGTCGAGATTGCCGGGCAACCGGTATGGCTGTTGAAGCCGGCCACCTACATGAACCTGTCTGGCAAATCGGTCACCGCCGCGCAGCGGTTCTGGAAGATCGAGCCGGAAGAAACCCTGCTTGCACACGACGAACTGGACATGCCGCCCGGCGTGGCCCGGCTCAAGTTCGACGGTGGTCATGGTGGCCAGAACGGCCTGCGTGACACCATCCGCCTGCTCGGTCATGGCAAGTTCCACCGTCTGCGTCTTGGTATCGGCCATCCCGGTCACAAGGACCGCGTGGTGGGCTGGGTGCTGGGCCGTCCGTCGCCGCAGGATGCTGTGCTGATGGAGCAGGCCATCGATGCGGCCATCGACGTGATGCCGTTGGCGGTAGCAGGTGATTTCAGCGAAGCCATGAAGCGGCTGCACACCACCAAGTGAGCAGGAAATGGGGAATGGGGAATGGAATGGCAGCAGCCCTTCCACTCCCCATTCCCGATTTTCCATTCACGGGAGTTCAAGCATGGGTATCAAATGCGGCATCGTCGGTCTGCCCAATGTCGGCAAGTCGACCCTGTTCAATGCGCTGACCAAGGCGGGTATCGCTGCGGCCAACTTCCCGTTCTGCACGATCGAGCCGAACACCGGCGTCGTGCCGGTGCCGGATCCGCGCCTTGATGCGCTGGCGGCAATCGTCAAGCCGGAGCGGGTGATCCCGACCACGATGGAGTTCGTCGACATCGCCGGCCTGGTCGCCGGTGCGTCCAAGGGTGAAGGCCTGGGCAACAAGTTCCTGGCCCATATCCGTGAGACCGATGCCATCGCACACGTCGTGCGCTGCTTCGAAGACAGCAACGTCATCCACGTTTCCAACAAGGTTGCTCCCATCGCCGATATCGAGACCATCGATACCGAGCTGGCGCTGGCCGACCTGGAATCGGTGTTGAAGGCACTGGACCGCGCCACCCGTGCGGCCAAGGCCAACGACAAGGAAGCACTGGCCCGCAAGCCGGTGCTGGAGAAGCTGGCTTCGGCGCTGGACCAGGGCAAGTCGGCGCGTTCGGCTGGCCTCGATGCCGATGAAAAGGCGTTGATCCGCGACATGTTCCTGATCACGCTCAAGCCGCTGATGTACATCGCCAACGTGGCCGAGGATGGCTTCGAGAACAATCCGCTGCTGGACGTCGTGCGCGCGCGCGCCGAAGCCGAGGGTGCCGAAGTGGTGCCGGTGTGTGCGGCTATCGAAGAAGAAATGGCGCAGCTGGACGACGCTGACCGTGACGAGTTCCTCAAGGATCTCGGCCTGGAAGAGCCCGGCCTGAACCGCGTGATCCGCGCCGGCTACAAGCTGCTGGGCCTGCAGACCTACTTCACCGCTGGTGTGAAGGAAGTCCGCGCATGGCAGCTGCGCGCAGGGTCTACCGCGCCGCAGGCCGCCGGCGTGATCCATACCGACTTCGAGCGTGGCTTCATCCGCGCCGAAACCATCAGCTATGAGGACTTCATCAACCTCAAGGGCGAGCAGGGTGCCAAGGAAGCCGGCCGCCTGCGTCTGGAAGGCAAGGATTACATCGTCAAGGAAGGCGACGTGCTGCATTTCCGCTTCAACGTCTGATCCACCGCACGTTGCAGCACCAACAAGGCCCCGCACTGCGGGGCCTTGTCGTATCCGTCGTTCGTGGCGTGGTCAAAAAATCATCACGATTTCGAAACCCTTGCAGCGCAAGGGCTGCGCGCGCTTGTCCACAGCCTTCTCCAGCTATTGCACACAGCCGTTGTGGAGAAGGGGGGGGGCGCCATGTAATCCGCAGGCGCATGCCGTCTAGCTTGTGGGAGCGGCGTCAGCCGCGAAGCTGGCGATGGTGGAGCGCCCGGCAACTGTGCCACCTGATGGTCTATCAGCTTCGCGGCTGACGCCGCTCCTACAAAGCGCGCCGATTTGCATCGCGACAGGCTGGCGAAATATTCACCACAGTTTCGAAAGCATTGGCGGACAGGGCCTGCGCATGGTTGTCCACAGCCTTCTCCATCCATTGCACACAACTGCTGTGGAGAAGCAGGGTCGCCATGTAATCCGCAGGCGCATGCTGTCTAGCTTGTGGGAGCGGCGTCAGCCGCGAAGCTGGCAATGCCTGATCACCAGGCATCTGTGCCATCTGATGGTGCATCTGCTTCGCGGCTTACGCCGCTCCTACAAAAACACCGGCTTGCGTCGCGACAGGCTGGTGAAATATTCGCCATCTTTTCGAAAGCCTTGCAGCGCAAGGCCTGCACACGGTTGTCCACAAGCTTCTCCAGCCATTGCACACAGCGGTTGTGGAGAAGCTCAATCGCCACAGTTCGCATCCATGGACGGCCGCTGTAGCCCGGGTAAGCGCAGCGCACCCGGGGGCGGTTTGCGCGGAGAGCATGCGGGCTTGCCGTAGCGCGCTTGCCCCGGGGCTGCGCTCAGTGCTGGTGCCACCTCGCGCAAACAACAAGGCCCGCCAATGGCGGGCCTTGTTGTTGATGCGCATGGCTGGGTGGGATTACAGCGCGGCGCCGCCGAACTTGTGCGTGTACTGCAGGTTGATCTGACGGCCGACGCTGTCGAACCAGGAGATGTCGTAGTACGGATACGACGAATAGGTCGGATCCTTCGGCGGCATCTTGTTGAACAGGTTCACCACCGACAGGCTCAGGCGCGAGTGGTCGTCAAAGCGGTATTGCAGTGATGCGTTGTAGCGATAGGTAGCACGGATGTAGGGGCCCGGATCGCCTTCTTCCCACACCTGATCGTAGGACCAGCTGTTGGGCAGCTTGCCCAAACGCTGGCCATAGACGGTCGCGGCCCAGGCATCCTTCTCCCAGCTGATGCTGGCGCTGGTCTTGGTGCGCGGGATATCGAAACCGCTGTTGACCGCGAACTGATCCTTGATCTCATCACCGGCGTATTGCTGGAAGTCGTGCTTCTTCACCCAGGTATGGGCGCCGCTGAAGGTGAATTGACCGATGCCGGTCTGCAAGCGGTAGCGCACGCCGATATCGACGCCTTCGGTGGACTCCTTGGCAACGTTGATCGGATTGACGTAGATGCCGTAGAGCGAGCCGTTGGAATTGCGGGTCACGCGCGAGACGGCGTCCATGCAGGTGGGCGAGCTCATGTCCTTGTCGCCGAGCCGGCAGGCCGCCTCGTCACGCAGGATCTGGTCCACGCTCATGTCCTGGACCTGATCGCGCATGTCGATGTTGAACCAGTCCGCCGAGATATCCAGACCATTGATGGGCGACCAGACAAAGCCGGCAGTCCACGAGGTGCTGGTCTCCGGATCGAGGTTGCGATTGCCCTCGCGGGTGCGGATCAGGCCTTCGCTGTAGTCCTCCGGGTCATCGCCATTGTCCAGCGCATAGTTGTACCAATCGACGCCGCTGGTCTCGTCATTGCCGATGCCGGCATAGACATAGTGCAGATCCGGGGCGCGGAAGGCCGTGCCGTAGGAGCCACGAACCAGCAATGAGTCGATCGGGCGCCATTCCAGACCGGTGCTCCAGGTTGCCTTGCCGATGCTGTTGCCGGAATAGCGGTATTGGTCGTAACGACCGGCCACGCTCCAGTTCAGTGTTTCGTGCAGTGGCATGCGCAGCTCGGCGGCACCCGCCCAGCGATTGCGGCTGCCCTTGCCGTCGGAGTCCTTCCAGCTGTAGTAGTAGTACTGGGTAGCCAGCGGATCGGGGTTCAACGAGTACGACTGGCGGCCGAGCTCCACGGTGCCTGCGAAGCCGGCGTCACCGCCGGGCAGGGTGAACAGGTCACCCTTGCTGACCGTCAACGACAAGGTGCCGGTTTCGGACTTCGGCGTGTACACCGAACGTGCGGCGATGGAGTCGTACTCACTACGGGTGAGCGGGCGGTACAGGCGTTCCGGGTCGGCGTTGTAGATCGGGAAGCCATCGTCGTCCTCACCAAGCTGCGGGCCAAGGAACAGTTCGTTGGCCTTGGCCGCCACGATCTGCGGCCAGCTGATCTTGGCGCGGTACTGCGAATAGCTCAGTGCTGCTTCGTAGTCCCAAATGTCGGCCCAGGTGCCTTTGAAGCCGGTGGTCACGCCAAAGGTTTTCTGCGTGGTCTCGATCATGTTGCGGCTGAGCCCACCGATTTCTTCCGGCGTGAACTGGCGCTGCCAGAATTCCACCTGGTCGCTGGCCTGGTTGTAGAAATAACCTTCCTCGTTGCCGTCGGCGGCCATGTGGCTCCACGCAGTCACGTCGCGGAACATCGATACATCGTGGTAGCCCATCTGCACGTCGGCAAACCATTGGCTGCCATTGTCGAAGGCATAGCTCATCGACGCATACGCGTTCACGCCGCGACGCTTGCTGATGATGGTGCCGTAGCCGATGGCCTCATCGCTGCCGCAGTAGTAGCCGTACCTGGGGCGATAGCCGTAGTACGTGGTGCCGCCATTCTGGCCGGACAATGCATCGCAGGTTGCCTGGCCCGGGTCGATGTAGTCGTCATACCAGTCGGTGCGCAGGAAGCCGCGGCGCGGCGCCTGTGCGGCGGCAGTGGGGCCATCCTTGGTGGAGTCCTGGATGTCACGCTCATACGCCCACAATGGCGTCTGCGATTGCAGCTCCACGCTGTAGATGCCGCTGAAGCGGCCCTTCTCGAAGCCGCTGACCAGGCTGATGTCGAATGACTCGCCGCCGCCTTCGCTGGTGATGCCCATGCGCGCATCGACGGTGGTGCCGTCGGCATGCTTCTTGAGAATGAAGTTGACCACGCCCGAGATCGCGTCGGAGCCATAAATGGCCGATGCACTGCCGGTCAGTACTTCTATCCGCTCGATCATGCCCAGCGGAATGTTGGAGATGTCGGTGAAGTTGCTGCGGCCCTTGAACGGCATCGGGAAGTCGGCGATGCGGCGGCCATTGACCAGTACCAGGGTGTGGTTCGGGCCCAGTCCGCGCAGGTCAACCTGCTGTGCGCCGGGCGAGAAGTCCGCGCCGCTGGAAGACTGCTGGCTCTGCGTCTCGCCGCCGTTCTGGGTCATGGCGCGCAGTACGTCGGGCACGCTGGTGAACCCGGCGGCCTTGATTTCTTCGGCAGTCACCACGGTGACCGGGGCCGGGCCCTCTACCTGGGCGCGCGGAATGCGTGAGCCGGTGACCTGCACCGTGTCCAGTTGCTGGGGTTGGCCTTGGGGGCTGTTCTGCGCCAGGGCAGGGGCGGCCATCGACAACAGGGCCAGTTGGATTGAACACACCATTGCGTGTTTACGCATGAATCGGCTCTCTAATGAATGTTCTGGGATGCCCATCCGGCTGTCAGGGAATGCCGCCCAACCCTGTCTGAAATGTGAATGGGTCCACAGCATCTAACACCTTTTTTACACGCTTGACCACTGCCGGAAAGTCTGGCATTAGAGCTGTAAGCGGTTACATGAGGTGGCTGGAGTGCGCGATGAAACGTAAGAGTTCCTGGCTTGGGCGGCTGGCCCTGGTAGTGATGGCCATCGCTGCCGCGAGCGCGGCCCATGCGCAGGATTCGCGCGGTCTTGGCGCGCCCGGCTACACGTATTACGAAGTGGGTGATCTGGCTGCCCCGCGTCCGGGCAAGACCGAGCCGGCGATGCTGTTGATGGGCGGTGGCGACTGGGTGCCCGAGGCATTCCATTGGTGGGTTGAACGTGCCGGCCATGGTCGCGTGGTGATCCTGCGCGCCTCCGGTGACGACAACATGCAGAAGGAGCTGTACCACGACATTGGTGGTGTCACCGCGGTGCAGACGCTGGTGTTTGACAGCCGCAAGGCCGCCGACGATCCGTCCGTGCTGCGGGTGGTGCGCGCTGCCGATGCGATTTTCATCGCAGGCGGCGACCAGGCGCGTTATATCCGCTTCTGGAAGGGCACTGAGCTCAATACCGCGCTCAACGAACATGTTCGCGCCGGCAAGCCGATTGGCGGCACCAGTGCCGGCCTGGCCATTCTGGGCGGATACGCCTATGGCGCGCTGGACGGTGGCAGCGTCAATTCGCCGGCCGCGCTGAATGATCCGATGGGCAGCGAGGTGACCATGGACCGGGATTTCCTGACCATGCCCTATCTGTCCAACGTGGTCACCGATACCCATTTCGCCAAGCGTGACCGGCTGGGTCGTTTGATCGTGTTTGTTGCCCGTGCCGCGCAGGACAAGGGGCGGGACGACATCGTCGGCATCGGCGTGGATGAAGACACTGCGTTATGTGTCGAGGCCGATGGCCGTGGACGGGTGTATTCCTTGAACGACGGCTATGCGTGGCTGGTGATGCCGCGGCGCACGGCCGACCGGCTCAGCAATGGTGAGCCGCTGGAATTCAGTTCGATCCCGGTAACCGGGGTAGGGGCAGGCAGCCGCCTGCATCTGGATGGGTTCAAGGTCGACAACGCCGCGTTCACCGCAATGGCCAGTGTGGTTGCTGGGGAACTCGAGTTGCATCCCAATTGAGGATGCGGGCGGCGTAGGAGAAGGGGCTTCGGCCCCTTTTTTATTGCCATCACGCCGCTGCTTCGGCCTTGGTGGTGCCGCGCGATCGGCTGTGCCGGCGCTGTGGGCACAGGTGGCTGCGGTCACTGTTCATAGCGGCTGGCACCTGCCTAGAATCGGCTTCCATTCGGGAGTGAAGAAACATGAAGCTGACTTCTGCGGTAATGCTGGGCCTGGCGTCGCTGTCCTCGGGGGCTGCCGCTGCAGCCGAGGTTTCTCCCTTGCTGGTGATTCACGGCGGGGCCGGCGTCGAGCGCAAGGACTTCAGTGCTGCAGAAGAGCGTGCCGCGCGTGCGGCCTTGACCGAGGCGCTGCGTCAGGGCCACCAGGCACTGGCGGCGGGCAAGCCGGCGCTGGATGCGGTCACTGCCGCCATTACCGTGCTGGAGAACGACCCGACCTTCAATGCCGGGCGGGGCGCGGTGTTCACGCATGACGGCAAGAACGAGCTGGATTCCTCGCTGATGGATGGCGCCACGCTGCGTGCCGGTGCGGTGGCTGGCGTGCATACGGTGAAGAACCCGATCCTGCTTGCACGCGCGGTGATGGAGCATTCGCCGCACGTGATGATGGTGGGGCAGGGCGCGGAGATGTTCGCCGCCGAGCAGAAGATCGAGCTGGTCGATCCGTCTTACTTCCGCACCGAGAAGCGCTGGGAGCAGTTGCAGCGTGCATTGAAGGAAGAGGCTGCCGGCCAGGCACATGTGGATCTGGAGACGGCCAAGCACTTCGGCACGGTCGGCGCGGTGGCACTCGACAGTCAGGGCAAATTGGCCGCAGGCACGTCCACCGGCGGCATGACCAACAAACGCTACGGTCGCGTCGGTGATTCGCCGATCATCGGTGCGGGCACCTATGCCACCGGCAACTGCGCGGTATCAGGCACCGGTTGGGGCGAGTTCTACATCCGCCTGGCGGCTGCACATGAAATATGCGCGCGCATGCAGTACTTGAAGGAAACCCCTGCACAGGCCGGTGAAGAGGTCATCGTCAAGCGCGTGCCGGCATTGGGCGGTGATGGTGGTGCGATTGTGCTGTCGGCAGACGGTACGGCGGCAACGCCCTTCAATACCGAAGGCATGTACCGCGGTTGGATTGGTGCCGATGGTGTGCCGCACGTAGCCATTTTTGCCGACGAAAAGCTTAAAATGCCCGGCGAGTAATACGCTGTTGAGGGACGGCGGCGGCGCTGCAAAAAAATTTTCACCGAATGTGAAGATTTCTGTTGACAGCATCGGCGCCGATAACCAAAATAGCGAGCTCACCCACCCCTGACCGGCAAGGCCGCCGGTCCTAGACAAGGGAGTGGAATGGAGGGATACCCAAGCGGCCAACGGGGGCAGACTGTAAATCTGCTGGCTTACGCCTTCGGTGGTTCGAATCCACCTCCCTCCACCAGTTTTATGTTGTGACGTGTTTTCCCGGTGCGGGAGTAGTTCAACGGTAGAACCTTAGCCTTCCAAGCTAATGGTGCGGGTTCGATTCCCGTCTCCCGCTCCATTGAACGAAACGAAAAAACACGGCATAATAGACAACTCGCTCACGTAGCTCAGTCGGTAGAGCACCTCCTTGGTAAGGAGGAGGTCGAAGGTTCGATTCCTTTCGTGAGCACCATCTTGCCGATAGTGCATAACCAACCTGTTACCGAGAAGAAGCAGCCATGTCCAAGGGTAAGTTCGAGCGTACCAAGCCGCACGTCAACGTCGGCACCATCGGCCACGTCGATCATGGCAAGACCACGCTGACCGCCGCACTGACCAAGATCGGTGCAGAGCGCTTCGGTGGCGAGTTCAAGGATTACTCCTCGATCGACGCCGCGCCGGAAGAAAAGGCACGTGGTATCACCATCTCGACCGCACACGTTGAGTACGAATCGGCCAGCCGTCACTATGCCCACGTCGATTGCCCGGGCCATGCTGACTACGTCAAGAACATGATCACCGGTGCTGCCCAGATGGACGGCGCGATCCTGGTCTGTTCGGCTGCTGACGGCCCGATGCCGCAGACCCGCGAGCACATCCTGCTGTCGCGTCAGGTCGGCGTGCCGTACATCGTCGTGTTCCTGAACAAGGCCGACATGGTTGACGACGCCGAGCTGCTCGAGCTGGTCGAAATGGAAGTTCGTGAGCTGCTGAGCAAGTACGACTTCCCGGGCGACGATACCCCGATCGTTCACGGTTCGGCGCGTATGGCGCTGGAAGGTGACCAGAGCGACATCGGCGTGCCGGCCATCCT
>NZ_LDJJ01000071.1 GCF_001431465.1 Stenotrophomonas terrae | reverse complement strand
TCTTGCAGTTGGTGTAGTGTTGCTGCGTTGTCTTGATCTCGGTGCGCATTGTTTCTTGTGATGCATGTCAGCTGAGTACATGCTGCTGATTGGGTGGGGTTGTGTTTATGGTTTGTGCTTTTGGGTTTTGGCTTTTGGCTTTTGGCTTTTGGCTTTTGGCTTTGTGGTTTTGGCTTTTGGCTTTTGGCTTTTGGCTTTTGGCTTTTGGCTTTTGGCTTTTGGCTTTTGGCTTTTGGCTTTTGGCTTTTGGCTTTGTCCCTTCTCCCGCTTGCGGGAGAAGGTGCCCCGCAGGGGCGGATGAGGGGGAGCTTTGGGTTTTGCGGTAAAGCCCCTGCCGAGCATGGCTCGGCACTACAGGAACCGCTTGGCTTCGCCCTTCTCCCGCAAGCGGGACTGCGCCCCCTTCTTGGGGGAAGCTGCCCCGAAGGAGCCGATGAGGGGGCTTTGGGTTTTGCGATGGAGCCCCTGCCGAGCATGGCTCGGCACTACATGGCTACTTTGGCTCTGCTTCAGCCCTGCGCCCGTAGCAATTGATGCAAGGTGCTCTTCAGCCTGCGCCCTTCCTCGCGCAGGTAATCACGCTCATCCCGCCAGGCGGGAAAGCGCGCCTCCACTTCCGCCCAGAATGCCGGCGAGTGGTTGGCCTGCAGCAAGTGGCACAGCTCGTGTACCAGCACGTATTCGAACGCCGATGGACGCGCCAATACCAGTGCAAGATCCAGAGCCATCGAGCCGTCCGGCGCCAGCGAGCCCCATTGCGAGGACATCACCTTGGGCCGCAGCCGTGAAGGCGCGCGCGACAGACCCGGCAGGTAACGCGGCAACCACTGGCCGACGTCGGCGCGCACCTGCACTTCATAGAACTCACGCAGCGCACGCCGCAATGCCGGCTCACCGGCACGCGCCGGCAGTTGGATATTGACCCCACCGGCATCAACCTCGATGCGGGTGAAACGCCCCTCCTGCCACTGCACCGGCAGCAACTCACCGCGCAAGGGCAGCACGCCCGGTTCGCGCAGCTGCAGCGCCGGTGCCAACAGCCCATCACCACCAAGCCGTGCCAGCTGCTGCTGCAGCCATTGCCGGTTGGCCTGCAGAAAACGTTCGCCGGACACCAGACTGGCGCGCAGCGGCATGGTCAGCCGCGCGCCACGTTCATCCACACTGAGCTTGAGCCGGCGTGCACGCGGGTCACGCACGCGCAGCACGTCGATCTCGGCATCATCCAGGCGCAGGCGCACCGTGTCGCGCTGGATCACCGGCGCGGCGGGCGTCGTCAAACGGCGGAACAGACTAACCATAGCCCCAGCATAGTCCCTACCCGGTTACGAAACCGGGTAGGCCCACAACGGGTTCAGCTGTCAGCCTTGCTCAGCTTGAATGCCTGCTCAAGCAGCAGGAACAAGCGGCGGATTTCACCGCTCTGCAAGGCGAAGCGTGCATCCAGCTCGGCACGGCGGCCTTCCTCGTCGATGTGCTCGAGCTGGTCCAGCGCGCCATCGAGGAACTTCAGCTTGCGCACGATCAGATCGTCGCCCAGCACGAAGGACAGGTTGTCCTCGAAGATCAAGGCCAGCTTGGTCACCTGCTTGCCGGCGTCCAGGTGCTTGTCGATCTCGTCGCAGCGCAGTTCCTGGTGCTGGCACTTGACCACCGCGCCGCCTTCGGCCGGATCCTTCATCTCGCATTCTTCGCCCAGGCTCAGGCCTTCGGGCAGCGGCTCGCCGGCAATCCACGCAGTCAGGATGGCGCGCGGTGCGACTTCGGCGTTCAGCGGCATCGCCGGGAAGCTGCCGAGCATGCCGCGGATGTCGCTCATCACGTTCTCGCCGGTCTTGCGGCTGGAACTGTCGACGGCGACATAACCGTGCTGCAGGTCGAGGAAGGCATCGGTGCGCGAGCTCTTGACGAAGGCGCGCGGCAGCAGTTCATGCAGCAGATCGTCCTTCAGGCGCTTGCGCTCACGGCCGCCGGGCTTGCGGCCTTCCTTCTCTTCGATTTCTTCCAGCTTGCGGGCCAGCAGATCGTTGACCACCACGCTGGGCAGGATCTTGTCTTCACCGCCCACGGTCAGCCACAGCGCATCACCGATGCGGTGCGAGAACTGGAACTTTTCTTCACGACCGAACGGCGAGATGAAGCCGCGCGAGGTCATTTCCAGGGCACCAACAGGCTTGAGCACCACCTGCGGCAACAGCGTGTCGACTTCGGAAAAATCAATGGAGGTCGGGAAACGGAACAGCGTGAGGTTCTTGAAAAACATGGATGTCCTATTTCGTATTCATGGTTCAGGGCCTTGCTTCCCAGCGTAGGAGAAGCTGCTCCGAAGAGCTTGCCGCCATCGAGGCGGACGGATGAGAACAGCGCACTACCTGACTTCAGATCACCGTAGCACTGCCTACCCTCATCCCAACCCTTCTCCCGACGGGAGAAGGGCTTGTTGATCTTGTTTGTCGCTGCCGTCGAGCCACGCCTGCGCATCAGACTGCGGCGCGTCTTCACGGCGACCCAGCGACAGGAAATCGAACAGTTTGGGATCGGCCAGCTGCGAGGGACGGATGTCGCCCAGCGCGCGGGAGATCTGTTCGATGCGGCCGGGCGTGTCCTTTTCCCACTGCTTCATCATCAGGCCGATCTGCTTGCGCTGCAGGTTTTCCTGGCTGCCGCACAGGTTGCACGGAATGATCGGGAACTGGCGGGTATTGGCGTACTCGATGATGTCTGCTTCGCGCACGTAGGCCAGCGGGCGGATCACCACATGCTTGCCGTCATCGCTCCGCAGCTTGGGCGGCATGCCGGAAATCTTGGAGTGGTGGAACAGGTTCATGAAGAAAGTGGCCACCATGTCATCGCGGTGGTGGCCCAACGCAATCTTGGTGAAACCATTGGCTTCGGCATAGGTGTACAGCGAGCCACGGCGCATGCGCGAGCACAACGAACACATGGTCTTGCCTTCCGGGATCACCCGGCTCACCACCGAATAGGTGTCCTGTTCGATGATGTGGTACGGCACGCCGATCGAGGCCAGGTATTCAGGCAGCACGTGTTCGGGGAAGCCGGGCTGCTTCTGGTCCAGGTTCACCGCCACCAGCTCGAAGGGCACCGGTGCCTTCTTCTGCAGCTGCAACAGCACATCCAGCAAGGTATAGCTGTCCTTGCCGCCGGACAGGCAGACCATCACCTTGTCGCCGGCTTCGATCATGCCGAAATCAGCAATGGCCTGGCCTACCTGGTGACGCAGGCGTTTACCGAGTTTCTGGTGTTCACGTTCGGCCACGTGCGGATCACGGGCCCGCGGGGCGGGATCGGGCAGGGAAATGACAGCGCTCATGCGGCCATTCTACCGGGTCGGCGGCATCCCTCACGCGGCCGATGGCAACGTGTATGCTCAACCCCCGTGGAGACCATGACCCCCGAGCAGATCAGCCAACGCATCGCCGTCCTGCGGGCCGAACACCGCAGCCTGGACGAGAACATCGCGCGCCTGGCCGCCAACCCGGACGACGATCTGGAGGCCAAGCGGCTGAAGAAGCGCAAGCTGCAGCTGCGCGACTGCATCACCCAGCTCGAATGCATGCTGATCCCGGACGAGCCCGCCTGAACGCAGCGTGGTGCCGAGCCATGCTCGGCAGAGGCTTTGCAAGGCAACCCAGCACCCGCAGAACCTGTAGGAGCAGCATAAGCCGCGAAACCGGTCCAGCTGCAATTACAGGCATGACCGCAATCTGAGCGAGCAGTAGCTTCGCGGCTTACACCGCTCCCACAACCTGCACGGCCGCAAACAAAGCCAAGACCTACCCCTCCCCAACCCTCCCCTTCGCTACGCGAAAGGGAGGGAGCGTGTAGTGCCGAGCCATGCTCGGCAGCGGCCGTACCGGCAACGCCCCAGCGGAGCATGGCTCCGCTCTACAGGGGCGCCGCTCAGCCTGCTGGCGGCACTTCCGGCTTCACCGCTTCCGGGCTCACACGTTCGATGGTGTGACGCAGTTCGCGGCCGAGGATGAACTTCGCGTCCTTGGCCCAGGCATCCAGGCGTTCATCGAACAGCAGCTTGCTGTTCTGGTCCGGCCACACCAGGCGCAGTTCGCGCATCTTCTGGATGAAGCCGCGGAACAGGGTCTTGTCGAAGAACTCCGGGGCCGCCGGTGCGTACAGCAGGCTCAGCCGTTGTGCGGCCTGCTGGCACAGGCTTTCCAGTTCGCCGGCGCCAAGCGTGCCCGGGCCGTTCTTCACCAGCACCGAGATGGCGATGTAATAGCGCTCGAACGCCTGTTGCAGCGAATGGCCGATCGCGCGCAGGCGGAACACCTCGTCGGTCTGACCGGTACTGCGTGCCAGCATGCCGCCGTCGTCCTCGCCTACGTGCTGCAGCAGGCCTTCGCGGACGAACACGTCGATGGTCTGGTCGATGCGCGCGGCGAACTCGTCCTCGGTCCACGGCAGGAACAACTCTGCCTGCAGGAACGGGTACAGGCCGCGGCCCAGCCGCAGCAGGCCACCGCGACTCATGCGGCGGTTGTTCTGGAAGCAGCACGCCACCCACGAGGAGGCGGTGAACAGGTGCAGCACGTTGTTGCGGAAATAGCTCAGCAGCACCGCGGTATCGCCACTGACGCTGAGCACATCGCCCAGCGGGTGCTTGATGCGGCTGAGGACGTTGATTTCCTCGGCGTGGGCAATGATGCGTTCGGGCGAATGCGGGGTGACCGTGACCCGGTCCGAATACGGCATTTCCACCAGCAGCTTCTTGCACAGCTCGATCTGCGCGATCAGGTCGGCCTCGCCCATCGCGTGCTTGGGCGTGGACAGCAGTGCCAATGCCAGCAGGTTGATCGGGTTGACGTCGGCAGCGGCGTTGATGCGCTCCTGGATCTGCTCGGCAAGCACGTCGACGGTGCCTGCCAGCCAGCTCGGCTTCTCATCTTCGGGTACCGGTTGGCCGTCCCATTCGGGCGCCATCCTGGCCAGCACGTCATTCAACGCGATCGGCTCACCGAAGTTCACCACCACCTGGCCGTAGTTCTGCTTGAGCACCTTGGGAATGCCCCACAACAGCGCCCAGATCGATTCCTTTTCCTTCGGCCGGCCGGTCAGCTCATCGAGGTAGCTGTTGCCCTCCATCAGCTTTTCATAGCCAACGTAGATGGGCTGGAACAGCACCGGCTTGCGCGGCTGGCGCAGGAAGGCGCGCAGCGTCATCGAGATCATGCCGCCCTTGGGCTGCAGCAGCCGGCCGGTACGCGAGCGCCCGCCTTCAACGAAGTATTCGATCGAGTAACCGCCGGCCACCAGTTGCGCCACGTACTCGCTGAGCACTGCCGAATACAGCGCATTGCCCTTGATCGAGCGGCGGATGAAGAACGCGCCGCCCTTGCGCAGCAGCGTGCCGACCACCGGCAGGTTGAGGTTGATGCCGGCCACGATGTGCGGCGGCACGATGCCGCGGTCGTACAGCAGGTAGCTCAGCAGCAGGTAGTCCATATGGCTGCGATGGCTGGGCACGTAGATGATTTCGTGGCCAGGCGCGGCTTCCTTGAACTTGTCCAGGTGGTGCACCAGCACGCCGGCATAGATGCGGTTCCAGACGTGGCTGAGCATGAAGCTGGCCGAACGCACCACCGGGGTGGAGTAATCGGCGGCGATTTCCCAGGCGTAGCCCTGCGCCTTCTTCCAGGCGTCGGTGGTCTTGGAGTTGTCGCGCTTGGCCTGGGTGGCGATGGCCTCGCGCACCGGGTCCGACTCCAGCACCTTGTCCACCAGCAGGCGGCGGGTGGACAGATCCGGGCCGATGATCGATTCACGGATGCGGCGGAAGTGGGTGCGCAGCACGCGCTGCAGCTTGCGTACGGTGCGCTCGGGCTCCAGGCCCTCTTCCACGGTCTCGCGCAGCGATACCGGCGGCGCGAAACGGACAATCGTGTCGCGGCCGTTGAGCAGGATTGCCAGCAGGCGGCGGAAGCGGCCGACCAGCGCCCAGTTTTCCGAGAACAGCACCGCGAACCAGCCGCTCTGCTTGTCCGGGGCGCGGCCGACGAAGATCGACACCGGCACCAGGTGCACGTCCAGCCCGGGGTTGGCGCGGTGCGCCTGCAGCAGCTTGGCCAGCGAATCGGAATGGGTCTTGGCGCCGCGCTGCTCGGGCAGCAGCATGTTGTTGCTGGAGCGGCGCGACAAGGCCACATAGGCACGCTTGCGGCCGGTGGGGTCACCGGCCAGCGGCACCAGCGGCGAGGGCAGGCCGGCGTCGCGGCAGGCCTTGTCCAGGATCAGCGCATTGGACAGACCGTAGTCCTCCAGCACGTACACCACCGGGCGGCCATCGTTGTATTCCCCCGGCTGCTCGGGCTCGATCTTCAGCCCCAGCCAGGGCTCGATCAGCTTGCCCAGCAGGCGCGCCCACAGCGGCGGACGGGCGGCACGGGCAGCCGTCGCCGGGCGCGCCGAGGCGGCCGGCACGATGGCAGCAGGAGTGGCGGGCGTCGCGTTGGCGTCGTCCGGCGGCAGCAGTTCACCCTGGTCGGGCTGGGATTTCTGTTTCGACATCGGCGCCATTATGGCTTAGCTGCCGCGGCGGCGTTGTCTGGTCTTTCCAGCGCCGGGGTCTGCGCCGGCGCCAGAGCGTCGGTCTTGGCCTGCTCGGCCTCGGCTTTGGCCTGCTCGGCAGCGCGCGCGGCGCTCAGCAGCGTGTCCACCTCACTCAGGGTCCGCGCCAGGTACCAGCGCTTGTCGCGGCGTACCAGCGCCACCTGCAGATCCAGCTCCTTGCCGGCCAGCGGGTATTGCACGCGCACGGTGGCAGTGTCGCCGTGCTGTGACACCAGGCCGGTGCGCATCTGCTGCACGCTTTCATCCAGGTTCAAGCCATACGCAGCCAGCACCTGCTTGCTGGCCGCGGCAAAGGGCCCGAGCTTGCGCAGGGTGCCGGTCATACCGGCATCCTGGAAGGCCTGTTCGCCGGCCAGGCCGGTGGCGCGGGCAGCGGCGGTAAGGGTCGCAATCGAGCTCTGCGCAAGCTTGGGATCGGGCAGCGGCGCGGCCTGGGCCCAATCGCTGAGCGCGGTGACCAACTGCACGTAATGCGCACGTTCGGCGGCGTTGTAGTCGCCTTGGTGGCTGATGTATTGCACACCAAACAGGCCCAACGAGTGCGCGGCCTGACGCACGGCAGCAGTCTGCCCTTCCAGCTGCGCCTTGAAGGCACGCTGCAGCTGGCGTTCGGCGTCCTTCTCCGACAGCGTCGCCAGCAAGGCTGGCAGCTTTTCATCCAGCGGCAGCTCGGTCAGCGGCCAACGGCTGTGGCCCTGCGCCCAGGCGGCCTCCAGCTCGGCGTATTGCGCTGGCGGCACCGCATCGCGGGCGTAGGCGACCAGATCGTTGTCGTGCAGGTGCTGGACCAGCTGGCGCACGGCAGCCGCAGGTTCAGTAGCGGCGCCGGGCAGCGCCTCGGGGTTGCGCTTGCAGGCAACCGTCACCGCCACAAGGCAGACGGCAAGCAAGGCGATGTTCTGGCAGCTGCGTAATGAACGTCGTTGCATGGCGGCGTCGATCCTCCCCGTAGGCCGAGCATCTTGATGCCTGCCCGGTGACAGCAGCAAGCATGGCCGTCACGGCGTCGAAGTACGGGCCTGCGGCCGTTGACGCTGGCTATCCCAGGTTCCGCACCGGTCCGGGAATAAAAAAAGAGGCCGCCCCGTTGCCGGTGACAGACCCCTCAAACCGGCGCGAAGCCGGTAGACATGTTTGACGCATCGCCGGCAGAGCCGGACGAGACGTAGCCTACGCGCCGGATTCAGTTAAAGCAACACTTTATGAATAACAATGTAAGTGATTGATTTCACTTGATTGAATCGAGAATCTCGCGCTGCATGGCCAGGGCCGCAGCGCGCGGATCGGCCGCCAGCCGGATCGGCCGGCCGACGACAATCGCATCAGCGCCATCGGCAAAGGCCTGGGCCACACCGACGGTGCGCTGCTGGTCGTCCCCCACCGGGCCGCCGGGGCGGATGCCGGGGCAGACGATGGAGAAACCCTGACCGGTAGCCGCACGGATAGGCGCAGCTTCCTGGCCGGAGGCGATAACGCCGTCGATGCCGGCGCGCTGCGCGGCCAGCGCGCGCTCCACCACCACGTCCACTGGCTCACGGTCGATGCCCATCTGGGCCAGATCCGGCCGCCCCATCGAGGTCAGCACGGTCACTGCCAGCAGGCGCATGTCCGACGTGTTGGCGGCGGCAGCGGCTTCCATCATGCCGGGGTGCCAGCCGTGGATGGTGCAGTAGCTCACCGGCCACTGCGACAGCCGCCGGATCACGCCAGCGATGGTGGCCGGGATGTCGAAGAACTTCAGGTCGACGAACACCCGCTTGTCGCGCCTGGCCAGTTCATCGAGCACATCGAAGTACTCGCCGGAGGCCAGCAGCTCCATGCCGATCTTGTAGAACGAGACTGCATCGCCAAGCTTGTTCACCCATTCGATGGCCTCGGCCTTGCCGGCCACGTCCAGGGCGAAGATCAGGCGCTCGTCATTACGCAGCGGCAGCGGTGCGCGGCTCATCGGGCCACCTCCAGCGCTTCACGCTTGGCGCCGTTGCGCAGATCGGCCGGCAGCGACCAGGCGTTGTTGATCGCCGCACCTTCCCAACCACCGTAGGTGGGGTTGGACAGGATCCACCAGCGCGAGCCGATCCAGCCCTGGTACTTGTCCAGCAGCAGGTCACGCGCGGCCAGGCTGTTGTCCTCGACCTGCAGGAAATCGGTGAACTGGTCGCCCACCTGCATCAGCACGCGGTAGTTCTGCGCCACCAGCTGGCGGCGGCAGCCCTTCTCGCTGCCATGTTCGGTGCAGCCCGGTACCGGCGTGCCTAGGCCCAGGTAGACACTGTCATCGGCGACCGGGAAGCCGACCTGGCGCAGGTTGGCGATGGTGGCATCCTTCATCGCCGCGGTGCGGTTGCTGATGTAGATCATGGTCACGCCCTTGGCGGCGGCGGCCTGCGCGAACTGCACCGCGCCGGGCACCGGCTGTGCCTTGCGCTCATCGACCCAGGCTTCCCAGGTGGCGTCGTTGTAGCTGCTGCCATCGCGCACCAGGCGCGCCTGATAGGGCGAGTTGTCGAGCACGGTTTCGTCCACATCCACCACCACCGCCGGCTTCAGCTTGGCCGACTGGTGCTTGCCGCCTTCTTCCGGCAGCAGCGCGGTCCAGTTGCCATCGGCCAGCGCCGCATCCAACTGTGCAGCGGCCAGCTTCCAGGTCTGCAATGCGCTGGCCCGGTATTCCTGCGAACGCTGCACCCACAGCACGGCATTGAGGTTGTCGTTGGGGGCGTTGGCCGGGGCTACCAGGGCGTCGGCCGGGGCCGGTGAAACACGGCTCAGCGGCGCGGTCGAGCTGCAGGCGGCCAGCGACAGCAGGGCGCCGGCCAGCAGGGTAAAGGCGGGGAATCGGGACATGGAAACTACCGGGTATCTTCGAAAACCGGGCAAGTTTACCGGCTCCCTGCCTTGCTCGCCCTGCGCGGCGCAAACCGGGGCCGGCACGGGGTTTCGCCTCCAGACCCGCCGTTGCCCCGGCTTCGACCCGGGTTTTCGCTGTCGGCTATGCTTGCGCCCCCTAGCAACACCGGAACCCGACCCATGAGCGACGACAGCCAGACCCCTGATTTCCCGGTACTTGATGCCACCCTGGCGCGCGTGCTCGGCTGCCTGATCGAAAAGGAGGCCACCACCCCGGACGCCTACCCGCTCACGGTCAATGCCGCCCAGGTCGCCGCCAACCAGAAGACCGCACGCGAACCGGTGATGAGCCTGGAAACCGGCAAGGTGCAGCACGCCCTGCGCCAGCTGGAGACATTGGGCCTGGCCCGCCAGCATTTTTCCTCACGCGCCGAGCGCTACGAGCACCTGGCCGGGGTCAAGCTCGACCTGCCGCGCCAGCAGGTGGCCCTGCTCGGCCTGTTGCTGCTGCGCGGCCCGCAGACCGCCGCTGAACTGGCCACGCGCAGCGAGCGCATGGCCAAGTTCGCCGATGCCGCCGACCTGCGCCACCAGCTGGAGCGCATGCAGCAGCGCGGGCTGGTGGTACAGCTGCCGCGCGCCTCCGGGCAGCGCGAAGACCGCTTCATGCACCTGCTCTCCGGGCCGGTGGACGTGGAGGCGCTGGCGGCGCAATACCGTGCACCGTCGGCTGCTGCCGCCACGGTGGACAACAGCGCATTGGAAGAACGCGTGCAGCAGCTGGAGGCGACCGTCGCAGCACTGCAGGAACAGCTGGCAGCGTTGCAGGAGCAACTGGGCGGCTGAGCCGGTTCAGAAGGCATTCTGACCGTAGCCCGGGTAAGCGCAGCGCACCCGGGCCTTTGGCGGAAAATCGGAGATCCCTGGGATCCTTGCCCCCGGGTGCGCTGCGCTTACCCGGGCTACGCGGCTGAGCCCGATTACCGGTTTGGCCGGTGGACGAACAGCAGCAGCTGCTCGTCCTCACCCGGCAGTACCACGGTGCCGTTGCGGTCGAAGCCAAGCTTTTCCAGCAAGGCCACCGAACGCGCGTTGCCCTGCGACACGATCGCGCGCAGTTCCTCCAGGCCCAGCGTGTTGCGGGCGTAGCCGAGCACGGCCTGCACCGCTTCGCGCGCATAGCCCTGGCCGGTATGGGGCGACAGCAGCGCGTAGCCGACATCGGCGGTAGGCAGGCCCGGCCGCCGCACCAATCCGGCATTGCCCAGCCAGGCCCCATCGCTGCGCCGTTCAACCGCGTACATGCCGAAGCCATGCGCGGCATAACTGCCGAAGGTGTGCTTGCGCACGTAGTCACGCGCCTGCTCCAGCGTGCGCACGCCACGGTCACCGATGTACTGGTGGAAGCCGGGTTCATTGAGCAGCTGCAACATCGCGGCGGCATCGCCGTCGTCGTCACGGAGCAGGCGCAGTTGCAGGCGTTCGGTCTGGATCAGGGACATAAGGAGCTCGGTTTTGCTCCTGCCCCCTCCCTTTCGCGTAGCAAAGGGGAGGGCGGGGGAGGGGTGGCTTTTGATGTTGGTCGGTAGAGCCCCTGCCGAGCATGGCTCGGCACTACCGCCCCCCTTCTACCAAGGGAGGGCTGAGGGGTTGTTAGCAGTGAGCCCCAATCAAACCGCAAAGCCAAGGGCCAAAGCTACCCCCTCCCAACCTTCCCCTTGGCTGCGCCAAAGGGGAGGGGCAAAGCCTCAATCAAACAGCGCTTGAATCGCCGCCAATCCGGCCTTGGCACGCTCCTGCTTGTGCGCGGCATCGGCGACCGGGTCGGCGCCATCGCGCTGGATCTCGCCTGCCGGGATCTCATCAAAGAAACGGCTCGGCTTGAGCCGGATGTGCTCGCCGAATTTGCGGGTCAAGCGGCTGAAACTCATCCACAGCTGGATCTTGGCGCGGGTAATGCCCACGTACAGCAGGCGCCGCTCTTCCTGCAGATTGCCTTCGTCCAGGCTGACCTGGTGCGGCAGCACACCGTCTTCGCAGCCGACGATGAACACATACGGGAACTCCAGGCCCTTGGACGCATGCAGCGTCATCATCCGCACCTGGTTGCCGCCGTCGTCCTTGTCGTTGCGCGAAATCAGCGCCAACTGCGCGGCCATGTCGGCAGCGCTGGCACCACGCGGGCCGCTCTCAAACCACGAGGCCAGTTCTTCAAGATTGTTGGCGCGGCGCTCGTAGCCGGCCGTGTCCTTGGCCGCATGCCGCAGCTCGGCCAACATGCCTGAATCCTTGGCCACGCGGCGTACCAGGTCGCCCGAGCTCATCTGCCGCATGTCCAGCCGCAGCGCGCGCAGGATATCGGTGAACTTGCTCAGGCTATTGGCCGCACGCGGAGTGAGCTGGGCCAAGGCGCCCATGCTTTCGGCGGCGTGCGCCATCGGAATATCTTTCTCGGATGCGAGCTCGGCCAGCTTGGCCAGGGTGCTGGCGCCGACATCACGCTTGGGTGACTGCACCGCACGCATGAAGGCGGTGTCATCGTCCGGGTTCACGATCAGGCGCAACCACGCCAGCGTGTCCTTCACTTCCTGGCGTTCCAGAAACACCGTGCCGCCATTGAGGTGGTAGGGCACACCGACCAGTTGCATGGCTTTTTCCAGCGGCCGCGACTGGAAGTTGCCGCGGAACAGGATGCAGAAATCACTCCACGGAATCTTGCGATTGGTAGCGAGGAAGTGAATCTCAGAGGCGACCTTTTCCGCCTCATGCTCGCTGTTGCGGCATTCCCATACGCGGATGCGTTCGCCATCGGCCTGGTCGGACCACAGGGTCTTCAGATGCTCGTGCGGGTTGTGCGCGATCAGGGCATTGGCCGCGCGCAGCACGCGGTTGGAACAACGGTAGTTCTGCTCCAGCTTGATGATCTGCAGCTTTGGGTAATCCACGCCCATCTGTTGCAGATTCTCAGGATTGGCACCGCGCCAGGCATAGATCGACTGGTCATCATCTCCCACGCAGGTGAAGTTGCCGGCGGGCCCGGCCAACTGCTTGAGCAGCCGGTACTGGGCGTCATTGGTGTCCTGGCATTCGTCGACCAGCAGATAGCCGATGCGCTCGCGCCAGGCCAGGGCGATATCCGGGTTCTCTTCCAGCACCTGCACCGGCAGCCGGATCAGGTCATCGAAATCCACCGCGTTGAACGAGGTCAGCCGGGTCTGGTACAGCTCGTAGACCATCGCCGCGTCTTTTTCGCGGTTGCTGCGCGCCGCCGCCATCGCCTGCTCGGGCGACAGACCGGAGTTCTTGGCGCGCGAGATCAGGTTCTTCATGTCCTCGATGTCGTCGGGCTTGGCATTGCTGCCGCCCAGCAGATCCTTGATCTGCGCGCCGGCGTCGTCGGCATCGAAAATGGAGAAATTGCGCTTCAGCCCCACGTGTTCATGTTCGATCTGCAGGAATTTCAGGCCCAGCGCGTGGAAGGTGCAGATGGTGACCTCGGCCGCATCCTCGGCGCGCAGGCGCTTGCCCACACGCTCGCGCATTTCCTTGGCCGACTTGTTGGTGAAGGTGATCGCAGCGATACGGCGGGCGCTATAGCGGCCAATACCGATCAGATGGGCGATTTTCTCCACGATCACGCGGGTCTTGCCGCTGCCGGCACCGGCCAGCACCAGCAGAGGACCTTCGGCATGCACGGCCGCGGCACGTTGGGGGGGATTGAGGGAGTCCAGCATGGGGTCGTTTCAGTCGCAGGCGGCCAGTGTAAGCCATCGCTGCCGAGGCCCCAACGCCAACCCTGGACAAGCAGCCGTTCACCTTGCTATGGCTGCAGGAATGCTTATAACACGCGTGTTCAGGTGCTGGAATGCGGCGTACAGTCATAGGGATCGATGACATGCGCAATTCGAGAACCATCGCTTGTCTACTGGGGTTGGTCGCGCTGCCCGCGCTGGCCGCAGCGTCGACGAAGGAAAGCTGTCGCAACATGCCATCAAAGCCCATTCCCGCCGAGATAATGACGGCAGGATTCTATGAGGCTCACCCCGATATGCGCTGGCGAAACACCGCACTGGAAGCCTACAAAAAGCGTGAATACGCCACGGCCATGCGGGACTTCAAGCGTGCTGCTGGCTATGCGGACAAGTTCTCCCAGTTCATGGTCGCCCATATGTATTGGGAGGGCCTTGGCACCACCACCGATGCCACCCTTGCGTATGCCTGGGCGGACCTGGCAGCCGAGCGCGAATACTACAACTTCGCCACCCAGCGCGAAGCCTATTGGGCGCAACTCAGCGAACAACAACGTGCAGAAGCTGTGCATCGCGGGCAATCGGTATACGACCGATACGCCGACAGCGTCACCAAGCCGAATCTGGAAAAACGGCTGCGCCTCGCTGCCCGGAACATGACCGGAAGCCGCACAGGATTGGTGACCGGGCCGCTGCTCGTCACCGATACAAAAGGCAATGACATCTCCGCGACGGTTTATTACGACCAGACTTACTACCAACCGGAAATGTACTGGTGCGACCAGGACGCTTACTGGTCCCGGCCGATGCGTTCCAGTGTCGAAGTAGGCATGCCACAAACAGCCCCAGCCGAGATCGACAGGCCCTGAGCATGCCTACCGGTTGCACACGCTCCACGCGCAGGCATCAGCGTGCCTTGCCGCGTTAAAATGGGGCATGGCAAAGCTCTATTTCTACTATTCGGCGATGAACGCCGGCAAGACCACCACCCTGCTGCAGTCCGCGCACAACTACCGCGAGCGCGGCATGCGGGTGGCCCTGTTGACCCCGCACCTGGACCACCGCGCCGGCAGCGGCGTGGTCGCCTCGCGGATCGGGCTGCAGGCCGAAGCAACCAGCTTCGAGCGCGATACCGACCTGGAGAAACTGATCCAGCAGGACATCGCCGCCCACGGCAGGCTCGGCTGCGTGCTGGTGGACGAAGCCCAGTTCCTGAGCAAGGCGCAGGTCTGGCAGTTGTCCGAGGTGGTCGATCAGATGCGCATCCCGGTGCTGTGCTACGGACTGCGTACCGACTTCCGTGGCGAGCTGTTCGAAGGCAGCCAGTACCTGCTGGCCTGGGCCGACGAGATGCAGGAGATCAAGACCATCTGCCACAGCGGCAAGAAGGCGACGATGACCGTGCGTGTGGACGAGAACGGTTTTGCCGTGCAGGACGGCCCCCAGGTGGAGATCGGCGGCAACGAGCGCTATGTGTCGGTGAGCCGCGCCGAGTTCAAGAAGATCACCCGCGGTGAAGGGCGGATAGATCCCATGCAGGCGCCGCTGCCGTTGTAATGCTTTTCCTTCTCCCGCATGCGGGAGAAGGTGCCCCGAAGGGGCGGATGAGGGGAAGGCGCGAAGCGCTGCTTTGGCTTTTAAAGCTTACCCTCACCCCAACCCCTCTCCCGGCGGGAGAGGGGCTCAAGCGCTTCAATACAAGGTCCGCTCCGGCGCACCAGCGGCTGGCGGGGTGTACTGGTACAACCAGGTCTCGGTCAGGGTCTTGCCGCCGCTGCGCAGGTAAAGGCGCACGTCGATCTGCTCGGTGCTGCCTTCCGGGGGCACCAGGTCGAACATCGCGCGGTAGCCCTTGATCTCACGCAGTGGCCGCGCCGAGACGATTTCCACACGGCCTCGGCTGGTTTCCACCACTGCTTCCACTTCGCCCTTGTCGATCAGGCTGGCCAGCTCGCCACCGTGGAAATCGACCGCGAAGCGCCATGAGAAATACTCACGCTTCTTGCCGATGATGCCGCCCAGGCCAGTACGGCTGGCCACGCAATACGCGAGTGGCGGACGGGCCGGCGGTTCAGCGCCCCAGTACAGGCGGTAGCCAACCAGCAATTCCTGGCCCGGCTGCGGCTTGGCCTTGGGGTTCCAGAAGGCAACGATGTTGTCGAAGGTCTCATCAACGGTGGGAATCTCCACCAGCTGCACCGAGCCTTCGCCCCATTGCCCCTTGGGTTCGATCCACAGGCAGGGGCGCTTCTCGTAGAACACGCCGTCGTCCTGGTAGTGGTCGAAGTTGCGGTCACGCTGCAGCAGGCCGAAGCCGCGCGGGTTGTTGTCCACGAACATGTTGAAACGCAGGTTGGCCGGGTTGCATAGCGGCCGCCAGATCCATTCACCGGCACCGTTCCACATCGACAGGCCATCGGTGTCGTGGATCTCCGGGCGCCAGTCCCAATCCATGCGGCGGTCGTTTTCGCCGACCTGGTACATGCTGGTGCACGGCGCGATGCCCAGCCGCTCGATTTCCTTGCGCGGGTACAACGCACTGTCGATATCCATCAGCAGCACGTCGCCATTGGTGATGGCGAAGCGATAGGCGCCGGCAACGCTGGGCGAATCCAGCAGGCCGTAGACAACCAGGGTGTCCGAATCGGCGGCCGGCTGTTCCAGGTAGTAGGCGATGAAGTCCGGGAATTCCTCCGGTCGGCCCATGCCGGTGTCGATGGCCAGGCCGCGGGCCGACTGCCCGTACTGGCCTTCCTTGCCGACCGCGCGGAAATAGCTGGCGCCGAGGAAGGCGGCGAAGTCGCGATCGGTATCGGCACGGGTATTGAGGCGGAAGCCGGCAAAGCCGAGGTCGGCCGGCAACTGCCCGCCATGGATGCCACTCTTGCCGTAGTTGAAAGCGGCACCGTCATAGGCCAGTTCCTGCGCCTTGCCATCGACCACGTCGAACATGCGCACCGGCGAATGGAAGTACAGGCCCAGATGGAAGAACTTGGCCTGGAACTTACCCGGTTGATCGGCCCACAGGGCGTGATCCTGGCGGTAGCTGATGGACTGGTATTGATCCCAGTCGAGCTTTTCCAGCTCAGCCGGCAAGCTGCGCTTGTGGCTCTGGTACGGCGCCTGCGCCAATGCGCGGGCCTGGCCCTTTAGCGTGGCGAAATCGAAGGCTTGCGGCTGGCCCAGGCGCCGCAGCCCGAGCTGGGCCGGCTTGCCGGCCGCACAGGCGGTGAAAGCGGGAAGCCCGAAGGCCGCCAGGGCGGCTGCGGCGTTGCGCAGGAAGTCGCGTCGTTGCATGGAAAGGCAGGCCGAGAGGGGACCGCAGCATGGTAGGCGGATTTGGGTGAATCGACAGCCTCGGCCCGTCACTGAATGAACATCCGCTTCAGCTGCCCGTAGTGCCGAGCCATGCTCGGCAGGGGCTTCACCG
>NZ_LDJJ01000070.1 GCF_001431465.1 Stenotrophomonas terrae | reverse complement strand
TTGTTTGTTTTATAGTAACGCACCAACCAAGAACCTACAACTCGCCATGTCGCCGCCAGCGTAAGATGTTAAAAGGAGACAGTGCACCGGGACGGGAAGTTAGCTTCGATCGAGGTCGCTTCTTTCTTGGAGCCCCCCCCCCGTGAAGGGGGGGGGGGTTGGGGTGGGGGCGCGCTTGTAAGGCCTCTGCCGAGCATGGCTCGGCACTACAACCGGTGGTCCGGGCTTGCGATGCTTCTCTGCTTGAAGCCCCTCTCCCGTGAACGGGAGAGGGGTTGGGGTGAGGGCTCGCTTGTAAGGCCCCTGCCGAGCATGGCTCGGCACTACAGGGTGAGCCGAGAGCCGAGAGTCCCGTAGCCCGGGTAAGCGCAGCGCACCCGGGGCTTCTGGCGGAGGAATCCCGGCTGCGCTTAGCCGAGTACGCGCCGGTGCTTGGGTGATGTTCACTTGATACGTGTGTCTGAGCCATTCTGTCTCGTTCGCGGTGATCTGTTGCCGAGGTCAAGATTTCGGGTAACCAAGCCGATAACGCTGGTTCCAAATTCGTAAAGGAATGCGTTAAAAATGATTGATTGGCCGAATGTCATGGCGACGCTTTGTGCGGCGTTGATTGGTGGTTTGGTTGCCACGAAGGTAGCCAAGGGACAAGTCCAGGCGATGCTCCAGGCTGAGCGTGAGAAGTCGCAGAAGGAGACGGCACTTGAATTGCTCGAGTCGATAGATTCGTTCGTCCATATCGCCTATCGGGGCGGGGATGAGCAAAGCCGATTGGAAAGGCAGCGTTTGCGGAGACGGATGCTGTCCCTGACTGTACTCACGGTGCCAAACCGCTTCACTGACCTGCAGAGCCACCTGGATGGGGTGGATCGCTGGTGGTTCAGAAAGAACAACGGCGGGACGCAGAAAATCGCGGATGTCGGTTACACCGCTACGAACGATTTTTTTGAGCGACTAAAGACAGACCTCTTCTGCGAGGTTTTCGGACAGAAGATTTCGTTCAGCGATGTGAATGAGCCCGCCAACTAGGGCTTGCTTCCTGGATTGGTTGCATTGCGCCGACTGTTCTGGGATAGTTGCCGGCTCGCTGTGTCCGGAATTCTCCGGATCGGTGGCCGGGAACACGTCATCTGGCCATCCTCGTCGGCGTAACCTTTTGAATCCCATGACGCGTGGCGGGTAACCGCCGGGGCCGCCGTCTTCCTGGCTAAGGAAGTCATCAACATTACCGAGGTGCGCAATGTCCCGCGTATGCCAAGTTTCCGGCAAGCGAGTGCAGACGGGTAACAACGTCTCGCACGCCAACAACAAGACCCGTCGTCGTTTCCTGCCCAACCTGCACGAGCGCCGTTTCTGGGTTGCCAGCGAAAACCGCTGGATCAAGCTTCGTGTTTCCGCGCATGCACTGCGCACCATCGACAAGAACGGCATTGATTCCGTTCTGGCTGAGCTGCGTGCGCGCGGCGAAAAGGTCTGAGGAGTAAACGATCATGGCAGGTAAGCGCGATAAGGTCCGTATGATTTCCTCGGCCGGCACTGGCCACTTCTACACGACCGACAAGAACAAGAAGAACACCCCGGGGAAGATGGAATTCCTCAAGTACGATCCGGTTGTTCGCAAGCACGTGATGTACAAGGAAGGCAAGATCAAGTAATCCTTCGGGGTTGTTTGAACGCCGTTCCAAGCAGAACCCGCCGAAAGGCGGGTTTTGTGTTTCAGTAGCATGAAAAAGTTCCCGTCCTGCCAGCATGAATACATGCCCGTGCAGCATCAGGCGCGGGTACTGCATCGCCTACAATCGGGCGGATGAGTGTTATCGATACCCCTGCATTGTGTGATCTGGCCATCATTGGTGGTGGCGCCGCCGGCGTACTTGCCGCCATCGGCGTACTGCGTGGCGCGAGCGGGCCGCTGCGTTTGCTGGTGATCGAGCCGAACCTGCCGCTGGCGCGTGGCGTGGCCTACGCCACCACCCGCGAGGAGCACGTGCTGAACGTGCCGGCCGCCAAGATGAGCGGCTTTCCTGAACAAGCCGAGGATTTCCTCGACTATCTGTGTGACGTACAGGCCTTTCCCGCCGTGCCGCGTGAACAGCTGGCCTCGCAGTTCGTGCCGCGCCGCCATTACGCCGACTACCTGCGTCTGCGGCTGCAGCAGGCGCTGGATGCCAGTCCGGCGCAGCTGGAAATCCTCGCGGTGCGGGTGCAGGCATTGCAGCCCAATGACGACGGCGTGCTGCTGACCCTTGATAGCGGCGGTTCGGTGCTGGCGGCCCGGGTGATTCTGGCGGTGGGCAATGCCCTACGGCCGTTGCCGGCACGCGGCGCCGGCAGCCTGCCTGATAGCCTGCGGGTGGAGGCCTGGGATTACCCGGCGCTGGGCGGCATTGCCGGCTCCGCGGATGTGGCGATCATCGGCTCCGGCCTGAGCATGACCGACGCCGTTGCGACCCTGCAGGCCAATGGCCATCGCGGCCGCATCCACGTCTTGTCGCGGCATGCGCTGCTGCCCTTGCCGCATGCCAAGGGCGCGGCGGCCGATTACGATCCCGAGCCGCTGCTGGCGATGAATCTGCGCCAGCGGCTGCACGCACTGCGCGCCCATGCGGCCGAGGCGGCAGTACGTGATATTCCATGGCAGAGCGTGATGGAGCGGATCCGTCCGCTGGGTCAGCGGCTGTGGCAAACCCTGTCGCCGGACGATCAGCGCCGCTTCCTGCGGCATGTGGTGCGCTATTGGGATGTGCACCGGCACCGGATAGCCGCACCTGTGCACGCACAGCTGCTGGAGTTGCAGCAGTCCGGTCGCCTGCAGCTGCACCGTGGCCGCCTGGAAACCGCGGTCGCCGAAGGCGCCTGCGTCTGCCTGGGCGCACAGGACCGCCAGCGCCGGCCGTTACAGTTGGAAGTGCAATGCGTGGTCAACGCCACCGGCGTGGAAATGCGTGCGCAGGCAATGCGCAACCCGCTGCTGCAGCAGTTGCTGGGCAGTGGCGTGGGCCGCCCCGGTCCGCATGGGATTGGTCTGGATACCGCGGCGGACGGCAGCTTGATCGATGCCGAGGGCCGGGTGGAATCACGCATCCAGGTGCTGGGCAGCCTGCGTATCGGCAGCCTCTGGGAAAGCCTGGCCATTCCTGAATTGCGCGGGCAGGCCGCGGCTGCGGCAAAGCAGGTGCTGTTGCCCCCTCCCTTGCGCGAAGCGTAGGGGAGGGTTGGGGAGGGGTTGGCTTCCGGGGCCTTTCCAGCAGTGCCAGCTTCGCGGCTCACGCCGCTCCTGCAGGGGGGTTGCCCGGGAATGCCCCTGCCGAGCATGGCTCGGCACTACAGAGGCGGTCTTCGGTAAAGCCCCTGCCGAGCATGGCTCGGCACTACAGAAGCGGCCTTCGACAAGTCCCCTTGCCGAGCATGGCTCGGCATTACAGGAACCGTTGCGCCGCATCCCGTAAAATGGGCGCATGGATGTTTCCCACTTGCTCGACGGGCTGAACGCAGCCCAGCGCGAGGCCGTTTCCGCGCCTCTTGGTCACCACCTGATTCTCGCCGGTGCCGGTTCCGGCAAGACGCGCGTGCTTATCCATCGCATCGCCTGGCTCACCGAGGTCTGCGGTGTGCCTGCGCACGGCATTTTTGCTGTCACCTTCACCAACAAGGCGGCGGGCGAAATGCGCCACCGCATCGACCTGCAGCTGAGCAAGGGCAGCCGCGGCATGTGGATCGGTACCTTCCACGGCCTGGCCCACCGCCTGCTGCGCCTGCACTGGGCCGATGCCAAGCTGCCCGAGGCCTTCCAGGTGATGGATTCGGACGACCAGCTGCGCATGATCAAGCGCGTGGTGCAGCAGCTGGAACTGGATGACAGCAAGTATCCGCCCAAGCAGGTGATGTGGTGGATCAACACGCAGAAGGATGAGGGTCGCCGCCCGCAGCACATCCAGCCCGAGCCACATGACCAGTGGGGCGAAACCCTGCGCCAGGCCTATGCGGCCTACCAGGAGCGCTGCGACCGTGCCGGTCTGGTCGACTTCGCCGAGCTGCTGCTGCGTGCGCACGAACTGCTGCGCGACAATCCGGCGCTGCTTGCCCATTACCGCGCCCGTTTCCGCGAAATCCTGGTCGACGAGTTCCAGGACACCAATGCCATCCAGTACGCCTTCGTGCGCGTGCTGGCTGGCGACAGCGCACATGTATTCGTGGTCGGTGACGATGACCAGGCCATTTATGGCTGGCGCGGTGCCAAGGTCGAGAACGTGCAGCGCTTCCTCAAGGATTTCCCGGGCGCGCAGACCATTCGACTGGAGCAGAACTACCGTTCCACCGCCAATATTCTGGGCGCCGCCAATGCGGTGATCGCGCACAACCCGGACCGCATCGGCAAGGAGCTGTGGACCGACAGCGGTGACGGCGATCCGATCGATCTGTTCGCCGCCTACAACGAAATGGACGAGGCGCGTTATCTAGTTGAGCGCGCGCGGCAATGGGTGCGCGATGGCGGCAGCTACGGCGATGTCGCCGTGCTCTACCGCAGCAACGCGCAGTCGCGCGCCTTCGAAGAAGCGCTGCTCAGCGAGCAGGTGCCGTACCGTGTCTATGGCGGCATGCGCTTCTTCGAGCGTGCGGAAATCAAGGATGCGCTGGCCTATCTGCGGCTGATGACCAACCGCAACGACGATGCGGCTTTCGAGCGTGCGGTGAACACACCGACGCGTGGCATCGGCGAGCGCACGCTGGACGAAGTGCGGCGTATCGCCCGGCAGCAGGCGCTGCCGCTGTGGGAAGCGGCGATGCTGGCCACGCAGGGCACGGATCTGACCTCGCGTGCCAAGAATGCGCTGGCTGGCTTCATCAACCTGGTGCAGCAGATCACCGCTGAAACCGGCGAGATGGATCTGTCCGAACGCATCGATCACGTGCTGTCGCGTTCGGCGCTGCGTGAGCATTGGGGCAAGGAAAGCCGCAATGCGCTGGATTCGGAATCGCGCACCGACAACCTCGACGAATTGATCTCGGTGGCCTCACGCTTCGTGCGCCGCGAAGACGATATCGAAGAAGGTGCAGAGGACATGAGCGAGCTGGTCGCCTTCCTGTCCTATGCCTCGTTGGAAGCGGGCGAAGGCCAGGCCCAGGCCGGCGAAGAAGGCGTGCAGTTGATGACGCTGCATTCGGCCAAGGGCCTGGAGTTCCCGTTGGTGTTCCTTGCCGGCATGGAAGAAGGTCTGTTCCCCAGCGCACGTTCGCTGGAAGAAAGTGGGCGGCTGGAAGAAGAGCGCCGTCTGGCCTATGTCGGTATCACCCGCGCGCGCCAGAAGCTGGTGCTGGCGTATGCCGAATCGCGCCGCATCCATGGGCAGGACAACTACAGCCTGCCGTCACGCTTCCTGCGCGAGATCCCGCGCGAGCTGCTCAATGAGGTCCGCCCCAAGGTGCAGGTCTCGCGCCCGGCTTCGCTCGGTGCCAACCGGGTCATGGGCGGCCACGCCAACATCGAGGCGCCACCGATCAAGCTTGGTGCGCTGGTCAATCACCCGAAGTTCGGCGAAGGCATGGTCACCGACTACGAAGGCAACGGCCAGCACGCGCGCGTGCAGGTCGAGTTCGCCGACGCCGGCAGCAAGTGGCTGGTGATGGCGTATGCGAATTTGACGGTGATTTGATTCGTCTGTGGGTGCCGGCGATGTGTCGGCGCCCATTGTCTGTGTGAAAGGCTGCCGAGCATGGCTCGGCACTACAGTTGGGTTGCGCGATTTCGCAGCTGCTCCCAATCCAGATCGAACTTGGCCAGGTATTTGCGTAGGCGGTCGGCGTCGTTGGTGCTCGCGCGTTGGGTGCGTGATACCGCGAACAGTTCGCGGCCGGCGGCAGACAGTGTTTTTGAGCGCAGGCTGACGCGCACTACTTCCTCCAACTGCACGCGATCGAAGCGATCCAGCTGGTTTGCCGCATCGCCCATCAGGGCCTGCAGTGGCGAGGCATCATCGCCGCCATGCCACTGCGCACGCAGGCGGCCGATTTCCTCATCCACGCCATCGGTCTGGATGCGTCCTGCATTGGCCAATGTGGCCATGCGCACCACGCTGGCGCCAAGGTCGCGGAAGTTGCCGCGCCAGGCGGCATCGGCGCTGCTGGCAAAACGGAGGTAGCGTTCGCGTGCCTCGGCATTGAAGCGCACGCGTTCGTGCTGCTCGCGTGACCAGCGCTCCAGCTCGAATTCCAGATTGGGCTCGATGTCCTCGCTGCGCTGCGCCAGGCCGGGCAGCTGGTAGGTCCACAGGTTCAGGCGCGCCAGCAGGTCCTCGCGGAAGCGGCCGAGCCGCACGTCGTGCTGAAGGTCGCGATTGGTGCCGGCGATCAGCTGGAAATCGCTCTCCACCTCGCGGTCGCTGCCCACCGGCAGGAAGCGCTTCTCTTCCAAAGCGCGCAGCAGCATGGCCTGTTCGTCAGCGCCCAGCTCGCCGATCTCATCCAGGAACAGCAGGCCCTGGTGGGCCGAACGCAGCAGGCCGGCACGGTCGCTGCTGGCGCCGGTATAGGCGCCCTTGGTGTGGCCGAACAAGGTGCTCATCGCGCCGTCGCCGCGCAGGGTGGCGCAGTTCACTTCGACGAAGCGACCGGGCAGCTGGTGCTTGAGCTTCTTCAGCTCGAACACGCGCTTGGCCAGCTGGCTTTTGCCGGCACCGGTGGGCCCGGTCAGCAACATCGGGGCACGCGAGCGCGTGGCCACCTTCTCGATCTGCTCGATCATCCGGTTGAAGGTGGGGTTGCGGGTGGCGATGCCGCTCTTGAGCAGGTCGCGGTCCTGCAGCTGCTGCTGGGCGAAGCGCTGGGCGATGTGGTCGTAGCGCGACAGGTCCAGGTCGATCACGGTGTGGCTGCCGGGGTCGCCATTGCCTTGTTTGCGCGGCGGCGAGGTCTGCAGCAGGCGGCCGGGGAAGTGCCGGCTCTCGGTCAGCAGGAACCAGCAGATCTGGGTGACGTGGGTGCCGGTGGTGATGTGGACGTAGTAGTCCTCCTCGTCCGGCTGGAACGGGTAGGCCGCCAGGAAGTCATGCAGGCGCGCGTACACACCCTCGAACTCCCAGGGGTCGACCAGGTAGGTGTCGTGCAGGCGCAGCTCGGTGCTGGGTGATACCAGCGCCAGATCCTCCTGCACCAGGTTGGCCAGCCGGCTGAAGCGGCGCTGGTCCAGCATCAGCTCGATGCGGTCGGGCTGGAAGTCCTCGTGCATGCCCAGCGCGACCGTGGGCCGCCATTTCTCCCAGCGGCCGGGGCCGCTGCCCGAATCCAGCTGGGTGCCGAGCATGCCGAAAATCACCTGACGCTTGGACATATCCATTCCTATAAATAACGCTATGAAAGTATACGAAATATCCGAATAGCGAATCTTGTGGGCCGGGCGATTTTGTTGATATAGGTATTTAAATCAATAAGTTGACCGTCTACTGAAAAAGTTGGCACGGCGATTGCGTTGTATAGGGCCAAGACAGACGCGGGCTTTTCCCGCCGAGGAGTAGCAAATGGCCAACGCAAACCTGTTCGCATCCTTCCGTGGCGCCCTGCTGCCGAAGACCACGGTCCGCAATGAAGCCGGTGGATCGGCCTATGCCCGTGACCCGCGTGCGGCGTTGGCCCTGTTCGCCGCCACCGGTTGCTTGAACAACACCTTCTACGCCAGCGCCGATGCGCAGCTGGAGCAGATGCAGGCGCTGTGCAGTGAGGTTGATGCCGGCTTCATTGCCCGCACCGCGGCCTATGCCCACGGCGTGGCGCATATGAAGGACATGCCGGCGTTGCTGTTGGCGATGCTCAGCGTGCGTGATGGCGAGGCCTTTGCTGCTGCCTTCCCGCATGTGATCGACAACGGCCGCATGCTCCGCACCTTCGTGCAGGTCATGCGCAGTGGCCGGATCGGTCGCCGCTCGCTGGGCTCGCTGCCGAAGCGTCTGCTGCGGCAGTGGCTGCAGCAGGCCTCGCCGAAGGCGATCATCCGCGCGGCGATCGGCAACCAACCGTCGCTGGCCGACGTGATCCGCATGGTCCACCCCAAGCCGCAGGATGCCGCGCGTGAAGCGCTGTATGCCTGGGTGATCGGGCGGCCGTACGACGAGGCGCTGCTGCCAGCCGAACTGCGTGCCTATGAGGCATTCAAGCGTGACCCGCGCGGCATGCTGCCGGACCTGCCCTTCCAGTACTACAGCGCGCTGGCCTTGGATGCGGCGCAGTGGTCGGTGCTGGCACGCAACTCGTCCTGGCAGCAGCTGCGGATGAACTTGAACACCTTTGCCCGTCACGGTGTGTTCGAGGACGCGGCGATGGTGGCCGAAGTTGCCGCCAAGCTGCGTGACCCGCAGCAGATCGCCCGTTCGCGGGTAATGCCGTACCAGTTGCTGATCGCCTACCACGCCGGTGCCGCTTTGCCGCGTCCGATCCTGGATGCGTTGCAGGATGCAATGGAAGTGGCGACCGCCTCGGTGCCGGCATTGCAGGGCAACGTGGTGGTGGCGGTGGACGTTTCCGGTTCGATGCAGTGGCCGGTAACCGGCTATCGCCAGGGCGCAAGCTCGGCAGCACGTTGCGTGGATGTGGCGGCCCTGATCGCGGCCTGTGTGTTGCGCGGTCATCCGCAGGCGCAGGTGCTGCCGTTCGATACCGAGGTGCATTCGCAGTCCTTGAATCCGCGCGACAGCGTGATGACCTTGGCACGGCAGTTGGCGATCAATGGTGGCGGCACCTCGGTGAGCGCGCCGTTGGCCTACTTGAACCGCAAGCGGGCGCAGGTGGATCTGCTGGTACTGGTGTCGGACAACGAGAGCTGGCAAGACACCCGTGGCAACCGTGAGACCGCAACCATGCGTGAGTGGGCCGCGCTGAAGGCGCGTTGCCCGCAGGCGCAGCTGGTCTGCATCGACCTGCAGCCGGTGTCCAGCAGCCAGGCCGTTGAACGCGAGGACGTGCTGCATATCGGCGGCTTCAGCGATGCGGTGTTCGAGTTGCTGGCCAATGCCAGCCTGCCGCCGGCACAGCGTCCGCGCTGGGTGGAGCGGATCGCGGCGATGGATTTGTAAGGGCGATACGGATATCGCCGATGTGATGCCCGGCCGGCAATGGGGCCGGCCGGGCCTGGAGACTATTTCATGGGAGAAGGCGGATGCCGGGCTGACTACATTGGTTGTTCATTCCGGTTCGAATCCGGAAAGTCAGTTCAAACCTTGCCGTCTGCTCCCACCTTCAATGTCGGTCTGTACGAATGCCGATGGAACTACAGCCAAGCACGCTCCAGGTCGCGGGTTCGATTCCCGCCCGGTGCCGCAATGCACCGGTAGCTCAGTGGTTAGAGCAGGATCGCCGCCTTGCCCTCGTGGCACGGTGGTGAAACGTTCCTTCATTCTTGTCGTACAAGCCGGCACCCTTTCGCACTACCTCATGCCTCGGCATGACTGTTTCAATGTCGGCATGCACGAATGCCGAAGGAACTACAGCCTCTTAAGCTCCGGGTCGCGGGTTCGAATCCCGCCCGCTGTGGAAACACAGCGGTAGCTCAGTCAGGTCAGAGCAGGATGTTCCTTCAAACCTCGTCGTGCAGGCCGGCGCCTTTTGCAGATGTTTCACGCGGTGAATGCAGGTGGAACTACATTGGAAGCCCTTCGGGGTCGGGTTCAAGTCCCGGCTGCTTTAGCAGGCTCCGGCCTGGTTCTGCAGACAGTTCCACTCCCCTTTGTCACCGCACCTTTGATTTGAAGATGACAGGAAAGCCATCAATGAACGACACCAACTACAACGTCATCCAGGAGCCGGGTGCGGCACCGATCAAGCTGTGGACGCGCGGCGTGCCCTTGGAGGACGAAGCCCGCGAGCAGCTGAAGAACATCGCGCGCCTGCCCTTCATCCATCAATGGGTGGCGGTGATGCCCGACGTGCATCTGGGCAAGGGCGCAACCGTGGGTTCGGTGGTGCCGACCATCGGCGCCATCATCCCGGCGGCGGTGGGCGTGGATATCGGCTGCGGCATGATTGCCACCCGTACCACGCTGACTGCCAGCGACCTGCCCGACAATCTGTCGGCTCTGCGCAGCGCGATCGAACGGGCGGTTCCGCATGGCCGCAGCGTGACCCGTGGCGGCCGAGACAAGGGCAGCTGGGACACCGCGCCGGAGCTGGCGGTTGAAGGCTGGTCGCAGCTTGCTGCCGACTTCGCGCTGATCTGCGAGCGTCACCCCAAGCTGAAGAACACCAACAACCTCAAGCACCTGGGAACGCTTGGCACCGGCAATCACTTTGTCGAGGTATGCCTGGATGAGGCGCAGCGCGTGTGGTTCATGCTGCACTCCGGTTCGCGCGGCGTCGGCAATGCCATCGGCACCTACTTCATCGAGCTGGCCAAGCAGGAAATGCGTCGCTGGATGATCAATCTGCCGGACCAGGACCTTGCGTACCTGCCGGAAGGCAGCGCGCACTACGGTGACTATGTGTTTGCGGTGGACTGGGCACAGCGTTTCGCCCGCATCAACCGCGAGGTGATGATGCGCAACGTGGTTGCGGCCGCGCGCACGGTGATCAGCAAGCCGTTCGAGGCCCAGGCCGAGGCGGTCAACTGCCACCACAACTACGTCAACCGCGAGCACCACTTCGGCAAGGATGTGCTGGTTACCCGCAAGGGCGCGGTGAGTGCGCGCAAGGGCGAGATGGGCATCATCCCGGGCAGCATGGGTGCCAAGAGCTTCATCGTGCGCGGGCTGGGCAATGCCGACAGCTTCCACAGCTGCAGCCACGGTGCCGGCCGCGTGATGAGCCGCACCAAGGCGCGCAAGCTGATCAGCGTGGATGACCACATCAAGGCCACCGCGCACGTGGAGTGCCGCAAGGACGCTGCGGTGGTGGATGAGTCACCGGCCGCCTACAAGCCGATCGAGGCGGTGATGGAGGCGCAGCGCGATCTGGTTGAGATCATGCATACCCTGCGTCAGGTGGTATGTGTGAAGGGATAAGGAAAGGGCGCCCTGCTGCGGTGGGGCGCCAAAGGAAGGCAAGACAATGGAGATGATTGAAATAGACGGAAGCCAGGGCGGCGGGCAACTGCTGCGCTCGGCCTTGAGCTTGAGCCTGTGCACCGGCATTGGCTTTGCGATGCAGGACATCCGCGCCAAGCGTCCGCGTCCGGGGCTGATGCGTCAGCACCTGACCGCGGTCAACGCGGCGGCACGCATCAGTGGTGCGCAGGTGGAAGGCGCAGCGTTGGGTGCGACCACCCTGCGGTTCGCGCCCGGCCCGGTGCAGGCCGGTGACTACCAGTTCGCCATCGGCAGTGCCGGTTCGGCGACGCTGGTATTGCAGACGCTGCTGCCGGCCTTGTGGCAGGCGGCTTCGCCATCGCGGCTGCGGCTGGAGGGCGGCACGCACAATCCGATGGCGCCCAGTGCCGACTTCATCAGCAGCTGCTATCTGCCGGCCTTGGCGCGGATGGGTGTACAGGCGGAACTGCAGCTGCATGTGCCGGGTTTCCATCCGGCCGGTGGCGGCGTGCTGGAGGCGACGGTGCAGGCCTGCCCGCAGCTGCAGGCGCAGGCGTTCAGCGTGCGCGGGCCGTTGCAGACGCTGGATGCACAGGTGCTGGTGTCGGGCCTGCCCGCCGCCATCGGCCAGCGTGAGCTCGACGTGCTGGCGCAGCGGTTCGGGGTGGATGCGCATCCGCGCCATGTGCGGGTGGTGCGGCCGGCGCTGGGTCCGGGCAATGTTGCCTCGATGACGGTGCAGCATGCCGCGCACGTGGAGCATTTCGACAGCCACGGCGAGCGCGGGCTGGCGGCGGAGGACGTCGCTGGCCGGCTGGCCGCTACCGTGCAGGCCTACCTGGATGGCGGCGCCTGCGTGGGCGAACACCTGTCCGACCAGCTGCTGCTGCCGATGGCCCTGGCTGGCGGCGGCAGCTTCACCACGGCGCTTATCAGCGACCACCTGCGCAGCAATGCGCGGCTGATCGAGAAGTTCCTGCCGGTGGAATTCGACTGGCAGCAGCGCGGACCACACTGGGAGGTATGGGTGAACCGTTGATCGGCCCGGTTTGATCTTGCGCAAGGCATGGGGGCACCATCAGGTGTGCAATGGTGTCCCCACCACCCTTCAACCAAGGAGAACTGCCATGTACAAGCGCATCCTGATCGCCACCGATGGTTCCGAGCTTTCCGCCAAGGGGTTGGCCAAGGGCCTGGAACTGGCCGCCCAGTTGGGCGCACACGCCGACATCGTCACCGTTTCCGAGCCGTGGGCGGTGGGCATGTACGACGCCATGGGCTGGAGTGCCGGTTATGAGGCCAGCCCGGAGTACAAGAAAGACCGTGAGGAAGCCGCGCAGAAGATCCTGCAGCCGGCGCTGCAAGCGGCACACGCGGCCAATGTGGCCGATGTGCAGACCCACCATGTGCTGGACCGCTACGCCGCCGACGGCATCATCGACACCGCCAAGGCCTGCAACAGCGACCTGCTGGTGATGACCTCGCACGGCCGCCGTGGCGTCACCCGCGTCCTGCTGGGCAGCCAGACCGCCGAAGTGCTGGCCCGCAGCACGGTACCGGTGCTGGTGATCCGCTGAGGGCTTGAGCCCCCTCCCTTTTGCCGCAGGCAAAGGGGAGGGCTGGGGAGGGGTGCTTTTTGCCGTGGCCCCAAAGAAACAAGAAGCCAGAATCAACAAAGCCCTCGATTCGAGGGCTTTGTCTTATCCTGGTGAAAAGGCCAGCCGGCCTTCAGGCTTGGCTGCCAGAAGCACCCCTCCCCAACCCTCCCCTGCCTGCTACGCACGCAAGGGAGGGGGCAGAAGATCACCAGCTATACAGCTTCCAGTAGACCGGCTTGGTGCCATCCTTGTCGCTGTCCATGCGGCCGTCGCCATCGCGGTCGTACATGTAGAACGGTGCGCCGCGCGAGGGGGTTACCTTGACCATGCGCAGGGTGCCGCCGACGCGGTATTCCTCGATGGTGTCGCCGTTGTCCATCGCCTTGCGGGTGACATCCGCACCTTTGACGTCGACCGGCGGCGAGCCATCGCCGAGCGTGGCGCAGCCAGCCAGGGCCAGCAGGGGGATCAGCAGCAAGGATTTCATGGTGGTGCTTCCTTCGGTGGGAATGCCCCGATTATGCCTGTCTACGTGCAGCAACGGCCCGCCGCGTAGAATCAGCGCATGAGCAGATTAGTCCTGATAGACGGGTCCAGTTACCTGTACCGAGCGTTCCACGCACTCCCGCCACTGACCAATGCCAACGGTGAGCCTACCGGCGCGTTGTTCGGCGTGGTCAACATGCTGCGTTCCACGCTGAAGGAAAAGCCCGAATACGTCGCCTTCGTGGTCGATGCGCCGGGCAAGACCTTCCGTGACGACATGTACGCCGAGTACAAGGCCAACCGCCCGCCGATGCCCGACGACCTGCGCTCGCAGGTACAGCCGATGTGCGACATCGTGCAGGCGCTGGGCATCGACATCCTGCGCGTGGATGGGGTGGAAGCCGATGACGTGATCGGCACGCTGGCGCTGGCCGCCGCTGCCGACGGGCTGGAAGTGACCATTTCCACCGGCGACAAGGATTTCGCCCAGCTGGTGCGCCCGGGCGTGGTGCTGGTCAATACCATGACCGGTAGCCGTACCGATTCGGACGCGGCGGTGATGGACAAGTTCGGCGTGCACGCCGAGCAGATCGTCGATTACCTGGCGCTGATGGGCGATACCGTCGACAACGTGCCGGGCGTGGAGAAGTGCGGGCCCAAGACCGCCGCCAAATGGCTGGCGGAGTACAAGGATCTGGACGGCGTGATCGCCGCCGCGCCGACCATGAAGGGCAAGATCGGCGAGAACCTGCGCGCTGCGCTGCCGCGGCTGCCATTGAACCGTGATCTGGTCACCATCCGCACCGACGTGCCGCTGCCGCAGGGCCCACGTGATCTGCAGCTGCGCGAGCAGGATGTGGAATCGCTGCGCGGCCTGTATGCGCGTTACGGCTTCACCCAGGCCCTGCGTGAGCTGGGCGGGGTGGCCGCACCGGATGTGGCCAGCGACACCAAGCCGAGCCTGCGCGGCACCGCCGCCGGCTACGCCAAGGCTGCCGACAGCGAGCCGGTTGTAGGCCTGGACCCGGCCATGGCGGTAAAGGGTGAATACGAAACGGTATTCACCACCGAACAATTGCAGGCCTGGATACAGCGGCTGCAGGCCGCCGACGAGTTCGCCTTCGATACCGAAACCGATGCGCTGGACGCGATGCGCGCCAACCTGGTCGGCATCAGCCTGGCGGTGGAGCCGGGCAAGGGCGCGTATATCCCGGTCGGCCATATCTACCCGGGTGCGCCGGCACAGCTGCCGATGCAGCAGGTGCTGGATGCACTGCGCCCGCTGTTGCAGGACGCCAGCAAGAAGAAGCTCGGCCAGCACGGCAAGTACGACATCCATGTGCTGCGCCGCCACGGCGTCGACGTGCAGGGCTATGCCGACGACACTATGCTGGAAAGCTTCGTGCTCAATTCGACGGCCACCCGTCATGACATGGACTCGCTGGCGCAGCGCTATCTCGGCTACACCACCACCAAGTTCGAGGAAGTGGCGGGCAAGGGCGCAAAGCAGATCTCCTTCGCCCAGGTCGGCATCGACGAAGCCGGTGCCTATGCGGCCGAGGATGCGGATATCACCCTGCGCCTGCACCGCGTGCTGGGCCCGCAGCTGGCTGCCGTGCCGTCGCTGGAAAGTGTCTACCGCGATATCGAAATGCCGCTGGTGCCGGTGCTTGCACGCATCGAAGCCAATGGCGTGCGCATCGACATGGCCGAGCTGAAGCGGCAGAGCAGCGACCTGTCCGCGCGCATGCTGGCCGCGCAGCAGAAGGCCACCGAGCTGGCCGGGCATACCTTCAACCTGGACTCGCCCAAGCAGCTGCAGGCGGTGTTGTTCGATGAGCTGGGTTTGCCGGCGCTGGTGAAAACCCCCAAGGGCCAGCCCAGCACCAACGAAGAAGCGCTGGAGGCGATTGCCGAGCAGCACGAGCTGCCGCGGGTGATCCTGGAATACCGCGGCCTGGCCAAGCTGCGCAGCACCTATACCGACAAGCTGCCGGAGATGGTCAACCCGGATACCGGCCGCGTGCACACCAGCTACCACCAGTCGGGCGCGGCAACCGGGCGGCTGTCCTCATCCGATCCCAACCTGCAGAACATCCCGATCCGCACCGACGATGGCCGCCGCATCCGCCAGGCCTTCGTGGCACCGCCGGGGCGCAAGCTGATGGCCTGCGATTACTCGCAGATCGAGCTGCGCATCATGGCGCACCTGTCCGAAGACCCGGGCCTGGTGCGCGCGTTCGAACAGGGCGCCGACGTGCACCGTGCCACCGCCGCCGAAGTGTTCGGGCGCGCGCTGGAGGAAGTGACGCCGAACGAGCGCCGCGCCGCAAAGGCGATCAACTTCGGCCTGATGTATGGCATGAGCGCCTTCGGCCTGGCCAAGAACCTGGGCATCGACCGCGGCCAGGCACAGGATTATGTGGCGCTGTATTTCAGCCGCTATCCGGCGGTGCGCGATTTCATGGAAAGAATGCGGGTGCAGGCACGCGACCACGGTTATGTCGAAACCCTGTTTGGTCGCCGCCTGTATCTGAACGATATCCACGCCCGCAACCAGGGCCTGCGCGCCGGCGCCGAACGCGCCGCGATCAATGCACCGATGCAGGGCACCGCCGCGGACATCATCAAGCGCGCCATGGTCAGCGTGGATGGTTGGCTGCAGGGGCACAGTGACAAGGCCAAGATGATCCTGCAGGTACACGATGAACTGGTATTCGAGGCCGATGCGGACTTCATTGACACCTTGCGCGGCGAAGTCGAGCAGCGGATGGCGTCGGCGGCGAGCCTGCGTGTGCCGTTGGTGGTTGACACCGGAATCGGGGAAAACTGGGACCAGGCTCATTGATTTTCCAGTTTCTTAACCAGGAAGTATTAGTAAATGAAACAATGCGTCGCGTTACATCGTATTTATTAAGTACGGGCGCAGTTTGACTTATGAATCTGTCCTTAATCTTTCTGCGAGAAAGACAGAATCTTCACGAACCATCAAGGTTGGGAATGCTCATATAGCCCTCGACAGACGCAATGTCTGTCACGGATCTCTCCCATCCCCTGGAGCAGATCTCGGAGCGGGGATTCCTCCCCAAATGCCCGCTCCCCGGCCCCGTCGAC
>NZ_LDJJ01000007.1 GCF_001431465.1 Stenotrophomonas terrae | reverse complement strand
ATCGGATTGCAGGAGCTCGGGTCACCGACGCTATCCCAGCTTCGCGGCTTACGCCGCTCCCACAATTACTGGGCCGGGGCTGTCAGCGCAGCTTCGCCAGCGGCTGGCCCAGCTGCACCGGGCTTTCGGCCTTCAATGACGGATCAAAATCGGCAACGCCCGGCGGCAGCAGCACGATCACGGTGGAGCCGTAGTTGAAACGCGCCATCTCGGCAAAGCGTTCCAGGGTGATGCCCTTGCCGCGCCAGTCCTTGCGGGTGATGCGGTCGCCGTAAGCGGGGATTTCCTCGCCACTCCACACTGTCTCCACGCCGCTGACCAGTAGGGCGCCGACCATCACCTGCACCATCGGCCCGAAATCGGTGTCGAAATGGCAGACCAGGCGTTCATTGCGGGCAAATAACCGTGGCACATTGGCCACCGCGTCGGTGCCTACGCTGAACAGGCGGCCGGGCACATGTACGGTCTCGCGCAGGGTGCCGGTCCAGGCCATGTGCACGCGGTGGTAGTCGCGCGGCGACAGATATACGGTCGCGAACAGACCATTGTTGAACGGCAGCGCATCGGCGGCATCGCCGAGCAGCTCGGCGGCGGTGAAGGACTGGCCCTTGGCCTGGAAGATGCGGCCATCTTCGATCGGCCCCAGCTGGCTGATGCGGCCGTCGGCCGGCATGGTCAGGGTGCGCGGATCGGCGGCCGGCACGCGTGCGCCCGGCTTCAAGGCGCGGGTGAAGAAGGCGTTGAAGCTGGGGTAGCTGCGCGGGTCCGGGTTGGCCGCTTCGCCAAGATTGACGTTGAACTTGCGCGACACGGTGTCGATCAGCCAGCGCGAGATGCGCGGGTTCTGCGAATAGGCCAGCGAGCGGGCCATTGACGACAGCAGGCGGTGCGGCAATACGTAGGTGAGGCGTGTAACCAGACTCATGGTGCGGATTTCTCGGTGAGCTTGATCAGGTCGCTGGCAATTGCCTGCGGGTTGAACGGGGGGCGCATCAGGCCGGCCAGGCGCCCCTGCGGGTCGAGCACGGCGATGCTGGCGGAGTGGTCCATGCTGTAGTCGTCGGGGTTCTGCTCGAAGTGCTTGCCCGGGGCTTTCTGGAACACCATGCCCAGCGAGGTGGCAAAACGCTCCAGCGACGGCACATCGGCGGTGGCGGCGATGGTGTCCTTGTGGAAGGCATGGGCGTACTCGCCCAGCCGCGCCGGGGTGTCACGCTCCGGGTCCACCGACACCAGCACCACGCGCGGGCGCAGGCTGTCGGGGATGGCCTCCCACTGCTTCTGGGCCTGGGCCAGCTCGGTCAGGGTGGTGGGGCAGACGTCCGGGCAGGAGGTGAAACCCAGGAATACCAGGGTCCAATGGCCGCGCAGCTCGCCGGGAATCAGGCGGGTGCCGTCGGATTGGGCCAGATCGAACTCCGGCAGGGTGCGCGGGGTGCCGTAGAACAGGATGCTGCTCGCCTCCTGGCTGCCCTTGGCGGACGGCCCGAAGACCTTCTGCGCCAACAACAGGCCCAGGCCGGCGGCCAGGGCAATGGCCAGGATGATGCCGGTATTTCGATTGAACATGAGCGCTGGCTTCCGTTCGGGTACTGCGGCTGGACGGGGCGTCAGCCGTGGGCGGGATACGGAGTGTAGGGGATTGCAGGCGTACACCCCGCCAATTTGACCGGTGTTTGGCCGCCGTTTGCGGGCCATTGCCGAAGTTTCGGCTGCAACTGGACAATCAATATACCGGTCAGGTGCCTATAATCGCAGACCTTTCAAGTATTTCCGTATTGCCATGACTGCCGAAGCGGCCGCTGAACTCCATACGATCGTCGATTTGATCCGCTACGGCGCAAGCCGTTTCAATGCTGCTGGCCTGAGCTTTGGCCACAGCTATGACAATGCCCTGGACGAGGCGACCCAGCTGACCCTGCACAGCCTGCACCTGCCACCGGACCTCGGCCCAGCCTATGGCACGGCGCGCGTGCTGCTGGAAGAACGGCAGCAGGTGCTGGCCTTGTTCCAGCGCCGCATCGATGAGCGTCAGCCGGCGGCCTACCTGACCGGTGAGGCCTGGTTCGCGGGCTTGAGCTTCAAGAGCGACGCCCGCGCGCTGGTGCCGCGTTCGCCGATCGCCGAGCTGATCCTCAATGGCTTCGAGCCGTGGCTGGCCGGCCGCGATGTCACCCGCGCGCTGGACCTGTGCACCGGCTCTGGCTGCATCGCCATCGCCATGGGCCACTACTACCCGAACTGGCAGGTGGACGGCAGCGACGTCAATGACGCCGCGCTGTCGCTGGCGGTGGAGAACAAGGAGCGCCTGCTCGCCCACAACGTCGAGCTGGTCAAGAGCGACCTGTTCGCCGGGCTGCAGGGCCGGGTCTACGACCTGATCGTCACCAACCCGCCGTACGTCACCAATGACGAGACCGACGCGCTGCCGAAGGAATACCAGCACGAGCCGGACCTGGCGCTGCGTGCCGGCGACGACGGCCTGGACCTGGTGTTGAAGATCCTGCGTGATGCGCCGGACCACTTGACCGAAGACGGCCTGCTGATCTGCGAAGTGGGCGATTCCGAACAGCACCTGATCAAGCTGCTGCCGGAGGTCTATATGTCCTGGATCGAGTTCAAGGTCGGGCAGATGGGTATCTTCGCTGTCGAAGCGGCCGAGCTGCGTGCACACCATGCGCGCATCGCCGAGTTGGCTGCCGCACGTCCCTGACTCACGCTTGTGCCGTCACTCCGCCCGGGCAGGGTGACGGCAACGGCCAGCGCAACCGCAAGAGCACAACGGCATTGAATACATTCGGACAACTCCTTCGCGTCACCACCTTCGGTGAATCCCACGGGCCGGCTATCGGCTGCGTGATCGATGGGTGTCCGCCCGGCCTGGAAATCTCGCCCGAAGAATTCGCCCACGACCTGCAGCGCCGCGCCACCGGCAAGAGCCGTCACACTTCGGCCCGCCGCGAGGCCGACGAGGTCGAGATCCTGTCCGGTGTGTACGAAGGCCGCACCACCGGCACGCCGATCGCGCTGCTGATCCGCAACACCGATCAGCGCAGCAAGGACTACAGCAACATCGCCCAGCAGTTCCGCCCGGGCCATGCCGACTACAGCTACTGGCAGAAGTACGGCATCCGCGATCCGCGCGGCGGTGGCCGTTCCTCGGCGCGCGAAACCACCATGCGCGTGGCTGCCGGCGTCGTCGCCAAGAAGTGGCTGCAGCAGCGTTACGGCGTGACCGTGCGCGGTTACCTGTCGCAGCTGGGCGAAATCACCCCGGCCGGTTTTGACTGGAGCGCGGTCGAAGAGAATCCTTTCTTCTGGCCCGATGCCAGCCAGGTGCCGGCGTTGGAAACGTATATGGATGCGCTGCGCAAGTCCGGTGATTCGGTCGGTGCGCGCGTGACCGTGGTTGCCGATGGTGTGCCGCCGGGTTGGGGCGAGCCGATCTACGGCAAGCTCGATGGCGATATTGCCGCCGCGCTGATGAGCATCAATGCGGTCAAGGGTGTGGAGATTGGTGACGGTTTTGCCAGCGCCGCGCAGAAGGGCACCGAGCACCGTGACCTGATCACCCTGCAGGGTTTCCAGTCCAACCATGCCGGCGGCATCCTCGGTGGTATTTCCACCGGTCAGCAGATCGTCGCGGCCATGGTGCTGAAGCCCACCTCCAGCCTGCGCCTGCCCGGTGCCACGGTGGATACCGCCGGCAACGCGGTCGATGTGATCACCACCGGTCGACACGATCCCTGTGTCGGCATCCGCGCCACCCCCATCGCCGAGGCGATGCTGGCCCTGGTGCTGATGGACCAGGCCATGCGCCACCGCGCCCAGTGCGGCGATGTTGGCGAAATGAGCCCGCGTATTCCCGGTCAGCTCGATGGCTGATCGGCGGCCCCGCGTCTGGGTATCGCAGCCCCTGTTCGACGATACCGTCGCGCAGTTGGCGGCGTACTGCGACGTGGTTGCCACCGAACAGGTCAGCGCCCACAGCGCGGCCGAGCTTGCCGCGCAGCTGGCCGATGTCGATGGCGCGCTGGTCACCCTCAACGACCGTATCGGCGCTGCGGAAATCGCCAATGCGCCGGCCTTGAAGATGATCGCCAATGTCGGCGTCGGCTATAACAATCTGGATATCGGTGCGCTGAGCGCGGCCGGCATTCTTGCCAGCAACACCCCCGATGTACTGACCGAAACCACCGCTGACCTCGGCTTCTCGTTGTTGATGGCGGCCGCACGCCGCATCGTCGAATCCGATCGTTGGCTGCGCGATGGCAACTGGGGGCAGTGGTCGTTCACCACCATGCTCGGTGCCGATCTGCATGGCAGCACCCTGGGCATCCTGGGCATGGGCCGCATCGGCCAGGCAATCGCCCGCCGTGGCCACCATGGCTTCGGCATGAAGGTGCTGTACCACAACCGTTCGCAGCTGCCCGCCGAGCAGGAGCAGGCGGTTGGTGCCCGTTACGTCGGCTTCGACGAACTGCTGGCCAACGTCGATCACCTGGTGCTGGTATTGCCGTATACCGCGCAGAATCACCACATCATCAACGCCGCCGCGCTGGCACAGATGAAGCCGAGCGCGACGCTGGTGAATATCGCCCGTGGCGGCATCGTCGATGAGCTGGCGCTGGCCGACGCGTTGGCCCATGGCCGGCTGGCATCGGCCGCACTGGACGTGTACGAGAACGAGCCGAACGTGCGCCCGGAGCTGCTGGCCCTGTGCAATATCGTGCTGACCCCGCATATCGGCAGTGCCTCGCTGGCCACGCGCCGGGCGATGGTGCAGGTGGCGGTGGACAACCTGCTGGCCGGCCTGGGCATTGGCCCGGATGCCGGCAAGCCGGCCAACGCCATCAATGCCGAGCTGCTCGGCAATGGCACCGCGCGCATTGCCGCGGCCGGCAAGAAAATTGGTGACAAAAAACGATAGGGAGCCTCCCAGGCCGTGTGCTGGAGGTTCCCCGAACCTGGCTCGATGTGTGTCTCCCCCCTCTTATTCTTTCGAGTATCTCCATGAGCAATGAAGCCCGTCGTTTCCATGTAGCCGTTGTTGGCGCCACCGGCGCTGTCGGCCAGACCATGCTGTCCATCCTGGCTGAGCGCAAGTTCCCGATCAGCAAGCTGACCCTGCTTGCCTCCGAGCGCTCAGCCGGCCAGCAGGTCGACTTTGAAGGCCAGAAGATCACCATCCAGGACCTGGCCACGTTTGAACCGGCCGGTGTCGAGATTGCGCTGTTCTCGGCTGGCGGCGGTATTTCGAAGGAGTTCGCACCCAAGTTCGCTGCTGCCGGCGCGGTGGTGATCGATAACTCGTCCACCTTCCGTTATGACGACGACGTGCCGCTGGTGGTGTCCGAGGTCAACCCGGAGGCGGCCAAGAACCGCCCGCGCGGCATCATCGCCAACCCGAACTGCTCGACCATGCAGCTGATGCCGGTGCTGGCGCCGATCCACCGCGAGTACGGTATCGAGCGCATCAACATCGCCACCTACCAGTCGGTGTCCGGCGCGGGCCAGACCGGCATGGAAGAGCTGGGCAAGCAGACCGCGCAGCTGCTGGGCTTCCAGGAGATCGAGCCGAGCAAGTTCCCGGTGCAGATCGCGTTCAACCTGATCCCGCATATCGATGAGTTCCTCGACAACGGCTTCACCAAGGAAGAAATGAAGCTGGTCTGGGAAACCCGCAAGATCCTCGGCGACGACAGCATCCTGGTGAACCCCACCGCGGTGCGCGTGCCGGTGTTCTACGGCCATTCCGAGGCGGTTAACATCGAGACGAAGAAGAAGATCAGCACCGAGCAGGCCCGCGAACTGCTGGCCGCAGCGCCGGGTGTGAAGGTGGTGGACGAGCGCAAGGCCGGTGGCTATCCGACCCCGGTCACCCATGCCTCGGGCACCGATCCGGTCTACGTCGGCCGCATCCGCGAGGACATCTCGCACCCGCGTGGCCTGAACATGTGGGTGGTGGCTGACAACATCCGCAAGGGCGCCGCATTGAACGCGGTGCAGGTCGCCGAACTGGTCGCCAACGGCGGCTGATGCTCCCCACGACGCCGGCTTGATGCCGGCGTCGTCGCATCTGGGCGGTACAGCGGTATTCGAAAGCCGGGCCAGCCGTTATATTGGCCGCCATGAATCTATGGGGCAGGGGCGCGATGCGCTCAATACAAGGCGTGCTGGTCCTCGGCCTGGCGCTGTTCAGTAGCGCAGCGATGGCATTGGGGCTGGGCAATATCCGCGTCCTGTCCAAGCCGGGCCAGCCGTTGTTGGCTGAGATTCCGGTCATCACCAGTGATCCGGGCGAATTGGACAATGCCAAGGCCGGTCTGGCCTCGGCGGCTACCTTCGAACGTGTTGGCTTGGCGGCACCGACTGGGCTGGTCGGAGAACTGCAATTCCAGTTTGCGCAGGACCGCGATGGGCGCGCAGTGATCCGTGTCACCAGCGCACAGCCGGTGCAGGTGGCGTCGGTGGGCTTCCTGATCGAAGTGGATTGGGGCCAGGGCCGCCTGGTGCGTGAGTACTCCGCCTTGGTTGCCGCGCCGGAGGCCGCAACCGTGGTCGCCGAGCCGATGATCGAAGCGCCGGCCGCGGCACAGTCCAATCTGATCGTGCGCGAGCCGCAACAGCAGCCCGAACAACTACCCGAACAACTGCCAGAAGCGCCGCCAGCGGCTGTACCGCGTGCAGCGCCGGCAGCGGCACAACCGGCGCCGGTAGCGTCGGCGCCACGCTCCGCGCCGGTGATGCAGGCTGACGGCCAGCTGGCGCCGGTACAACGCGGGCAGAGCCTGTCGCAGATTGCCCGTGAGTTGTCGCGTGACAGTGGTGCCTCGTTGAACCAGACCATGGTCGCGCTGATGCGCGCCAATCCGGACGCCTTCATCCGCGGCAACATCAATCTGCTCAAGCAGGGCGCGGTGCTGCGTACGCCGGCGCAGGAAGAACTGGCACGGGTAGATGCCGCCGAGGCGCGCGCCATCGTGCGTGACCAGACCGCACAGTGGCGGCAGGCTCGCGCGCCGATTCCGCAGCCGGCGGTGGCGGATGCGGCAGCAGCTGCGCCTGCCGCAGCCGCACGCCCGGCCGCAATCGAGGCAGGCGCAAGTGGCGCACGCTTGGAAATCGCCCCGGCCGTGGCCGGTGCGCAACAGACCGCAGGAATGACGACCGGCCTCGATGCCGGTGGCGAGGGTGACATGTTGGCCAACGAACAGCTGCAGCAAGCCAAGGAAGAACTGGCCACGCGTGATGCGGAACTGCAGGAGCTGCGCGATCGCGTTGGCGAACTGGAAAAGCTGCAGAAGCAACAGCAGACGCTGATTGCGATGAAGGATTCGGACCTGGCTGCTGCCCAGCAGCGGCTGGGCGAGGCGGCCAAGCGCGATGGCGCAGGCTCGTTTGGCTGGGTGTGGCTGGGTTTGGCGCTGGTGCTGCTGGGCGCGCTTGGCTGGTGGCTGAGCCGCCGCCGCAAGCCGTTGCCGCCGGCACCGCGCAGCGATTCGGTGGCGGAAAATCTCGCCGCGACGATGCCGGTGATGGGCGCTCCAGCCGTGCAGGCGCCGTGGGAGACCGAGGCCGCTGAGGAAGTCGCCGAGCTGGTCGAACCACATGCCCTGGCGGAAGACATGGCGCCCGAGCCGCCGCCGCAAGCCTATGAAGAACCGATGCCGGCCTGGCTCAAGGCCAGCCCGCCGCCACGTGTCGAACCGGTCGTCCCGGTTGTCGCGCCCAAGGTCGAGCACAAGCCGGTGCTGTTGTTCGAAGCGTCGCGTCAGAACACTGTTGTGCCCGAGCCGACCGTAGCAAGGCCTGAGCCGGCCGCAGCGGAAGAGGCCAGCTGGTTGGCCGGTGACATGGCCGCAGTTACCCCGTTGAATCCGGCGCCCGCCGGCCGCGAGCGGCTGGAACTGGCCATTGCCTACCTGGACCTGGGTGATGCCGAAACCGCGCGCACCCTGCTCAATGAAGTGGCCGCCAGCGCAGATCCGCTGGCGCGCAACGAAGCACTGGAACTACTTGGCCGCATGGCCTGATGGAGACTGCGAAGATGAAGCGTGAGCGCCGGATCGACTATGTGGAATTCGCCTCGCGTGACCCTGCGGCCAGCCGCCGGTTCTTCGAGCAGGTCTTTGGCTGGCAGTTTGAAGACTATGGCCCCGACTACACCGCGTTTGACGATGGTGAGCTGCAGGGCGGGTTCTTCCGTGCTACGCCGCTGACCGCAAGCGCTGGCGCACCGTTGATCGTGTTGTATGCCGCACAGCTGGAGCCTGTGCTTGCCGTGGTTGCCGCAAATGGCGGCGACGTGATCAAGCCGATCTTCAGCTTCCCCGGTGGTCGCCGCTTCCAGTTCATCGAGCCCGGTGGCAATGAACTGGCCGTATGGTCCGAGCGCGACCACGACTGAGTGGTTGACGGACTCAGCGGCACCCACAAACCAAGAGGTTCAAACATGCGTTACGCGCTGGGCGTGGAATACGACGGCAGCGAGTTCAAGGGCTGGCAGCAGCTCGGTGAGAGCGGCTGCGCCAGTGTCCAGGCTACCTTGCAGGACGCATTGTCCTCGGTAGCCGACGCCCCGATCAGCGTGGTCTGCGCAGGGCGTACCGACGCTGGCGTTCACGGCGAATGCCAGGTGGTGCACTTTGACAGTGATGTTGAGCGTAGCCCGCGCGGCTGGGTGCTGGGCACCACCACGCGGCTGCCTCCCTCGGTCTGCGTACGCTGGTGTGTGCCGGTGGTTGACGATTTCCATGCCCGGTTTTCGGCCAAGGCACGGCGCTATCGCTATCGCATCCTCAACCGCCAGGTGCGGCCGGCGCTGTACCGGCAGATCCTGAGCTGGGAGCGGCGTCCGCTGGATGCCGATGCGATGCACCGGGCCGCGCAGGCCCTGCTGGGCGAAAACGACTTCGGTGCCTTCCGCAGTGCACAGTGCCAGGCCCTGCATGCGCGCCGCGAGCTGCAGTCCATTGCCGTCCATCGGCAGGGCGAGGTGGTCGAGGTCGAGGTCCAGGCCAATGCCTTCCTGCATCACATGGTGCGCAACATCGTTGGCTCGCTGCTGATGGTGGGAGCGGGGGAGAAGCCTGAAAGCTGGATCGGGGAGTTGCTGGCAGGTCGTGATCGCAATCTGGCCGGTCCAACTGCGCCGCCGCAGGGTCTGGTATTCGTCGGTCCGCTGTATGCTTGCAGCTGGAAACTGCCGGACGAGGTGACACTGTGAGCCGTACGCTGTTTCGTACCCGCATCAAGTTCTGCGGCATGACCCGTGCTGGTGACATCCGTCTTGCCAGCGAGTTGGGCGTGGATGCCATTGGTTTCATCTTTGCCAAAGGCAGTGCGCGCCGGGTGGCGCCCTCCGAGGCGCGAGCGATGCGTCAGGCAATTCCACCCATGGTCGAGGTTGTGGCCTTGTTCCAGCAGAACAATCGCGAGGAAGTGCGTGAGGTGTTGCGCGCGGTGCGGCCGACCCTGCTGCAGTTCCATGGCGACGAGGACGATGCGTTCTGCCGCAGTTTCAACATGCCTTATCTGAAGGCGATCGCGATGGGCGGGCGCACCGAGGTCACCGCGCGTGGTTTGCAGCAGATGTACCCGCATGCCGCCGGTTTTCTGTTCGACAGCCATGTGGCCGGGGGCAGTGGCGGTACCGGCGTGGCCTTCGACTGGTCGCAGATTCCGCCCGGCGTACACCGTCCCTATCTATTGGCCGGCGGTATCCGCCCGGAAAATGTGCACGACGCTATTCTGGCCACCCAGCCCTGGGGCGTGGATGTGTCCAGTGGCATCGAGGCGGCGCCCGGGCTCAAGGACGGCTACAAGATGCGCCAGTTCGTGGAAGAGGTGCGTCGCGCCGATACCCAGCCGGAGCAGGACTGAATACGCCTGTTCGTCGTATTTGCGCGTTGCAGACGCTGTCAGCGCGACGCGCGGCACTATTTGGGACGTTGCCGGCCGGTCATGTCATGGCTGATTCCCTTATGATGGGGATCTCGGCGACAAGCACGGATGCCTGCGGGTCGGGGGTGTAACTGCACCGGCCTCAGGGCTGGGGCGGATCCCGCAAAGGCAGCTGGGCGCCACAAGGAAAGTGTGCATGGCGGAGTTTCTGGAAGTAGCGCTATCGTTTCCGACGTTGCCTTACAGCGTCGTGCTTTGCTTTGCGGTCATCTACTGGATGCTTGCCGCCACTGGCATTATTGACGAAGACGGCGGCATCGGCAGTGGCGATGGGGCCGATTTTCATTCCCATGGCGGCGAGCACGGTGCCAGCGGTATCTCCGCGATGTTTGCCCGGCTCGGGCTCGGCGGTGCGCCGACCATGCTGGTGGTGCTGCTGCTGGCCTTCTTCGGCTGGACCATCACCTATCTGGTGCAACTCTTTTTCCTGCAGTCCTTGCCGGCCGTATTGCGTTGGGGCATCGGCAGTGCGGTGGCGGTTGCGGCGTTGGTTCCCGGTGCGGTGGTCTCGGCCTGGGTATTGCGGCCGATTCGCCGGTTGCTGCTCAAGCTGCGCCCGGTGGCCCAGGAATCCATTCTCGGCCGGGTGGCGCAGATCACCTCGCCGGAAGTCACCGCCGAGCAGGGCTATGCGAGCTTTGATGACGGCGGCGCCGGCTTGATCCTGCATGTGCGCATGCGTGATGGCAGCCGGCTTGTGCGCGGCCAACGAGTAAGGTTGGTGGAATACCTGCACGACAAGAATCACTACCTGGTGGTCGCCGACAGCGACCTGCCGGGTCTGGACGTTTTTCCCTCTGATGTATCAGGCGACAAGGAGATCCACTGATGAGTACTGCTGCGCTGGCCCCTTTTATTATCGGGGTAGTTGCCCTGCTGGTTTTTTTCCTTGGCCTGGCCGGTTTGTTCAAGGCGTTCTATAAAAAGGTCGATCAGGGCACTGCGCTGATCGTCAACGACATGAGTGCGCAGCCCAAGGTCCACTTCACCGGTGCGCTGATCATCCCGGTGCTGTACCGCGCCGAGCATATGAAGATCAGCCTGATCACCCTGCAGGTGGACCGCCGTGGCAAGGAAGGCCTGATCTGCCGCGACAACATGCGTGCGGACATCGCCGTGGCCTTCTATCTGCGGGTCAATGAAACCCAGGCCGACGTGCTGCGCGTGGCCAAGGCCATTGGCGCCGACCGTGCCTCGGACAAGAACGCGGTGGATGACCTGTTCAATGCCAAGTTCTCCGAAGCACTGAAGACCGTTGGCAAGAAGTTCGATTTCACCCAGTTGTTCGAAAAGCGCCAGGAATTCCGCGACGAGATCATCGCGGTGATCGGCAATGACCTCAATGGCTATGCGCTGGAAGACGTGGCCATCGATTACCTGGAGCAGACCCCCAAGTCGCTGCTGGATCCAAGCAATATTCTTGATGCCGAAGGCATCCGCAAGATCACCGAACTGACCGCCGCGCAGAACGTGATCACCAACGAACTGGCGCAGAACGAGCGCCTGGCCATCACCAAGAAGAACGTCGAAGCCAAGGAAGCCACGCTGGCGCTGGAACGCCAGCAGGCCGAGGCTGAAGCCCGCCAGCGCCGCGAGGTGGATACCATCCGTGCCCGCGAACAGGCTGAAACCCTGAAGGTGCAGGAAGAACAGCGTCAGCTTTCCGAGAACGCGCGCATCGAAGCGCAGCAGCTGATCGACATCCGCGACCAGAACCGCCTGCGTGAAGTGGAAGTGGCCGAGCAGAACCGCCAGCGTGCCGTTGCCATCGAAATAGAGCGGGTCACGCGTGCGCGCCAGCTGGAGCAGGTCACCACGGATCGCGAAGTGCAGCTGCAGGGCGTGGAGCGTGACAAGGTGGTCGAGCAGGGCCGGATGGATGTGGCCAACATCACCCGCGAGCGCATTTCCATCGACAAGACCGTGGCGCAGGAAGAAGAGCGGATCAAGGAAGTGCGGCAGGTGTCCGAGGCCGACCGCCTCAAGCAGGTCGCCATCCTGGAAGCCGAAGCCGAGGCACAGGAAGCCATGCTCAAGCAGGTCAAGGAAGCCGAGGCCAGCGAAGCGGCGGCCAAGCACCGTGCGGTGGAGATCACCACGCTGGCACAGGCCGAGTTCGATGCCGCCGGCAAGCAGGCCGAAGCCAAGAAGGCGCTGGCCGAAGGTCTGCGTGCCGAGCGTGCGGCGCCCGGCCTGGCCGATGCGCAGGTCAAGGAAGCCGGTGCGCTGGCGATCGAAAAGGTCGGTATTGCCGAAGCCCGTGTGGTCGATGCAATGGCCGATGCCAACCTGAAGCAGGGCACCGCCGAAGCCAAGGTATTGGCCGAGCAGCTGGCTGCGCGCGCCCAGGGCGAGGAGCAGATGGGCCGTGCCAAGGCTTCTGCCACCGAAACGTTGGGCGTGGCCGAAGCCACGGTCATCGAGAAGAAGCTGTTTGCCGAGGCGGATGGTTTGACCCGCAAGTTCCAGGCCATCGATTCGCTGGGCGACACTGCCCGCGGCCATGAGGAATTCCGCATGACCCTGGAAACCGGTCTGCGCCAGGCATTGGCCACCATCGATGCCGGCAAGGAAGTGACCAAGGAAAACGCCGAGGTCATTGCCAGCGCGCTGCGCAACGCCAAGATCGACATGGTTGGCGGCGACGGTGGCATGTTCGAGAACCTGATCAAGGCGGTGTCGCTGGGCAAGTCGATTGAAGGCCTGACCGACAAGAGCCCGATCGTGCAGGACCTGATGCAGCGCTATCTGGGCGTGGACATGTCCGCGCGTGGCCTGCCGTCGCGTCGCGGCACCGATGCGCCGGTGGTGCAGTCGGACGCAGGCTGAGCGAAAACGCGCCCTGTGCGGTTGCACCGCGCAGGGTGTGGGCGCGCCGCATGGCCTGGGCCGGCGGCATACGAGGATGAAGGCGTCAGCGGCATCGCCCCGAGGGCGATGCCTGCCGACGTCGGAGCAGGGAACAAGCGATGGCCGATATGAACCAGGACGCAGCTGCTGCCGCGCAGGCCGGCACTCTCGCCGACCAGGCGGTCGCGCAGGGTGGCGCCTATGAGGTGCTGCGCAAGCGGCTGAGCGATCAGGGTGCACGCCTGCGGCAGGTGGTGGACGCACTCAACCAGCGCCGCCTGCAGGAATTCGGCGACAGCCGGATGGAAGTGATCGGGCGTTTCCGTATCCGCAGTGAGAACAACTGCGTCGGCCGCGACGTGGTGCAGGTGGGTGATGACCTGCTGCTGTTCGGCTACAACGTCTTCATCGGCCTGAAAACGCAGACCCGGGTGGAGGATGTGTTCGGGCTGTACCGGCTGGTGGAAGGTGCCGAGGGCTATGACGTCAACCCGGTCGACCTGAAGACCAGCTTCCTCGCCCAGCCCGGCTTCGTCCATGATTTCGGCGAGCTGTACGCCTATTACAAGAATGCGCGCCTGCTGCAGCTGATCGTGCGCGACGGCAAGTTGCTGGCCGCGTTCCAGATCGGCGAGCGCAGCAGCGACGTGCGCGTGTTCCGCTGGGCGATGGCGCCCAGCGGCGAGCTGACCTATATCGATGCGCGCGGTGAGCGCGACATCGCGCTGCCACCGCCGTTCGACTTCGAATGGACCCGCGCCGGCCGCGACATGATGATCAGCGGGCGTTTCCCGCATCTGAACATCCTCGACACGATCTTCGTCGAGACCACCGGTGGCGACCTGACCATCAAGGTCGAGAACAACACCGAGACCGGCCAGGGTGTGTACAGCGAGCCGGTCGAGGACAGTACCCAGTCCGTTGACGACGCCACCATCGATTTTGCCAAGGTGGGCTCGCTGATCCTGCTGAAGATTCTCCCGTATCAGGAGAGCACCTGGCGTGGTCTGATCTACAACACACTGACCGGCAAGGTGGTGCGCAACGACGCCATCGTCCAGGCCTGCGTGCAGCTGCCCGATGACCACGGCGTCATCTTCCCCGGCGGCTATTACCTGCAGAGTGGCGAGCACAAGGCCTTCGACGCCTCGATGCAGGGCATGCGCTACAAGCGCTCGATCCGCTCGCCCAACGGCGAAGACATGCTGTACATCTTCTACGAGCGTGAGGCTGGCAAGTCGGCGCTGTTCGTCTACAACAGCATCCAGCGGGTGCTGCAGAATCCGGTGTTCGGCCTGGGCTATGCCTTCATGCGCGATGGCCGCATGGTGCTGTTCAATGCCGAGAACGAAGAGCCCACCCGCGTCCATCCGATGCAGGTCTGGCAGACGCCGTTCAGCAGCGATGAATTCGCCGCACACACGCCCACCGGCACCAGTTTCATGGCCCGTATCGGCAATGCCGAGCTGGTGCGTGGCATCTCCAATCTGCTGGACCTTGGCCGCGAGATCGACAGCCGTGAGGTCTCGTTGCCGCGTTACGAGCTGCTGACCCACAACGCGCGTCGCCTGTTCGACACACACCACTGGTTGGATGATGCGAACTGTGATGGTGCCGCCACGCTGCTGCGCGAGATCAGCGCGACCGGCGAGTCGATGCTCGACGAATACGAGAAAGTGGAGAGCATCCGCAAGCAGTCGGCGCAGGCAATGGCCGAGGTCACCAGCGCGCACAAGCTGCTGCTGGGGCGCCTACAGCCACAGAACTGGTCAAAGATTGGCGAATTCGTCGAATCGCTCGGTGATATCGGCAAGCTGCGTGGCCGCCTGCTGACCGTGCGCGACTTCCGCTATGTGGACGTCGCCGCCATCGATGCGATGAATGCATCGCTGCAGGAGGCGCACGACCGCGTCGGTGCGGCGGCGGGCGAATTCCTTGGCAGCGAAAAATCGCTGCAGCCCTTTGCCGAACGTCTGCAGGAGCTGGACGCCGCCGCGCAGGTTGCGCAGACCGCAAAGCAGTTGTCCGAGCAGATCGCGCAGATGCAGGTGATGTCGGCCGACCTGGACATGCTGTCCGAGCTGATGGCCAGCCTCAAGGTCGACGATGCCGCGCAGCGCACGCGCGTGGTGGAAGCCATTTCCACGATATATGCCAAGCTCAACCAGGCGCGTGCACGCGCAGATCAGCGTCGCCGTTCGCTGGGCTCGGCCGAAGCGGTGGCCCAGTTCGGTGCGCAGTTCTCGTTGTTCAGTCAGGCCATCACCAGCGCCCTGGGCCTGGCTACCGATCCGGAGCGGGCCGACGAGCAGCTGTCGCGGCTGATGGTGCAGCTGGAAGAGCTGGAGAGCCAATTCGGCGAACACGAACAGTTTCTCGGCGACATCCTCAACAAGCGCGAGGAGCTGCTCGATACCTTCGAGTCGCACAAGCAGACTCTGTTGGATGCCCGTCAGCGCAAGGCGCAGTCGGTGCTGGATGCGGCCAACCGCATTCTTGATGGCCTGGCCAAACGTACCGAGCGCTTCACCACCGTCGACGAGCTCAATGCGTTCTTCGCCGGTGACCCGCTGATCCTGAAGCTGCGTGAGCTGGCCGATCGTCTGCGTGACTACAAGGACAGCGTCAAGGCCGATGACGTGGAAGCGCGGCTCAAGGGCGTGCGTGACCAGGCGGTGCGGGCGCTGCGCGACCGCAGTGATCTGTTCGAGGGCGGTGGCAACATCATCCGTCTGGGCCGCCACCGTTTCAGCGTCAACACCCAGCCGCTGGACCTGACCATCCTGCCGCGCGGCGATGGCTTGGCTGTGCACTTGACCGGTACCGACTACTACGAGTCCATCGTCGACCCGGAGCTGGAGGAACTGCGCGACTACTGGCCGGTGACGCTGGATTCGGAAGCGCCGGCACTGTATCGCGGCGAATACCTGGCAGGCTTGATCCTGGACGCGGCAATCAACGGACGCGACGGGTTGAGCGTGGAGCTGCTGCTGCGCGATGCCGCACAGGCCGAGGTATTGGGCAAGCGGGTAAGCGACTTCGCTGCGCCGCGCTATCGCGAAGGCTATGAAAAGGGCATCCACGATCACGACGCCAGCCTGATCCTGCAGGCGCTGTTGCCGCTGTACCAGGCCGGCGGCTCGCTGGTGCATGGCGCAGGCCCGCGCGCGTTAGCGCTGCTGTTCTGGGCGCGTGAAGGCAAGCGCGAGGAAGTGAGCCAATGGATCGAACGCGCTGCCGGCGCGTTTGCCATCGCCCGGCTGTTCAATGTGCGCGACGGTCTTGAAGCCTTGCGCGCTGAAATCGCGCTCGCCTTGGCGGCATTCCAACAGGAGCAGAAGCTGCCGTTCGACACCGGCATGCCGGCATTGGCGGCCGAATACCTGTTGGCCGAGCTCGCCGCCGGCGAACCGACCTTCGCCTTCAGTGGTTACGCCCGGCAGTTGCTGACAGGCCTGCGCGAGCAGCTGCAAGCGGCCGGCCAGGCCGATGCCTTCGACCGCAGCATGCAGCGCTTGAACACGCGCCTGGCCCTGCAATGGGCGCAGGCCGTGCAATGGCTGCAAGCCATGTGTGGACAGCCGAAGTTCGCTGCCATGTGCGGCTACGTGCCCGAAGCGGCGGCAATGTTGCTGGGCGAACGTGCGCTGCGCAGCCAGGTGCGCGAGGTGACCTTGATTGCCGACATCGGCGGCCTGCTCGGTGAACATCCGCGCATTGCCCAGGGCCACCTGCAGCTGGCGGTGGATGATTTCCTGCAGCGCTGGCAGTCGCATCGCCGCCAGTTCCAGCCCGGATTCGAGCGCTACCAGGCCTTGCGCCATCGCATCAGTGCGCGTGAGCGCGATGCTCTGCGCTTGAGTGAATTCCAGGCGCGTCCGCTCAGCTCGTTCGTACGCAACAAGCTGATCAACGACGTCTACCTGCCCATCATCGGCGACAACCTCGCCAAGCAGATGGGCACGGTGGGCGAGAACAAGCGCAGCGACCTGATGGGTCTGCTGATGATGATCAGCCCGCCCGGCTACGGCAAAACCACCTTGATGGAATACGTGGCCAATCGCCTGGGCCTGGTCTTCATGAAGATCAACGGTCCGGCGCTCGGCCATGAGGTGCGCTCGCTGGACCCGGAGCAGGCGCCGGACGCCACCTCGCGGCAGGAGCTGCACAAGCTCAACCTGGCGCTGGAGATGGGCAACAACACCATGCTGTATGTCGATGACATCCAGCACACCCATCCGGAGTTCCTGCAGAAGTTCATCTCGCTGTGCGATGGCACCCGCCGCATTGAAGGTGTCTGGAAGGGGCGCACCAAGACCTATGACCTGCGCGGCAAGAAGTTCTGCGTGGTGATGGCGGGCAACCCGTATACCGAGTCCGGTGAAGTGTTCAAGGTGCCGGACATGCTGGCCAACCGTGCCGACATCTACAACCTGGGCGACGTGCTGGGTGGCATGGATGAGGCCTTCAAGCTCAGCTACATCGAGAACAGCCTGACTTCCAGCCAGGTGCTGGCGCCGATGGCGACCCGCGACCTGGCCGATCTCTACCTGCTGGTCGACAAGGCCGCGGGCAAGGAGGTGTCCACCAACACGCTCAGCCATGCCTACAGCGGCGCGGAGATCAACGAGATCGTCGCCACCCTGCAGCGTTTGATGCAGGTCCGCGATGTGGTCTACCGGGTCAACCAGCAGTACATCGCCAGTGCCGCGCAGGCCGACAAATACCGCGTCGAACCGCCGTTCCGGTTGCAGGGCAGCTACCGCAACATGAACAAGCTGTCGGAAAAGATTTCGCCGGTGATGAATGCCGCCGAGCTGCAGCAGCTGGTGTCCGACCACTACCTGGGTGAGTCACAGCTGCTGACCAGCGGCTCGGAGGAAAACCTGCTCAAGCTCGGCGAACTACGTGAGGTGCTGGATGCACAGCAGCTGGCACGCTGGGAGCAGATCAAGCGCGACTTCATGCGCGACAAGGCCATGGGTGGCGACGACGCCGACACCGGTGCGCGGGTAGTGGCGCAGCTGGCCGATATCGCCAGCGGGCTGCAGGGATTGCGGGTTGATGAGCCGGTGGCGGTTGCACCGGTGGTCGAGCAGGCTGAGGCACCGTGGGAGCAGATTCTTGCCTTGCTGCAGGCCCTTGCCGACCGTCCTGCCGCGGTGGTGACGCCGCCAGCGGCGCCGGTCGCTGCGCCCGTCGCGGCAGCGCCGGCACAGGATCTGACGCCGTTGTTGCAGGCCTTGGCCGCAGGGCATCAGCGCGAAGGGCAGATTGGTGACGCGCTGGCCGGTTTGGCTGCGCAGTTGCAGGAGTGGCTGTCCAAGGACAGTGGCAGCAGCAAGCCGGCGCCACGCGTACGACGCGCCCGCACGCCCGAAGAAAAGGCGCTGGATGAAGCCTTGATGCGCCATTTCTACGGCGGCAATGTGGTGGTGCCAGGGCAGCAGGGTAGTCGTGGGAACGACGTTGCCGACGATGCCTGATCCGACACCACCGTTGTTGCCGGCACCGCCGCAGCCGGCGCTGCAGGCTGACGATGCCTTGGCCGTTGCCGGCTACGGGGCGCCGCTGCTGCTGGCGGTGGAACGCCTGCTCGCCGCGCCGGCGGCCACAGGCGCAGCGCAGCGGCTGGTGGCGGAGATGGACAATATCCGCCTGGCGATGTCGGCGCGCGATGCGCGGCAGATCCGTCGTTCGGCCGGCTTGTTCGGCCGCCTGCTTGGCCGCGATGTCGAGGCGCAGCTGCAGGCAGAGCAGTTGGCACGCCAGCTGGATATCTGCCTGCTGCGCGCCGATGGCAGCGTGCAGGCGCTGCAGCAGGAGCTTGCCCAACACCTGCTGCAACTTGCGCACGTGGAAGCGGCAGTGGCCGCCATCGATGACTGGGCCGCAGCTGGCGAAGCGGTCCCGGCACCCGCCGATGCGTTGGCGCGGGCGGCCCTGCAGCGGCGGCTGCAGCATCTGCGCGGACTGGCGCGGCTGCGCCAGACCGAGGCCGCGCAGTTGCACCTGTTGCACGCCCAGGCGGTGGAACTGATCGAACGTTACCAGCGCATCCGTGACGTGCTGTTGCCACTGTGGCGGCAGCAGTTGCTGGCGACCCAGGCGGCGCGGATGCCGGCTACGCTGGCGCAGGCGGCCGACGCACAGGCGCGGATCCTCGACGAGGTGACGGCCATGCAGGCTAGACTGCGCTGAGAACCACCCTGCACATGATTGCTCGCGCGCCACGGCGCGCCTCTTGCTCAAGGAGAACTGCTGATGATCCAGGACACGCTGCCGCTGCCGGCCGGCCCCTCTGCCGATGTTGATGGCACCACCCTGGTCGCGCTCGGTTTGAGCGAAGCGGACCGCCCGCAGATCGCACAGATCGTACGTACGCTGGACGACATCAGCCCGGGCAACCTGCATGTGTTTGGCCGCGAGGCAGCCGGCAAGAGCGCTGCGTTCTCCAGCCAGCTGCTGGATCATGTGCGCAACCGCGACCTGGACGCCTCCGGCGAGAAGCTCGGCGAAGTGGTGCGCATCGCCCGCTCGCTGAAGCTCGATGGCTTGAACGAGCGCTCCAAGGTGCCGGTGATCGGTGGGCTCATTGATCGCATGCGTGCGTCCAAGGGCGAGCTGGTGCAGAAGTTCAGCGACACCAACCAGCAGATCGAGCAGTTGCTGCGCGATGTCGGTGCCCAGCAGGCACAGATGGGCCAACGCGTGGGCGAGTTCGACCGCATGCATGCCATCGTCCGTGACGAGCGCCAGAGCCTGGGCCTGCACATCGCAGCCGGCAAGCAACGCCTGGCCGAGCTCAACAACGAGCTGCATGCGCTGGTCGGCCTGGAAGATCCGCAGTCGCGTATCCGCCGTGGCGAGATCGACAATGCGATACGCCTGCTCGACAAGCGCGTGGGTGACCTGACGGTGATGCAGCACGCAGCCGACCAGTCGCTGCCGATGATCCGCTTGATCCAGGCCAATGCGATCCAGCTGATCGAGAAATTCAATGCGGTGCGCGACATCACCATCCCGTCGTGGAAGCGCCAGTTCGCCATCCAGCTGTCGCTGGGTGAGCAGAAGAACGCGGTGGATCTGTCCAACGCCATCGACGACGCCACCAATGAACTGATGCGCCGCAACGCCGACCTGATGCGCCAGACCTCGGTGGAAACCGCCAAGGCCAACCAGCGTGCGGTGATCGACGTGGCCACGCTGCGGCATGTGCACGAACAGTTGATCGCCACCGTGGAAGAAGTGCGCAGCATCCATCGCGAGGGCATGCAGCAGCGCCAGCAGGCCGAGGTCGAGCTGGCCCGCCTGCGCGAAGACGTGCAGCAGCGTCTGGCGCAGCCGACGCAGGGCGGCGCAGCATAGGACCGGCGCAGTTGTAGGAGCGGCGTAAGCCGCGAAGCTGCAGATGCAGCGCTGTAGCCCCCTCCCTTTGCCGAAGGCAAGGGGAGGGTTGGGGAGGGGTAGGCTCTTGGCCCTTTCAAGCCGTGCCAGCTTCGCGGCTCACGCCCCTCCCACAAAACAAAGCCTGTAAAGGCTTACGCAAGCTGCTTGCGCAGCCAGTCCGCCAATGCCGCCACGCGCGGATCCTGCTGGTCACCCGCAGTGCATAGCGCCCAGCAGCCATCGGTTTCGACAAAACCCCAGGGCGCTATCAGGCGGCCATTGACCAGGTCATCGGCGACCAGCGGTTCCGGCGCAATCGCAATGCCCAGCCCGGCAACTGCGGCTTCCAGCATGTAATACAGATGTTCCAGGCCGGTGCCATAGCTCAGCTTGTCGGCATCGATGCCATTGCGTGCGGCCCAGGCCGGCCACGCCTGTGGGCGTGAGCGGGTATGCAGCAGTGCATGTCCAAGCACGGCAGTGATCGGTTGATGGGCCAATACGTGCGCGCCATGCATCGAGGGGCTGAATACCGGGCCGATCCGCTCTGCAGCCAGTGTGTGTACCTGCCAGCCGGCCGGCCACGGTGCCTGGCCCAGCATCAGCGCGGCATCCATGCCATCCAGGCGGGGGGCAAAATCGCCATCCTGGGCGGCCAGGTGCAGGGTCAGGCCGGGCAGGTCGTGCTGCAGATCCTGCAGGCGCGGGATCATCCAGCGGGCCAGCAGGCTGCCCGGGCAGCCCAGCACGAAGGCGTCCTCGCGCTGTGGGCGGCGCAGGGAAGCGATGCAATCGCGCAGTTGCGAGAACGCGCCGGAAGTTGCTTCCAGCAGGCGGTGGCCGGCGGCGGTAGGGCGGATGCCACGCCCATCGCGTTCAAACAGGCTCAGCCCCAGTTCCTCCTCCAGCGCACGCAGTTGCCGGCTTACCGCGCCATGGGTGACATGCAGTTCGGCCGCAGCCTGGCTGACGCTGCGCAGACGCGCAGCGGCTTCAAACGCACGCAGGGCATTGAGCGAGGGCAGGGGCTGACGGGGGCTCATGTGAGTTTTTCTAACATGTTGGCGCTGAATTATCCATTTTTAAGTCATCAGCCCTGAGCTACAGTGTTGGCCTGTTCCTTGTGGCTGTTACCCCCATGACTGACCCGTCGATCTCCGATTTCCATGCCTATCCCGATGCGCGGGGCCACTTTGGACGCTTTGGTGGCAGCTTTGTCGCTGAAACCCTGGTCGGGCCCTTGCAGGAACTGGCAGCTGCCTACGATCAGGCACGCATCGATCCGTCCTTCATCGCCGCCTATGACAAGGACCTGAAACACTACGTCGGCCGCCCCAGCCCGATCTACCACGCCGAGCGCCTGAGCAAGGACGTGGGCGGTGCGCAGATCCTGCTCAAGCGCGAAGACCTGAACCACACCGGCGCGCACAAGGTGAACAACACCATTGGCCAGGCCTTGCTGGCCGCGCGGATGGGCAAGACCCGCATCATTGCCGAGACCGGTGCCGGCCAGCACGGCGTAGCCTCGGCCACGGTGGCGGCGCGCTTGGGCCTGGAGTGCGTGGTGTACATGGGCGCCACCGACATCGAGCGGCAGAAAATCAACGTCTACCGGATGAAGTTGCTTGGCGCCACCGTGGTGCCGGTGACCAGCGGTTCGGCCACGCTCAAGGACGCGCTCAACGAGGCGATGCGCGACTGGGTGACCAATGTGCGCGACACCTTCTACATCATCGGCACGGTCGCCGGCCCGGACCCGTATCCGCGCATGGTGCGTGACTTCAATGCCATCGTCGGCCGTGAGGCGCGTGCACAGATGCTGGAGGACTACGGCCGGCTGCCGGATGCGATCACCGCCTGTGTCGGCGGCGGTTCCAACGCGATCGGCTTGTTCCATGCCTTCCTCAACGACCGCCAGGTCAAGATCTATGGCGCCGAAGCTGCGGGCGAGGGCATCCACACCGGACGTCACGCCGCCTCGATCTCGGCCGGTCGCCCGGGTGTGCTGCATGGAAACCGCACCTATGTACTGTGCGATGACGACGGCCAGATCACCGAAACCCATTCGATTTCCGCCGGCCTGGACTACCCCGGTGTCGGCCCGGAGCATTCCTTCCTGTCCGATAGCGGCCGCGCCCAGTACGTGGGCATCACCGATGAGGAGGCGTTGGCCGCCTTCCATCGGCTGACCCGCATCGAGGGCATCCTGCCAGCGCTGGAATCCAGCCACGCGGTTGCCCATGCAATCAAGCTTGCGCGCGAGCTGCCCAAGGACGCCTTGGTGCTATGCAATCTGTCCGGTCGCGGTGACAAGGACGTGCACACCATCGCTGCACGCGAAGGGCTGGTGCTGTAATGGCCGGTAGGCTGCGTACCCCTGTTCTGCTGGGTCTGGTGGCGGCGTTGTCGGCATGTACGCCGGCTGCGCCCTCACCGGAAACTACGGCCCCAGCCGCCGTTGCCGCCTCGCCGGCGGCATCGGCATCGCCGGCTGTTGCGCCCGCCGCAACGCCTGCAGCGGCAGCCAATACCGGCGCCGAGCTGAGCCAGGTCGGCACGCTGCGCATCGGCGCGCCATTCGGCAAGGCGCCGGGCGACGAGGCCTTCGTCTCGGCCGGCATGCGCGAGGCGATGGAGGGCGATTGCGAGTATTACGACAAGGGCAGCCTGCCTGATGGCATGGCGATGATGGTGATCGCTGACCGTATTGCCCGCTTCGAGGTGGATGCCGCTGACGATCCCGGTGTTCGCGTCACTGCGCCGCCGGCCGGTGCTGCGGCCTTGCCGTATGGCCTGTGGGTGGGCATGACGGTCGCCGAGGCCAAGCAACGGCTGCCGGCCGGCGTGGTCACCAGCCCGCATGCCTATAACTCGCCCAATGGCGAGTACCTGACCTGGACCGACAAGACAGCCAAGCTGGCCTTGCGTCTGGAAACACTCGACGGCCTGATCACCTCCATTTACTGGGGCCAGCCCGATGCAGTCGAACTGATTGAAGGATGTGCCTGAGATGGCTGTTGCCCGAATTGACGAATGTTTTGCACGCCTGCGCGCCACCGGCCGCAAGGCGCTGATTCCTTTCATCACCGCTGGCGATCCCTCGCTGGAGGCGACCGTGCCGGTGATGCATGCACTGGTCCAGGCCGGCGCGGATGTGATCGAGCTTGGTGTGCCGTTTTCCGACCCGATGGCTGATGGCCCGACCATCCAGCGCAGTTCCGAGCGGGCCCTGGCACGCGGGGCAGGGCGGCAATACGTGCTCGATACGGTTGCGCGCTTCCGCCAGACCGATGCCACCACGCCGGTGGTGCTGATGGGCTATCTGAATCCGGTCGAGATCCGTGGCTACGCACGCTTTGCCGAAGAGGCCGTGGCGGCAGGTGTGGACGGGGTACTGCTGGTCGATCTGCCACCGGAAGAGGCCGATGAGCCGCGCGCGGCGTTTGCCGCGGCCGGACTGGCCTTGATCCTGCTGGCCTCGCCGACCAGCAGCGATGCCCGCCTGGACAGCCTGTGCCAAGCCGCGCAGGGCTATCTGTATTACGTCAGCTTTGCCGGTGTGACGGGCGCGTCCGAGCGTCTGGACAGCAGCGCGGCCGGCGAACGCCTACGGCTGCTGCGCAGTCGTTCCACTGCGCCGGTGGTGGCCGGGTTCGGCATCAAGGACGCAGCCAGCGCAGCGGCGATGGCGGTAGATGCCGACGGCGTGGTGGTGGGTAGTGCGCTGGTCTCGGCAATGGCTGAGACGGCAGATCCTGCGGCTGCGGCAGCGGCCTTCCTCAAGCCGCTGCGCGAAGCCCTGGATCGCTGAACGGACTCCAATGTAGTGCCGAGCCACGCTCGGCAGAGGCTTTACCGGCCAAGGCTGCCCTCACCCCAACCCCTCTCCCGCAAGGAGAGGGGCTAAAGCGGTAGTGCCGAGCCATGCTCGGCAGGGGGCATTACCGGTAGTGCGCCAAAAGCTGCCCTCACCCCAGCCCCTCTCCCGCAAGCGGGAGAGGGGCTAAAGCGGTAGTGCCGAGCCATGCTCGGCAAGGGGCACTACCGGTAACGCCTCTGCCGAGCATGGCTCGGCACTACAGGGTCCGTCATTGCGGCGCCAAACATACGCGGCAGTAGGGATTCCGCCAGATCCGGTGCTGCGCCTTGGTCGCAGTGGTGAGCTAGACTGTGAGCCCTGTCGTGGCCGCAAGGCCGCCCTGAACGGAATTGTCATCCCGCATGAGTTGGCTCAGCAAGTTGATGCCGTCCGGCATCCGTACCGACAACACGCCCTCCAAAAAACGCAGCGTCCCTGAGGGGCTGTGGGAAAAATGCTCAAGCTGCGGCGCGGCCCTGTACCGCCCGGAGCTGGAAGAGAACCTTGAGGTCTGCCCGAAGTGCGGGCACCACATGGCCATCCGCGCGCGCGCGCGTCTGGCCTCGTTGTTTGATGCTGACAGCACCAGCGAGATCGCCGCCCGCCTTGGGCCGACCGACGTGCTCAAGTTCAAGGACCAGAAGAAATACGTCGAGCGCATCAAGGCCAGCCAGAAGAACACCGGCGAGTACGACGCGCTGGTGGCCATGCGTGGCCTGTTGAAGGGCCGTCCGCTGGTGGCGTCCTCGTTCGATTTCGCCTTCATGGGCGGCTCGATGGGTTCGGTGGTCGGTGAGCGCTTTGCGCTGGCCGCGGAAACCGCACTGGAAATAGGCGCGCCCTACGTCTGCTTCTCCGCCTCCGGCGGTGCGCGCATGCAGGAAGGCCTGTTCTCGCTGATGCAGATGGCCAAGACCTCGGCCGCGCTCGGCAAGCTGCGTGAGGCCGGCCTGCCGTACATCTCGGTGCTTACCCATCCGACCACCGGCGGTGTATCGGCTTCGTTCGCGATGCTGGGCGACATCAACATCGCCGAGCCGCAGGCGCTGATCGGCTTCGCCGGCCCGCGCGTGATCGAGCAGACCGTGCGAGAAAAGCTGCCTGAAGGATTCCAGCGCTCGGAGTTCCTGCTCGAGCACGGCGCCATCGACCAGATCTGTGATCGCCGCGAAATGCGTGATCGCCTGGCCGACCTGCTGGCCATGCTGGGGCGTCAGCCGCAGCACGAGGACGCGGCTGCCTGATGGGTACGCGCAAGTATTTCGGTACCGACGGCATCCGTGGCCGGGTCGGCAAGGGCGTCATTTCCGCTGATTTCGTACTGCGCATCGGCAATGCGCTGGGCCGCGTGCTGGTTGCACGCAGCAATGGTGCACAACCGACCGTGGTGATCGGCAAGGACACGCGCATCTCCGGCTATATGTTCGAGTCGGCGCTGGAGGCGGGTCTGGTCGCTGCCGGTGCCAATGTGCAGCTGATCGGGCCGATGCCGACCCCGGCGGTGGCGTTCCTGGCGCATACGCTGGGTGCCGATGCCGGCATCGTGATCAGTGCCTCGCACAATCCGCATTACGACAACGGCATCAAGTTCTTCTCCGGCGAAGGCGAAAAGCTCGACGACGCTACCGAGCTGGCGCTGGAAGCGGCGATGGATGAGCCGTTCTCGACGGTGGAATCCGAGCAGCTGGGCAAGGCGGTGCGCGCACGCGATGCGGTGGGCCGTTATATCGAGTTCTGCAAGGCCAGCGTGCCGCGTGATTTCTATCTGCGCGGGCTCAAGGTCGTGCTCGATTGCGCACACGGGGCTACCTATCACGTCGCGCCGCTGCTGTTCCGCGAGCTGGGTGCGGACGTGGTGGCGATCGGTGCCGAGCCCAACGGCATCAACATCAATGACGGTGTGGGTTCAACCCATATCGATAACCTGGCGCGCAAGGTGGTCGAGGTTGGCGCCGATATCGGCATCGCCTTCGATGGCGATGGCGACCGCGTATTGATGGTCGATCACACTGGCGCTGCGGTGGACGGCGATGGTCTGCTGTACGTGCTGGCCAAGGCGTGGCAGGCCAATGGCCGCCTGCGTGGTCCGGTGGTCGGTACGCTGATGACCAATTACGGCATGGAACAGGCGCTGGAGCGCCTGGGCATCCCGTTCGTCCGCGCCAATGTCGGTGACCGTTATGTGCACCAGGCACTGGTCGAGGGCAATGGCGTGCTCGGTGGTGAAGCCTCTGGCCACATCCTGTGCCTGGACCGGGCGACCACCGGTGACGCCATCGTCAGTGCCTTGCAGGTGCTGGAGGTGCTGGGTGGTGCCGGCATGAACCTGCGCCAGGCGCTGCAGGGGCTGGTGATGGTGCCGCAGAAAACCATCAATGTGCGTCTGGAAACGGGTGCGCGCGAGGTGGTTGCCAGTGCGCCGGTACAGGCCGCGTTGGCGGCCGCGCAGGCGGCGGTGGCCGGGCGGGGCAGGGCGTTCCTGCGGCCCTCGGGTACCGAGCCGGTGGTGCGGGTCACGGTCGAGGCCGATGAGGCCGGGCTGATGGCGGCCACCCTTGAGGCACTGGCCGATGCGGTCCGTTCGGCTGCCGCACAGGTTTGAGCTGGATCATAGTGGTGTTGCCGGGGTGTCGGTTCCAATAGCCGGCGTCCCGTTTCCTTCCTTGGAGTTTTGTATGAGTTCCCGTATTCCCACCCTCGACATCACCCGTTTCGATAGCGACCGCGAGGCCTTTGTGGCCGAGCTGGGCGCCGCCTATCGCGAGTGGGGTTTTGCGGGTATTCGCAACCACGGCATTCCGCAGGCGGACATCGACGCCGCGTATGACGTGTTCAAGGCGTTCTTCGCGCTGCCGGAAGATGTGAAGAAGCAGTACCACATCGCCGGTGGCGGTGGTGCACGCGGCTATACCCAGTTCGGCGTGGAAACGGCCAAGGGCTCCAAGCATTTCGACCTGAAGGAGTTCTGGCATATCGGGCGTGAGATCGGCGACGACTCCAAGTACCGTGAAGTGATGCCGCCGAACCTGTGGCCGAGCGAAGTGCCGGGCTTCAAGGAACACGGCTACGGCCTTTACCAGAAGCTGGACCAGCTGGGTTCGCGCGTGCTGTCGGCGCTGGCGCTGCATATCGGCCTGCCGGAAGACTATTTCGCCGACAAGACCAACAACGGCAACTCGATCCTGCGGCCGATCCATTACCCGCCGATCACCACCGATGACATCCCCAATGTGCGCGCCGGCGCCCATGGCGACATCAACTTCATCACCTTGCTGGTCGGTGCCAGTGCCGCCGGCCTGGAAGTGCAGTCGCACGAGGGTGAGTGGGTGCCGTTCACCTCCGACGCCGACACCATCGTGGTCAATATCGGCGACATGCTGCAGCGCCTGACCAACCATGTGTACCCGTCCACCATCCATCGCGTGGTCAATCCTCCGGGGGAGCTGGCACGCAAGCCGCGTTATTCGGTGCCGTTCTTCCTGCACCCGAACCCGGATTTCCTGATCGACGTGCTGCCTTCCTGTGTCAGTGCTGAAAACCCCAGCCGCTATCCGGAGGCGATCACCGCCCACGGCTTCCTGGAAGAGCGCCTGCGTGAGATCAAGCTGAAGTAATCGCCTTTACCGTTCAGGTGCTGGCTGTCGCAACGACGCCGCCGTGGCCCAGGCCCGGCGGCGTTTTTGCATCTTGTCTCCCGTTGTCTGCAGTTTGTCCTGGCGATGTCCGCATATCGGCTATCCTTTGCCGATACTTTTTACCGGGGAGTTATGCCTGAATGCGCCAAAAAATCGTTGCAGGTAACTGGAAGCTGCATGGCAGCCGTCAATTCGCCACCGATCTGGTGGGGCAGGTGGCTGCCGGCTTGCCGCTGCCAGGCGTGAGCGTGGTGATCCTGCCACCGCTGCCGTATCTGGGTGACCTGGTCGAGGATTTCGAGGATACGGTGCTGGCCTTTGGCGCGCAGGATGTCAGCAGCAACGAAAAAGGCGCCTACACCGGTGAGGTTTCGGCCAGCATGCTGGTGGATGTGGGGGCTACCCACGGTCTGGTCGGGCATTCGGAGCGCCGGCAATACCATCAGGAAAGCAGTGAGCTGGTGGCGCGCAAGTTTGTTGCCGCGATCAATGCTGGCCTGATTCCAGTCTTATGTGTCGGTGAGACGCTGGAGCAGCGCGAAGCCGGCCAGACCGAGGCGGTGATTGCCGCGCAACTGGGTCCGGTACTGGATCTGGCTGGCGTGCAGGCCTTTGCCAAAGCCGTGGTGGCCTATGAGCCGGTGTGGGCGATTGGTACCGGTCTTACCGCCACGCCGGCGCAGGCGCAGGCCGTACATGCGTTCATTCGTGGCGTAGTGGCCGAGCGCGATGCTAGAATCGCCGATTCGTTGTCGATCCTTTATGGTGGCAGCGTCAAGCCCGACAACGCTGCAGAGCTGTTTTCACAGCCTGACGTCGATGGCGGGCTGGTAGGTGGCGCTTCGCTGGTGGCGGCTGATTTTCTGGCCATCGCGAGAGCAGCTGCCAGTCGCTAACGGGTAATTGTCCGGGACGGATTTCAAATGCTGATGTTGATCCTCAATGTGGTCTATGTGCTGGTGGCGCTCGCGATGATCGCGCTGATCCTGATGCAGCGTGGCTCAGGTGCTGCCGCTGGTTCGGGTTTTGGTGCCGGTGCGTCGGGTACGGTGTTTGGCGCACGTGGTGCGTCCAACTTCCTGTCCAAGAGCACCAAGTGGCTGGCCGTGGTGTTTTTTGGCATCAGCTTGTTCATGGCGTGGTACGCCAGCCACGGTTCGCGTCCGGCGGACCAGGGCGTGGGCCTGATGGGTGCGGTTGAAGCGGTGGCTCCGGCCGCGGCTCCGGCAGCACCGGCCGGTGAGTTGCAGCCTCTGCCGGCAGCTCCAGCTGCCGCAGCTGTGGGTGATGTGCCGCAGGCGACGGCTCCGGCGGAAAATATTCCCGCCAAGAGCGAAGAAAAGCCCGTTGAACCCGCACAGAAAGACTGAAGACGGTTACAATACGCGGCGCACTGCGAAGCAGTAGCGCTGACGTAAGCCCAGGTGGCGGAATTGGTAGACGCACTACCTTGAGGTGGTAGCGACGAGAGTCGTAGGGGTTCGAGTCCCCTCTTGGGCACCATTGTTTTATGCGGGTACACGGGTTGCAGCAGTAGCCCGTCGTGGCAAGTCCCGTCAATCCCCCATGCCTTGGCACCCGCAGGTGTCCCGGGCAGAGGCAAGAGAGAATCGCTGTGCTGGCCGAATATTTGCCGTCTCTGCTGTTTCTGATCGTCGCCACCGGCATCGGCGTTACGCTGATGTTGATCGGTCGGTTCCTCGCTCCGCGTTCGCCGGACACCGAGAAGCTCTCCGCCTATGAGTGTGGCTTCGAGGCGTTCGAAAACGCGCGCATGAAGTTCGACGTGCGTTACTACCTGATCGCCATCCAGTTCATCGTCTTTGACCTGGAAATCATCTTTATTGTGCCCTGGACCCAGGTGTTCATGGAGCTCGGCGCGCGTTCGCTGGTCACCATGGGCCTGTTCGTGGGCATGCTGTTCCTCGGCTTTATCTACGTGTGGAAGAAGGGAGCGCTGGAATGGGAGTGATCCAAACTCTCGACGGCCTGATGAACAACCCCGTCCCGGAAGGGCGGGTTGATGACATTCTGCGGCCTGAAGGCGATAACCCCCTGCTCGAGAAGGGCTATGTGACCACCAGCGTCGATGCGCTGCTGAACTGGGCACGTACCGGCTCGATGTGGCCCATGACTTTCGGTCTGGCCTGCTGCGCAGTGGAAATGATGCACGCCGGTGCGGCGCGTCTGGACCTTGATCGCTACGGTGTGGTGTTCCGCCCGTCGCCGCGTCAGTCCGACGTGATGATCGTCGCTGGTACCCTGGTCAACAAGATGGCCCCGGCGCTGCGCAAGGTCTATGACCAGATGCCGGACCCGAAGTGGGTCATCTCGATGGGCAGCTGCGCCAATGGCGGCGGTTATTACCATTACTCCTATGCAGTGGTGCGCGGTTGTGACCGTGTGGTGCCGGTGGACGTCTACGTCCCGGGTTGCCCGCCGACAGCCGAGGCACTGGTGTACGGCATTTTGCAGCTGCAGAAGAAGATCTGGCGTACCCAGACCATCGCGCGCTGACCCCCTTTCAAATCAAGAGCACGCCAGCCCCCATGGCCCAGCAAGCACCTTCTCTCATCGATCGACTTCGCGCCCGTTTTGCCGGTGCGCAGGTCGTGGTGGTCGAACCGCGCGGCGAAGTGACGCTGGAAGTGGCTGTTGCCGATTGGCACGCAACCGCTCTGGCGTTGCGTGACGAGCTTGGCTTCGAACACGCCACTGACCTGTGTGGTGTCGATTACCTCGGTTACGGCAGCGACGAGTGGGATACCTCGGACGTCACTTCGCACGGCTTCAGCCGTGGCGTTGAAGGCCAGGGCGCCGGTCGTTTCGCCTGGGGTGAATTCCCCAGCCACGAAACCGCCGACGGCGCCCAGCCGGACGCACTGCCCAAGCAGCGTTTTGCTGTCGTTGTGCAGCTGCGCTCCTACCAGCACAACCAGCTGCTGCGCATCCGTTGCTATGCGCCGAGCGAATCGTTGCCGGTGGTGGCCTCGCTGACCGACATCTATCCGGGCCTGAACTGGTTCGAGCGTGAAGCGTTCGACCTGTACGGCGTGATCTTCGAAGGTCACCCGGACCTGCGCCGCATCCTGACCGACTACGGTTTCGTGGGCCATCCGTTCCGCAAGGATTTCCCGCTGATCGGCAACGTCGAAGTGCGTTACGACGAAGAAAAGAAGCGTGTGGTCTACGAGCCGGTGACTTCGGTCGAGCCGCGCGTAGGCGTGCCGCGTGTTATCCGCGACGATGCCCGTTTCCAGACCGCTGAAGGCGAGCGCGCGCAGACGGAGGCAAGCAAGTGAGTGCGGACGTAAAGAAAGAATTCCACCAGGCTTCGCAGGCCTTTGCGAGCAATCCGGCCGAAGCACGGCAGGAGATCCGCAACTACACCATGAACTTCGGCCCGCAGCATCCGGCCGCGCACGGTGTGCTGCGCCTGATCCTGGAAATGGACGGCGAAACCATCATGCGTGCCGACCCGCACATCGGTCTGCTGCATCGCGCGACCGAAAAGCTGGCCGAGTCCAAGCCGTTCAACCAGTCGATCGGCTATATGGATCGCCTGGATTACTGCTCGATGATGTGCAACGAGCACGCCTATGTCCGTGCCATCGAAACCCTGGTGGGTATCGAAGTGCCGGAGCGTGCCCAGTACATCCGCACCATGTTCGATGAAGTCACCCGCATCCTGAACCATTTGATGTGGCTGGGCTCCAACGGACTCGATCTGGGTGCGATGGCGGTGATGTTGTATGCCTTCCGTGAGCGCGAAGAGCTGATGGACTGCTACGAAGCAGTCTCCGGCGCGCGCATGCACGCGGCGTACTACCGTCCGGGCGGCGTCTACCGCGACCTGCCGGACACCATGCCCAAGTACAAGGAATCGCGTTGGCACAAGGGCAATGCGCTGAAGCGTCTGAACGCTTCGCGCGAAGGTTCGCTGCTCGACTTCCTGGAGAACTTCACCAATGAGTTCCCGGGCCGTGTGGACGAATACGAAACCCTGCTGACCGACAACCGTATCTGGAAGCAGCGTACTGTCGGCATCGGCGTGATCACCCCGGAACACGCGCTGGCCTGGGGCATGACTGGCGTGATGCTGCGTGGTTCGGGCATTGCCTGGGATCTGCGCAAGAAGCAGCCGTATGCCAAGTACGATGCGGTCGACTTCGATCTGCCGCTGGGTACCAAGGGCGATTGCTACGACCGTTACCTGGTACGTATTGCCGAGATGCGCGAATCCAACCGCATCATCAAGCAGTGCGTGCAGTGGCTGAAGGCCAATCCGGGCCCGGTGATGGTCAAGAACTTCAAGGTCGCTCCGCCGGCTCGTGCCGAGATGAAGGACGACATGGAAGCGCTGATCCATCACTTCAAGCTGTTCAGTGAAGGCTACTGCGTGCCCGCCGGCGAAACCTACGCCGCGGTTGAAGCGCCCAAGGGCGAGTTCGGCTGCTATCTGGTGTCCGACGGTGCCAACAAGCCGTTCCGCGCCCATCTGCGCGCGCCGGGCTTTGCCCACCTGTCCTCGATCGACTCGGTCGTTCGCGGCCACATGCTGGCTGACGTGGTGGCGATGATCGGTACCTACGATCTCGTGTTCGGCGAGGTTGACCGGTAATGCCGGCGGATCACACATCGTCCGTTGCCTGCGCGGTTCTGCCGCCGCAGGCATCGGTTTTTCAGCATTTGGTATTCGTTGAGGTCGGCCAATGAAGGCGACGGGTAATTTCGAGGCGGCGCGCAACGTCGACCCGATGGTGGTGTTGAGCGACAAGACGCGTGCTCACATCGATCACTGGCTGTCCAAGTTCCCGCCCGAGCGCAAGCGTTCGGCGGTGCTGCAGGGCCTGCATGCCGCACAGGAACAGAACCAGGGTTGGCTGAGCGACGACTTGATCGCCGCGGTTGCCAAGTACCTGGATCTGCCGTTTGTGTGGGCGTACGAGGTTGCAACCTTCTACTCGATGTTCGAGACCGAGAAGGTAGGCCGCAACAACGTTGCCATCTGCACCAACGTCAGCTGCTGGCTCAACGGCGCCGACGACATCGTCCGCCATTGCGAGAAGAAGCTGGGCATCAAGCACGGCGAATCGACCGCTGACGGCCGCGTCTACCTCAAGAAAGAGGAAGAATGCCTGGCTGGCTGCGCGGGCGCGCCGATGATGGTCATCAACGGTCATTACCATGAGCGCCTGACGCTGGACCAGGTCGATGCGCTGCTGGACGGGCTGGAGTAAGGCATGGCACACCACGAATCCAAGGGCCCGGTCGGACCGGCGCCGCTTCCGCATAACGTGGTTTACACCACGCTGCATTACGACACTCCGTGGTCGTACGAAAGCTATCTGAAGACCGGTGGCTACGCCGCGCTGCGCAAGATCCTCGAAGAGAAGATCCCGCCGGCCGACGTCATCGAAATGGTCAAGCAGTCCGGCCTGCGCGGCCGCGGCGGCGCGGGCTTCCCGACCGGCCTGAAGTGGTCCTTCATGCCCAAGGGCGATGTGCAGAAGTACATCCTGTGCAACTCGGATGAATCCGAGCCGGGCACCTGCAAGGACCGCGACATCCTGCGTTACAACCCGCACTCGGTGGTGGAGGGCATGGCCATCGCCTGCTACGCCACCGGTTCGACCGCGGCCTACAACTACCTGCGCGGTGAGTTCCACCACGAGCCGTTCGAGCATTTCGAGCAGGCCCTGGCCGATGCCTACAAGCACGGCTGGCTGGGCAAGAACGTGCTGGGCAGCGGTTGCGATATCGATATCTATGGTGCGCTCGGCGCCGGCGCCTACATCTGCGGCGAAGAAACCGCACTGATGGAATCGCTGGAAGGCAAGAAGGGCCAGCCGCGCTTCAAGCCGCCGTTCCCGGCCAATTTCGGCCTGTACGGCAAGCCGACCACGATCAACAACACCGAGACCTATGCCTCGGTGCCGGCGATCATCCGCAACGGCGCGGAGTGGTTCAAGAATCTGAGCCTGACCAACAACGGTGGCCCGAAGTGTTTCTCGGTCTCCGGTTGCGTGGCCAAGGGCGGCAACTTCGAAGTGCCGCTGGGCACCACCTTTGATGATCTGCTGGAGATGGCCGGTGGCCTGCGTCCGGGCCGCACCCTGAAGGGCGCGATCCCGGGCGGCGTGTCGATGCCGGTGCTGACCGCTGCAGAGCTCAAGGGCCTGCCGATGGACTACGACACCATCCGTGCACTGGGCTCTGGCCTGGGTTCGGGTGCGATCGTGGTGCTGGATGACAGCGTCTGCTGCGTCAAGTTCGCCTGCCGCATCAGCCAGTTCTTCCACAAGGAATCCTGTGGCCAGTGCACCCCGTGCCGCGAAGGTACCGGCTGGATGCACCGTGTGCTGGAGCGCATCGTCGCCGGCCAGGCCACGATGGAAGATCTGCACCAATTGAAGACGGTTGCCGGTCAGATTGAAGGCCACACCATCTGTGCGTTCGGTGAGGCGGCAGCGTGGCCGATCCAAGGCTTCCTGCGCCAGTTCTGGAACGAATTCGAGTACTACATCGTCAACGGTCATTCGATGGTTGACGGCAAGAAGGTGGAGACTGCTGCCGCATGAGCGCGCAACCGGTAAATCCCAATGTACCGCCGGATCATGTGACCATCGATATCGATGGTCAGACGCTGGTCGTACCCAAGGGTTCGATGATCATCCAGGCCGCCGACAAGGCTGGCATTCCGATTCCGCGCTTCTGCTACCACGAGAAGCTGCCGATCGCCGCAAACTGCCGCATGTGCCTGGTCGACGTTGAAAAGTCGCCCAAGCCGTCGCCGGCCTGCGCAACCCCGGTCATGGATGGCATGAAGATCCAGACCCGCAACGAGAAGGCGCTCAAGTACCAGCGTTCGGTGATGGAGTTCCTGCTCATCAACCACCCGCTGGACTGCCCGATCTGCGACCAGGGCGGCGAGTGCGAGCTGCAGGACGTATCGCTGGGCTACGGCCGTTCGGTCAGCCGCTTCAACGAGCGCAAGCGCGTTGTGGTTGACGAGGACATGGGGCCGCTGGTCGCCACCGAGATGACCCGCTGCATCCAGTGCACCCGTTGCGTGCGCTTCACCGCAGAAGTGGCCGGCACCTATGAACTGGGTGGCATGTCGCGCGGTGAAAACCTGCAGATCGGTACCTACGACGGCAAGCCGCTGACCACCGAGCTGTCCGGCAACGTCATCGACGTGTGCCCGGTTGGCGCGCTGACCAACAAGGTATTCCAGTTCAAGGCACGCCCGTGGGAACTGACCGCACGCGAGTCGCTGGGTTACCACGACGCGATGGGCTCGAACCTGTTCCTGCACGTGCGCCGCGGCGAAGTGCTGCGCGCCGTGCCGCGTGACAACGAGCTGGTCAACGAGTGCTGGCTGTCCGACCGCGATCGTTATTCGCACCAGGGCCTGTATTCGGCCGACCGCGCGGTCAAGCCGCTGCAGAAGGTCAATGGTGAGTGGAAGGAAGTGAGCTGGGCCGAAGGTCTGGCCGCTGCCCGCGAAATCTTCGAAGCCAACCGTGGCGACGAGCTCGGCGTGCTGGTGCACCCGGCAACGTCGAACGAGGAGGGTGCATTGCTGGCCCGCCTGGCCGCTGGCCTGGGTTCGAACAACATCGACCACCGCATCAACAACCGTGACTTCTCCGATGCTCCGGTTGCCGAAGCCTTCGGCATGTCGCTGGCCGAGATTGAACACGCTGATCAGATCGTCGTGCTGGGTAGCAATATCCGCCACGAGCTGCCGCTGCTGCACGCTCGCCTGCGCAAGGCGCAGACCACCAACGGTGCCAAGATCCATTCGATCAACCCGGTGGACTTCGACTTCGCGTTCAAGCTGGCCAGCAAGCAGATCGTTGCACCGTCGCGCTTCGTTGAAGCCCTGGGCAACGCGCAGCTGGTCGACGCGGTGAAGGGCGGCAACAACACCGTCATCATCGTCGGTGCGATTGCTGAAAATCATCCGCAGGCTGCTGCGATCCGTTCGGCTGCCAGCGCATTTGCCGCGGCTACCGGCGCCAAGCTGTGCCGTATCCCGCAGGGTGCCAACGCACTGGGCCTGGCCCGCGCCGGCGTACTGCCGGCCGGCAAGGACGTCAATGCAATGCTGGCGCAGCCGCGCAAGGCCTATGCCCTGTACGGCATCGAGCCGGGCCTGGATTTCGCCGATACCGCCGCCGCCCGCAAGGCGCTGGCCGGTGCCAAGGTTGTCGCGTTCAGCCAGTTCGCCTGCACCTCGACCCGTGATGTGGCCGATGTGATCCTGCCGATTGGCGCGCTGCCGGAAATCGACGGCACGCTGACCAACCTGGATGGTCGCGATCAGGTCGCCCGCGCCGGTGGCAAGCTGCAGGGCGAGGCTCGTGAGGGCTGGCGCGTGCTGCGTGCGCTGGGTGGTGACATGCAGCTGGCCGGTTTCGGCTTCACCGATCTGGCAGGCCTGCGTGCCGGCCTGCAGCCGGTGTCGGTCAAGGTTGCCGCTTCGACACAGCCGCAGGTCGCAGGCGAGGGCTTTGAAGTGGCCTCGACCCCGGCGATCTACCGCACCGACGCCGTTGTGCGTCGTGCGCAGGCGCTGCAGTCGCATCCGCTCAACAATGAGCCGCGCATCGTGCTCAATGCCGATGACGCCGCGCGTCTGCAGCTGACCGAAGGCCAGATGGCCAAGGTCGGCACCGACGCCGGTCGTGCAACCCTGTCGGTGGTGGTCGACGCACGCGTCGCAGCCGGCACGGTGTGGATTGAATCGGGCCACGGCGCAACCGCGCCGCTGGGTGCCGCTCGGGTAACGGTGGTGGCTGCATGAACGAGTTGCTGTTAAACGCGATCGAGCCCTTGTTCCAGTGGTTCATGTCCCTGGGTGACATCGGCATCGTCCTGTGGACGGTGATCAAGATCCTGTTGATCGCCATGCCGGTGATCATTTCGGTTGCCTTCTACGTGTTGTGGGAGCGCAAGCTGATTGGCTGGATGCACGTGCGCCACGGGCCGATGTATGTCGGTCTGGGCGGCCTGCTGCAGGCCTTCGCTGACGTCACCAAGCTGTTGTTCAAGGAAATCATCGCTCCGGCCAGCGCACACAAGGCGATGTACATCATCGCTCCGCTGATCGTGCTGGCTCCGTCGTTCGCGGCGTGGGCAGTGGTTCCGTTCGACTACAAGCTGGTGCTGTCCAACGCCAACGTTGGCCTGCTGTACCTGCTGGCGATGACCTCGCTGGGCGTGTACGGCGTGATCCTGGCCGGTTGGGCGTCCAACTCCAAGTACGCCTTCCTCGGTGCAATGCGTTCGGCCGCGCAGGTGGTTAGCTACGAAATCGCGATGGGCTTCGCGCTGGTCGGCGTGATGATCGCCGCCGGCAGCCTGAACCTGACCGACATCGTGCTGGCGCAGAAGGGCAACTCGGGTCTGTTCGACTGGTTCCTGCTGCCGTTGTTCCCGCTGTTCGTCGTGTATTGGGTGTCCGGCGTTGCCGAAACCAACCGCGCGCCGTTCGACGTGGTTGAAGGCGAGTCGGAAATCGTTGCCGGTCACATGGTGGAGTACTCCGGCGGTGCGTTCGCACTGTTCTTCCTGGCCGAGTACGCCAACATGATCCTGGTCAGCTTCCTGATCTCGATCTTCTTCCTCGGTGGCTGGCTGAGCCCGCTCCAGGGCTGGATCACGGCCGATATCTCGCCGTGGATCAACTGGATCTGGACCGGCGGTTGGCCGTGGCTGCTGCTCAAGGTGCTGTTCTTCGCCAGTGCGTACATCTGGTTCCGTGCCAGCTTCCCGCGCTTCCGTTATGACCAGATCATGCGTCTGGGCTGGAAGGTGTTCATCCCGCTGACCATTTTCTGGATCGCGGTGACGGCACTGATGGTGTTCTACGGCGTGATCCAGAAGGGCGTTTGATTCATGAATAAGATCACCCACTATTTCAAAAGCCTGCTGCTCCTCGAGTTGCTCGGCGGCCTGTGGCTGACGCTGAAATACGCGTTCAAGCCCAAGTACACCGTGATGTACCCGATGGAGAAGTTCCCGCAGTCGCCGCGCTTCCGTGGCCTGCACGCCCTGCGCCGTTACCCCAACGGTGAAGAGCGCTGCATCGCCTGCAAGCTGTGCGAAGCGGTGTGCCCGGCACTGGCCATCACCATCGACTCGGCCAAGCGCGAAGACGGCACCCGCCGTACCACGCGTTACGAAATCGATCTGTTCAAGTGCATCTTCTGCGGCTTCTGCGAAGAAAGCTGCCCGGTGGACTCGATCGTCGAGACCCACATTCTCGAGTACCACTTCGAGAAGCGTGGCGAGAACATCATCACCAAGCCGCAGCTGCTGGCACTTGGCGACCGGCTTGAAGCCGAAATCGCCGAGCGCCGCGCCGCCGACGCCGCCTTCCGCTGAGGTCTTGAGATGGATTGGGTAAATATTGCTTTCTGGTTCTTCTCCATCATTGCCGGCATTTCCGCGGCAGCGGTGATCAGCGTGCGCAATCCGGTGTATGCCGTGTTGTGCTTGATCCTGACGTTCTTCTCCATTGCCTGCGTGTGGCTGCTGGTGGGCGCCGAGTTCCTCGGTGTCACCCTTGTGCTGGTCTACGTCGGCGCGGTGATGGTGTTGTTCCTGTTCGTGGTGATGATGCTGGACATCGACACCACCAATCTGCGTGAAGGCTGGGTACGTTACCTGCCGGTCGGCCTGGTGGTCGCGGTGGTGATGCTGGTGCAGATGCTGACCCTGATCGGCATCAAGGCGCGCACCGCACCGTTCCCGGTGGACAACGCCGCTGCGGTTGCCGCGGACACGTCCAACATCACATGGCTGGCACGCAGCCTGTTCACCGAATACCTGCTCCCGTTCGAGTTCGCGGCTGTGATCCTGACCGTGGCCGTGGTGGCAGCAGTGATGCTGACCCTGCGCCGCCGTGAAGGCCTGAAGACGCAGAACCCGACCGAGCAGACCATGACCAAGGCAAAAGACCGCCTGCGCATGGTCAAGATGGCCGCCGAAAAGCCGGTGGTGCAGGTCGATACGCAACATGACGGTGGCGAGGAGGCCAAGCCATGATTTCTCTGGGCCATATGCTCGCGTTGGGCGCGGTGATGTTCTGCATCTCCGTTGCCGGCATCTTCCTCAACCGGAAGAACATCATCGTGCTGTTGATGTCGATCGAACTGATGCTGCTGTCGGTGAACATCAACTTCATTGCCTTCTCGCGTGAGCTGGGCGACACCGCCGGTCAGCTGTTCGTGTTCTTCATCCTGACCGTGGCCGCAGCCGAAGCTGCAATCGGCCTCGCGATCCTGGTGACCTTGTTCCGTACTCGCCACACCATCAACGTGGGCGAAGTCGATTCGCTGAAGGGCTGATCCGAAGATGGAAATCACTCTCTCCAAGAGTCTGTTGATTGCAGTGGTGCTGGCACCGCTGTTCGGCAGCATCATCGCCGGCCTGTTCGGTCGTCAGGTGGGGCGCAAGGGCGCCCAATACATCACCATCCTGGGCGTGGCGGTCAGCTTTGGCCTGTCGGCTTACATCTTCTCCCAGCTGTTGTGGGGTGGGGCGCAGCCGTTCAATCAGAACATCTACACCTTCTTTGAAGTAGGCCAGTACGCGGCGCATGTCGGCTTCATGGTCGATCGCCTGACCGCGATGATGATGGTGGTGGTGACCTTCGTGTCGCTGCTGGTCCACATCTACTCGATCGGCTACATGTCCGAAGACGACGGTTACCAGCGTTTCTTCAGCTACATCTCGCTGTTCACCTTCTCGATGCTCACCCTGGTGATGAGCAACAACTTCCTGCAGCTGTTCTTCGGCTGGGAAGCGGTGGGCCTGGTGTCGTACCTGCTGATCGGCTTCTACTTCAAGCGCCCGACCGCGATCTTCGCCAACATGAAGGCGTTCCTGGTCAACCGCGTCGGTGATTTCGGCTTCCTGCTCGGCATCGCCGGCATCCTGTGGGCCTTCGGCTCGCTGGACTACGCAACCGTGTTCGCCAATGCGGGCACCGTGCTTGGCACCGATATCACTGGCCACGCGATGGTGCAGCTGATCGGTGACCACCAGTGGAGCGTTGCCACCATCATCTGCATCTGTCTGTTCATCGGTGCGATGGGCAAGTCGGCGCAGGTTCCGCTGCACGTGTGGCTGCCGGACTCGATGGAAGGCCCGACCCCGATCTCGGCACTGATCCACGCCGCGACCATGGTCACCGCGGGTATCTTCATGGTCACCCGCATGTCGCCGCTGTTCGAGCTGTCGCAGACCGCGCTGGACTTCATCCTGTTCATCGGTGCCACCACGGCCTTCTTCACCGGCCTGATCGGTATCGTGCAGACCGACATCAAGCGCGTGGTTGCCTATTCCACCTTGTCACAGCTGGGCTACATGACGGTTGCACTCGGCGTGTCGGCCTACTCGGGCGCCGTGTTCCACCTGATGACCCACGCCTTCTTCAAGGCGCTGCTGTTCCTCGGTGCCGGTTCGGTGATCATGGGCATGCACCATGAGCAGAACATGATGAAGATGGGCGGCCTGCGCAAATACATGCCGGTTACCCACATCACCATGTGGATCGGTACGCTGGCCCTGGTGGGTACGCCGTTCTTCTCGGGTTTCTACTCGAAGGACACCATCATTGAAGCCGCCGCGATGCACGCGCACGCTGCCGAGGCTGGCTGGGTTGCCCTTTACGGTTACTGGGCGGTGCTCGGTGGCGTGATCGTCACCAGCTTCTACAGCTTCCGCCTGCTGTTCCTGACCTTCTTCGGCAAGGAACGCTTCCGCGACACGCATGATGACCATCACGGTGATCACGCCCACGGCCACGATGACCACCACGGTCATGGCGTGCACGTGCCGCATGAGTCGCCGCTGGTGGTGACGGTACCGCTGGTGCTGCTGGCAATCCCGTCCATCCTGATCGGCTTCTTCACCATCGGGCCGATGCTGTTCGGTACCGGCTGGGACGGTCACCAAGCCGCTGCCGGCATTCCGGGCCAGACCATGTCGTTCTTCACCGGCATCGTCGATTTCTACAACCCGGCACGCGATACCATTGCTGCGGTTGGCAAGGAGTTCTGGCACGGTTCGGTGGCCTATGCGGTACACGGCATGCAGATGCCGGCGTTCTGGCTGACGGTTGCAGGTTTCGCGCTGGCCTGGGTGTTCTACATCTGGAAGCCGGAACTGGCAGGACAAGCTCGCAAGACCCTGGCACCGGTGGTTTCGGTGCTGGAAAACAAGTACGGCTTCGACAAGCTCTGGATCGACGGCTTTGCCGGCGGTGGTGTGCAGCTCGGCAAGGCCGCCCGTGCCGTTGATAGCACGGTCGTTGATGGGGTGATGGTCAATGGTTCGGCGCGTCTGGTCGACCTGGCTGCCAACCTGTTGCGCCGCACCCAATCCGGTTTCCTCTACCACTACGCGTTCGCGATGATCATCGGTTTGATTGCCCTGTTGGGCGTACTGATGCATTTCTGGCGTTGACCTGTACGGAATAGAAGACGTGTCGAACTGGCCTCTACTTAGTATTCTCATCTGGCTGCCGATCATCGGCGGTGCGTTGATCCTCGCTGTGCGCAACGCCCAGGCTGCCCGTTGGGCATCCCTGGCGGTGGCACTGCTCACCTTCCTGCTCAGCCTCGGCTTGCTCAGCGGTTACGACCGCGGCGCCGCCGAGGTGATGCAGTTCGTCGAACAGCATCCATGGATCCCGGCGTTCAACATCGGCTACAACCTGGCCGTTGACGGTATCGCCATCGCCCTGATCCTGCTGACCACGCTGATCGGCGTGCTGGCACTGATCGGCGCCTGGGGCGTGGTCGACAAGCGCGTCAATCAGTACGTGGCCGCTTTCCTGGTACTGGAAGGCGTGACGGTCGGCATCTTCGCCGCCACCGACGCGATGCTGTTCTACGTGTTCTTCGAAGCCATGCTGATCCCGATGTTCCTGATCATCGGCGTCTGGGGCGGTCCGCGTCGTATCTACGCGGCGATGAAGTTCTTCCTGTACACCTTCCTCGGCTCGGTGCTGATGCTGGTGGCGCTGATCTACCTGTACCTGAAGGGCGGCAGCTTCCAGCTGGTCGACCTGTATCAGTTGCAGCTGTCGGCCAAGGAGCAGACCTGGATATTCTTCGCGTTCCTGGTCGCCTTCGCGGTCAAGGTGCCGATGTTCCCGGTACATACCTGGCTGCCGGATGCGCACGTTGAAGCGCCGACCGCCGGTTCGGTGATCCTGGCGGCGATCGCACTGAAGATTGGTGGCTACGGCTTCCTGCGCTTCAACCTGCCGATCGTGCCCGATGCCAGCCACGAGTGGGCATGGCTGGTGATCGCGCTGTCGCTGGTGGCGGTGATCTACGTCGGCCTGGTGGCCCTGGTGCAGGACGACATGAAGAAGCTCATTGCTTATTCGTCGATCGCACACATGGGCTTCGTGACCCTGGGTACCTTCACCGCACTGTGGCTGGTACGTGATGCCGGCAACCCCGATGCAGCCCGCCTGGGCCTGCAGGGCGCGATGGTGCAGATGGTCTCGCACGGTTTCGTGTCCGGCGCGATGTTCTCCTGCGTGGGCGTGCTGTATGACCGCATGCACAGCCGCCGCATCGCCGATTACGGCGGCGTGGTCAATGTGATGCCGTGGTTCTCCGCATTTGCACTGCTGTTCTTCATGGCCAACTCCGGCCTGCCGGGCACCAGTGGCTTCGTCGGCGAGTTCATGGTCGTGTTGGCTGCGTTCCAGTGGAATCCGCTGGTTGCGCTGGGTGCTGCCTCCACCTTGATCATCGGCGCTGCGTATTCGCTGTGGCTGTACAAGCGTGTGTTCTTCGGTGAGGTGGGCAATGCCCACGTCGCCGAGCTGAAGGATATGAACGGTCGCGAATGGCTGGTAATGGGCGTATTTGCTGTCGGCACCTTGGTGCTTGGCTTCTACCCGCTGCCGCTGACCGAGCTGATGGAGCCGTCCATCGCCAAGCTGGCGATGCAGATCGCATCGAGCAAGCTGCTCTAAGCGGCCCGTCGAGAGTATTGATTCCAGGATTTGATGATGACCACGCCGACGCCTCTGCCGTTGACCATGACCGACCTTCTGCCGTTGCTGCCCGAACTGGTGGTGATCGGTGGTGCCTTTGCCCTGTTGATGCTTGATCTGTTCATCAGCACCAAGCACAAGGTTTGGACCCACTTTCTGTCGGTAGCCATCCTCGCTGTCGCCTTCGCCTTGCTGTTGGGCGGCGCAGGCGGCCAGGGCGAGGTGTTCCACGGCATGTTTGTCCGTGACAACGCCGCCGACGTCATGAAGACGGTGATCGTGCTGGTCAGCGGTTTGAGCCTGATCTACGGCTGGAGCTACCTGCGCGAGCGCAACCTGTACCAGGGCGAGATCCCGGTGCTGATCCTGTTCGCCACCGCCGGCATGATGATCCTGGTTTCGGCCGGCAGCCTGCTGATGGTCTACCTGGGCCTTGAACTGCTGGCACTATGTTCCTACGCGCTGGTTGCCAGCAACCGTGAGAACAAGCTCGCGGCCGAAGCCGGCATGAAGTACATCGTGCTCGGTTCGCTGGCCTCGGGCCTGCTGCTGTACGGCATGTCGCTGATCTATGGCGCCACCGGTTCGCTGCACCTGGACGTGATCCATGCATCCATCGCCCATTCGGACGAGCGTCTGCTGCTGTTGACCGGTGCGGTGTTCATGGTTGCCGGTGTTGCCTTCAAGCTGGGCGCTGCGCCGTTCCACATGTGGCTGCCGGACGTGTACCAGGGTGCCCCGGCACCGATCGCGCTGTTCATCAGCTCGGCACCGAAGCTGGCTGCCTTCGGCATGGCTTACCGCCTGCTGGAAATGGGCGTTGGCCCGCTGTCGACCGAACTGCAATACGTGTTGGCCGGCCTGGCTGCACTGTCGCTGGTCGTCGGTAACCTGATGGCGATCGCCCAGAGCAATCTGAAGCGCATGCTGGCCTATTCGACCGTCTCGCACATCGGCTTCCTGCTGATGGCGGTGGCCGGTGGTGGCAAGGAAGGCTATTCGGCGGCGATGTTCTACGCCATTGCCTACGCCATCATGTCGACCGCCTCGTTCGGCGCGATCATCGCGCTGTCGCGCGCCGGCTTTGAAGCCGAGAACATCGAGGACTTCAAGGGTCTGAATGCCCGTAGCCCGTGGATGGCAGGCCTGGTCCTGTGCATCATGGCGTCGCTGGCCGGTATTCCGCCGTTCCTTGGCTTCTGGAGCAAGCTGGCGGTGCTGAGCGCTGCGATCAATGGCGGCCTGTTGTGGCTGGCCATGGTCGGCGTGCTGTGTGCGGTGATCGGTTGCTTCTATTACCTGCGTGTCATCAAGGTCATGTACTTCGATGAGCCGGTAGGCGAGCCGCTGCCGCGTAACAACGACCGCATCCTGGGTATCGTTTTGGGCGTGAATTCCGTGCTGTTGCTGGTCCTTCCGCTGGGCCTGGGCCCGATCCTGGAATGGATGCGCAATTCTTTTGCACATTTGTCATAAAAAACGATACAAATCTGCGCGAAGTGTGTATTATTCATCTCCTGAGTTGACGACCTCGCCGCCTAGCGGAAAGGTCGGAACCACCTAGTAAGTGGTTCAACCGGAAGGGTTTTTCCGGGTTTCTCTAGCAGCTAGAGAGAAACGCGAAGTAAATAAGTCTTGCATTATCGACTTGGTTACTTCATAATTCCGCTTCTGATGCGGGGTGGAGCAGTCTGGCAGCTCGTCGGGCTCATAACCCGAAGGTCGCAGGTTCAAATCCTGCCCCCGCTACCAGCTTCGGTCTTTGGCAACACGCAGTGTTGATAGAGGCAAAAGTTGGGCTCGCAAGAACGGCTGCTTCCGTTCTTGCAACCGGGATCCGGCCAACGGATCCAAACGGACAAAGGGCCCACGTGGGCCCTTTGCTGTTTCTGCAATACGCAAAACCTGGTTGGGTTACAACCGTTCTCTAACTTACGAATCAAGGCTGGCTGTGAGCGACAAGGCTACTGAAATCGCGAATCTGCTGAGCCCCACCGTGCAGGCGTTGGGGCTCGAGTTGCTTGGCGTCGAATATCTGCCGGCCCCGGGCGGCGCAACGTTGCGCCTGTATATCGACGTGCCGCTGGTTGAACAGCCTGCGCGCATGGTCAACGTCGAAGACTGCGAGCGGGTGAGCCGCGAGGTTTCCGCGCAGCTGGACGTGGAAGATCCGATCAGCGGCAATTACACGCTGGAAGTGTCTTCGCCGGGTGTCGATCGTCCGTTGTTCACGCTGGCACAGTTCGAGCTCGCCATTGGCGAATCCGCCAAGGTCGGCCTGAAGCTGCCGCAGGAAAACCGCCGTCGCCTGCAGGGCGAGATTGCCGCGGTCGATGTGGCGCAGGGCACGGTCACGTTCATCGTCGACAACAAGCCGTTCGTGGCGTCGTTCGACAATATCGACAAGGCACGCATCATTCCGGACTGGGCCGCATTGGGCCTGGCACCGACCAAACCGACGGGTCCGGCCCCCAAGCAGGGCAAGCCCAAGAATAATTCCAATAACGAAACGGCGGCCAAAAAGCCGCGCGCGGAGTGAGCCGATGAGCAAGGAACTTTTGCTGGTAGTTGACGCAGTCGCCAACGAGAAGGGCGTGCCGCGCGAAGTTATTTTCGACGCGATCGAGGCTGCATTGGCCTCGGCAGCGAAGAAGCGTTACCCCGACCAGGAAGTCCTGGCGCGCGTGTCGATCAACCACAAGGACGGTACCTACGAAACCTTCCGTCGTTGGGAAGTGGTCGCCGATGACGTGGTGATGGAATCGCCGGATCGCCAGATCCGCATGATGGACGCGGTGGATGAAGCCGACGACGTCGAGATCGGCGATTACATCGAAGAACAGATTGAAAACCCGGATTTCGGCCGTATTGCAGCGCAGGCTGCCAAGCAGGTCATCGTCCAGCGTGTGCGCGAAGCCGAGCGCCAGCAGGTGGTGGATGCATGGAAGGACCGCGTTGGCGAACTGGTCACCGGCGTGGTCAAGCGTGCAGAACGCGGCAACATCTATGTCGATCTGGGCGGCAATGCCGAAGCCTTCATCCCGAAGGACAAGGGCATTCCGCGCGACGTGCTGCGTGCCGGTGACCGCGTGCGCGGCTATCTGGCCGAAGTGCGCTCGGAGCCGCGTGGCCCGCAGCTGTTCATCAGCCGCGCCGCCCCGGAATTCATGATCGAGCTGTTCAAGCTGGAAGTGCCGGAAGTCGGCCAGGGCCTGGTCGAGATCAAGGCCTGTGCACGTGACCCGGGCGACCGCGCCAAGATCGCCGTGCTGGCCCATGACAGCCGCACCGATCCTATCGGCGCCTGCATCGGCATGCGCGGTTCGCGCGTGCAGGCGGTGTCCAACGAGCTCAATGGCGAGCGCGTGGACATCGTGTTGTGGAACGACAACCCGGCCAATTTCGTCATCAACGCGATGGCCCCAGCTGAAGTGCAGTCGATCATCGTTGACGAAGAAAAGCATTCGATGGACCTGGCCGTGGCGGAAGACCGCCTGGCCCAGGCAATCGGCAAGGGCGGCCAGAACGTGCGCCTGGCCAGCCGCCTGACCGGTTGGCAGCTGAATGTGATGACCCAGGACCAGGTGACCGCCAAGTCGGAAGCCGAGCAGGGCGTCGCCCGTCAGCTGTTCATGGACAAGCTGGAAGTGGACGAAGAAATCGCCGGCATCCTGGTGTCCGAAGGTTTTGGTACGGTGGAAGAAATCGCCTACGTACCGGTTGGTGAGTTGCTGGCAGTGGAAGGCTTCGACGAAGATATCGTTGAAGAACTCCGTGCCCGCGCCCGCGATGCGCTGCTCAATGAAGCGCTGGCGGTGGAAGAGGGGGCTGACGGCGGTGTGCCGGCAGCTGATCTGCTGGCACTGAAGGGCATGGATGAGGCTACCGCGTACGCGCTGGCTGGCCACGGCGTGCGCACAAGTGAGGATCTGTCGGACCTGGCTGCCGACGAGGTTCTGGAGTTCGGCATCGAGGGCATGGATCTGGAGCGCGCCGCGGCGCTGGTCCTGGCAGCCCGCGCCGAGGAGATCGCCCGCCTGGAGCGCGGCGAATGAGCCAGCGATGAACAGTGCCCTGAGCCGCTCAGGGCGTAGACTCCGCGCTGCCTTCGTTCGTGACGAGGGGGCGCAAACAAGATCATAGGATCCGAATGTCGCAGCAAACCACCATCCGCAAGCTCGCCGAACTGGTCAACACGCCGGTCGAGAAACTGCTTGAACAGCTGTCCCAGGCCGGGATGAAGTTCAGCGGTCCCGACCAGGTTGTGACCAGTACCGAGAAAGTGAAGCTGCTTGGCTTCCTCCGCCGTTCGCACGGCAAGGAAGAGCAGCCGGTCGAAGAGGCTGATGCCGCATCGAAGAAGATCACCCTGAATCGCCGCAAGCATCAGGAAGTGACTGTCAGTGCTGGCCGTAGCAAGACCACCGTCAATGTGGAAGTGCGCCAGAAGCGCACCTACACCAAGCCGGAAGGTGGCAAGCCTGCGATGACGCCGGACGAAGAGCGCGCCGATATCCTGCGCAAGCTCGAAGAATCGCGTCAGCGCAATCTTGACGAGCAGCGCATGCTGGCCGAGAAGGATCGCGCCCGCGACGAAGGCATCGCCGCCAAGAAGGCTGCCGAGGTAGCCGAGGCTGCACGCCTGGAGGCCGAGAAGGTCGCCGCTGAAGAAGCCGCCAAGGCCGCTGCAGCAAAGCCCGCGCCGGCAGCTGAAGCGCCGGCACCACGTGCTGCACGTCAGGCTCCGGCAGCAGCTGCCCCGGCCCGTGCACCTGCCCGCGATGACCGTGGCAACAACAACACCAATGCCAACGCCAAGCCCGGCAAGCGCAACGAAGGTGGTGATGGCAACCGTTTCGGTGGCCAGCTGCATCTGTCGGCGTCTGACCGTGCCCGTCGTGGCAACAGCAACAACAATAATTCGCGTGGTCGTCCGGGTGCTCGCGCACCGCAGGGCCGCCGTGGCAATGACGCATCGCGCAGCGGTGGCGGCAGCCATGCCTTCGAACGTCCGACCGCACCGGTGGTGCGTGAGGTCGCCGTCGGCGACACCATCACTGTGGCCGATCTGGCCCAGAAGCTTGCCCTGAAGGGCGGCGAGGTGGTCAAGGCGCTGTTCAAGATGGGCGTGATGGCCACCATCACCCAGTCCATCGATCACGACACCGCCGCACTGGTTGTCGAAGAACTCGGCCACAAGGTCGTGCGCGCCAGTGACAACGACGCCGAAGACGCACTGCTGGCCATCAGTGATGGTGACGAGCGCGTAGCCGTGCCGCGTGCACCGGTGGTGACCATCATGGGTCACGTCGATCACGGCAAGACCTCGCTGCTGGATTACATCCGTCGCACCAAGATCGCCACTGGCGAAGCTGGCGGCATCACCCAGCACATTGGTGCCTACCATGTGACCACGCCGAAGGGCGTGATCAGCTTCCTCGATACCCCGGGCCACGCCGCGTTCACCTCGATGCGTGCCCGTGGTGCGCAGCTGACCGATATCGTGGTGGTGGTTGTCGCCGCCGACGATGGCGTGATGCCGCAGACCAAGGAAGCCATCCAGCACGCTCGCGCAGCCAATGCGCCGATCGTGGTGGCAATCAACAAGATCGACAAGGCCTCGGCCGATCCGATGCGCGTCAAGAACGAACTGCTTGCTGAGCAGGTCGTGGCCGAAGATTTCGGTGGTGACGTGCAGATGGTGGAAATCTCGGCCAAGACCGGCCTGGGCATCGACGACCTGCTGGATGCGATTTCGCTGCAGGCCGAAGTGCTCGAGCTGAAGGCCGTGGCCGAAGGCCGCGCCAGCGGCGTGGTCATCGAATCCTCGCTGGACAAGGGCCGTGGCCCGGTCGCGACGGTGCTGGTGCAACAGGGTCTGCTGAAGAAGGGCGACTACCTGGTGTGCGGTATCCAGTACGGCCGCGTGCGTGCATTGTTCGACGAAACCGGCAGCCAGGTGGCTGAAGCTGGCCCGTCGATTCCGGTGCAGGTGCTGGGTCTGTCCGGCGTGCCGGAAGCGGGTGATGACTTCGTTGTGGTTGAAGACGAGCGTCTGGCCAAGGACGTCGCGCAGACCCGCGAAACCAAGCGTCGCGAGTCGCGCTTGGTCGCGACTGCCGGCAGCCGCATGGAAGACATCATGTCGCAGCTGGGCAAGGGCGATGGCCAGCAGGTATTGAACCTGCTGATCAAGGCCGATGTGCAGGGTTCGGTGCAGGCACTGAGCCAGGCGCTGGTGGCCCTGTCCAACGACGACATCCGCATCAACGTGATCCACTCCGGCGTGGGCGGCATCACCGAGTCCGACGCCAACTCGGCTGTGGCCTCCAAGGCCACCGTCATCGGCTTCAACGTGCGTGCGGATGCTTCGGCCCGTCGCATCATTGAATCCAACGGCGTTGACCTGCGTTACTTCTCGATCATCTATGACGTGATCGATCAGGTGAAGCAGGTGGCCTCCGGTCTGCTCGGCGTGGAAATCCGCGAAGAGATCATCGGTATCGCCCAGGTCCGCGACGTGTTCCGCAGCTCCAAGTTCGGCGCGGTTGCAGGCTGCATGATCATCGAAGGCGTGGTGAAGCGGAACAAGCCGATCCGCGTGCTGCGCGACAGCGTGGTGGTGTTCGAAGGCGAGCTGGAATCGCTGCGTCGCTTCAAGGAAAACGTCGAGGAAGTTCGCAACGGTACCGAGTGCGGTATCGGCGTGAAGGCTTACAACGACGTCAAGCCGGGCGACCAGATCGAGTGCTTCGAGCGCATCGAAGTGCCGCGCACGCTGTAACTGCCGGGATCGGGGCAGGCCAGGATTCGTTGAAGCGAGTTCCGGGCAGCCCCTTCCACCGGCGGGGTCGGGGAACCGGGAGTCGGGATCGTGCATTCGATCCCTGCGAACGGTTCCCTTCCGGTTTCATTGAAATTCACTCTTTAATGTTGATACTTGCCTGATGCCTAAGACTTTCCATCGTACCGACCGTGTTTCTGCGCAGATCCGCCGCGATCTGGGCACGCTGGTGCATGCTGCCGTGCGTGAATTCGGGCTGCCTTCGGTCAGCGTGTCGGACGTGGAAGTCACCCGCGACATGGCCCACGCCAAGATCTACGTGACCGCGCTGATGCCGGAACGTTCGGCCGAGGCGATGAAGGGCTTGCGTGAATTGGCCGTTGAGCTGCGCATGTCACTGGCCAAGGCGATGAAGCTGCGGCACGTGCCGGAACTGCACTTCCACTACGACGACTCGGTCGACCGTGGCGAGCGTATCGACAATCTGCTGCGCGACCTGGTGCCGCCGCCGGAACCTGAATCCGACGACGACAAGGACGCCGACAAAGCGTAATCGCAGCAGCCCGTAAGGGCTGTTGTCATGTCTGGCCTGTGCATGTTGGCGCAGCCGGCATTCCCCGTTTTCCGCCGCCGCGCCGAGCGTGCGCCGGCTTGCCCATGGTGTTGCATGCGTCCTCGAATCCAATTCCGCCGCCTGGACGGCATCGTTCTGCTCGACAAGCCGGCTGGCATGAGCTCCAACACGGCGTTGCAGGTTGCCCGCCGTCTGTTCCGCGCCGAGAAGGGCGGGCATACCGGTAGCCTGGATCCGCTGGCCACCGGCCTTTTGCCGCTGTGCTTCGGTGAAGCGACCAAGATCGCCGGCCTGCTATTGGGCTCGGCCAAGGCCTACGACGCCGAAATCCGGCTGGGCAACACCACCGATACCGACGATGCCGATGGCGTCGTGCTGCGCGAGCGGCCGGTCCCGGCGTTCAGTGATGAACAGCTGCAGGCGGCCTTGGCCAGCCTGACCGGCACTATCCGGCAGCGTGCGCCGATCTATTCGGCCTTGAAGCAGGGCGGTGAGCCGCTGTACGCCAAAGCGCGCCGCGGCGAGGCCATCGAGGCGCCCGAGCGCGAGGTGCTGGTGCAGTCGATCGAGGTGCTGGGGCGTGAAGACGCGCATCTGTCACTGCGCGTGACCTGTGGCTCGGGCACCTATATCCGCAGCATTGCCCGCGATCTGGGTGAGCTGCTGGGCTGCGGCGCACATGTCACCGCGTTGCGCCGGCTGTGGGTTGAACCGTTCATGGCGCCGAAGATGATCGGCTTGGATGCGCTGCGGGTGGTGGCCGAATCCGGTGACGAGGCAGCGCTGATGGCGTGGCTGCTGCCGATCGAGCAGGGTTTGAGCCAGTTTGCCCGGGTCGACCTGGATGCGGCACAGGCGGCGCGGTTCTGCCTGGGGCAGCGCTTGCGTGACCCGGCCTGGCCGGTCGGCCTGGTGGTTGTTCATGGTGAACATGGCCAGCCGCTGGGCCTGGGCCAGGTCGAAGAAGGCGGGCGACTGGGTCCGCAACGCCGCTTCAATCTCTGAACGGGCAGGGGCGAACCGTACCTGCGCGGTCACGTTCGCCTTGTCCCGGATGGTTGTGACCGTTACAATTTTGCGGCCCTATAAAGGGCAACTGCCCGCCCCCGGTGGGCAGCCTATTAATCGGCGAGCTGAGCGGTGCGTCCAGAGACGTTCCTGCCGGCCCCGCATCTGAAGAGAAAACTCATGTCGATCGACACCCAGAAAGTCATTGAAGAAAACAAGCGCGGCGCTGCCGACACCGGTTCCCCGGAAGTCCAGGTCGCCCTGCTGACCGCTCGCATTGAACTGCTGACCGGCCACTTCAAGGAACACAAGAAGGATCACCACAGCCGCCGTGGCCTGCTGCAGATGGTCAACCGCCGCCGTAGCCTGCTCGACTACCTGAAGAACAAGGATGTCGCACGCTACAAAGCATTGATCGAAAAGCTCGGCCTGCGCCGCTAATCGATATCCGCCGCGGCGCAGCGATGCGCCGCGGCTTTGTTTTAAGAGCTTCAAAATCGTAGTAGACCGGCCGGAACCGCCCGGCCAGCCGCTGCCGACATGGGTTGGCAACGGACCAATCGAAGAAAGCATTTCAAGGATCCCCCGTGGCAAAAATCACCAAAACCTTCCAGTACGGCAAACACACCGTCACGCTTGAAACCGGCGAAGTCGCCCGTCAGGCCGGCGGCGCTGTCATCGTCAAGATGGACGACACCGTGTTGCTGGTCACTGCCGTCGCCGCCAAGAGCGCGCGCGAAGGGCAGGACTTCTTCCCGCTGACTGTTGATTACCAGGAAAAGTTCTACGCCGGTGGCCGTATCCCGGGTGGCTTCTTCAAGCGTGAAGGCCGTGCGACCGAAAAAGAGACGCTGATTTCGCGCCTGATCGATCGCCCGATCCGTCCGCTGTTCCCGGAAGACTACAAGAACGAAGTGCAGATCATCGCCACGGTGATGTCGCTGAATCCGGACGTCGACGGTGATATCGCCGCGCTGATCGGTGCTTCTGCTGCGCTGTCGCTGGCCGGTACCCCGTTCAAGGGCCCGATCGCCGCCGCCAAGGTGGGTTACAAGGATGGCGAATACATCCTCAACCCGACCGTGTCGGAGCTGAAGGAATCGCAGCTGGAGCTGGTGGTTGCGGGTACCGCCAATGCCGTGCTGATGGTGGAATCGGAAGCCGCGCTGTTGTCCGAAGACGTGATGCTGGGCGCCGTGACCTTCGGTCACCGCGAAATGCAGAAGGTCATCAACGCGATCAACGAACTGACCGTTGAAGCCGGCACCAAGCCGAGCGACTGGGTTGCCCCGGCCAAGAACAACGTGCTGATCAGCGCCCTGCAGGAAGCCGTCGGCGGCAAGCTCGGCGAAGCCTTCCAGGTGCGCGACAAGCTGCAGCGTCGCGACGCCATCTCGGCGATCAAGAAGGACGTGGTTGAAGCCCTGGCTGGCCGCGTTGCCGCTGAAGGCTGGAACCCGGCTGAAGTGTCGAAGGAATTCGGCGAGCTGGAATACAGCACCATGCGTAACTCGGTGCTGGACACCAAGGTCCGCATCGACGGCCGCGCCCTGGACACCGTCCGCCCGATCGCGGTCAAGACCAGCGTGCTGCCGCGTACCCACGGCTCGGCCCTGTTCACCCGCGGCGAGACCCAGGCCATCGTGACCATCACGCTGGGCACCGCACGCGACGGCCAGATCATTGACGCCGTTGCCGGTGAGTACAAGGAAAACTTCCTGTTCCATTACAACTTCCCGCCCTACTCGGTCGGTGAGTGCGGTCGTTTCGGTGCGCCGAAGCGTCGTGAAATCGGCCACGGCCGTCTGGCCAAGCGCGGTGTGCTGGCTGTGATGCCGTCGCTGGAAGCCTTCCCGTACACGATTCGCGTTGTGTCGGAAATCACTGAATCCAACGGCTCCTCGTCGATGGCTTCGGTCTGCGGTTCCTCGCTGGCCCTGATGGACGCCGGCGTGCCGGTCAAGTCGCCGGTCGCAGGTATCGCTATGGGTCTGGTCAAGGAAGGCGAGCGCTTCGTCGTCCTGTCCGACATCCTGGGTGACGAAGATCACCTGGGCGACATGGACTTCAAGGTCGCTGGTACCGCCGAGGGCATCTCCGCCCTGCAGATGGATATCAAGATCGAAGGCATCACCGAAGAGATCATGAAGCAGGCACTGCAGCAGGCCAAGGCTGGCCGTCTGCACATCCTGGGCGAAATGGCCCATGGCCTGACCTCGCCGCGCGCCGAGCTGTCGGATTACGCGCCGCGTCTGCTGACCATCAAGATCCACCCGGACAAGATCCGCGAAGTGATCGGCAAGGGTGGCTCAACCATCCAGGCCATCACCAAGGAAACCGGCACCCAGATCGACATCCAGGACGATGGCACCATCACCATCGCTTCGGTGAACAACGCCGCTGCCCAGGCCGCCAAGGCCCGCATCGAGCAGATCACCTCGGACGTCGAGCCGGGCCGCATCTACGAAGGCAAGGTCGCCAAGATCATGGACTTCGGTGCGTTCGTCACCATCCTGCCGGGCAAGGACGGTCTGGTCCACGTGTCGCAGATCTCCAGCGACCGCGTCGAGAAGGTTGGCGACGTGTTGAAGGAAGGCGATTTGGTCAAGGTCAAGGTGCTGGAAGTCGATAAGCAGGGCCGTATCCGCCTGTCGATGAAGGCCGTGGAAGAAGGCGAAGGCACCCCGGCCGAATAAGGCTGCGGTGTTGTATCGCTGAAAAGAAAAGCGGGCCTGGTGCCCGCTTTTCTTTTGCCTGGAAAACGGCAGGGCGTGCCAACCAAGGCGCAGCGCACAGAGCGCACAGGTAGTGCCGAGCCATGCTCGGCAGAGGCTGTCCAAGCAAACCCGCAGCCGCGTTTGTAGGAGCGGCGTAAGCCGCGAAGCCAGCAGCATCAAAGCGCCCGGTATCCCTGCAATCTCATCGACCATCAGCCTCGCGGCTGACGCCGCTCCCACAAAAAGCGGTCCCCGCAAAGCCCAACACCTCGGTAGTGCCGAGCCATGCTCGGCAGGAGCCGTCCCGGTAAACCCGCAGCAGTTTGTAGGAGCGGCATAAGCCGCGAAGCCAGCAGCATCCAACGCGCCCGAAATCCCTGCAACCTGATCGACCATCAGCTTCGCGGCTGACGTGGCTCCCAGAAGAAGCGGGTTCCCTTAAACACCGCAGCAACCCGGCGACGCCCCACGCCTGACATCCCTGATCTTTCAGCACCCGGTTCTGTCGATGGAATCCGGGCAGGTGCCTGCCAGCATTGCCCATGGGGCAAATGGAGGCGGAGATGGCTGCTCACTCAGGCGCGGGTGGTGTCGGGCTGGGGCATGTGGGCATTGCCATTGCCGGCAAGGCTGTCGCCATCTGTTTCCTGGCCGGTATCTGCACCGCGATCCTGGCGCCGGGCTTGCCGCCAAGCGTCCTGCGCTGGGTGGGTTTATTGGCGGGCCTTTTGCTATGGCTGGCAAACCCGCGTTGGCGCTGGCTGGGTGCATTGCTGACCGGCATGGCTTGGGCGTGGTTGCACGCGGGTTGGGGTCTGGATCAGCAGCTGCCGCTGGCCTTGGAGGGCAGGGAAGTCTCCGTGGTCGGCGTCGTGACCAGTCTTCCCCAGCACGAGATCCGCCGCACCCGCTTTCAGCTACAGATAGATGGGGACACCGCACAATCGGCGGGTCTGCAAGGGCGCACAGTACAGGTGTCCTGGTACGACGATTTCGGTGTAACCGAGCCGGGTCCGCGCATCCACGTACGTGCTGGCGAGCGTTGGCGGTTGAATCTGCGCCTGCGCGCGCCGCGCGGGCTGATCAATCCCGGTGGCTTCGACGCCGAGCGCCACGCCTTGGCGCAGGGCATCGCCGCCAGCGCTATCGTGCGGCAGGTGCCGACACCGCAGAGACTGTCGGCGCCTGCAGGGCTTGGCGCATGGCGCGAGCAGATGGCGGCGCGGATCACGGCGCAGGTGCCGACCGGATCCTCGCGCTATGTGCAGGCATTGGCACTGGGTGACACGCGCGGGCTTGGCGAGGCCGACTGGCAGGTGCTGCGCGCTACCGGCCTGACCCATCTGATCGCCATCTCCGGTTTTCACGTTGGCATGGTCGCTTTGTGCGCAGCATGGATGGTGGCCGGTATCTGGCGCCTGCTGCCCTGGTGTGGTCGCTACTGCCCAAGGCCGCAGGCGGTCGCCATCGGTGCGCTGATTGGTGCCACCGTGTATGCAGCCGTCGCCGGCTTCGGACTGCCGACGGTGCGGACGGTATTGATGGTAGCGGTGGTAGTGCTGGCGCGGCTTGGCCGCCGGCCGGTGGATGTGGCCGCGTCACTGGCGTTGGCTGCTTTGGCTGTGCTTTGCCTGGCGCCATTGTCGGTGCTGACGGCCGGGTTCTGGCTCAGCTTCGCCGGTGTGGCGTGGCTGCTGTGGTGCCTGCCTGAGCGCGGGCATTGGCTGGGCAGTTTTCTGTCGGCGCAGCGGGTGGCGACCTTGGGCTTGCTGCCGCTGACGGTCCTGCTGTTCGGCCAGGCCTCGGCGATCGGGCCGGTCGCCAACCTGTTGGCGATTCCGTGGTGGAGCCTGGTGGTGGTGCCATTGGCGCTGCTGGGTACTGCCCTGGAGGCCGTAAGCAACGGTGCCGGTGGATTGGCCTGGCGGGCATCGGCATGGTGTTTCGATCTGAGCTGGCCGCTGTTCCAGGCGCTGGGTAGCGGCCGCTACGCGCTATGGTGGTTGCCGGAACCGGCTTGGTTTGCGCTGCCGCTGGCCTTGTTGGCGGCAATATGGATGCTGCTGCCTGCCGGCACGCCGGGCAAATACCTGGCGGTATTGCTGTGGCTGCCCTTGTGCCTGCCATGGCGTGACCGGCCCCGAGACGGTGCGTTTGAGCTGATCACGCTGGATGTTGGCCAAGGCCTGGCGGTGCTGGTACGCACTGGTCAGCACAGCCTGCTGTTCGATGCCGGGCCGGCGGTCGCCGACGGCTTTGATGCGGGTGAGCGGGTGGTGGTGCCGGCACTGCGCGCCTTGGGCGTGCAGCAGCTGGAAACGCTGGTGGTCAGCCACGGCGATCACGATCATGCAGGCGGCGTGGCGGCAGTGCAGACCGTATTGCCTGCGCACAGTCTTTGGGCACCGCCCGGGCTGGCGCTGCAGTCGGAGGCGGGGCCGACCTGTGGGGCTGGTCAGGCTTGGCAATGGGATGGGGTGCGCTTTGAATTCCTACATCCCACGCCCGGGTTTCCCTATCTGGGCAACGAGTCCAGTTGCGTGCTGCGGGTTCAGGGGCGTTACGGGACGGCCTTGCTGACCGGGGATATTGGTGAGGTGATCGAACAGCGTCTGCTCAAACAGGTACCGGCAAAACTGCACGCGGATGTGGTGCTGGTGGCGCACCATGGCAGCGGTGGCTCATCCAGCCGGGCGTTTGTGGCCGCCACCGGCGCGCGCCTGGCGCTGATCTCCAACGGCCATGGCAACCGCTTCGGTCATCCACGCCCGGACGTGGTCAGGCGCTGGCAGCGCAATGGCGCCGAAGTCCTGGCGACAGCCGATAGTGGGGCGCTGCAGGTGTGGCTTGGTGAAGGCGGGCTGCAGGTACGGGAGCGCAGAATCTGGCGGTCAAGGCTGTGGGATGCCGCTGAGCGGGCGCGGGCGGCTGCTATCCTATCGGACATCAAAAACGCGGCCACGGCGCCGGAGGGTTGAAACGTGTGGGAATTGGTCAAAGCCGGCGGATGGCCGATGGTGCCGTTGCTGCTGTTGGGCGTGCTGGCGTTGGCCATCGTTCTGGAGCGTTTCTGGAGCCTGCGGCGTAACGAGGTATTGCCGCCGGGTCTGGGTCAGGAGGTTCGTAACTGGGCCGCGCGCGGCAAGCTGGATGCCAGCCATATCGACTCCCTGCGTGCCAACTCACCGTTGGGTGCGTTGTTGGCTGCCGCGCTTGAGGCGCGCAATCGCCCGCGCGACCAGATCCGCGAGCGTATCGAAGACACCGGTCGCCATCTGGTGCACCGGATGGGGCGCTTCCTCAATGCCCTGGGCACCATTGCCTCGGCTGGCCCCTTGCTGGGTCTGCTGGGTACCGTGGTCGGCATGATCCAGATGTTCCTGGGCATCCTTGATCACGGCGTCGGTGACGTGGGCCAGCTGGCCGGTGGCATCGGCAAGGCGCTGGTGTGTACCGCGACCGGCATGATGGTCGCGATCCCGGCGTTGATGTTCCATCGCTACTTCCGTGGCCTGATTGATGGCTACGTGATCGAGATGGAGCAGGAAGCCGCAGCACTGCTGGATGCGCTCGATGGGCGGCCGGCGGTGATGGCTGCCAACAAGGCTGCAGCGCCGCGCCCGACGGCGACTGAAAAGGCCTGAGCCCATGCGTATTGGTAGCAACCGCACGCAGGATGAACCGCATATCGATCTGGTGCCCCTGATCGACGTGATCCTTGTGCTGATCATTTTCTTCGTGGTGACCACCACCTTCGATGCGCGCTCGACGCTGCAGGTGCAACTGCCCACCGCCAGCGACCAGAAGACGACGGCGCCGCAGAGTTCCTTGAGCGTGCTGGTCAATGCCGATGGCCGCTACTTCGTCAATGACCAGGAAGTGCTGCGCACCGACATCGAGTCGCTGAAACAGATCATCGCGCAGCTTGCCGGTGCTGATCGCGAGCAGACGGTGCTGCTGCGCGCCGATGCACGTACGCCGTATCAGGCCGTGGTGACCGCGCAGGACGCGCTGGGTCAGCTTGGGTTCCGCCGGATTGCGATTGCCACTGCGCCGGAAGCCAAGCAATGAGTGACAACGCGTCGGCCTGGCAGGTCTACAAGCGCTTGCTTGGTTTCGCCAAGCCTTATCGGCCGCTGCTGTTGATGGCTGGCCTGGGCATGCTGATCGAGGCAGGCGCAGGCAGTGGTTTCCTGATCTTGATGAGCCCGATCACCAACAGCCTGGTGAACCCGAAGGACATCAATCAATGGATGCCCTTGGCTGTTATTGGCTTGTTCCTGCTGCGCGGTGTGGCCGGCTACCTGACCGACATCGGCATGGGCAAGGCTGCGCGCAGCATCGCGCGTGATTTCCGTGTGCGCGTACTGGGCAAGTATCTGCGGTTGCCAGGTCAGCGTTTTGATTCCGAGCCGGTGCCTTCGATGCTGGTACGGCTGGGCTCGGACAGCGACCAGGTCGCGCAGGCCGCGATCGATGCGATGAAGGTGGTCTTGCAGCAATCGCTGCAGGCATTGGGTTCGCTGGCGGTGATGCTGTATTACAGCTGGCAGGTGACGCTGGCGATCTTTGTGCTGGCACCGCCGCTGGCATGGGTGATGAACAAGGTGGCCAAGCGCTACCGCCGTATCAGCCATCGCATCCAGGAGAGTGGGGCCGATCTGCTGCAGGCGGCCGACCAAGCGCTGTCCAGCCAGCAGGAAGTCAAGATCTACGGCGCACAGCCGGTTGAGCTGGATCGCTACACCGCACTGGCAAATACCAATCTGCGCTTGGCGATGAAGGTCGAGGCGACGCGTAGTATTTCTTCCAGCATGGTGCAGTTGATCGGTGCGGTGGGGCTGGCAGCGCTGCTGCTGATTGCCGGTCACGAAGCGGCTGCAGGCCGGCTTACCGTGGGCGACTTCGTCGGCCTGCTGATGGCGATGCTGGCGATCATTCCCGCGTTGAAGCAGCTCACCAACGTGCAGAACATGACCCAGCGTGGCATCGCCTCGGCGCAGCGTCTGTTCAGTGTTCTCGATGCCGAAGATGAAAGGGACATCGGTACGCTGCCGCTGCAGCGTGCAAACGGCCTGCTCGAGTTCCGTCACGTCACCGCGCGCTACGCGGGGCAGGACAAGCCAGCGCTGCAGGACATCAGTTTCATTGCCCGGCCGGGCACGGTTACCGCCATTGTCGGGCGTTCCGGCAGCGGTAAATCAACCCTGATCAAGCTGATTCCGCGCTTCTACGAAATCGAGGCTGGTGAGATTCTGCTTGATGGTCATCCGCTGCAGGACTACAGGCTGGCCGACCTTCGTCGGCAGATCGCCCTGGTCGGCCAGCAGGTCACCTTGTTCAATGGCAGCATCGCGCAGAACGTGGCTTACGGTGAGTTGCAGGAGCGCAGCGAGGCGGAGTTGCAGCAGGCCATCGATGGCGCCAATGCCAGCGAGTTCGTCGAGCAGCTGCCGCAGGGCGTGGATGCGCCGGTGGGAGCCAAGGGCAGTCGTCTGTCAGGCGGCCAGCGCCAGCGGCTGGCGATTGCCCGCGCCATGCTCAAGGACGCGCCCATCCTGATCCTGGACGAAGCCACCGCCGCGCTGGACAACGAATCCGAGCGGCTGGTGCAGGACGCCCTGCAGAAGCTGATGCCCGACCGCACCACGCTGGTCATCGCCCATCGTCTGTCCACCATCGAACACGCCGATCAGGTGTTGGTGATGGACCAGGGGCGCATCGTTGAGCGGGGTACCCATGCCGAGTTGCTGGCATTGGGTGGCTTGTACGAACACCTGCATAGCATGCAGTTCCGCGATAGGCAGGAATGATGGCCAAGCAAGGACCGCAAACGCCGGCCTACTGGTATGGCGATGCGCCGGTGCCATTGCCGGCACGCTTGCTGGCGCCGGTTTACGGTGCGCTCACCGGCCTGCGCCGCACCCTGTACCGGCGCGGCTGGCTGCGCGCCCGGCAGGTGCCGGTGCCGGTCATCGTGGTCGGCAACATCACCGCCGGTGGTACCGGTAAGACGCCGTTGACCATCGCGCTGGTAAACCGCCTGCGCGAAGCCGGCTGGAAGCCGGGTGTGGCCAGCCGTGGCTATGGCCGCGATGAAGCCGATACGGCGCGTTGGGTTACCGCCGATATGGACGTCGCCCTGGGCGGCGACGAGCCGGTACTGATTGCCTGGAAGACCGGCGTGCCGGTGCGGGTGGACAAGGATCGGGTGGCTGCGGCGAAGGCGCTGCTGGAAGCCGGCTGTGACGTGGTGGTCTGCGACGACGGCCTGCAGCATTACCGGCTGGCGCGTGATATCGAGATCGAAGTGGTCGATGCGGTGCGTCGCTATGGCAATGGCCGGCTGTTGCCGGCCGGGCCGCTGCGTGAGCCGGTGTCGCGGGCGGCACATTGCGACTTCCGTGTGGTCAACCTGGGCCAGGCCAGTGATGCGCCGGACCAGGCGGCCGAGTGCGGCTTTGGCGAATGGGCCATGCGTTTGTCGATCGAGGTGGCGCGGCCGCTGAAGGGTGGCCGTGACAAGCCCTTGAAGGCCTTTGCCGGGCTGCGTGTGCATGCAGTGGCTGGCATCGCCAACCCGCAGCGCTTCTTCCAGATGCTGCGCAGCCGCGATATCGGCGTGGTGCCGCATGCTTTCGCCGATCATCATCGCTACACGCCGCAGGACCTGTCGTTTGGCAGCGAGTTGCCGTTGTTGATGACCGAAAAGGATGCCGTCAAATGCCAGGCGTTCGCCACCGCGTGGCACTACGCGGTGCCGCTGCAGGCCGAGTTGCCGGCAGCGTTCTGGATCGCCTTGCTGGATCGTCTGGGTAAGTTGGCCCGCGCCTGATAGTGCGGGCATGCTGCTTGTTGGGAGGAGTTGAGATGAGCGTTGTTGCTGAGTTTGTGGTGGCCATTCCGGCCCGTTATGCCTCCACCCGCCTGCCCGGCAAGCCGCTGGCGCTGATCGCCGGCGAGCCGATGGTGCTGCATGTGGCGCGTCGCGCCTTGGCGGCCGGTGCCCGTGAGGTCTGGGTTGCCACCGACGATGCGCGCATCGCGCAGGCGGTGGCTGGCTTGTCCGGCATTCACGTGGCGATGACCGATCCGGCACACGCCTCCGGTACCGATCGCCTCGCCGAATGCGCGCGCCAGGCGGGTTGGGCGGACGATGTCATCGTGGTCAACCTGCAGGGGGATGAGCCATTCGCTCCGGCCGCTGGTATCCGTGCGGTGGCGACAGCCCTTGCCGACAGCGGCGCACCGATGTCCACCTTGGCGACGCTGGTGGAGGACGCACCCACCTTGTTTGATCCGAATGTGGTCAAGCTGGTACGCAACGCCCAGGGCGATGCGTTGTACTTCAGTCGCGCGCCGATTCCGTGGCACCGCGATGGCTTCGCCCGCAGCCGCGACAGCCTGCCGCCGGCGCAGTGGCTGCGGCATATCGGCATCTATGGCTACCGCGCCGGCTTCCTGCAGACGTTTGCAGCCATGCCGCCCGGTAATCTTGAGCAGATCGAGTCACTGGAGCAGTTGCGGGTGCTGGAGGCGGGCTACCGGATAGCCGTGGCGCTGTCGCCCGCGGCATTCCCGCCGGGTATCGATACCCCGGAAGATCTGCTGCGCGCCGAAGCGCAGATGCGGGCAGCGCCTTGAAGTTGTTGGTGGTCTGCCTGGGCAATATCTGCCGCTCGCCGATGGGCGAGGGTGCCTTGCGTGCACGGATCGGTGAGGCCGGGCTGGATAGCTGGGTGCAGGTCGACTCGGCGGGCACCTCCGGTCATTGGCACGCCGGGCGCAGCCCCGACCCTCGAGCCGTTGCCTGCGCGCGCGGCCATGGCGTGGATATTTCCGGCCAGCGTGCCCGCCAACTGCTGGCCGCCGATTTCGAGGAATACGACCTGATCCTGTGCGCCGATGGCGACAATCTGCGCGACGCCCAGGCATTGGCGCCTGCGGGCTTGGCCGCGCGGGCGGTGCTATGGCTGCCGTGGGCCGGAATCAACGGCAGCGACGTGATCCCGGATCCCTATTACGGTGATATGAAAGATTTCGAACACAGTTGGGCACTGATCGATGCTGCGGCCCAGGTCACGGTGCGTCGCCTGTCGCGGCGCGAGGACTCCGGCATAATCCCTGCATGAACGAAAACCGCGTATTGGAACTGCCCACTTCCGCCATCTGGCTCAATGCAGCGCCGGTGAGCCTGCAGGATATGCGTGGCCGCCCGCTGGTACTGGCCTTCGTCAACGGTGCATCGGTGTGGTGCATGCAGCGCCTGGCCGAGGTCAAGCGCTGGCAGGCGCGCAACCCGGGCCGGGTGCAGCTGCTGGTGGTACAGGTGCCGCGATTCGAGTTCGAGCGCGAGCCGCAGCATGCCTTGAAGTTGTTGCGCAGGCAGGGTGTCAGCGCGCCCATCGTGCTGGATGCACAGTGGGATGCGTGGCGTCGTTTTGAGGTGCAGTCCTGGCCGACCTTGTTGCTGATCGATGCTTTCGGGCAGGAGACTGAGCGGCTGGTAGGCGCGACCGGCGACCTCGAGCGCGCCTTGAACACCTTGTGCGAAGGCGTGTCACGGCCGCTGGACGACGATGGCAACCGCGAAATCAATGCCGAGCCGCGCCTGCCGTTGTTGTTCCCGGCCGGGCTGGTGGCAACCGCCGATCGTCTCTACGTGGCCGACACCGGCCATCACCGAATCCTTGAATGCACCCATGCCGGGCGCGTGCTGCGCCAGTTCGGTCTGGGCAGCGCCGACCTGATCAATGGCGGGCTAGGCGAGGCGGCGTTCAATCGTCCGCAGGGTTTGGCGCTGGTGCGCGAGATCCTGTACGTGGCCGATACCGGCAACCATGCCCTGCGCAGCATCAACCTGATCAGCGGGCAGGTGGATACCTTGTGCGGCAATGGCCGTGCGGGCGACCCGCGCGCCGGTGTGCTGGCCCAGCCCTGGGACAGCCCGCTCAATCATCCGGCCGCGGTGGCGGTGGCTGACAACCAGATCCACATCGCCATGGCTGGCGACAACCACATCTGGAGCTACGACCTGGGCAGCCGCGAGCTGCGCTGGCGGGCCGGTGCCGGCGCGGTGGAAGTGCGCGATGGCAGCGGCCACCTGGCAGCATTTGCCCAGCCCAGCAGCCTGGTTGCCGTCCAGCAGACCCTGTACGTCTGTGATTCGCTGGGCTCGGCCATCCGCTCGGTGCAGCTGCGCGGTGATCTTGTGCAGACCCTGGTCGGGCAGGGCCCGTGGGAATCGGGCAATGTCGATGGGCCGCGCCTGCGCGCGCGCCTGCAATATCCCTTGGCGCTGGCGATGGGCCCGGACTCGCCGCTGCTGTGGATCGCCGATGCGGGCAATGGCTCGCTGCGTACCTTGCGGCTGGGCGGTGGCGATCTGTCCACGGTCAATCTGCCGCGCCGTCTGCATGGCCCGGCGGCATTGGCAGTGGCCGCAGGTGCCATCTGGATCGCCGAGGCCGATGCCCACGCCGTGCTGCGGTTTGATCCGCTCAGCGGCGAATTGAGTGAAGTGCCGATAGACGGATGACCGACGCAGTCTCCAATGAATTCGATGGCAAGGCTTTTGCCGCGGCGCTGAGTACTGCGCCGGGTGTGTACCGGATGTACGCCGCTGACGACACCTTGCTGTATGTAGGCAAGGCCGGTGCGCTGCGCAAGCGCGTCGGCAGCTATTTCAATGGCTCGCCGAAGAGCCGGCGCATCATGATGATGCTGTCGCAGGTGGCGCGGATGGACGCCACCGTCACCCGTACCGAGGCCGAAGCGCTGCTGCTGGAAAACCAGCTGATCAAGTCGCTGAACCCGCGCTACAACGTCTCCCTGCGTGACGACAAAACCTATCCGCAGGTGCTGTTGACCCGCGAGCAATGGCCGCGCATCGCCCTGCATCGTGGCCCGCGTGCGGTGCCTGGGCGGTACTACGGGCCCTATCCCGGCGTTGGCGCGGTGCGCGAAACGCTGAACCTGATGCACAAGCTGTTCAAGCTGCGCAGCTGCGAGGACAGCGTGTTCCGCAACCGCTCGCGGCCATGCCTGCAGTACCAGATCGGCCGCTGCAGCGCGCCCTGCGTGGAGCTGGTGGCGCAGGCCGAGTACGACGAATCGGTGCGGCGCGCGGCGATGTTCCTGGAAGGCAAGAGCGACCAGCTTGCCGATGAATTGATGCAGGCCATGCAGCAGGCCAGCGACGCGCTGGAGTTCGAGCGCGCCGCGCGCTTGCGCGACTTGGTGGCCTCACTGCGCAGCATGCAGAATCGCCAATATGTGGATGGACGCGCTGCCGATCTGGATGTGTTGGCCTGCGCGACGCAGGGCGCCAGCGCCTGCGTGATGCTGTTGGCGTTCCGCGACGGCCGCAATCTGGGTACGCGCGCGTTCTTCCCGCGCACCAATGGCGAGGACAGCGCCGAGGAAGTGCTGGCTGCATTTGTCTCGCAGTACTACGTCGAGCATGAGCCGCCGGCTGAAGTACTGCTGGATCGGCAGATTCCGGATGCGGAGATGATCGAGGCGGCGCTGAGCGCATCGGCCGAGCGCAAGGTGGCCTTGAAATGGAACGTGCGCGGCGAACGCGCGGGTTATGTGGAACTGGCCAGCCGCAACGCGCAGATCACCCTGGTTGCCGAGATGGACAGCGTTGGCGCGCAGCACGCACGCAGCGAAGCAGTGCGCGAGCTGCTGGGGCTGGCCGAGCCGGTCAAGCGCGTGGAGTGCTTTGATATCAGCCACACCATGGGCGAAGCCACAGTGGCCTCGTGCGTGGTGTTCGATGCGGCCGGCCCGGTACGCGCGCAGTACCGGCGCTACAACATCAGCGGCATCGAGCCGGGCGACGATTACGCCGCCATGCGCCAGGCCATCGATCGGCGTTTCCGCCGTGCGGTAGAGGAGGGCGGGGTGCTGCCGGACGTGCTGCTGATCGACGGCGGTGCCGGACAGTTGGCGCAGGCACAGGCGGCATTGGCGGACCTGGGCGTGGAAGGGGTGATGCTGGTTGGCGTTGCCAAGGGCGTGGAGCGCCGCGCCGGGCACGAAGCGCTGGTACTGCCCGATGGTCGCGAGCTGCGCCCTGGTGCGGCCTCGCCGGCCCTGCAGTTCATTCAGCAGGTGCGCGATGAAGCCCATCGCTTTGCCATCACCGGCCATCGCGGGCGCCGGCAGAAGGCGCGCATGACCAGCAAGCTGGAAGACATTCCGGGCATCGGCCCGCGTCGACGCGCGAGCCTGCTCAAGCATTTTGGCGGAATTGCCGGTCTCAAGGCAGCCGGTGAGGCGGAAATCGCCCGCGTGGAAGGCATCAATGCCGCCCTCGCCGCGCGTATCTACGCTAACCTTCACGGTCTGTCGGTGCCCGATCCGACGGCGGAGTAATGTTGCAATGAAATTGACTATCCCCACCTGGCTGACCTTGCTGCGGATCATGATGATCCCGGTGCTGGTGCTGGTGTTCTACCTGCCCTACGCGTGGACGAACTTCGCCTCGGCGGCGATTTTTGGCCTGGCGGCGATCACCGATTGGCTGGATGGCTGGGTGGCGCGGCGGTACGAACAGCATTCGGCGTTCGGCGCGTTCCTGGACCCGGTGGCGGACAAGTTGATGGTGGCGGTGGCCTTGTTCCTGATCGTGCAGGGGCATCCGACGCCGTGGATGGCGTTCTGGGCGGCGGTGATCGTCGGCCGTGAAATCGCTGTGTCGGCGTTGCGTGAGTGGATGGCTGAAATCGGCCAGCGTGCCAAGGTGCGGGTGGCCATGATCGGCAAGGTCAAGACCACCGCGCAGATGGTGGCGCTGCTATGCCTGCTGTACTCGGTATCGCCGAATACCCCGTTCACCGATATCTGGATGGGCGAGCCGGTTTTCCATATTGGAGACTGGATGCTGGCCATCGCCGCGCTGCTGACCCTGGTGTCGGCACTGCAGTATCTGCGGGCGGCCTGGCCGAGCCTGCGTGAAGATGAAAAAGCCGGACGCAATGGCGCAGTTAAAAAGTGAACAGGCTGTTGACACTGCTGCCAATGCATGTAGAATTTCGCCTCCCAAGCGGGAATAGCTCAGTTGGTAGAGCGCAACCTTGCCAAGGTTGAGGTCGCGAGTTCGAGTCTCGTTTCCCGCTCCAGTTTCAAGCGTCAGTCCATGTTTTTTGTGGGTTGATGAGTAAATAGATGTAGCAAGCCTGCGGGAATAGCTCAGTTGGTAGAGCGCAACCTTGCCAAGGTTGAGGTCGCGAGTTCGAGTCTCGTTTCCCGCTCCAGTCTTGCAGCACATCTTCGAATGCTGGTCGTCCGCTTGGCGGCTGTCACATTCAATCCGCGGGAATAGCTCAGTTGGTAGAGCGCAACCTTGCCAAGGTTGAGGTCGCGAGTTCGAGTCTCGTTTCCCGCTCCAGATAATGACCTGCAGATTCCATGTGATATCTGCAGGTAAACAAAGGCCCCTGACGGGGCCTTTTTGTTGTCCGTGTTTTTGTGTTCAGCCAGCTGCTGCCGATGCCGGCAGCAGTGGCATTGCATGGCGCCGCTCAGCGCGCGCCGTGCGCCGCGGGTTCTGCAGCAGACGTGTTGGCCGCCGCTGCACTCCATGCGCGCAGCCCGACCACGGCCAGGCCGAGGAAGAATACATACAGGGCGGCAGTCACATGCAGTGACTTGAACATGTACGCACCCACGTACACCACGTCGACCACGATCCAAAGCCACCAGGTGGCGGTGTGGCGGCGTGCCTGCCACCACTGCGCGACCAGGCTCAGGCCGGTCAGCATCGCGTCCAGCCAGGGCAGCGATGCATCGGTGAAGCTGTGCATGCCGGCGCCAAGGGCGATGCCGCCTAGCAGGCCGATGGCGAGGTCACGCAGCATCTTGCTGCGTGACAGGGGCACGATGCGCACGCTGCCTTCATCGGCGGCGTGCCGGCGCCAGTTGATCCAGCCGTAAACCAGGAAGACGGCGAAGGCGAGCTGCAGCAGTGTGTCCGAATACAGCTTGGCTTCGGCGAACACCAGTGCGTACAGCGCCACCGACAACAGGCCGACCGGCCAGGCGACCATGCGCCGTTGCGCCATCAGCCAGACACCGAGGATGCTGCACAGCGCGGCCGACCATTCGAGCATGGCGCTGCTCACAGCGCGAAGCTCACCGATACGCGTGCCTGCCGTGGTGCGCCGGGGAACAGGTAGTAATCACCCAGGCTGCTGCCGGTATCGCGCCAGTAGAAGCGGTTGAATACATTGTCCACCGACAGGTTCCAGCTCACTGCGTGGCCCTGCAGCTGGTGCTGGAAGCGCAGGCCGGCATCGAACACGCTATAGCTGGGCGCACGCACCGCGCCATCGGCGCGCGCGGTATTGGCCGAGGCATAGCGCCAGCCGCCGGTCAGGTCCAGGTTCTCGACGAAGGGCAGGGCATAGCTCAGGTGCACGCTGCCGCGCAGCTTGGGCACGTTGACCAGCTGGTGGCCTTCGTAGCTTGGCGTGCCGGTATCGCGCGCACGCGCCTGCAGCACGCTGGCGCTGGCGATGATCTGCAATGCATCACTGAGCTGGCCGTTGGCGGTCAGTTCCAGGCCAATGTGGGCCTGCTTGCCTTCTTCAACGAAGGTGTAGCCGACATCGCTGCTGTCTGGTTTAGCGTACTGATAGGGCTGGGTGGTGCGGAACACTGCCGCGCCCAGGCTCAGCTGTTCGCTGCTGGCGTACTTGATGCCGACTTCAAGCTGGCGCGATTGCACCGCCGGCAGGAAGGTGTCGGCATTCGAGGTCCAGAACGGTGCCTCCTGGCCCAGGGAGATGCCTTCGACATAGCTGGCGTAGGCATTGATGCTGTCGCTGGCTTTCCACATCACAGCGGTCTGCGGCAGGAAGCGCGACAGGCGGCTGCGGCGCTGCGGGTTGCCGCGCTTGTCGTAGGCGCGTTCGTCCAGGCGCACGTAGCGGCCACCGGCCAACCATTGCCAATCCTGGTTGAGCTGGATGCGATCCAGTGCGAAAACCGCAGTCTGGCGGCTGTCCAGGCGGCGTGCGGAGGCGCCGGGCTGCAGCGGCGAGGGGTCGAATACCGGCAGGCGGTTGTCGTGGATGTTGACCGTGCCGACGTACTCGTTGACGTTGCGGCGTTTGTCCACGGTGCGGCGGAACTGGTCAGCGCCCACTGTCAGCTGATGGCCGAGAGGGCCTGTGTCGAAGCTGCCGCGCAGCTCGGCACGCAGTTCCTGGTTGCGGCGGGTGTCGTCCGGGCTGCGGTAATCGTAGATGTCGTAGTCGCCATTGGGCGCGAAGTAGTTGCCGGGGACGCTGCCGTCGGCGCATTGCGTGGCGTAGTAGCAGCCGTAGGCGAAGGCGACGTTGTCGTCGATGACCGTGCGGCTGTGGCTGAGCGCAACGCGCGATTGCCAGTTGGCATTGAAATCGTAGGTGTGCAATGCGGTGATGTTGGTACTGGCGATACCAACCGGCTGCTGCCAGGGCTGGTAGCCGAGCATGTGCTCGCGGTCCACGCCGGTCGGTAGCGTACTGCCCCCCAACAGCTGGTAGCCGGATGCCGAGCGCTGCATGCTGGTCTGGTAGTTGGCGTCCACTTCAAGCTTGCCGCGTTCGCCGATCAGCCAGTCGGTTGCCAGCGCGTAGAAGTTGCGGCGGCCATCGGCATGTTCGATATAGGACGTGCTGTCATCCCAGGCAGCGTTGAAGCGCAGGCCGAAGCGTGGCGTCAGCCAGTGGCCGACGTCGATGGCCGCATAGCGCGAACCTTCGGCATCGCTGCCGAGGGTGAGGGTGCGCACTTCCGCTGTCCGCTTGCCGACGTAATTGATGATGCCGCCCGGTGCCATCACGCCGGCGGCGAGGCCGGCCTCACCTTTGAGGATTTCCACCGACTGCAGGTTTTCCAGTGCCAGGCGCTGTTCGCCGGCAATCGACATGCCGTTGAAGCGGTAGCCGGTGGCGGTATCCAGTGCGAAGCCGCGGATGGCGACGTTCTGGTAATAGCCCACCGGCGCGTAGGCATCACCGAGCGAGGCGTCATTGCTGGCCAGTTCGGACAGCGAGCGGATCTGCTGGTGGTCGAGCAGGTCACGATCCAGTACGTTCATCGAGGCCGGGGTGTTCTTCCAGTCGCCACTGCCAAAGCTGTTGACGCGGGCGTTGTCCGCTTCCGGCTGGTGGGCCTGCACGCGCACGGCGGCAAGTTCGGTCGGGGAGTGTTCGGCGGCCGCATCGAGGCCGGTGTCGCTGGCATACAGCGGCAGGGCGGTGCTCAGGGCGAGGGACAACAACGTGGGGCGCAGGCAGCGGTTCATTCGATTCGTCTTCAGACACCAAGGGAGACGAAGCGAAGGCGCGCATGCGCAGCGCCGGTGACGGCGCTACGACTGCTGCTCAAAGCTCCCTACGCCGGTGCAAACCGGATCAGGTTCCAAGGGACTCTCTCAGCCTGGCAAACCCAGGCACCCCCGCTTCATGGGGGCATTTCACTACAAATGCGAATGATTTGCGAGCCGGCTTGCTTCAGGCTGCGTCGTGCAGGGCATGCAACAAGGCTTGGCCAGGGGTACTGCCGAACCATTGCGGGTGGCCGAGCATGAACGGTTGCCAGGCGACATCGGCGTTGGCGGTCGAGTCGGTGATGCCTTCGAAGTACTCCACTTCGGACAGCGCAAAGTCGAAATGCACCATCGGCAACAGGTCGGCCAGCAGGTGCACGCGCTCGGCCGACAGCGGCAGGATCTGGCGGTAACCATCGAGCAGCGCCAGTGCGATATCGATGCGCACCGCATCGTTGCCGCGCTCCAGTTGCAGCCATGCAATTGCATTGCGTTCGATGGCGGTGGCGAGGTCGAACAAGGCGCTGGTGGGCGAGGCCAGTCCGAAATCCAGCACCGTGCTGACTTCCTCCGCATTCGCGCCGTTGCCCCACAGCAGGTTGGAAACATGCCAGTCATTGTGTGCCCACAGCTGCGGTTCGGCCTGCAGGCGCTGGGCCAGGCCCTTGTGCCAGGACAGGACGTTGCGCTGCAGTTGCTGTTCCCAGGGGATGCGGGCCAGGTAGCGGGCCAGGCCGGGGCGGTTGGGCAGATCGGTCTTGAGTGCGGCGATCGGGTCGGCGGCGCGAATCAGCTCATCACGTGCGACCAGCAGTTGGGTGCTGCGTTGCGGCGCCTGGTAGCTGGCCGAGGCGCGGTGCAGGGTGGCCAGCATGCGGCCAGCCGCGCGCGCGCGTTCAACATCGGTCAGCAAGGTCCATGACGGGGCATCGCGGTACAGGTCCAGGCCTTCGCCGATGGTGTGCAGTTCATAGGTCCAGTCGCCGTGTTCTATGGCGGTATGGCCATCGTTGTCATGCAACAGGCTGACTACCGGCACGCCGTGGTTGGCCAAGTGCTGGATGAACCGGTGTTCTTCTTCCAGGCAGACGGCGCTGCGCACCAGCCGGTGATGGCGCTTGATGAACAGTTTGCCGTGCGCGCTCTGCACGATGGCAGCGGCCGACATCGGCCGCGGGCTGTGCCAGAGCAATTGGCTGTCGGCCGGTAGCTGCGGGTAATGCGCCTGCAGCCAGACCAGCTCGGGCATGCCGATGGCGGGCCAGTCAGCGGCCACTTCATCATTGTTGAGGCCTTGCACGCGATGCGATTGCTGGGTCATCAGGACAGGCTGGGGCAGGTGATGCGAGGGAGGCGCGATGGTACGTCAGTTGCAGCGGTCAGCAAAAAGGCGGCCCATCCAAGTCCCCTCCGCGCCGCGGAAGGGCAGGCAGCACAAATGTAGTGCCGAGCCATGCTCGGCAGAGGCCTTACCCGTACAAGCGCCCAATCCACCCCAGCCCCTTCAGCTCAGCTGCAGCCTCCACATCCAACACCCTCCACCCACCCCCACAATGTGAAAGAAATTGTTAAAAGCGCTGGCGCAACACCAGTGAAGTCTGTAATATGCCCGGCACACCACGCGGGAATAGCTCAGTTGGTAGAGCGCAACCTTGCCAAGGTTGAGGTCGCGAGTTCGAGTCTCGTTTCCCGCTCCAAATCTGAAAGGGCCCCCGCAGCGGGGTCTTTTCATGTCGAGGTGGTGTATCGCTTCGACGATGCAAGTTGTTTGGCCTGGTAGCAGAGTGGTTATGCAGCGGATTGCAAATCCGCGTACGCCGGTTCGATTCCGACCCAGGCCTCCATGAGGTAAGCACTAAAGCCCTGAGAAATCAGGGCTTTTTTGTTTTCTGCGATTTCTCACAGGTCGAGGGGAACCGGCGGTTTAGGGCTGGAATGCTCCTTCTGCCACGCGCTTGCGGGTGGCAAAGCCTGATGCGGCGTGCGTGGTTCAGGATGCTGGGCGGCTGTGAGCAGGCAAAGCCTGCTGTCAGTTGCCGGTGCGCGCGCTGATCTCACCCTCAAGGTGTGCAAATGCCCGCCATTCGATGGCCTGCAACTGCGCGCGCTGTGCGGGCGGCAATCCGCTGCTCAACATCGCGGCGCCGAAGTCGCTCAATATGGCCTCGCCGTTGGCCGGGTTCCACAGGATGTTGTGCGCGTACAGGTCGCCATGCAGTACGCCGTGCGCATGCAGGTGGGTGAGTGCGGCGCGGATGCAGGCAAGCAGGCGTTCGGCGATGGCGGGCGTGAAGCGTGTATCGCTTGCATAGACATCGCGCGTGCAACTGGCAAGGCTGGGTGGACCGGCCAGGTTGACGTAGACCGCTGGCTGCAGCGGCATCGCCACTGCCAGGTGACCTTGCGGATGGCCTTCAACCACGGCCAGCGGTGCCAGCAGGTTCGGGTGCCCGGCGGCGGCGAGACCGGCGGCCAGTTCTGACTGTGGCGTGCCATCGCTGGTAAATGCCGCTTTGAAAACCTTGACCGCAATCGCCTCGCCGCTGCGTTTACGGGTGGCGCGATGGATGTGTCCGCTCGCCCCTTCGCCCAGCAGCGCACCGATCTCCAGGTCGTCGTAGTTGATGGCGTGGTGATGCGCATCAGCCAGCGCGGCTTGCTCGGCATCGGCAGTCAGTGGATTGCCGGCCAAGGCCGGCCACGCCAGGTTCGGCAAGGCAAGCACGGTTGCTGGAATTTCGCTGAAGTGATTGTCTGCAAGGCGCAGCAGCTCCAGTGCCTTGCAATCGCTCAGATCGGGTAGGGCGGCAAGCTGGTTGCACGAGAGCATCAGCTTCTGCAGGTGCGGGCGCTGGCCAAGTGCTGCGGGCAATTCACTGAGCTGGTTGTCGGTGAGGATCAGCCAGCGCAGCCGCGGCGGCAGGCTATGCTCGGGTACATGCGTAATCGCGCAGGCCTTGAAACCGATCATTTCCAGTTGCTCGCAGCCGCCAAGTGCAGCCGGCAACTGCGTGAACGGATTATTCGAGCAGAACAGGATGCGCAGCTTGTGCAGCCGCTGCAGGTCAGCGGGCAGGCAGGTGAGCTGGTTGCCGGAGAGATCCAGTACCTGCAGGGTTTCGGCCAGGGCAAACAGTGCCTGCGGGAACTCGGTCAGGCCCTGGTTGACTAGGCGGACGGTCTGGGCGCCGGCGAGCGAGCCGTTTTTAAGATCTTCAAGGGTATGCATGCGCGGCGAGTGTACCGGCTCCAGCACAAGGCTTTTGTGGGAGCGGCGTAAGCCGCGAAGCAAGCAGATCGTCAGCGCCGGGCTTTTTGTAGGAGCGGCGTCAGCCGCGAAGCTGACTAATCATCAGATTGCATGGATACCAAAAGGGGCCCAGCAACCTCAGCCTCGCCGCTTACGCAGCTCCTACAACACTGGCAGCGGTGAATGCCGCCAGCACGATGCACAGCAGCGCGATGCCGGCAAACGCCAGCGGCTTGATGCGTAGTCCAGATGTGGCGGCATCGCCATCGGTTATCGGGCGGGCGCGATGGATCAGATCCAATGGGTAGTGGCTGGCGGCCATGGCATCGTCGCAGGCATCCATGCAGTTGCCACATCCGATGCAGCTGCGTGAGCGGCCGTTGCGGATATCCAACCCGATAGGACAGGCGGCAACGCAGGCGCCGCAATCAGTGCAGTCACCCAGGTGTACGGGGCTGAAGTTGGGCATGGCGCCGGCGATTGCCGGATGTGCGGCACGGAACACATAGTCGGCAGCGGTGGTGGCGTCCAGCAGGCCGCGTGAGCGGTGCAATACGCTGGCGTTGTCCAGGCCGCGCGGGCCACGTGGCTCGCCGCGTGGAGCGTTGTATTGGATTGCCGGGGTGCGTGTGTCGGTAATCAGCGGCTGTATGCGGCTGTAAGGGCATAAATAGCTGCATACCTGTTCATGCAGGTAGACCACGTTTGCCCAGGTCGCCAGGCCGTAGAAACTGATCCAGAACCACTCCCAGCCGCTGAGCGAGAAGCTGAGCAAACCCTGCACCAGATCCGCGATGGGGGTGAAGTAGCCGACAAAGCTGATCCCGGTCCACAGCGCGATCCCCGCCCACAGTCCCTGCCGCAGCGGCGGCCCCAGCGCCGCCATCCGGCCCTTGAAGGCGGTCAGGCCGGTCAACTTGCGGAACAAACGGGTCAATACCGTTTGCGGGCAGGCATAGGTGCACCACAGGCGGCCGTACAGGCTGGTGGCCAGGCACAGCAAGGCCAGTGCCGCCAGGGCCAGCCATAGCAGCGGCAGTGATTGTTCCGGCTGCATCTGCAAACCGGCGATCTGGAACTGGCGCGCATCGATATCCAGCAGCAGCCAGGGGGTATCGTTCCAGTGCAGCCACGGCAGGCCGTAGAACGCGGCCAGCATCGCCGTGGTGGTGAGCTGGCGGATGCTGTCGCGGCTGCGGGACGACTTGGCGCTGGCTTCGCCGATGCTGCGCACCGGCCTCATTCGAAGGACTCCTCCGGCTCGCGCGCCGGGCGCAGCAGCAGCGCGGTCACTCCGCAGGCGCACAGCGTGCCGGCCCAGAACATGAAAAAGCCCAGCGAATAGCCCAGCTCACGACTGATCACGTAGTGCGGAAAGCTGATCTGCTGCAGCTGCAGCGGATCGATAAAGGCGAAAAACACCGCCGACATCACCGCCGCGGTAAAAAAGCTGGGCCAGGCCACGGCGCCCAGCAGTTGGATCATGGGCAGTGCGCGGCGGCTGTCGTGTTCGGTGAGGGCAGTCATCGTGGATTCCCGGGGGCCTCATGGCGAAGGAATAGAATTGGGTGGATGGCTGCGTCGGTTTCATGGCGCAGCTGGCAGCCCGGTGTGCAAGGCTAGGGGCTGTGCGGACCGTCGTCGTTGATCCTGATCAAGCAGGGCAGGGCGATAGCGGTGGTTTTGGCAAGCAACAGGAGGTGGGTGGTGCGGGCAGGGCCGGATGTATGCAGCGAGCAGGAAGTTGAGCTTCTGGTGCGGCGCTTCTATGCGCGGGTGCGCGAAGACGCGGTGCTGGGGCCGATATTCGAAGCGCGCGTGCACGACTGGGAGCAGCACCTGCAGCAGCTGGTGGACTTCTGGTCAGCACTGCTGCGCGGGACCTCGCGCTTCAACGGCGCGCCGATGCCCAAGCACCTGGCCATTCCCGGGCTGGAGTGGCCAATGTTCGAGCGTTGGTTGGCCTTGTTCAGCCAGACCACCGCGGAACTGGGCAACCCTGCGATGCAGGCGCTGGCCGATGAGGCGGCGGCGCGCGTTGCCGGCTCGATCTGGCGGCGCTATCACGCGCCCTCGTTCCCGATTCTGTAGTCGCCTGATAGGGGTCACGCCGGCGGCCTATTCAGAAAGAGGCTGGATTGATCCAGCTCAAGGCGGGGCGCTGGCGTTGCGGGCAAGCTGTAGCCATGAACATGCCGCTGCCGACGACCTCCAACGCCCTGGGCTGGACCTTCGATGCCGACCTGCTGCGCCGGCATGATCGGCCCGGGCCGCGCTATACCTCCTATCCCACCGCGCCGCACTTCCATGATGGCTACGGGCAGGCACAGTTCTGCGCGGCGGTGGCGCGCAGCAACGCGGTAGGCCGACCGTTGTCACTGTATGTGCATGTGCCGTATTGCAGCAGCCCGTGTTTCTACTGTGGCTGCAACCGGGTCATCAGCCGCGACCGCAGCAGGGGCGAACACTATGTTGATCAGCTGCTGATCGAAGCTGACTGGCTGGCACCGCTGTTCGCGCGTGAACGCGAGGTGGTGCAGTTGCACCTGGGCGGAGGCACTCCCAATTTCCTGGCGTCCGCGCAGTTGCGCCGGCTGATGGAGGGCCTGCAGCGCTTGTTCAATTTCAGTCAGGGCAGCGCGCGCGATTTCTCCATCGAACTCGATCCGCGTTCGGTCAGCGTGGACGATATCGCGACGCTCGCCGAGCTGGGCTTCAACCGTGCCAGCCTGGGTGTGCAGGATTTCGATCCGGCCGTGCAACAGGCGATCAATCGCGTGCAGGCGGTGGACGAGACGATGGCCATCATCCAGGCCTGCCGCGACAACGGCATGCGCTCGGTCAACGTGGATCTGATCTATGGTTTGCCGCTGCAGACCCTGGCTGGTTTCGGCCGTACGCTGGATACGGTGATCGAGGCGCGGCCGGATCGTCTGGCGATCTATGGTTACGCGCACCTGCCGCATATGTTCAAGGCACAGCGGCAGATCCAGGACCGTGATCTGCCGGATCCGGAACAGAAGCTGGCGCTGTTGGGGCTGGCGGTGGAGCGGCTGTCGGCTGCCGGCTACCAGTACATCGGCATGGACCATTTCGCGCTGCCGGAAGAGGATTTGTCACGCGCGCAACGCGCCGGCAGCCTGCATCGCAATTTCATGGGCTATACCACCCATGCCGACAGTGATCTGCTGGGGTTGGGGGTCAGTGCAATCAGTCATATCGACAGCAGCTACAGCCAGAACCCGCGTGACCTGAAGGAATGGGAGGCCAAGGTCGCCGAAGGTGGCGTGCCGGTATGGCGTGGTTTGGAGCTGGACAGCGATGACATGCTGCGTGCCGAGCTCATCCAGCAGCTGATGTGCCACGGCAAGGTCGATGGCCACGCATTGGCACGCCACCATGGTGTGGATTTTGATCTCTATTTCGCCGATGAACTGATCGCGCTGCGGCACCTGCAGGATGACGGCCTGGCCAGTTACGAACAGGGTGTGGTGGCGGCAACCGCGCAGGGGCGGCCCTTGCTGCGCCTGATAGCAATGTGTTTTGACCGCTATCTGAAGGCCGCGCAGCAGCCTGCGCGCTATTCACGGGCTATCGGCTGAGGCCATTCCGGCAGCGTCCGCACGGCGCTGCCGATCTTCGCGGTTCACAATTGGGCCGCAATCAGGCACGCTATCGTGATGCCCGGATGGCGAAACTGGTAGACGCATCGGACTTAAAATCCGCCGGCCGCAAGGCCTTGCCGGTTCGATTCCGGCTCCGGGCACCATTGCAGCACAAGGGTTTCGGCCATTTGTGCTGTAACTACCGCGAAACGGGCTGTGCAGTTTTTGTGCAGCTCATGCCAATTTCGCCATCGCATCAGCCAGGTGTTCTGGCGCAAGGTGCGCATAGCGCCGAGTCATTGCAGTCGACGTGTGACCCAGGATCTCGGCGACAGTGTGCAGCGGAACGCCGGCCTGCACCAACCATGATGCACACGAATGGCGCAGATCGTGCCAGCGCACCGACTCCATGCCAAGGGCAGAGCGCGCAGCCTCCCACGAACTGCGCACCCCATCTTCGGTGATCGGCAGCGGCAGTCTCTTTGCGATCTCCAGCACCTTGGGGTGCAGCGGCACCATCTGCAGGGTGGACGTCTTGCTGCTGCGATCGAGCCGGATAAAGCCGTTCTGCACTTCATGCTTGGTCAGGCGGAGCAGGTGGCCACGTCGAATGCCGGTGTATGCGGCCAGGCGCACATAGTCGCCGGCCAGCGGGTTCGGGCAGGCCAGCGCCAGCGCTTCCACCTGAGCAGCGGTCAGGAACGTCTCTCGCGCCTTCTCTGGCAGCAGGGTGATTGCGGCCGGGCGCTCCACCCAACCCCATTCGCGCCACGCCATGCGCGTGATCTGGCGCAGGATTCGGGCCTTGTGGTTGACGGTTGCTGGCGCCTTGTCCATTTCGGCAGCCTTGATCTCCGCCCACACCTGGGAAACCTCGGACAGCTTCCTGCCTGCAATGTAGGGGAGCAGCGCCCGACAGTGGGCCTTTGTCTTCGTTGCTGACCGCAGGCGCGGCACGTGGTCTAGCAGCCACTTCTCCAGCGCCTCGGCAATCAAGCGCTCCGGCTCACGACCAGCCGCAACGTCTTTGACGGAGGCGAGCCACTTTCGCTCGTAGGCTTTCGCGTCCGCGTGGCTCCAGTGCCGAGAAGTTTTGCGATACGTTCGTCCGCCGTAGCAGACGGTGACTTGATAGTGGCCGTTGGCACGCTTGGTGACTGGCATGTACTTAGCTTCCTCTTTGCCCACCAGATTTTCAGGTCGATGGGGTGAATACGATCAGATTTCGCGCTGGTCCCGAGTCGGGAGGCGTCCAGCTCGCCGGCATCAATGGCCCGTCTGAGCGTCTTGGTCGACACTCCCGAGCTCTCCGCCGCCTGGGACAGCGTCAGCAATCTCTCAGCCGTGCTCATGGGCTTCTCCTTCCATCGCCACCCGGGCGCTCTTGATTCGGTTGTTTCGTGGTTCTGTGATGCAGGTCCGGCGGTCTAGATCCTTGGTCTCATTGCGGCCATGCCGAAGACCGGCGATGGTCAGATCGGGAGATTTAGCAAAGGAGTGAATGGAATTGCGACCTGCTGAAAGAGCATTGATGTCGTCGTTGAGCGCCGTTGCTGACGGGGACAAGCCGGATACTCCGCCGTTGCTGGGTGATCTTGTGATGTGGGGGTACGCTGCTGGAACGCCGCCAGTACTTACCGCAATCGGCATGGACGTGCTTAATGAATTGCACGAACGCATCAGGGCGACCGAAGAACGGTCAAGGTAGCTTTGGGGCAATGGACGCTTAGGCGGTCGCTTCATCCGCATTGCCCGCTTGGGGCATACGGTGCGGTTGACACGGAAAGATGAACGCGGGACGCTTTCCAGCGAATTCGAGACGACGGAGTCGGGATGATCAGGTACGTCGATGGCTGGCAGCTTCACGCCTACGTTGAGCACGGGGTGGAAGGCCCCGGCGAGGCGGCGATCTCTGCGAGGCATCTGGCTCAGGATGTTTTTGTGGTTCATCGATACGACTCGATCCATTTCAACTCCTCGCTGGAGGCGGCGAGTTACATTGAAGATCAGCTGTTCGCGGTGACCGGCGTTAGCTCCGACGGCACGCTGCGGTTCTAGCTCACGCATCGCTCGCCTCCTGCGGGCTGTCTTCGCCAACGCAGTCCGCGTCGCACCAGGGTTCGCCGCAGTGAGGGCAGCCGGCTTCGTCAGTGAGCTCTGGCACACAGTTGTGGCAGGCATGCTGACCACCGTGCCAGGTACCACAGCTACTCCAGCAGAATCCTTGGCCGCAGGTCTTGCAGATGCCGGCATCGCTCAAGTCCAAGTCGTCATTGCAGACGGCGCAAAGGCCGATGGGCATATCTTTGGCCATCACTTCGCCCCCTGCGGGCGTGCGGCGAGGGCGGCGGCCCATGCGTCTTGCATGTCGGCATCGTCAATGCAGCGACGCTTGCTGAACCATGCCTCGCAGAAGGCAACCTCCATGTCGATGTCCATCACCTCGGGCACCAACACGAATCCCTCCGACGCGGTAGCCGAACCGTCACAGTTCTGGCGTACACCGGACGCATGCTCCAGTGCATCCGCTGCCACGAGACGTTCACCGGCTTTGCCGATGTCGAGCCCGCTATCGACAGCTTCGGGATGCACTTCATGTGCCCAGAGTGCGGGAGGCGGAACAACCTGCGAACCGTTTGCTACGACGGAGACACGGCGCTGATCGAGCAGGTTCTCCACACGGAGGACTGAGCCAAGCTCACGGATGTGCTTGTTGATCAGCATGGCGTCGACTGGGTAAGCCTTCGCGGTCCGCTGCTCCCACTGTTCCAGGAGCGCGAGAAGGCGACCCACCTCTGGCGCGGCGCGCAGGGCGCCAACCACGTAATCCCACTCTTCTCTGCGCAGCGAAACGACACCGCACGACCCCGGCTTCAGGGTTGCCAGCTTCCAAGCGAGGTCGCCGGCCAACTCCCTGGCGCGCTGCTGGTCATCCATAGATCACCTTCATGGCAGAATGCTGATTCGCCCCGAAAAGGAACTCGAAATGGCCCCTGAGATAAAGCGCGACACTCTTGTTACCTCCTACTACGGGAAGGACATCTATGTGGAGGCCTGGCAGGCGGAAGGCGGCGAGGCTTTCGTCCATGTGGTGGAGATCAGCGAACTCCCGCCTTTCAAGAGGCCTGTTCGAAATAACTTCGTCAGCCTGGAAGAAGCCTTGAATGCAGGGCTTCGATTCGCCACCCGGCAGATCGACTACTGAAACGTCCTCGCGCGAGGGGCGCGGTCTACTCATCCGACACCCCCGCGCCGTGGCTGGTGGGGTGCTCAGTGCGTGCGAGCGCCCGGCGCACCTTGGGCAGAATCGCCTTCACCTCCGGATGCTCGCTGTAATGCTCCAGCAGGCGTGCAAGGTGATATGCAGTTTCGGCGTCCAGGGCCCCGCGTAAGCGAGTGCTCCTGAAGTGATCCAGTTCCTCGCTTACGCCGTAATCGGTCAACGTGTAGTCCAGCAGCCGCCTGCAGTCATGGCAGTGGCAGCAGCCGTCGTTGTCCTGGCTCCAGCCGCCATCCACGAATTCACCGCGATCGGCATTCACCGCCTTCATCGCGCATTCGTGGCAGTAGGAAGGTCCTTGATCGGCCTCACCACCGCCGAGCCAGTGCGGATAGGGAACGCGCACGGCACTGGCGATCTGTTCGAGGCGATCAACGGCCTCCTGCACACTGACCGCGCTCACGACCCCACCTCGGCGCTGGCGGCCTGCATTGCGGCTTGCCACGCTTTCCATGCTGCGGTGGTTCGGTCACTCCAATAGGCGCTTCTATCCGGGTCAGACCTGCCTACGCACAAATTGACACCAGCGGCCCAAACTTCAAACTGCGCCCGTGCATCGCTGCCGCCCTCGGGGCTGGCGTCGAGCGCGTCACGCAGTTCTTTTGCGCATGCCCACATCCCTGCGGCCTTGCTTGGCGAGCTTCCCTTCATCGTCTCAGCCTGTTCAAGCCAAGATTCACTCAGCTTGCGCAGGTCGATCCCCGGCGCTGCGGGGGTGCTGGCCTTCAACTTAGCGATTGCCGCGAGGATCGGCTCAGCGCCACCCTCTTCCGGATCGCAGTCCAGTTCGCTTGATACCTCGGCCAGCGCTTCGCACGCATCAATGAACATGCGCTTGTAGCTCGCGCCATCAAATGCGTCACCAACCGGCGCTGCGGCGACGGGGGCGGCGTAGAGCGGGATGCGTGCGTGTTCGGTCTGCTTATTAAACAAACCTACTGCTTCGTTGTCGCCGGGCAGATGGTGGCAGTACGCCACCGCCTCCTGCGCTGCGGCGGGCTGTGCCTGCGCGCGCTGAATTGGATGAGTGGGGCAGGGATGGCGCAGTGAGCCGTCGCCGCTGGGGCAGGTGCAGGTGGTCGGGGTGGAATCGTTCATCGGTTGGTTTCCTTCTTGCCTGGGCGCTGCGAGAACTTCGCGCGGCCTGGTAGCTGTGGAATGAGGAGCATCTGGTCGGTGGTGACGCTGTAGCTGGCAACGCGGCAGGGCTTGCCCTTGCGGTTGTTGACCACGACTTCTGTGGAGTGGATCGGGTGGCCTTGCTGCCGCAGGTCGTAGATGCGCGCGCTGGGCCTGCCGATGCCGAGCTCCAGGAGGATCTCCATTGCTGTCATCGGGCGTTTGGTGAGGGCCGCGAGCAGTTCGTCGCACTGGGCTTGGTCGGTCATGGGCGTTTCACAGACTCAGCTGCAGCTGGGCGAGCTCAGACGGGAATACCGATCGCTTCCCTGCTGGTCTGCGTTTCGGCGCGCGCTGTCCGTGCACAAGGCACCACTCCGCATGGGCTTCTTCGAAGGTGAGGTGCTTGGCAGTGCTGGTGCACGCGCATTCCACGCTGTGGCCGCCGCCTGCCGATTCCCGGCGGAGATCGAGCATGTGTCGTGCGGCGTGGCCTTTGCTGCAGGGGATGATCGGTGTCGGCTCGCTGATCATGCGTTGCATGTGCCTCTCCTATTTGCCGTAGGACAGCAGCGCGAGAAGCGCGCCGATGATGGCGGCAGCTGCCAGGGTGACGAGAAGGGTTCCGAGGAACTCGCGCGTGGAGTGCTTCATTGCGCACCACCGACGAAAGCCAGGTCATAGATGACGCAGTGCGCCCGGGCGTCTGCGGCAGACAGGGGGACAACCGCAGTTGCCCGGGCGCATGCGAGGGGAACGGAGTAGGAGCCGGAGGTGACTGCATCGACGGCTTCGAGCGCGAGCAGCCAGCGGCGTTCCGAGAAGTTTTTGGTCAGCGCGACGGCGACGCCGGCGGCGCAGTTGGGCACGCGTTCGGCGGCGCGAAAGCCGTTCAAGGCTGTGCCGGCGATGGTGGCGCGCAGGCCCCAGTCGTCATGCTCGGAGAGCTCGTAGACGGCGAGGGCGGCGCAGATGCGGGGGCTGCTGATGACCAGGTCTGCCGGGATGGTCACTTCGCCATCGGTGGTGACCTCAGCGGCCGGGGAGGGCTCGGGCTGGCCGGTGGCGGCGCAACCGCTCAGTGCGAGGCACAGAGCGGCGAGGAAGGTACGGGCGGTTGCCATGAACCTGATCTCCAGCCCCTGCCCGGAATGGGTGTGTCGCGGGGCGATGGAGGAATTAAACAGCGTGTTTAACTACAAGTCAACAAGATGTTTAATTTATGCCTTTCCCGAGCTCCGCCGGTTGGCTGGTAGCGACCCAAAGCGGACATCCGCATACCCGGCGTGTTTTGGCCGTAAGGGATCGGTAGTGTCAGTGTGCATCGGGGCGTGCGCCCTGAATCAGCGGTTGAAGTGGCTGCTGCGGGAGGTGTCCGTAGCTCGGGGCGGCAACAAGTGTGCTTCCCTGTAAAAAAAAAGCGTCGGCATGTCGAGATTTCCCACTCTGGTTCGTCGAATTGACACCAACAGGAGAATTTCATGGCTCAGCACAACTTCCCTTCCGATCATCACCGCCGCCTCGACGTCCTGCATGGGGCGTGGCAGACCACCATCACTGCGCTCGAGCCCGATGGCAGTGCAGGGGGCAGGTCGCAGGCGACTGATATCTATTCATGGCTGCCGAACGGGCAGTTCCTGATGCATGAGGTGGACGCCATGATGGGGTCACAGCGCGTGCAGTCGATCGAAATAATTGGGATCAACGGCACCACCGGCGAGTTCTTCAGTCGAAGCTACGATCCTGACGGGAGCACGAATGATTTCGTATCCAGGATCAACGAGTGCAATTACACGATTGAAGGGAAAAGCCAGCGTTTCGTTGGATGCTTCAGCGTTGATGGATCACAGTTGACTGGCGAATGGACGCAACTGGATGGTGACCACTGGATTCCATTTGTCAGGATCGTTCTCGAGAAGAAATTGTGAGAACCAAAGGGAAGCCGCTTCGCGGCTCGGCCTGCGTGTCTGGTGCAAAAGCCTGCTCTTGGCCGCAGGACGGCATGCGACCCATAGCGGACATTGATGCGGCCGCAGGGCCTAGCGCTAACTCCGGTCATACGTCGGCTTGTTCGCCGGACCCCGCCGTCCTAAGATCGGGCTGTATCAGGGGTAATGCCCGGCATGGGGCCTGTCTATTCTGTAGTTGGGGCGCATATGAAGATTCGCGCAGTTTGGTCTGTACTACTCCAGATTGCTTGGCTGCCCATCACGGCCAGCGCCGGCACCGTGTCCCTTGTCGCGGATAAGGAGCTGTGTGACAACGCCCCTCCACTGGAGCAGGCCGCCCGTCTGGAATCCAGCCGCAATGGCAATGTCGTTACGCTCATCGTCACCGCCCAGCTCAACTGTGCGTATCTTCCAGACAAGCCAGAGCTTCGTGAGTGGCGCAATGCTGCAACTCTGTCGCTCCCGACAAAATCACCTTCTGGCATGGCTACGGCTTGTCTTTGTGCGCACCAAATGACCTTTGAGGTTTCAGACCTGTATCAGGGAATTCAGACCATCTACTATGTTCAGGACGGTACCGTCCTTGGGCACGTGGATGCGCCCTAACAATTCATTCAAGCCGATGCCGCTTCGCGGCGCGGCCTAATTCCGGAGTTTAACGTCTGCTCCTGGCCGTAGGGAGTAGGGCGTCCTGCGACCCATAGCGGCCATTGGTGCGGCCGCCGAGCCTACCGCTGGGTCCGGTTATACGCAGGGTTGTTAGCCGGACCCAGCGGCCCTAAGATCGAGCTGTATCAAGGGCAAAGCACACCATACGGCGCTTTGTGGATAAGTCGTATAACCGGACCCACGGGTCCGTCTATTAGATAGTTAGGCGCCACTACAGCTATGACTGATCTTTGGGGTCCCGTTTCGGCAACCGATTGGCATGCCACACCGTGCATAGTCGGCCGCCCAGCAACCGAGGCTGATGTTACGGCCGGCTCTGCCGTCTTCTATGTGCAGGGTGGTTCCACTCCAGCTCCAATGAGCCTTCCATGCTGCGCAGTTCAGCTACTGGAGGATGGCTCTGAGCAGCCTATCGTCATAGTCCAGGCGGAGCTCACGCAGCAGGGCACCATCTTGGGTGTACGGCCACTATCCGGTGGTAATGGCGTCTGCATGTCCGCAGAGGTCCGGTTGCTTCCTGGCGGCTTCGGATCGTAGGGTGGCGCCTAACAGTTCATTCAAGCCGAACTCGCTTCGCGAGTCGACTTAATTTCGGAGTTAGGCGGCAAAGGAGTCTCACGTGAACCGAGAGAAAATCTGGGAGGCGGTATCTTACGCCTGGACCGAAATCGGTCTGGACGAAGAAGATTTCCAACGCTTCGGACGCGAGATTTCCGCTCAACCCAAGGACATGCCTGAGTTCAATCGCGCTGTGTTTTGGGAAACCTGCGGAGCCTTCGCAATCGAGACGGCTTATGCCTTACTGCTTATGGGTACGACACTTCCGGATTGGCACTTTCCGGAGGTAGAGCAAAAGGTTGCGCGTTGGTTGCGCCGTCCATTGCTACTTTCACTCATCAATCCACTCTGGCTAGTTGGCTATCCAGTCTCCTGCTTCATAGCTTTCAACTATTGGCTTCAACTACGTCGGGCGGTTGCATCGTTGTCATGTGCCGCCTAACAGTTCATTCAAGCCGACACCGCTTCGCGGTGCGGCTTAATTCCAGAGTTGAACTTCCGCTTCTGGCCGCAGGCCGCCGCCGGCTGATGAAGGCTGGCACGAAAAAGCCCTGCATTGGCAGGGCTTTTTTGTTGGGGGCCGCGGACTAGTTAAATCGTTCGATCCGATTGCGGAGATAGACCTTTCCGCCAATCACTGTTCCTTCCGGGATGGGAAAGGGATCGCCGTAGCTTTTATTCTCGCTGGCAACGTGGATGATCCCTCTGTCGATCAAGCGCTTTATCTGCTGGCCGTTTCCCATGTTGATCAGATAAATGCCGTCGCCGTCAAACGAAGTTATGCCGGTATCTACGACAACTGCGTCGCCAGGTTGGATGATCGGCAGCATCGAATCGCCGCTGCCCGAAATCAGTCGCAAGCGTCCAGGCACAGGCACGAATCCTACAATGCTACGGATGTAGCCTGGCTCGAAATCTATTGCTCGAATAACCTCCGGAAAATCCGGGTTTTCCACCCCTTCTCCCATGCCTGCCGTGGCCTCCAGTTGCTGAACGCGAACATAGGCGTCTGGCGTCGCAGGAGTAGAGACGGTGGACGGAGCGCCTATGAACATTGGCGCGTGCGCTTCCAGAATCCAAGTCGAGCTAATCCCTAGCTCTTGCTGCGCCCTATTTGCGCCAGCTGCTGAAACGCCAGTCGATCGAGACTCCCAGTTCTTTAGGGTCTGCGGGGATTGGCCTAGCGCCCTTGCAAGCGCCGACTGCCCTCTGATCGCGGGCTCCAGCTGAGCAGCCGCAGCGTAAAGGCGCTTCATGGAAGAGTGCATTTCGGTCATGGGCCATTGTCGCGGGACTAAACGCCGCGTTGTTAAACGCCGCGTTGACTGATGTTTAAACAAGGTGTTTAATTGGCGCATGAACTCGACCGACAAAGTCATGCACAAGGATGCCGAGCTGATAGATGCGCTTGGTGGCCCGGCCGACGTGGCCCGAAGCTTGGGATTTGAGATGCCAAAGGGCACTCAGCGTGTCCAGAACTGGAAGTATCGAGGTATCCCTCCGTACACCCGTGTCACACGCACTGACGTCTTTGGGGGCACTACGGACGGTGCCAGCTCTGTCAGTTCTCCAAGGGCATTGGCCGCTGAGCTTGATTGCCGCATAAGCAAGCGCGCGCTGCGAGCCCGGCTCGGCTTCACCAACGACAAGCAGCTGGCCACAGTGCTGGGTTTGCCTTTGGCGCAGGTTGAAGGCTGGGAGGAAGAGCGCGCGCTGCCGGCTTTGCCCGAGGTGCTGCGCCTGTTGGGCGTCCAGCCCGCGGTCCAGGCCGAGCACGTTCCGGCAGATCCCGATGACGACCGCATCGTTTCCGTGGAGGTGGCCTGAGCAATGGACGCATTCCAGAAAGCCGATTCCTCGACGATCCCGAACGAAACAGCCGATCAGGCGGCGGCCCATATCGCCCTGTGGGCCAGTGAGCGAAATCTCACCGGCGGACAGGTACGAGTCATCTTCGAAGCGGGAATGGCGGCTATGCACCGCCTGCACCCCGGAGTGCTTCCCGCTGCACTTATCGACTGGAGTGAGGATTAAGTGAGCTTGAACCTGCGCTCTGTCTGGATGCCCACAAACCCGCCGTCCGACGGGTTCAGGTGCTCGCCATCCAACGTTCGATACGTGGGCAGTCCGTCGAAGCTGGCTGGCCCATCCAGCGAGCTGGCGTCCATTCGGGGTGTTGTCCTCACGATCTGCGTGGCATTTCCGCTGTCGTCTATCGCATCGAGTCGTTCGATTTTCATGTCGCCCTCCTTGCGGGCTGTTCGTGTGGAAACAGCAGCCTACCGCAGGGAGGGCGGCCCCAGCTTTCCGGTCGAGAGGGGCTATTGAGATGAGTTCGATTCCTTTCATGGCGCCCATCGTGCGCCGCGCCTTTGTCGCAAACCACGTTCACGGAGCACAGCAATGAACATCACCGACGCAGCCCACAAGACCGTGAAGGACTACCCGGGTGGGGCAGAGGCGCTGGGCATTCGCATTGGCATGTCCGGCGCGGTGCTGCGCAACAAGGTCAATCCGAACAACAGCACGCACCACCTGAGCTTGGCTGAGGCCAGCGAGATCATGGGGGTGACTGGCGATGACCGGATGCTGCACGCCCTGGCCGCCGAGCACGGCTATGTGCTTCGCCGAGTCGAAGGGGCGGCGAACTGCGCCAGCGGCGACACCTGGCTTGCATACCCATCGGTGGCCTATCTGGCCGAGGCGACAGGCCAGGACCGCAAGACGGTTCTCGCCAACCTCGTGCGCCTGCGCGAACTGGGATTCATCGAGGACAGTGGCCGCCGCATGGGCGACACGAAGCAGGTGATCGTCTATCGGCTGCTTGCTGGTCAAAGAGTCGAAACGGTACCGAAAACGGAACAGTCCCAAAAGCGGAATAGTTCCGAAAACGGGACAGTCCCAAAAAGCGCCGGAAAGAGTCCCGTTTTTCCCTCCAAACAGTCCCGTTTTTCCGCGAAACAGTCCCAAAAACGGGACACGGAACCGTCAGAAACTAAAGGGAACCGTCAGAACACACACCGCGTGTGTGGAAACGAGCTGACCGAGGCTGACATCGATCGCGAGATCTCGCCGTTGGGGTCGCTGCCCGACTGGATCGATCACCAGGTGCTTGCCCAGTTCGTTCGCCATCGCCGGGTTTCCGGTAGGACGCTGTCGGTGCAGAGCTGGCTGCAGATCCTACCGACGCTGAAAACCCTGGCCGCATCCGGCGGCGACCCGAATCAATCCCTCCGCGACGCAATGGCCGCCGGCCTGTCGCTGCCCGTCATCCCGAAATCTGGAGCCAACGCCCATGGATCAACTGCAGAAGGTTCTGCCGCAGGAGTTGCCCAAGCACGGGCCGAATACGAGCGCCGCCATGGCGGTGGCAACGCTGGCCGCCCAGGCGGAGCGGGACGAGGTCAGCCGGCAGGGGATTTCATCGACGCCGAGTACGCCGTTGTCGGGTGAGCCCAGCAAGCGCGCCATGGACGCGCTGTGGAACCTGTGGGAGCGGATGGAAGCGATGTTCCCGGGCAAGTGGAAGCGGGATAACGGCCTGGCGCCAGCCACGGCAGCTGGCCCGCTGACCTTGGCTGGCGAAACCTGGGCGCTGGCGCTGAAAGGTCTGCTGCCGCGGCAGTTGGGCGAGGGCATGGCCGCCTGCATGCGCATGGGCCTGGAGTGGCCGCCGAACCCAGCGAAGTTTCGCGCGCTGTGCCTTGGCCTGCCGTCGCTGGCGCAGGTGGAGCAGGAACTACGCCCCGGGCAGGACCGCAGCCCGCTGTCTGTGCTGGTGCGCTCGCTGATGGACCTGCACGCGTTTAACGCAGCCGATGGCTATCAGCAGTCCCGCATGGTGGCCGCTGCCTACAGCCAGGCGCTGCAGCACGTCTCCGCCGGCGGCGCGTTGCCGGCCGCCGTTCCAGCGTTGGTCCACGAGAGGCCGGCCGCGCCCAACGTGTCCAACCGGGAGAGCGCAGCTGCCGCGATGGCGCGCGCTGCCCAGGAGCTGGGGTTCGACTGATGGCGATGCAGCACTCCACCGGCACCCCGACTGCAGCCGAGGCCGAGCGCATCGAGCTGGCGAAGGTTGGGCCGTGCATGGCCTGCCTGGTGCTCCAGATCGCCGGCCTGTTGTCAGCGCGCCGGGTGGTCTACGGCTGCGACTACAACCACGCCAAGAGCGGCAACCGCCGTCGAGGCCACATGTTCGGTTACGCCCTGTGCGTCTGGCATCACCGCCGGCACCCGATTGAGGGCAAGACCCTCGCCCAGACGCGCGAGATCTACGGGCCGAGCCTGATGGATGGCTCCCGGGTGTTCCACGAGACCTACGGCAGCGACGACGACTTGATCGAACAACAGACCCACGTAATTGAACTGAGGAGAGCAGCATGAAAGACGTTCGTGAGCTATTGGCGAGGTTTCACGCCTCCTCTTTCCGGCTGGATGCGGGTGCGGGAACAGGTGGTGGAGTAGATGCCCTGACCAACATCGATATCGCTGGGGCGCTCGGCATGGTGCCGGCTGGCCTTGGTCGGGACCTGCTTGAGCTGCTGTATGGGCCTGATCCGAGCCGCGCGGACATAGTTCGCGTGTTTCACGGGATAACCCGGTTGGCACTGGAAGAGCGCAATCGCCGGTCGCGCAGCTTTATCGATGCCCGGACCCTCTGGGGAATCACCGACTGCATAGCGAAGTTTGAGCGAGACCAGGGTGAGCAGACCCGCCGCAATCTGGGCGTGTTGAAGGCGCGTGCTGCCGTGGCTCGCGAGCAGCTATTTCCGGAGAGGCTGGAAGAGCGCATTCCGCAGATCGCTGCAGTAGCAATGGGTTATATGAAGGGCGAGCGGTTGAGCAACCGGGAGCGCGCAGCCTCCATGGGAGTCAGTGAATCCGCGTACCGGCAGGTTTGGGTTGCGGTTGTTGATTGGCTAATCACGCAGCTGAGCGAGGCGGAGGAAGCTGCGGCTCGCAAACTCGCCATGACACTTAAGCCGGTTCCTTTAGCTGCTGGCGGCCGGAACCTCCAGGCCCCGCAGGCCACCTAAGATTGCTGGTACCAATTGAGTTAAGGTGGTCGCAGCACATTTTTCGTCTGTTCAAAGAAGAGCGGTGATCAAATGAAAGTTCCCCCGGTGAAGGGCTACGGAGATTCAGCAGAGTCTTTCGAGGACTACTACGGTCGCTGGCCATCCAGATTTGGGAACTTTCCGAAGTGCGTTGTAGAGAATTGGGTTCACCGGCACTGGGGAGAGTTCGACAGCCGATGGAGGGACAAGTCCCCAGAGCTCTTCGAGTTCGAGCTCGTCGAGCTCAACAATGATCAAGTAATGCAGGTCGGACACATTGGAAACTGGATGAAAGAGCTTGATTACTGGGGAGACGAGCTATTTCGAAACCGCATTCGGCAGAGCACCTGGCTCGCAAAGTACATGCTCAGCGAAGGAACCACTCCATCACCGATTATCGTCGCTCCTAACGCATCGGGACTAACGCATCCAAAGGGAGGGCCGATGCATCCGAATCAACTGATAGAAGGGCACATGCGGCTCGCCTACTTGAGGGGCATGATCCGTCATCAATATGCGGAGCTGAAGCCGATGCATTCGGTATGGCATGTTTCCCTACCGGCGAGTTCGTTCAAGCTCTTGCCATCTGGACCGAACGCGGGCCCGTAGGTCGAACGAAGTTCTTCCGATTTCCGTACGCTGCGATTCGCAAAAGTGCGCAGGTGATGCCTGCGCACTTTTGGGGCTACAGTCCTACCATCACGCGACGAAAGCCCGGCACAAGCCGGGCTTTTTCTTTTCAACCCGATCACCACCGTCCCGTAAGCTCCTCCGCTCGCCGTGAGGCGATTGGGGCCGGTGCCGCGCGCAAGCGCACCAGAAACGCCATGACTGGCCTGCGCACCAGGCAGCGGTGGTGATCGGTTCTTCTATGCCCGTCCACTCTCACCGGAACAACGACTGAGCCCAGCCGGGCTGCAGTGACGGGCACCTTTGCCATACAGGGGATTCACCCATGAGCAGCAAGCAGGAGCCGCGCGGCGTCCGCAACAACAATCCTGGCAATCTGGATCGCACGGCAACCGTGTGGCGCGGTGAGGACCGTAGCGCTGCGGCACTGGTTAGCGAGAAACGCTTCTGCGTGTTCGAAACGCCCCAGGCGGGTTTCCGCGCGCTGGCCAAGACGCTGCTGACGTATCAGAACAAGCACGGCCTGCGGACCGTGCGGGACATGATTAACCGTTGGGCTCCCCCGGTGGAGAACGACACCGAGGCGTACATCACTCAGGTGGCACGGGAGGTTGGGGTGGGCAGTCGCGAGATTGTCAGCCTCAGCAAGCAGGTTCCGCTGCAGCGAATGGTGACTGCGATTGCCCGGCACGAGAACGGCGGGCTGTTCTGGGACGAGTCGGTGATCGAGGCTGGCGTGCGCCAGGCCTTGTCCTGATGGACGGTGATCCGACCACTGCACCGTGGTGGGCCGCCGGCGGTGCCTTCGCGCTTTGGGCAGTGAGGGAGATCTGGGGCGTCATCAACAGCCGCAAGAAAGAGCGGACCGAGACGGACGCCAACGTCACCCTGGTAAGCGGGCTGACAGAGCGCATTGATCGTCTCGAGCAGTCGCAGGCCCGGATGGGCACGCAGCTGGATGAGGAGATCAAGCTGCGGCGTGAGGCGCAGGAAGAGGCACATCGGTTGCGCATGCGAGTGCAGACGCTGGAAGGCCTGCTTCGCGGTCTGGGGGCGGTGATCCCGCCCGAACCGCCGTGATGTACCTGGGCATTGGCCTGTTGGCCGGGCTGGTCGTCGCAGCGCTGGCGCACTGGCACGGCGACATTGGAATGGACCCTTGAAGGAGGGTTAGCGCTTTGGCGAGCGGATCTCGAAGAACTTTAGCAAGTCGTTCCGGGAGGCTTCGACGACGGCCTTTTCTGAATTGGCAGCCCGAAATGGCATCTCGGAGCCGGTGACGTAGATCTGGTATTCCCACGGACCATGTTGTCCGCCGTCAAGCCTGGTTACTGCGACAACCTGGTCCGGATTGACGTAGCAGCCTTCCTGGTACTCGAAGAGCAGGCGGTCGGCCATGTCTGTATTCCCATGTGGAGGGGAGAACGATTGTTCGCCCTGAGTTGGCACAAGTAAAGGTGCAGCCCTTGCGGGCATGGAGGTTTGAGTGAACATGTTTCGTCGCCCAGGCTATGACGCTCTATGGGGCTGGTTCGGGTTGAGCTATGCATCCTGGCTTCCGCTGCCACGAGTGCTGATGCATGAGATGCCGGATGACTGGCAGGCGCGGATGACCGTGCTGCTGGATGAATTCGACGCAACGTTCAAGAACGTGCCGCGCTACGACGTGCAGATCCAGCTCAAGCAGAACGGGCGGTTCGTGCCCATGCCTGAGTGGATCAGCTATCGCCACCCGGACCGGGCAACCATCGAGGGCTTCAAATGACCAGGGCGCACGTTCTCGCAGGCCTGCTGCTGTTGCGGTATGGCGAGAGCAAGCCGAGAACATGCCTTGGCTGCATGCCGGCCACCGGCTCTTGCTGCGCCAGGTCTGCATCTTGGCGGCACGAATGGAGACGGACAAGGATATGGGGGTCTCGGCGTTGCAGGCGCTGGGCTCGCTACTGTCCAAGCTCGGCGCTACGCCGGTTGATGAGACGAAAGTGAATCATGGCGGCGACGAAGAAGAAGACCCGGACGAGCAGTTCTTCGGCCGACCGCACTAGCGCGTATGCGCATGCAGTGGTGGCTGGCGAGATTGTGGCTGGGCCGCATGTGCGGAATGCGTGTCGTCGGCACCTGAAGGATCTGGAGGATGGTCATAAGCGCGGATTGCACTTTGACCATGCTGCAGCAGAGCGAGCATTCGGCTATTTCGAGGGCGTGCTCAAGTTAAGCGAAGGGCAGTTTGAAGGCCTGGCGTTCCAGCTTCACCCGTCCCAAGTCTTCATTCTCGGCTCGCTGTTCGGCTGGAAGAAGCCTGATGGACGCCGGCGGTTCCGACGCGCTTACATCGAGATGGGAAAGGGAAACGGCAAGTCGCCAATGGCTGGCGGGCTTGGCCTGTATGGCATGACTGCCGACGGCGAGGCGGGAGCGCAGATTTACGCGGCGGCGGCAAAGCGTGATCAGGCCGGCATCCTATTCGCGGACGCGGTGAAGATGGTCAAGCAGTCGCCGGCACTAGCCAAGCGGCTGGAGTTTAGTGGCGGCCCGGGACGCGAGTACAACATCGCGCACCACGCCAGTGGCAGCTTCTTCCGTCCGGTGTCGCGCGATACGGGCAAGACCGGCTCCGGCCCGCGTCCGTACTTCGTGCTGGCAGACGAGGTGCACGAGCTGCCGGATCGCAAGATCATCGAAATGTTGGAGCGCGGCTTCAAGTTCCGCCGCGAGCCGATGCTGTTCATGATCACCAACTCCGGCAGCGACCGGAACAGCGTGGCCTGGGAAGAACACGAGCATGCGGTGAAGGTTGCCGCCGGTCACACCGAGGCGGTCAACGATCCAACGTTCATCGGCGAACCGCTGGACGACACGACTTTCAGCTATGTCTGTGCATTGGATGATGGCGATGACCCGCTGGAGGACCCGAGTTGTTGGGGGAAGGCCAATCCACTGCTGGGTGTAACGATCACCGAGGAGTACCTGGCCGAGGTGGTTGCCCAAGCCAAGGCGATTCCGGGTTCCTTGAACGGAATCCTGCGATTGCACTTCTGCATTTGGACGGATGCAGAGACGGCCTGGATGGCGCGGGCGACGCTGGAGCCGGCGCTGGAAGACTTCGACGTCCAGCAGCACCACGGCAAGCGCATTTATACCGGCTTGGATCTGTCGCAGATCCGGGACATTACCGCGATGGCTTCGGTGGTGGAGACGGGATCGGTAGAGGTTGAGGTTGTTGTAGATGGCGAGCGGAAGATCGTGCGCAAGCCGACGTATGACGCGTGGATCGAGGCCTGGACGCCGGGAGGCACCATCGCCGCGCGAACACTGCGCGACAAGCTCCCTTATGACGTTTGGGCCAAGGCCGGCCACATCCACGCGCCTGCGGGGCAGTCGATCAACTTCCGACATGTGGCGCAGACGCTAGCCGAGTACGCCCACGACTACGACGTGGGGCTTGTGGCGTACGACCGGTATGCATTCCGCAAATTCGAGCAGGAAGTCAGTGATCTCGGCATGGTTCTGCCATTTGCAGAGCATCCTCAGGGCGGGCTCCGAAAGGGAAAGCCGCTGTTGGAGGGGGGCGAAGGGCTGTGGATGCCCGGCTCGCTGCGACTGCTGGAAGAGGCGCTGCTGGAAGGCCGCATCCGGCTGCTGCGGAATCCGGTGCTGGTGTCCGCATTGATGAGCGCTGTGATCGAGGGCGACAAGTGGGGCAATCAGTGGCTCGACAAGAACAGGTCCATCAACAAGATCGACGCCGCCGTTGCGCTCTGCATGGCGATTGGCGCGGCCAATGCTGGTGGCAAGGCTGAGTCCGTGTACGAACGTCGCGGCATCCGATTTCTATAAGGAAACCCATGTCCAGGTTCAACGAGGACTCAATCAAATCGCTGGACCGGATCTGGGGAGGCGAGGCGGGGAGCCCGTCACCGCAAGCCAGCGCTGACAGGCAGCAGTTCAGTGGGATGGATGATCCACGGCTGCTGGAGTTCATCCGTGGCGGTGGTTCCGGTGGCTCCGGCGGTTACCAGTTGCGCAACATGGCGGTGCTTCGCTGCGTGTCGCTGATATGCGGCACCGTTGGCATGCTGCCGATCAACCTGATTGAAGCAGGCGCCGAGAAGCGTGTTGCGAAGGAGCATCCGGCGCATCGGCTGCTGAAGATAAAACCCAACGGGTGGCAGACACCGCTGGAGTTCAAGCGGCAGATGATGCTGTCGCAGCTACGCCACGGTGATGCTTACGCGCGCATCGTCTGGTCCGCCGGCAGGCCCATCCATCTGATTCCGCTGGACAGCGGCGCCATGCGCGCAGAGCTGGGCGATGACTGGAGGATGGTCTACCACTACAGCACGAAGAAGCGCGGCGAAGTCGAGCTGCAGCAGGAGGACGTGTTCCACCTGCGTGATCTGTCGGTAGATGGAATCACCAGCCTTTCCCGCATGAAATTGGCAGACCGGGCGATTCGTTTGGCGCTGGATGCTGAAAAAGCAGCAAGCCGCATCTTCGAGACGGGCAACATGGCTGGTGGTGCCATCGAGGTGCCTACCGCGCTGAGCGAGCAAGCTTACGACCGTATGCGTGAGTCGCTGGACACTGGCTTCTCTGGCGAAAACAGTGCTCGACGATTCATGCTTCTGGAAGAGGGTGGAAAGGCCAACGTCTTCGGCAGCACCGCGCAGGAAGCTCAGCACATCGAAAACCGCAATGCCCAGGTGGAGGAAGTGGCCAGGCTGTTCGGCGTGCCGCGTCCGCTCCTGATGATGGACGACACCAGTTGGGGCTCAGGCATCGAGCAGCTTGGAATCTTCTTCCTGCAGTACACGATGCTGGAGCACTTCACGAACTGGGAGCAGGCCGCGGCCCGCTCGCTTCTGTCGGACGGCGAGTTGGAGAAGTACCAGCCGAAGTTCAACGAGCGCGCTCTGATGCGCGGCACGCTTAAAGATCAGGCGGACTTCTTCGCCAAGGCACTTGGTGCTGGCGGTCACGCGCCGTGGCACAGCCAGAATGAAGTGCGCGATCTCCTCGATTACCCCGAATCCGACCAGCCCGGCACCAATGAGCTGCGCAACCCGATGACCCAGAAAGGAAAGATCGATGAGCCTCCGGAAGCTGCCTGAAATCCGCGCTGATGCTGGCTTGGCCGGTATGCAGTTCGATATTCGCGAAGATGCAATCGAAGCTTGGCAGCCTGAAATGCAAGCGGCCGCTAGCGATCCTGCAACTTCCATTTCCATTTACGGCAGGATTGGCCAGTCGTTTGACGGCACTGGAGTAACGTCGCGGATCATTGCCGCTGCGTTGCGTTCCATCGGGCCGCGAGCCGTCACGGTGAACATCAACTCGCCGGGCGGCGACTATTTTGAGGGACTGGGCATCTACAACTTGCTGCGACAGCATGCAGGCGAAGTAACGGTACACGTCCTGAGCATGGCGGCGTCGGCGGCGTCGGTCATCGCTATGGCTGGCGACCGCATCCTGATGGCGGACCACTCGCGGATCATGATCCACAACGCTTGGGGCGTTGCGGTCGGTACGGGCGCCGCGGTTGTCGGGGTGATCCTCGACGATCCGGGCGCCGTCCAGGAAACGCTCTTGGCCTTCTATCGTCGGACGGTTTCGCCGGAGCAGTTTGGCGCCAAGGGCGATGGCATCACCGACGATACCGTGGCGATGCAGAAGGCGCTGGACCGCGCCGCCGGCGGCACGCTGGTTCTGACGCAGGGGCGGATCTACCGGCAGACGGCTGCGTTGTTCTTTCACGCGGATACCGTGATCCTGGGCAACGGCGCCACGTTGCTGCGCGGTGCCGATATCGACAATATGTTGCGCAACCGCCAGACCGGGGCCGTTGAATGGTATTCCACGCAGAAGGTCAGCATCACCGGCCTGAAGTTCGATGCCAACTTCCCCAACTATGCTGCGGTCAGTTCGACCAGCCTGGCGTTTGCGCACGCCAGCTACGTCACGATCCGGGACTGTGAGTTCACGGAAACCCCGACTTTCCACCAGATCGAGATCAACTCAAGCCGGCACGTGACGGTGGACAACTGCCGGTTCATCGGCGGCAACGGCCAGAACCTCCAGGGGAACGAGTCAATCCAGCTGGACTACAGCTATGCAGGCGGCTACCCATGGGAAGGTCCCTATGACAACACCGCCTGCCTGAACATCCGCGTCGTGAACTGCGTGTTTGATGGCACTGGCACCGCCATTGGTTCGCACTCACACGCCGCCGGTGTGGTCCACACGGCAATTCTTGTGGAGGGCTGCCAGATGTTCTCCCCGTTCTATGCAGGCATCCGCCTGGAGAACTGGAGCAACGTGACGGTGCGTGGCTGCCGGTTCACTGGCGGCGCGCTGGGCATCATCGCCTGGGCCTTTGATGCGATGGTGATGAGCGACTACATCATCGAGGGCAACCTGTTCAGCAACCACGGCAACAGTGGCTACGCGTACAACGACTGCCGGGCTGTGCGGTTCCTTGGACAGGCGGACGGCTCGGCATACTTTCAGCGGATCTTGGTTGCGAACAACACGGTCAGGGACCTCACTGCAACCGGCACTCGCACTGCCACGCATGCTCTTACCGCCGACTACTGCCAGCACGTCAAGTTCATCGGCAACGTGGTCCAAAACGTTCGTGGTTCTGGAATCTATACCTACGGTTCATCGTGGGTGACGATCGATGCAAACACCTTGCGCGGCGTCAACGCCTCCGCAGGGGCCAACAATGCGGGCGTCAACGTTACCGCCGCGGCAGCAGGCGGCACGGTCCGGGGCGTGATTTCGAACAACCTGACTGACACCCTGCGGCTCACCAATGCAGATCGCTTTCTGGTACGCGGGAACAATGTGACGACGGCGGGCGGGCTGACCAACTCCGGAAACACCAATACCAGCGTCAGCAGCAACCTGGTCGACACGGTGGCGAGCTGATGGCCAGGGAGCTGACGCCAGCGCAGGCGAGGGCCATCCTTGCCCAGGACACGGCAGAGGTGTTCTTGCCTTGCTTGAAAATCATTGCCGGTGACACCTTTCGGATCGTCAACAACACCGAGCCGCTGGCAAAGGCAGATGGTGTGTACCAGCCCTATCCGTTCGAGCCAGCCTTTCCGGATGACAGTGACGAGCGGGGCGGGAACGTTTCGGTGCGCATCGACAACGTGGAGCGGGATGTGACGCGCCTTCTTCGAGACGCCACTGGCGTTCCCGTTGCGACGCTTGAACTGGTCACGGCCAGCGAGCCGGACAAGCCGATCCTGGGGCCGTGTGAGTTCTCGGTACTCAGTGCCGAGGCCGACGTGATGCAGGTAACCCTGCAGCTCGGCCATGAGGAAGACTTCCTTAACCAGCGTGTGCCAGCACAGAGCTATGGCCCGACCAACTCGCAGGGGCTGTACCAGTGAACCTTGAACCATTCGTTGGCGTCCCCTATGAGGGCCGGCACTTCTGCCGTGTGTTCGCCGCACGCGTCCTGGCGGCGCACGGTGTGCCGCTACCGGCGGTGGTCAAACCCGAGCGGGCATCGGACTGGGAAAGGGTGGCGAGGCCCGGGGCGCTGGCAGTCGTTGTCTTTCAAACCGGCGGGGCACCCGACCACGTGGGCGTCTGCATCGGCCGCGGCCGCTTCCTCCATGTCGAGGAAGGTTCCCGCAGTCGTATCGAGTTCCTTTCATCGCCCCTATGGTCCAGCCGGATCGAGGGCTTCTATCGCTTCAAAGGTGAGAAATGACCCATAGCCTGATGCTGCGGCCCCATGAGTTCTCGCAGGATGTGGGCGTGGTCCACGTGGATGGTGGACAGTCGTTGCGTGCAATGCTTGTGCAGGCGTGTAGCGGCGGGGAGGTTGCCGACAGCGAGTTGCTGGTCCGAGTGGGGGGGCATGAGGTTCCCGCTGCGTACTGGCACAGGCTCCGTCCGAAGGCTGGCACTGCGATTCATGTCACTCGCCGTGGCCTGCATGGGGGTAGCGCACGACAGTTGGTTGCGATCGTGGCCATGGTTGCGCTGACCTTTTTTGCCCCTCAAGTGGGTCTCTACTTTGGAAGTCAGTTGCTTGGCGTGGGAGTCATGATGCTTGGCTCACTTGCCATTGCCGCCCTGACGAAGCCGCCATCCCCTGCTGGCGATAATGCGACCACTGCGAGATGGAACGCCCTCACCGGCACGTCGAACCAGATCAATCCCGGCGGCGTCATCCCGTTCGTCATTGGTGAGTCCAGGTTCTTTCCTCCCCATGCTGCATACCCCTACAGCGAGGCTGTCGGCGAGAGCAGCTATCAGTACTGTCTGTTCGATCTGGGTCATGGCGACATCGAGGTTGCCGATATCCGCATCGGTGACAACCCGATCAGCCAGTACCAGGAAGTGCAGTACGAGATCACGCGCACCCCGACGCTCTATACCAACGATGTGGCAGAAGTTGTTGTCGGTGCCTCAATGGCAGATGGCGACGCTGTGACGCGTACCACGGCGCCCGGCATCACGCGCGTGGCACTGGACCTTGTCGCCCCGGCTGGACTGTACGGTGTAAGCACAAAGGGTGGAAAGTTCGACATGAGAGTGCGTTGGCGCTTTCAGTACCGGTTGGCCGGCAGCACCGGAGCGTGGATCACGCCTGCTAGTCCTCGGCTTTCGTACTTGACCCCCATGGGCGACGGGCGGTTCGAGGTTCGCATGGAGAAGGCTGAAGCCTTCGCCTGCGGTATCGCCTGGGATGTGCCTGCAGGTCAGTATGAGGTGATGGTGTCGCGGGTCGAAACCCCGAAGGGAAGTTCCAAAAACACTTACATCACTGACTTTACCTGGTCCACCCTGCGTTCCATCAAGCCAGGCCTGCCCAGCACAACCGGCACCAACAAACTGGCAATGCGCATCAAGGCGACCGATCAGCTCAATGGCACCCTGCAGAGCCTGTCACTGGTTGTTCGGCAGAAGGTACGCGTGTATGACCGTGCCAGCGATACATGGGCAGCTCCAGCAGTGAACCTCAATCCTGCTTGGGTGGGGTACTGGCTGCTGACCGCATGTCCGGCATTGAGCAAGCACGTACCGGGAACCCGAATCCATCTGGACACGTTTGCCGACTATGCTGAGTTCTGCACGATCAATAGCTTCGAGGCGCGCGGCGTGGTCGATGCGGCAACCACGGCAGCTGAGCTGATCGAAGATCTATTGTCGTGCTCCTTGGGTTCGCTTGGCCGGCGGGACGGCAAGTACAGCATCGTCTTCGATTCGGGTGAAACATTACCCAGCATGACGTTCACGCCACTGGAGATCGACAGCTTCACCATGTCGCGCCCCTTTGTACGCTTGCCACAGGCTCTGCGGGTCCAGTTCAAGAATCCGGCTGCCGACTACCAGGACGATGAGATCATCGTGCTCGATGATGGCTACAGCTATCGCGGGGTAGATGCGCGGGGCAATCCATCAGCCCTGCCCGAACCAACCGAGTTCGAGACCATGCAGCTTCGGTTTGCGCAGGACGCTATCCATGCCTGGCGCGTTGGCCGCTTTCACCTTGCGCAGGGCAAGTTTCGTTCTGAGAGCTACGGCTTCACCAGCGACGTGGCCGGCCTGGGCACAACTCGGGGCGATGTGATCGACGTCGCCCACGACCTGGTGGAATGGGGGGCGGGCTGGGGCAGGGTGGTTAGCATTGGTGCGGCTTCAGGGCGCCCCACGTTAGTGCTCGATCAGATGGTGGCCACACAGGCCGGCAAACGCTATAGCGCCCAGCTGCGGCGCCAGGATGGCAGCGCGGTTATTGCCAGCATCGTTGGTTCGGGCGGAGAGGCGGATACCTTCTGGCTGGAAGCGCTGCCGGCTGGCATCCTGCCTGGTGACGGCTGCGTAATCGGCGAGGCAGAGAGCGTCACGGAGAAGCTGCTGGTCACTGGTGTGCGCTACACCGACGGTGGACAAGTCACTGAGTTCAGCGCCGTGCGGTACGACGCCCGTGTTGCTCCGTTCTGGGCAGATCCGCCGACGGGGATAATCAGCGAGATTACTGGGACGACATATGCCGAAGTGCCGGTTCCGGTAGTGCTGGGTGTTCTCAGTGATTCCACCGTTGACGACCCTGACGATGCGGGAATCGTGGCGCCCGTTGTGCGCATCGGTATGGGCCGCTACTCCGAGGTGCACAGGGAGTTGAGGGCCGTATGACCATCATCGCGCAAGAACTGCGTTACAGGATTGCGGGCGCGGAAGGAACCGACTGGGCTGTTGAGCGTATCCCTGCGGGCCGAAACATCGAACTGCGTTCTGTTCGCCGCGGCATTACCTATGACGTGGAAATTCGCAATATCGACCACACCGGTCGCATGTCTGGGCCGGCCACGTTCCAACACACAGTCGGGACAACCTTGCGCGAAGGTGCCCTTGCGCTCCCCGTGAACGCGGTGGCCAACCGGGCAAGCGTGTGGAATGTGGACACCTCGGTGACCTACAGCGCTACGGATAGCATCGCCACTGTGAGTGTCAGTGCAGGCACCTTGGTGATGGGCGGGGCGTCGGTCAACTATGGTGCAAGCAGCGCCTCTGTTGCAGGTACACCCTCGACGAAGAAGACCGTCTATCTGTTCTATGACGACCCGCAGCTGCGCGGTGGGTCAGTGGATCTAGGGGTCACGGATGATTACATCACCTCCCTCGCTGGCGACGGTCGCATTGCCATCACCTCGATGGATATCAATTTTCCGGCCGTTGGCGCGCCGCCGAACACGGGTGGTGGCGGCATCGGCGGTGGCGGTGGTGGCGGTGGAACTAAGAGCCCAGTAGCGGAGCAGCAGCCGGTATGACCTACATCAAGAGAACGGACGTGCCGGCGTTGACCGGCGAACTTGTAGTTGAGCTGGACACCGGCGCTCTGGTCGCCACCAGTTGCAGCTGTGAGCGAGTGGCCACTGGTGTTGCCTTCCGGGCCAAGGCTCGCGCGATCGATGCGGTGGGCGCGCCCGTGTTGGATGCCGAAGGCAGGCCGGTCGTTACCCAGTTGTCCCATGTCGCGCCGGTGTCCGTGGTGGATGCGGAGACGCCGGAGGTGATCTCGCGGGACTGCCTGTTGGCTGTGCTGGGTGAGCCGGTTACCCGACCTTGGGCAGACGTTCTGCTGTCCAGTGTCAGCATTCGGGTTTCGCTGGCTGCGGCGCCCATCAGCGGCCCAGTGGATGCTGGGGCGGTCCTGTAGGGCTAAACCATCCCCTGCAGGCTGCCCTCTGAATGCACGCCAAGCTTCACGAGCCATGTGGCCACCAGCTCAATGATCGCCGTCTCGTCTTCCGGGTACTGGTCGATCAGCCGTTCTTCGACTTCGTCGCAGGCCTCCCAAAAGCTCTCGGACTCGCCATGCTCCTGGAGGGCGTGCCGGATCTCATTGAACGCCAGTTCGTAGTCCGATAGCTGCTCACTCATGCTCCGGCCCTCGTTCCAGCATGCCGCACTCCCAGATGATCTCCTCGACCCGGTTGTGGAAGTAGGTCAGGTCCTTAGGGTCGACCAGCTGTTCGATGACCTCGGCCTCGCCGGCGACGGCATCGACTTGGTCCTTGGGCGCGTAGTCCCGGGCGATTCGAGCCGCCCTGACGCGTAGGCCGTGGAGTTGGTCGTCCAGCTCTTCTCGGGTGATGGCGTTCATGGACAAATCCTATGCCCGGTGGGCGTTATGCTCTGGTCAAACGGAGGTGATGCATGTGCTATTCAGCTCAGATCGAAGCCGACTACAAGAAGTTCGTCCGTGAGTTCGGGGCCGTCGTGGATCTGGAGGTCTTCACCCAGCTGTGGCTGCGTGACAACAACAAGACCCGCCGGCCGAAGACGCCCAGGGCGCTGGACCTATCGTTCCTCCGGCCCGGGGACTCGAGCGTGGCCGCCATTGCCGCCGAGATTCGGGAATGGGACAACGAGGAAGTCGCACAGCTTGAGACGAAGCTGACCAAGCAGAGCGAGCGCCTGGCCACCGCCGAGCAGAAGCTGGCCACCAAGCCCACGAAGACCGCGGCGAACGAGCAGCGGATCGCCGGCAACAAGATCGAGCAGATCAAGCGAAGGATTGCCGATCTGAAGCGGGCGAACCTAGAGGCCCGAGATTCCCGCATGTTCCCGGGCTACTACTGTCCGGTGCTGGTCAGTGAGGGCGGCAAATTGGTGGTGAAGCCAATGCGCTACCAGTGCCGGCCGGCTGGCAAGCCTGCCACCTACGATGAGAGGTACCCGGGCACCTACAACGCCCGCCGGGACAACCTGGAGGGCTTCTGGAAGGGCGAGTTTGGGCACACCCACGGACTGCTATTGGTTGACACCTTCTACGAGAACGTGGAGGGCGAGGACGGGAAGAACCGTGTGGTCCAGTTCACCCCGCGCAACGGCGAGCTGATGCTGGTGGCGTGCTTGTGGTCGCACTGGACCGACCCGAAGGGGAAGGAACCCGACTTGCTCAGCTTTGCGGCGATCACTGACGAACCCGAGCCGGAGGTGGCCGCCGCCGGCCACGACCGGACGATCATCAACATCAAGCCCGAGCACCTCGATGCTTGGCTAAACCCGGACCCTGGCAACCTACAGGCGCTGTACGACGTCTTCGACGACAAGCGGCATCCGTTCTACGAGCACAAGATCGCGGCCTGAAATAGAAGCACTTGGTCCAGTTAGCAGGTAGTTAGCCGAAAGGAAGCTTGGTCATGCCGAGGGAAACCGATCAAAAAACAGCCCATTCCCCTGCGGATGATGTGCTGTGGGGAAGCGTAATTGTCGTCTTAGTTTGGGCGTTTGTTGCCTTTTTTACCCGGTTCTTTTGGCGGGGGAGTTCGGCCTCTCCCGTCGAAGCTATCCTGACCTTCCTCAGTGCCGCCCAGGTTGCGATATTTATTGTCAGCTGCCTGATGACGTGGGCGCTTGTCCGCCTGCTCGGCCGGCTTCTTGGAGGCGGCGCGAGCAATAGCGACGGGAAATATTTTGGACGATTAGCCTTAGCTGAAATAGGATCTGCGCTGACTACTGTGGGGGCTCTCCTGATCGCATGCACGATCCTTGGCGGAGGGGTTCACCTGCTTATTGGTAGTTTCGTTGCGCACTACTATGGGTACCTGTTCAAGTCGGAATTTGGAGCCGGAAGCTCATTCAAAGTGTGACAAGTCGACTGCACTGTTTAGCTCTTGCCTAGCGGACTCCTCGTCCCCGCCGCTGAGACAGGCCGGCCCCATGCTGGGCCATGCTCCCAACCCCATACCACTGGATCGACAACCCCGACACCTGCTACCTGTGCTTCAACTACGGGACTGTGGCGGTCTTGAAGCTGGAGACGGGGAGGGTGGCTGGTACGCTCAACTGGCAAGGCCGGTCCTTCTGGTTCAAGGCCGGCTCCTACCGCCAGGGCAAGATGTGGGTTGAGCGCTGGATCGTGGCTCGCGGCAAGGACCTGCCCAGCCGGCCGGTGAAGCCTCGCCGTCGATCGCGGGAGAAGGCAGTGCTGCAGGCCCTGATCAGCAAGCGGCCGGCGGCTGAGGTCAGGGCGCCCAGGTGAGGTCGGCGCAACCCGGGTCCCGCATCCAGCAGGCGCTGAACGCGATCTTCGACGACAAGCGGCATCCGTTCTACGAGCACAAGATTGCTGCCTGAACGGTCATTGGATACCAGTAAAAATTAAGAAGATGCGGGGAAATTGCAGCGAACCGGCCGCGTAGCGCATACGGCGGGGATAGTCGTCGCAACACTCGCCAATGTAAAAGCCCCTCCAAAAGAGGGGCCCCTAAGTTCGTTGCTGCGAAAAGCAGTCAGGCATCAGAATCGGCGTTGGCCGCCCGCAAAATTCCCAATGTCGCATTGACCGGCAAAGTTTGATGCGCCTTGGATGGTGATCTGGCCGGTGCGACGGTCCACATGAATCCTTGGCTTATTCATGCCGTTGAGGCGATACCCGGCAGTGATCACGCCTGGTCCGACCACGAGGTTATCCAGCTCCCACCAGCCATGGTCACCGCCCGAATTGATCGGGGGAACCAAGCCCTGGCTCAAGTGAATCCGGCCATGGTCACCGTACAGCTCGATCTGTACGTCTCCGTTGAAGCCTTCCGTACTGCTGTGGACGGTCTCACTAGACTTCCACTTGTGATCATCCTTGTCCCACGAGTAGGTCGGATCGCTCTTAACTGTTGGCCGAGTTCCTGCGCCGTAACAAACAAGTACTAGCGATTGGCCATCACGGGTAGCCGTCCCTGACGATTGGGAATCGCTTTCCGACTGCCCACCACAGTTAGCCGCTGGGACCGACTGAATCGAAGCGTATCGCCCATCCACTGTGGAAACGGAGATGCACTGTAACGTCTTGGCTTTCCACCAGAAGGTGAAGCGTTGATCGCCCACCGTGTTTGAATCGCGCACTTCGTAACCACGGGAGAGAAGCTGCGTCTCACCTCCCGCACCTCGGGCATCGACGAGGTCTGATACGTCAGGCGGTGTCTCTGCAAAGACTGAAGTGCTGGTCAAGGCGATGCCAAGGTAAATTGTGAGCTTGAGGGTTCGCATTCGGGCGTTATCCTAATGGATGTGCGATATGGGGTGTTGGTGCGAGCCTGTGGAGCGGCATCATTGAAACGCGTGGTTAGCACTTTCGCAATGGGGGCTTAGACTGGGCGCTTAGGCGGACGATAATAAGTTGGTGCCCGCAACGTTCGGCAACACCCAGCATTTGTTCTACGAGCACAAGATTGCGGCCTAAGGCCCGACTATCCCTTCATGGTTCGCCCAATGGCGGCGGACCAATCACGGGCCGCTTGGGCCTTTTGGGCCTTTGCCTCGTGGGCCCGCCGCTGGCCTCTAAACGAACCCATGAAAGCTGCCCTCGGGGTGTACTCCAAGTGCACTAGCCACGTGGCCACGAGGTCGATGACACCCGGCTCTGCATCTAGAAGTGGGGCGATCAAGCGGAGGGTGGGCACCCTAGGTATTACTAAGGTGCGGCTAACACATGTAATATCTGCGCCCGCGCACAAAGCATGGGATTAGTTTGAACCCGATCACGCATTTTTTGCATCGTTGGCAGCAAGGTGACATAGATGCGCGCGACCTTTTGTTCGAGGCCATTTATTCGGACCTCATGCTGATTGCGCGTAACCGCTTGTCCAACCACAGTGGCGGCACACTCGAGCCTTCTGCGCTGGTGAACGAGTCGTTGATGCGACTAATGGGGAGTGAAATCAGCTATAGCGATCGAGTGCACTTCATATCTGTCGCAGCTCTGAAGATGCGCTCGGTTTTGGTGGATCGTTTGCGCTTTAACTCAGCCATAAAGCGCGGCGGTTATGCAGAGAATGTAACAATTTCGCATGCGGACAATGTGGTAGATGAAAGCGCGATAGGTTACGACGTGCTTGCGCTGCATCAAGCGCTAAACCAATTGGTGGAGATTGAACCGCGCGCCGCCAGTGTTATTGAATTGACTTACTTTGGAGGGATGAGCCGGGACGAGATTGCATCGGTGCTCGGAGTTTCAAGTCCCACCGTCGATCGCGAGTTGCGATTCGCGCGCGCATGGCTGAATCGCCGGCTGAGTTGAGTGTCCCGAAGTGGCGCGACGAAGTGGGCGCACGGCGTTAGCTTCGCTGCATCCCAGATCCTTCAGGTGCTGGGCAAGAGCGGTACCCGTTCTATGGGAAAAATTTTGCCAATTGAGCTGAGCTACGGACAATCCGAGGCTCAGTTCCGGTAGCTTTCCTGCAAGGCTTCAAGCTGCTCTGTGGCGGCCAACATACTCTTGATTCTATCCAGTACTGCCTCAATGCTATTTCGGCGCTCCTGCTCGTTGGATGTGCCTGTGGCTTCCTTCAGAGCGCGCCTCGTTAGAATGGCTAAGGCTCTCAGTTTTTCTAGCCGTCTACTTTTGGTCCAAGCGTGATTTGAGGTGGCCATCTCAATAGCGAGATCATCGAGATCTGTTTTTACGTCTTCATAGCTCATCGGGGTGGCCCGAAGCACTAGGTGCGCTTCTATCCCATCACCATAGGCTCTTTCTCGGCGAGTTGTGTGATTCGTTCACCGGGTGAGCTCCTGGATTCACTGTTTGCCAAAGCTACCTGAGACAAAGACCCCCCCCCGTAGGTGGGTTTGTCGTCCTGACTCTTGGGGAAGTCCCTCTTCATCAAAGCTTCCGGGCTACTCTTGGTTGGCTCCCGAAGAGGGGTTCCATAGGGTTGACGTCGCGACTCTGCAGGCACTGATCCGCGGCACTCGGCCGGCCCGCGAGGCGAGGGTGCCGCGGTAATTTTCCTGTGCAGCTTTTGTGCAGTCGATGTGGGAAAATGACCCTGTTTAGTCGACTTGCGTCCCAATTGAATCAATCAGTTAGGGTAGCCTGTGTGACTTAAAATCCGCCGGCCGCAAGGCCTTGCCGGTTCGATTCCGGCTCCGGGCACCAGTTTGCAACCTCAAGGGATGGCATGAGCGCCGAGATCACCGCCGCGGCTGCGCCGCAGATCGCCATCATCGGGCTGGGCTATGTTGGCCTGCCATTGGCCGTTGAGTTCGGCAAGACGCTCGATACCCTGGGTTATGACATCGATACCGCCCGCGTCGCCGAACTCCAGGTCGGGCACGACCATACGCTGGAACTGGATGATGCCGAGCTGAGCGCGGCAGTGCATGCGCGCTATACCTCGGCTGCGGCCGAACTGGCCGCGCGCAATGTTTTCATCGTGACCGTGCCGACCCCGATCGATGCCTATGAGCAACCGGATCTGGCACCGCTGCGCAGCGCGACGGCGTTGATTGCCAGCGTGCTCAAGCGCGGTGACCTGGTGATCTACGAATCCACCGTCTATCCGGGCACTACCGAAGAGGTCTGCGTGCCGTTGCTGGAGCAGGGTTCGGGGCTGCGTTTCAACCAGGATTTCTACTGCGGCTACAGCCCGGAGCGGATCAATCCGGGCGACCGCCAGCGGCGCCTTCCGGATATCAAGAAGATCACCTCCGGCTCCACCCCCGAGGCGGCGGCGCTGGTGGATGGCCTGTATCGGCGCATCATTACCGCCGGTACCTGGCCGGCGTCATCGCTGCGTGTGGCCGAGGCTGCCAAGGTGGTGGAGAACATCCAGCGCGACGTGAACATCGCCTTGGTCAACGAGCTGGCGCTGATCTTCGACAAACTCGGCATCGATACCTTGGATGTGCTGGAAGCTGCGGGTACCAAGTGGAATTTCCTGCCGTTCCGGCCCGGCATGGTGGGCGGCCACTGCATTGGCGTGGATCCGTACTACCTGCTGCACAAATCCGAAAGCGTGGGTTACCACCCGGATCTGATCCACACCGCACGGCAGGTCAACAACCGGGTGGTGGCGCATGTGGTCACCCGCGTGCGTGGCCTGCTTGAGGATAAAAACAAACCACTGCAGAACGCGCACGTGCTGGTGCTGGGCGTGACCTTCAAGGAGGACTGCCCGGACCTGCGCAACAGCCGTGGCCTGGACCTGGTGCAGATGCTGGCCGCCGCCGGCGCGCATGTAGATGCCTATGACCCCTGGGCCGACCCGCGCAATGCGCATGACATGGGTGGTGTGGAACTTGTGAAGGCACCGCAGCAGGGGATCTACGATGCGGTGGTGCTGGCGGTGGCGCATCAGCAGTTCCGTGCCTTCGACGCCGCGCAGATCCGTGCCTTGGGTGTGCCGGACATGGTGGTCTACGACGTGAAATCGGCCTGGCCGAGGCAAGTAGTGGACGACCGGTTGTAGAATCCGCCATCCGTGTAGGTCGAGGACGGTAATGCATCGTTATCTGGTTTATGTGCTGGCGCTGATCCTGTTGCCAGTATCGCTGGCGCTGGCTACCCATTGGCCTGCTTGGTATTGGGGGGTGGGCCTGTTTGGACTGATGGCCTTGCTCGGCACCTGGGACGTGCTGCAGCGGCGCAGCGTGCTGCGGCGCAACTACCCGGTACTGGCGCACTTCCGTTACGGCTTCGAATCGATCGGCCCGGAGATCCGCCAGTATTTCGTGCAGAGCGATCTGGAAGACGTGCCGTTCTCGCGCCAGCAGCGCCAGCTGATCTACCAGCGTTCGCGCAACGAGATGGACGTGGTGCCGTTCGGCACGCTGCGCAGTGCCTACGCGGTGGACTACGAATGGATCAATCATTCGCTGGCACCCACCACCATTGCGCACCACGATTTCCGCGTGGTGATTGGTGCCGAATGCGCAAAGCCCTATTCGGCCAGCGTGTTCAATATTTCGGCGATGAGCTTTGGTTCCTTGTCGGCCAATGCGATCCGCGCGCTGAACAAGGGAGCAAAGCTGGGTGGTTTCTGCCACGACACCGGTGAAGGCTCGATTTCGCCTTATCACCGCGAAAACGGCGGCGATCTGGTCTGGGAAATCGGCTCGGGTTATTTCGGTTGCCGCGATGACAACGGCCGTTTCAGTGAAGAGCGCTTCGTCGAGAACGCCAGTTCCGATCAGGTCAAGATGATCGAGATCAAGCTCTCGCAGGGTGCCAAGCCCGGCCACGGCGGTGTATTGCCGGCGGCCAAGGTCAGCGCCGAAATCTCCGCAACCCGTGGCGTGCCGATGGGCGTGGATTGCGTCTCGCCGTCCAAGCATTCGGCCTTCTCCACGCCGATTGAACTGCTGCAGTTCGTTGCACGCCTGCGTGAGCTGTCCGGCGGCAAGCCGGTCGGCTTCAAGCTGGCCATCGGCCATCCGTGGGAATGGTTCGGCATCGCCAAGGCGATGCTGGAAACCGGGATGATGCCGGACTACATCGTGGTCGACGGCGCCGAAGGCGGCACCGGTGCCGCGCCCGCCGAGTTCATCGATCACGTTGGCGTGCCGATGAATGAAGCGCTGATCCTGGTGCATAACACGCTGGTTGGGCTTGGGTTGCGTGACCGCATCCGCCTGGGCGCGGCCGGCAAGGTGACCACGGCGTTTGATATCGCCCGCACCATCGCCCTGGGCGCTGACTGGTGCAATGCCGGGCGCGGCTATATGTTCGCGCTGGGCTGCATCCAGTCGCTGAGCTGCCACAACGACAAATGCCCGACCGGCATCGCCACCCAGGACCCGAGCCGCTGGCGCCATCTCGAGCCGGTCGACAAGGGCCAGCGCGTGTTCAATTACCACCAGAACACCATGCGCGCGCTGCGCGACCTGCTTGGCGCAGCCGGCCTGCACGATACGTCCGAACTGGGGCCGGAGCACATCCTGCGTCGTGTATCGCCGGTGGAGATCCGCTCGCTGGCCAGCCTGTATCGTTACCTGGCACCGGGCGAGCTGTTGAAGAAGGTGCCTGAGCACACCGTGTTCCGCGAATACTGGGCCGAAGCACGCAGTGATTCGTTCACGCCGCCGGCGCGTATCGCGGCGCTGCGCACCAGCAAGATGTGCTGATCAGGTTTTTGTAGGAGCGGCGTAAGCCGCGAAGCCGGGAGCAACGAAGTGCCGGCTTGTCCGCAATCTGATTGATTGCCAGTGTCGCGGCTTACGCCGCTCCTACATGGAGCGGCGTACGACCATGGGTCGGCACTACAGGATCCAGCGCTCCACGCCTTCGGCGGCGCGCTGGCCGCTGGCATAGCAGGCGGTCAGCAGGTAGCCACCGGTGGGGGCTTCCCAGTCCAGCATTTCGCCGGCGCAGAACACGCCCGGCTGCGCCTTGAGCATCAGGCCATCGTCCAGCGCTTCCAAGCGAACACCGCCAGCGGTGCTGATGGTTTCGGCCATGGGGCGCGGGCGCAACAGCGACAGCGGCAGGCGCTTGAGCGTACGTGCCACCGCTGCAAGGTCGTTGCCGGCATCCTTGCCCAGTACTTCAAACAGCAGACCGGCCTTGGCTGCGTCCAGACCGGCGGCGCGGCGCAGGTGCTCGCCGAAGCTGCGGCCCTTGCGGGCGCGGCCCAGGTCGGCAAGCAGGCGCGCTTCATCGCGGCCGGGCACCAGATCCAGCTCCAGTGTCACCGCACCGTCGCGATTCAGGGTCTCGCGCAGGTCGGCGGCCAGCGCATAGATCAGGCTGCCTTCAATGCCGTACTGGCTGACCACGCATTCGCCTTGCAGCGACTGTGCTTGTCCCTGCAGGTTGGTCCAATGCGCAATCACCGGCTTCAGCGGCGCGCCGGCATGGCGGTCGCGGAAGTGCGCGCTCCAATCGATATCGAAGCCGCAGTTGGCTGGCTGCAGTGGCGCGGTATCAACGCCGCGTTGCTGCAGTACCGGCATCCAGCTGCCATCGGAGCCCAGTTCCGGCCAGCTGCCGCCGCCCACGGCCAGCACCGTGGCATCGGCGTGCACGCTGATTTCGCCATCGGCGGTGGCCATGCGCAGGCTGCCGTCTTCGCTCCAGCCAAGCCAGCGATGCTGCACGTGGAAGCGCACACCTTGTTCTTTCAAACGGCGTACCCAGCCGCGCAGCAGCGGTGCGGCCTTGCGGTCCACCGGGAATACCCGGCCGGAACTGCCGACATAGGTTTCCACGCCCAGACCGGCCGCCCAGCGACGCAGGGCGTCGGCATCAAAGCCGTCCAGCCAGCTGGCGATCTCGCTCTGGCGCTCCCGGTAGCGGCTGTCGAACAGCGGCCGCGGATCGGAATGGGTGAGGTTGAGCCCACCTTTGCCGGCGATCAGGAACTTGCGCCCGGGCGAGCCCTTGGCCTCGTACAGGTTGACCTTCAGCCCGCTTGCGCGCAGGCGCTCGGCGGCAAACAGGCCGGCCGGGCCGCCGCCGATGACGGCAACGGTTTTATCAGCGAGCTTTGACATCGAGCAGTTCTACATCGAAGACCAACGAGGAGCCGGCCGGGATCGGGCCGACGCCGCGATTGCCATAGCCGTATTCGGCGGGAATCATCAGCGTGCGCTTGCCGCCAACCTTCATGCCAGCCACACCTTCGTCCCAGCCGCGGATGACCTGCTTGTCGCCAAGGTTGAAGCTGAACGGTTCGCCGCGATCCACCGAGCTGTCGAACTTCTCGCCGTGCTTGTCGGCGCTGCGCTCGTCGTAGATCCAGCCGCTGTAATGCACTGTGACCTTGCTGCCTGGCACGGCTTCGGCGCCGGTGCCGGGCTGGGTATCGATGTGTTCGAATTTGGCAATCGTGCCGCCCGGCGGCGGGCCAGGCGGGGTGCAGCCGGCGGCCAGCAGGGACAGCAGCAGCGGAATGAACAGGCGACGCATGGCGCGCTCCGTTGAAATGGGCGTGCAGGGTAGCGCATCGTCGCCGGGTATCATGGCGGCATGGCCAAACTGCTGCTCAATCTACGTAATGTCGGCGACGACGAAAGCTTCGAGGTCGGGCAGCTGCTCGACCGCAATGGCATCGCCTGGTACCGCACCGAAGCCAGCCCCTGGGGTATTTCCAGTGGCGGCATCTGGCTGCGCGACAACGACGACCAACCCCGCGCGAAGGCCTTGATGGCGACCTATCAGGCTGAACGCGGGCAGCGGGTTCGCGATGAACGTCAGGCGGCATTGCGTGATGGCAGTGCCGAGACCTTTGCTTCGATGCTGCGGCAGCGGCCAGGCTTTGTGGTCGCGGTACTGCTGGGCATGGTGGCGGCCGCGGCATTGGTATTGCTGCCGTTCTTCCTGCTGCGCGGCTGACCGAGCGGCAGCGACGCTGCTTTGCTCCCTGCCTTTGCAGTCCTTACGCCGCAGGCGGAGCGGAGGGCTGGGGAGGCTAAGCGGTTGCTCCCTCCCTTTGCCGCAGGCAAGGGGAGGG